>JASHNT010000139.1 GCA_030041495.1 Bryobacteraceae bacterium | reverse complement strand
CAGTTCTATTTCCGGACCACGGACGTGACCGGAGTGGCGACGCTGCCGGAAGGCATGGAGATGGTGATGCCGGGCGATAACGTCCAACTCATTGTGGAATTGATTACGCCGGTGGCCATGGACAAGGGCCTGCGCTTCGCCATCCGCGAGGGCGGAAGAACCGTCGGCGCGGGCACGGTTTCGGAAATCATCGAGTAAGCCGCTGGCGCGGCGGCATGGCGGCTCCGCCGCAGTGGCGCTGAGGGAAAAATGGAAAGCAAACAAGAATGAGCAGCCTTAAAGATCGAATTCGAATTCGGCTGAAAGCCTACGATCATCGGATCCTGGATCAATCCACCACCGAGATCGTGGATACCGCCAAGCGCACCGGCGCGAGCATCGCGGGACCGATTCCGCTGCCGACGGTGCGGAATCTGTACACGGTGCTACGGTCGCCGCACGTGGATAAAAAGAGCCGGGAGCAGTTCGAGGTCCGGACGCACAAGCGGCTGCTGGATATTTTGGAGCCAACCCAGGATACGGTGGATGCGCTGATGAAGCTGGACCTGCCGGCCGGGGTGGACGTAGAGATTAAAGCCTTCGGCAAGGGCAAGTAACCTCCGGTTACCTTCGGGTGCTGTGGGGAATTGAGGTGGGTTGAAGGATTGTGGGCCGGTGCGGCTCAAGTAGCGCTACGGAGTTTGTGACTGGAGTTTGGAAATGAGTCCAGGAATCTTAGGTAAAAAGATCGGCATGACGCAGGTGTTCCGGCCGGACGGGCAGGCAGTTCCGGTCACGGTGCTCAAGGCCGGTCCGTGCGTGGTGGTGCAGCGCAAGACGCCGGCCACCGACGGCTACGACGCGATCCAGCTCGGCTTGATGGAGTACGCCAGGAAATCCAGCATCAACAAGCCGGCCGCCGGACACTTGAAGAAGTCCGGCGCTGAAGGCGTTAAATTCCAGCGCGAATTCCGCCTGGAAGAGGGCGCCAACGGCGACATGAAGGCCGGCGACCGCGTGCTGGTGGACGAGTTCAAGCCCAAGGAAAAAGTGGACGTGATCGGCGTCAGCAAGGGCCGCGGCTACGCGGGCCTGGTAAAGCGGCATCATTTCCGCGGCGGCGACGAATCCCACGGGTCGATGTTTCATCGCGCACCCGGGTCCATCGGCGCATCCAGCTTCCCCTCGCGCGTGTTCCCCGGGATGCGCATGTCCGGGCACATGGGGACGGCGAAGGTGACGGTGCGGAATCTCGAAATCGTCGATGTCGATACCGAGGATAGCGTGCTGCTGGTGAAGGGCGCCGTTCCGGGTCCCAACGGCGGTTACGTCATCGTACGGAGGGCCAAGCGATAGCCATGCCGAGCGTAGACGTTCTGGATTTGAGCAACAACAAGGTCGGCAGCCTCGAATTGGCCGATGCGGTATTCGCCGCGCCGGTCAACGAAGCGCTGCTGTACGAAGCGGTGCGGCACCATCTGGCGTCCCAGCGCCGCGGCACGGCCAAGACCAAGACGCGGCACGAAGTCGCGGGTTCCGGCAAGAAGCTGTGGAAGCAGAAAGGGACTGGCCGGGCGCGCATGGGATCCATCCGCAGCCCGCTGTGGCGGCACGGCGGCACGGTGCATGGACCGCAGCCGAGGAGCTACGCCTACCACCTCCCGCGCAAGATGCAGTTGGGCGCGCTGCGCAGTGCTTTGTCGGCTAAGTTGCGCGACGGCGAGCTGAGCGTGGTTCGCGAGTTTGCGCTGGCCGAGCCCAAGACTAAGCTGATGCGCCAGGCTCTGACCACCCTTGAAGCCAACAAGACGGTGTTGCTGGTCGACAATTCGGACAACCGTAATCTGTCGCTTTCCAGCCGCAACTTGGAGGGCGTAAAGCTGGTGACCAGCCGCGACGTAAATGTGTACGACCTGCTGGGCCATGAGAAGGTCCTGCTAAGCGAAGCGGCGGCGGCGAAACTTTCGGAGGGCCTCCAATAATGCCGGAACTATACGGAGTAATCAAACGGCCCCTGGTGACCGAAAAGGGCGTCACGAAGAAAGATAGCGAGCGGACGCTGTGCTTTGAAGTGGCCGCGGACGCCAACAAAACGCAGATCCGGCAAGCGGTGCAGGCTCTGTTCAAGGTCAAGGTGGATGCGGTGCGCACCTCGACCACCATGGGCAAGCTGCGGCGGCGGGGCCGGTTCCAGGGCTACCGCTCGGATTGGAAGAAGGCCTACGTGAAATTGAAAGCCGGCGAAAAGATGCCGGAATACGCGGAGATTTAAGCCATGCCGGTAAAAAGCTACAATCCGACAACCTCCACGCGCCGGTTTCAGACCGTGGTCTCGCGTGAAGACATCACCAAACAGACTCCGGAAAAGAGTCTGGTGGTGGGAAAGAAGCGCAGCGGCGGACGCTCCAGCACGGGCCGGATCTCCTCGCGGTTCCGTGGCGGCGGGCACAAGAAAGCGTATCGCGAGATCGACTTCAAGCGCGATAAGAACGGCATCGCAGCGGTAGTGGCGGCGATCGAATACGATCCCAACCGCAGCGCGCGCATCGCGCTGCTGCACTATGCCGACGGCGAGAAGCGCTACATCCTGGCTCCGGCGGGCCTGGAAGTCGGGCGCACGGTGAAGTCGGGGCCGGATGCCGATATTCTGGTCGGCAATTCGCTGCCGCTCAAAAACATTCCGGCCGGAACCGTGGTGCATAACATCGAGTTGAAACCGGGCAAGGGCGGGCAGATGGCGCGCTCGGCCGGAGCGCAGGCGCAGTTGGTTTCGCGCGAAGGCGATTACGCGCTGCTGAAGCTGCCTTCGGGCGAGGTTCGCAAAGTCGCGGTCGAGTGCGCGGCGACCATTGGACAGGTCGGCAATGTCGAGCACGAAAACGTCAGCCTCGGTAAGGCCGGCAGGAAGCGCTGGCTGGGCAGGATGCCGCACAATCGCGGCGTGACGATGAACCCGGTGGACCATCCGCACGGAGGAGGCGAGGGCAAGACCTCCGGCGGCCGGCACCCGGTGACGCCGTGGGGCCAGCCGACCCGCGGCTACAAGACCCGCAACAACAAGCGCACGGACAAGTGGATTGTGACGCGGAAAGCGAAGAAGAGGTAGAGCATGGGCCGCTCCCTAGCAAAAGGACCGTTCGTGGATGACCATCTCATGAAGAAGGTCGAGGCCATGAATACGGCTAACGAGAAGAAAGTAGTGAAGACCTGGTCGCGGCGGTCAACCATTCTGCCGGAATTCATCGGCCACACCCTGGCGGTGCACAACGGCAAGAAGTTTATCCCCGTGTACATCACCGAAAACATGGTAGGGCACAAGCTGGGCGAGTTTTCGCCCACGCGGACGTTCAAGGGCCACGCGGCGAAAGCGGCGGCAGAGAAGACGGCGAAGCCGGCTACCTAGCGGCTTATGCCGCCTTTGCGTGCTGAGGCCGGTGGTAGGAGTTGGCGAGAGTAGTGGGACGGTTCGGCTAGTGGGTATGGGAAGGTAGACAACTCAATGCAAGCCAGAGCGGAAGCCAGATACATCAAGATGTCGCCGCAGAAAGTGCGGCTAGTCATCGACTTGATCCGCGGCCAGAGGGCCGGTGACGCCATCAACATCCTGCGCGCCACCAACAAGCGGATCGCGCCGTCGGTCGAAAAGGTGCTGCGCTCGGCCATCGCCAACGCGGAGAATCGCAACAACGACGTGGACGTAGACCAGTTGATGGTCACCGAGGCTTACGTCAACGAAGGCCCCCGGATGAAACGGGTGCGGCCCGCGCCGATGGGGCGCGCCTACCGGATTCAGCGGCGGCTGTGCCACATCGTGGTGCAGGTGGGTGACAAGAGCGCCCGCGGCGAGAAGGAAGAGAAGGCATAAAGCATGGGTCAGAAAGTTCATCCCTACGGGTTCCGGTTGGGCGTCACCAAGACCTGGCGTTCGCGCTGGTTCTCTAAGCACGAGTACGCCAAGCTCCTGCGCGAGGATCTGGAGCTCAAAGAGGCTTTGAGGGATCGCTTGAAAGCGGCCAGCGTCAGCGCGGTGGAGGTGGACCGTCCGGGCAACAAACTGCGCATCACCATTCACGCCTCCCGGCCCGGCATCATCATCGGACGCAAGGGCGCGGAGATCGAGAAGCTGAAGCAGGATCTGGCCAAGAAAACCAAGCGCGAGGTCTTCATCGACATTCAGGAAGTGCACAAGCCGGAACTGGATGCCCAATTGGTGAGCGAGTCGATCGCGCTACAACTCGAAAAGCGCGTGGCTTTTAGAAGGGCCATGCGGAAGGCGGTTGACTCCGCGCTGCGCTTCGGCTGCAAGGGAATCAAGGTGCGCGTCTCGGGCCGCTTGAACGGCGCGGAGATCGCGCGCACGGAATGGTATCTACAAGGGCAGCTTCCGCTGCACACTCTGCGCGCGGATATCGATTATGGGTTCAGCCAGGCCTATACCACCTACGGCGTGATCGGCGTGAAGTGCTGGGTGTATAAGGGCGAGATTCTGCCCGGAGGCCAAAGGCGCGGATTGCGTAGCGAACCCGAGCCTCGGCGGGCTCCGCCGCGCGAACGGCGCGAACGCGGAGACCGGGATCGTGACCGCGGCCCGCGTCCGCCGGCTCCCGCGCCGGTGCCGGAGACGGGAGCGGTGCAGCCTCCGCCGGGTGAACTGCCCCGCGCAGCCGCTCCGATTCTGCCGCCCATGGCTCCGCCGCAGCCAAGCTGGAAACAGGACAAACCGGAGGGCGGAGAAACGCCTTCGGCTCCTGGGTCCGAGGAAAAGAAATAGGGAGAACAACATCCGATGTTGATGCCCAAAAAAGTTAAGTACCGCAAGCAACAGCGCGGGCGCATGGCCGGCAAAGCCTGGCGCGGATCCTCGCTCGCTTTCGGTGATTTCGGATTGAAGGCGATGGAGTGCGGCTGGATCACGGACCGCCAGATCGAAGCCGCGCGCGTGGCCATGACGCGGTCTATCAAGCGCGGCGGGAAAGTGTGGATCCGCCTGTTTCCGGACAAGCCTATTACCAAGAAGCCCGCGGAGACCCGCATGGGTAAAGGCAAGGGCGCGCCGGAGCAGTGGGTCGCGGTGATTCGTCCGGGGAAAATATTGTTCGAAATGGAAGGCGTGGACATGGCCACGGCGACCGAGGCGATGAAGCTCGCGGCGGCGAAGCTGCCGCTGCCAACCAAGTTGATCACGCGCGAGAGCGCTCTTGCGTAAAAGGATGAAGAGGGAGCCAAGCCGATGAAAGAGAACGCGGACAAGGCGCGCGGGCTCGATGAAGCCGAGATTCACAAGCAGTTGCGCGATTCCAGGGACCAGATGTTCCGCTTGAGGTTCCAGATGTCGATGGGGCAGATGGACGGCCTGAAGAAGGTCCGGGCCCTGAAGAAGGAGCGCGCGCGGATGTTGACGGTGCTGCGCGAACGCGAACTGAGCCAAAGCGAGTGAGTAACGAGGAGCGGCAATGAGCGAGGCGGCGGTCAGCAAGAAGAACGAGAAGGTCGGCTCGGTGGTGTCGGCCAAGATGGCCAAGACCATCGTGGTGGAAGTGATGCGGCGCGTTCCGCATCCGGTCTACAAGCGCATCATCAGCAAGCGCAAGAAGTTTTACGCCCACGATGAGAAGGGCGTGGCGCAAGTCGGCGACGTGGTGCGCATCATCGAATGCCGCCCGCTGAGCAAGCTGAAGCGCTGGGAGCTGAAGGAAGTGGTGCGCAAAGCGGTGCAGGTCACCACGGATCTAAGCTCGATTGGGATCGAGGCGGCGCCGGAGAAGCGGCCATCGAAAAAGAAAGGGCCGAAGGCTTGAACAGGGCCGCGGCTTAGGAGACAAGAAATATGATTGGGATGCGGACCATTTTGGAGGTCGCCGACAATAGCGGCGCGCGGCGGCTTTCCTGCATTCTGCCTCGCGGCGGCGACCTGGGGTTGCGCGCGGGATTGGGCGACGTGATCACGGCGGCGGTGAAAGAAGCCGCGCCCGATTCGGCCATCAAGAAGGGGAAAGTGGTTCGCTGCGTGATTGTCCGTATGCGCAAGGAAACCCGGAGACGCGACGGAACCTATATCCGGTTCGACTCCAATGCGGCCGTGCTGATCAATGAACTGGGCGAACCGGTGGGCACGCGCGTGTTCGGGCCGGTGGCCCGGGAACTGCGGGACAAGAGATTTATGAAGATCGTTTCACTGGCGCCGGAGGTGATCTAGTCCATGCCTGCCGTACCGAAGAAGATTCCGAAGCGGCACCAGAACAAACCGCAGGTCCTGCAAAAAACCCGCATCAAGAAAGACGACATGGTGAAGGTGATCGCGGGGCGCGACAAGGGCAAGACCGGCAAGGTTCTGGATGTCGACCGTGTGCGCGGCAAGGTGCTGGTGGAGGGGGTGAGCCTGGTGAAGCGGCACACCCGCCCCAATCCGCAGCGCCAGATCAAGGGCGGCATCGCGGAGCGTGAAAGCCAGATCGACATTTCCAACATCATGATGCTGACTTCGGGTGGCGTGGCCACGCGCGTGGGCTACCGCACGGAAAGCTCGGGCGCGGCGACGCGGCGTGTGCGCATCGCGCGCAAGGGCGGCGAGCTGCTCGACAGAAAAGGATAAAGCATGGGCGCGAGGTTGAAAGAGCACTATCTGAAAAAAGTCGTTCCGTCGCTGACCAAGGAGTTTTCCTACGGGAACCCGATGGCGGTGCCGAAGGTGCAAAAGATCTCGGTCAACATCGGGCTGGGCGAAGCCACGCAGAACCAAAAGCTGATGGAGCCGGCCGTGGCCGAGCTGTCCATGATCGCGGGCCAGAAGCCGGTGGTGACGAAAGCCCGCAAGTCGATCGCGGCGTTCAAGCTGCGCGAAGGCATGTCGATCGGCTGCACGGTCACCCTGCGCGGAGACCGCATGTACGAATTTCTGGACCGCCTGATGAACGTGGCTCTGCCGCGTGTCCGCGATTTCCGCGGCGTATCCAGCAAGAGTTTCGACGGCCGCGGCAATTACACGCTGGGCCTCAAGGACCAATTGATTTTTCCCGAGATCGACTACAACAAGGTGGACAAGGTCAAGGGAATGAACGTGTGCATCACCACCTCCGCCAAGACCGACGCCGAAGGTCTGGCGCTGCTGAAAGCTCTCGGCATGCCCTTCCGGACGTAAGAAGCAAGAGAGGGAACAAGAGAACGCATGGCCACTACCGCCAAGATCGCTAGAGACGAACGGCTCGCCGCCGCCCGAACCGCCAAGACGCCGAAGCTCGCCTGCCGGCACCGCAACCGCTGCTTCCGCTGCGGGCGCCCGCGCGGCTTTCTGCGTAAATTCCGCCTGTGCCGCATCTGCTTCCGCAAGCTGGCGCTGGCGGGCGAGATTCCCGGCGTGATCAAGGCGTCCTGGTAGGAGGAAACAACGAGCCAATGACGACATCCGATCCCATCGCCGACATGCTGACCCGGATCCGCAACGGGCTGGCTGCCAAGCACGCCAAAGTGGACGTGCCGGCCTCGCGCCTGAAGACTGATATCGCGAAAATCCTGAAGGACGAAGGCTACATCGCCAATTACAAGCTGACCGAGGACGGATCGCGGAAATCGATCCGCATATATCTGAAATACACACCCGGTAATGAGCCGGCGATTTCCCGCATTGAGCGGGTCTCGCGCCCGGGCTGCCGCGTGTTCGTCGGGTCGAAGCAAGTCCCGCGGGTTCTGGGAGGCTTGGGTATCAATATTCTGACCACCCCGCGCGGGGTGATGACCGGGACCTCCGCGCGCAAGGAAAACGTGGGCGGAGAGGTTTTATGTCACGTGTGGTAGCGCGCACAGGCGCGAGTCCGTTGAGCGCGAGTTTGGAAATAGCGCGCACAGGCGCGAGTCCGTTGTGCGCGAGTTCCGAAGGTAGGGAGTTTCTCTTATGTCTAGAGTTGGAAACAAACCGATTCCGCTGCCCAAGGGCGTGAAGCTCACCATTGGCAAAGAGCTACTGGTGGAGGGCCCCAAGGGCAAACAGGAGGTTCCCATTCCGGCTGGCATCACGCTGCGCCAGCAGGACGGCAATCTGGAGATCCAGCGCGACGGCGACGACAAAGCCGCGCTGCACGGCTTGACCCGAGCGCTGGCCGCCAATGCCGTACAAGGCGTCTCCGGCGGATTCACGCGGGAGCTGCAGATTTTCGGCGTCGGCTACAAGTGCGAAGTAAAGGGCCGCATCGCTACCTTCACTCTTGGATATTCGCATCCCATCGAATTTTATCTGCCCGAGGGTATCGACATGAAAGTCGATAAGCCCGCGGGCAACCTCACTCCTCTGATCCTCACCGGGTCAGACCGGCAGTTGCTGGGACAGGTGGCGGCCAACATGCGTGCGCTGCGCCCGCCCGATCCGTACAAGAACAAAGGGGTCCGCTTCGCCGGCGAGTATTTGCGCAAGAAGGCCGGCAAGACCGGAGCCTCCGGAGGAGCGAAGTAAGCCATGGCACGCGAATCGAAGAATGACATCCGGCTGCGCGTACACCAGCGCATCCGCACTCGGGTGAAGGGCACGCCGGAACGGCCGCGGCTGGCGGTGTTCCGCAGCTTGAATCACATTTACGCGCAGGTGATCGATGACCAGAAGGGCCACACTTTGGTGGGGGCGTCTTCGGCCGAGGAGAACGGAAAGAACGGCGGCAATGTCGCGGGAGCCAAGGCCATCGGCAAGCTGGTGGCGGAACGGGCCAAGGACAAGGGCATCAAATCGGTGGTGTTCGACCGCGGAGGGTATCTGTATCACGGCCGCGTCAAAGCGCTGGCCGATGCGGCTCGGGCCGCTGGTTTGGAGTTTTAGGAGCGCGGAGTTTTAAACCTGGAGTTTTAGAAAAGAATGGCGACTCAAAAACGCATCGAGGCCGGCGGCCTGAACTTGAAAGAGAACGTGGTGTCGATTAACCGCGTGACCAAGGTGGTCAAAGGCGGCAAGAACCTGAGTTTTTCAGCCCTGGTGGTGGTCGGAGATCCGGGCGCGCGCATCGTCGGCTACGGCACCGGCAAGGCCAAGGAAGTGCCGGCGGCGATCAAAAAGGGATTCGAATCGGCCAAGAAAAATCTGCGGAAGGTGAACGTCCTGTCGACCACCATCCAGCACCAGGTGCTGGGCGAGTACGGAAGCGGGCGGGTGTTGCTGAAGCCGGCTCCGGAAGGAACCGGCGTGATCGCCGGCGGTCCGGTCCGCGCGGTTATTGAAGCGGTCGGGATTCCGAACGTGCTGACCAAGTCACTGGGCTCGCATAACCCGCATAACGTCGTCAAGGCCACGATCAACGCCTTGGAGCAGTTGCGCGATAAGAACGAGGTCGCCGCCATGCGCGGTCTGGCCGCGGGCAAAACCAGCTAACAAGGAAGAGGCGGACGCAAACGATGCCGGGAACAATCAAAATTAAATTGATCGGGAGTCCCATCTGCACTCCGGAAAAGCACAAGGTGATCGTCCGGGCGCTGGGACTGAAGAAGATGAATCGCGTGGTGGTGCGTCCCGATACGCCGGCCTTCCGGGGCATGGTGAAGAAAGTCCCGCATCTATTGGCGATCGTCGATGAGTAAGGCCGGGAGCGAGATAATATGAACCTCAGCCAGTTAAGACCGCCCGCCGGGCAAAAGCACAAGAAGCAGCGCGTGGGCCAGGGCATGGGCACCGGCCGCGGCAAATATTCGGGCCGCGGAGCCAAGGGCGCCAAGTCCATCTCCGGCTATTCCCGTATGCGCGGATTCGAGGGCGGCCAGATGCCGCTGCACCGGCGCCTGCCCAAGCGCGGATTCACCAACATCTTCCGCAAGCAGTTCGCGGTGGTCAATGTGGGCCGACTGGAGGCTCTGGAGGGCGGCAGCTTCACGCCGGAGCGGTTGCTGGAGCTCGGCGTAATCCATAAACTGAAGGACGGGCTCAAGATTTTGGGAACCGGCGAGTTGAAGCGCAAGGTGTCGGTTCGCGCGCACCTGTTTTCGAAGTCGGCTTTGGAGAAGATCCAGAAAGCGGGCGGCACTGCCGAGGTGATCGCGGCTCCGGAAAAACAGAGCTAAGGAACGCGGGCGCGAGAGGCGAGGGAAAAGTCATGAAGTTCTTTGAGGCGATAGCGAACATCTTCAAGGTTCCGGACCTGCGCAAGCGGCTCATGTTCACGCTGGCGCTGCTGGCGGTGTACCGGCTGGGGGCGCGCATTCCGATTCCGGGAATCGACGCCAACCGCTTCGCGGACTTCGTCAACCAGCACCAGGGCGGGTTTCTCGGATACCTGGATTTGTTCAGCGGCGGAAGCTTTCGCCGGCTGACGATTTTCGCCCTGGGCATCATGCCCTATATCACCGCATCCATCATCTTGCAGTTGTTGGCCGTGGTGGTCCCCACCATCGAAAAACTCCAGAAGGAAGGCGAAATCGGGCGGCGCAAGATCACCCAGTGGACCCGCTATCTGACCCTCGGGCTGGGACTCATGCAGAGCTTCGGAATCGCGGTTGGCTTGCAGTCCAGCTCGCAGGGTTTCGTTACCAATCCCGGATTCGGCTTCGCCATGATGTGCATCACCACGCTGACGGCCGGCACCGTGTTCATCATGTGGCTGGGCGAACAGATCACCGAGCGCGGCATCGGCAACGGCATGTCGCTGATCATTTTCGTCGGCATCGTGGTGGGCCTGCCGCGAGCGATTCAAGATATCATCAGCAAGATTCAGACCGGCGAGTGGAACGCGTTTCACCTGATCATCATTCTGACCATGATGGTGGCCGTGGTCGGCTTTATCGTCCTGGTGGAGCGCGGCGAGCGGAGAATCCCGGTGCAATACGCCAAGCGCGTGATCGGACGGCGAATGATGGGCGGCCAATCCACCCACCTGCCGTTGAAGGTCAACGCCGGCGGCGTGATTCCGGTGATCTTCGCCAGCTCCCTGCTGGCCTTCCCGATGACGCTGATGCAGGTGGACGCGGTCAAGAATTCACCGGTGCTGTCCTCCATGCTGGACGCCATCAGCGGCGCGCAGCCTCTGTACTACCTGCTGTACACCATACTGATCATCTTCTTCTGCTTCTTCTACGTGTCCATTATTTTCAATCCCAATGAGGCGGCCGATAACATGCGTAAGTATGGCGGCTTCATTCCCGGCATCCGTCCGGGCCGGAACACGGCGGAATACATGGACACGATCCTGACCAAGATCACGGTGGTGGGCGGCCTGTACCTGGCGGTGCTCTCGCTGCTGCCGCAGATCATGATCCAGGGCATCAACCTGCAGCACCTGCCGCTGGTCGGCAACTGGATTGACGCCCACGTCTGGCGCTGGCTGTTGAACGGCTTGGGCGTGAATTTTTATTTCGGCGGCACGTCGCTGCTGATTGTGGTGGGCGTGGCGATGGACACCATCAACCAAATCGAGGCGCAGTTGATCATGCGCCACTACGAGGGATTCACCCCGCGCGCGGGCCGGATCAGGGGAAGGCGCAGCAGTATCTGACCTTGACCGCCTCCACCGATCGATGCCAAGGCTCTGCCTCATTTTGTTCGGGCCCCCCGGTTCGGGTAAGGGCACGCAGGCGAAGTTGCTGCGTCAATCCTTGGGGATCGCGCATATCTCGACTGGGGATATGTTGAGGGAGCGGGTGGCGTCGGGCGACGGTTTGGGCCAGGAAGCCGCTTCCATCATGCAGTCCGGCGGTCTGGTGCCGGACGAGATGGTCAATCGCATGGTGGAGGACCGGATCGAACAGCCGGATTGCGAGAAGGGTTTTATTCTGGATGGGTTTCCGCGCACGGTAAGCCAGGCGCGGCTGCTGGCGGAGTTGCTTAAGAGCAAGGGAATCAACCCCTTGGTGATGCACCTGAAAGTAGATTACAATGTTATCGTTAGCCGTCTTTCGGGCCGCCGCCAGTGTCCCACCTGCGGTGCGTTATACAGCGTGACGTCGAACGCCCCCACGGTGTCAGAGGTCTGCGACTATGACGGATCCAAACTGGTGATCCGGGACGACGACCGGCCAGAAGTCGTGAGAGAGAGATTGCGAGCCTACGAACGCCAGACTGAGCCCGTGCTCGAGTTCCTGAAGGGCGCTGGTTACGCCTTCGGGGAGGTCGAAGGCGCGGACGCGTCTCCACAGGTGATCGCAGGGCGCATTGAGACGTGGATTCGCGGCCAGAAGGGGACCCAGGAAGAGGCCGGCCAAGGACGATGATCGTGCGCAAGAATATGGCCGAGCTTGAAAAGATGCGCGCTGCCGGACTGCTGGTCTGGAAGATTCTTGACACGCTGAAAAGCAAGGCGGTGGAAGGGGCGACCACGTTCGACCTGGAGGTAGCTGCGGAGAAAATGATGGCGGATGCGGGCGCGCGGCCGGCCTTCAAGGGCTATACCACGCCGAGTGCGGGAACCAAGTTCCCCTTCGTACTGTGCACCTCCGTGAACGAGGAGATCGTGCACGGTATGCCGTCGCAGAAGAGGGTGCTAAAAAAAGGCGATATCGTCTCGATCGACACGGGCGTGCAGTTGAACGGATACTATGGCGATTCGGCGTTGACGGTCCCGGTCGGGGAAATCACCGAGGAGACCCGCAAGCTGCTGGAGGTCACGCGCGAGTCCTTGGAATTGGCGATCGATAAGGCGAGGCCGGGCAACCGGCTGTTCGATATTTGCGGGACCGTGGAGCGGCATGTGACCTCCCACGGGTTTACGATTGTGCGGGAATTCGTCGGCCACGGCATTGGCACCCAGATGCACGAGGAGCCGCAGATTCCCAACTATGTCGACCGGCGCAGCGAGAATCCCCGCTTGAAAGAGGGCATGGTGCTGGCGATCGAGCCGATGGTGAACGCCGGCAAGCCGGGCAGCCGCGTGAAGCCGGACAAGTGGACCGCGGTGACCGAGGACGGAAGGTATTCGGCGCACTTCGAGCATACGGTCGCGGTGACCGCCAACGGACCGTGGGTGTTGACCCGTCCATGAAGACCCGGGAAGCCGAAGCCGCGGAGGCCGAGGTCGTGGAGTTATTGCCCAGCGCGGCCTACCGGCTGAAGCTGGCGAACGAAGACGTGGTGGTGGCTCACGCCGCCGGCGCGACCAAAGCGAATTTTTTGAGATTGCGCCCGGGCGACAGGGTGCGCGTCGAGCTTTCCCCGCGCGACAAAACGCGCGGTAGGATCGTCGAGCTGTTAAAGGGATAGCGTTGTTGAAAGGCTGATAGAGACATGAAAGTCAGAGCGTCGGTCAAGAAGATGTGCGACAAGTGCAAACTGGTTCACCGCCAGGGCGTGGTGCGCGTGATTTGCGTGAACCCCAAGCACAAACAGCGGCAAGGGTAACGGGAGCGAGGAGAACAAGCATGGCTCGTCTAGCAGGTGTCGATTTGCCGGCCAAGAAGCGGACCGAAATCGGCCTCACTTACATTTACGGAATCGGGCGGACGCGCAGCAAGAGCCTGTGCCACCGCGCGGGCGTGAATCCGGACAAGAAAGTTGCGGATCTCACCGAAGACGAAGTAAACCGGATTCGCCAGATTCTGGAGACGGAAGGATCGGTCGAAGGCGACCTGCGCAAGGAGCTTTCGATGAACATTAAGCGCCTGATCGAAATGGGCGCATATCGCGGCTTGCGGCACCGGCGCGGTCTTCCCGTGCGCGGCCAGCGGACGCACACCAACGCGCGCACGCGCAAGGGTCCGCGGCGCGGCACCGTGGCGAACAAGAAGAAGGCGACGGCCAAGACCTAAGGCGATATAGGAGCGGGATTCTCACATGGCAAAAGCACCGGCAAAAGGCGGGAAAAAGAAGACCTTCAAGAAGAAGGAAAAGAAGATTGTGCCCAACGGTCTGGCGCACATCCAGGCGTCGTTCAACAACACCATCATCACCATTACGGACCCGGTGGGCAACGTGCTTTCCTGGTCGAGCTCCGGCTCGCTGGGGTTCCGGGGATCGCGCAAAGGCACGCCGTTCGCCGCTCAGCAGGCTTCGCTGACGGCCGCCAATAAAGCGAAGGAATCGGGATTGCGCAGCGTGGAGGTGAACGTCAGCGGTCCGGGGGCAGGCCGCGAATCGGCCGTGCGCGCGTTGGCGACCGCGGGGCTGGAAGTGCGCAATATCAAGGACAAGACTCCCATCCCGCATAATGGATGCAGGCCGCCGAAAAAACGAAGAGTTTGATTTTTGTTCGAGGCAGTTGTTGGAAGCAGGAAGAAGGGCGCGAGCGCCCGTAAACTGCACCTACTTTGATTGTGATAGCTGCAACGGCAGCAGGAAGTACAAGGGAGGTTTGACTTGGCTAGATACGTAGGCCCGGTATGCCGGCAGTGCCGGCGCGAGGGCATGAAACTGTTTTTGAAAGGCGAACGCTGTCACACCGAGAAGTGCGCGATTGAAAAGCGCAATTTCGCTCCCGGCCAGCATGGCAAGGATCGCAAGCCGAAGATCCAGGGCTACGGTCTGCAGCTCCGCGAAAAACAGAAGGCGCGCCACTATTACCAGCTGCTGGAAGGCCAATTCCGGAATCTGTTTGAGAAAGCTCTGGTGAAAAAAGGCGTCACTGGCGAGCACCTGCTGAACTCGCTGGAACGGCGTTTGGATAACGTGGTCTATCGCATCGGCTTCGGGACCTCGCGGGCGCAGGCACGTCAACTGGTGCGGCACGGCCATATCAACGTCAACGGCCGGCGCGTCAACATCCCGTCTTTCGAAGTCAAGCCCAACGACGTGGTCGAAGTTCGCGAAGGCAGCCGCAATAACCCGGCCATCCTGCACGCGCGCGACGCTACGGCGCACGCCCCCAGCCCCAACTGGCTGGAGGTGGACCGCGAGAACTTGAAGGGGCGCGTGCTGGGCCAGCCCAAACGCGAGGACCTGGTGCAGATTCAGTTGAATGAACAGTTGATCGTCGAATTGTACTCGAAGTAAAAAGGGGCACGAAACCATGTTCAAAGGATTCCAAAAACCCAAGCGGCTGGTGGCGAACACAGAAACGCTGAACGACCGCTATGGAATGTTCACCGCCCAGCCTTTCGAGAGAGGGTTCGGCTCGACCATCGGCACCGGTCTGCGCCGCGTGCTGTTGAGCTCCATCGAGGGCGCGGCGATCACCGCGGTGCGCATCGAGGGTGTAGCTCACGAATTCAGCCCGATTCCGGGCGTGGTCGAGGACGCCACCGACATCATCCTCAACCTGAAGCAGATCCCCTTCAAGATGATCGGCGAAGGCACGCGCACCGTGCGCCTCCGCGCCGACTCTCCGGGTGAAGTGCTCAGCGGACAGATCGAGACCGACGCCGACATCGAAGTGCTCGACCGCAACATGCACATCGCCACGGTCGGCGAGAGCGGCAAGCTGTCGATCGAGATGCGGCTCAAGAGCGGACGCGGCTACGTCGCGGCGGACCGCAACAACGATGAGGATCTGCCGCTGGGCTACATCCCCATCGACTCGGTTCATTCGCCGGTGCGCAAGGTGAACTTCGCGGTAGAGGCCGCGCGCCTCGGCCAAATGACGGACTACGACAAGCTGACCATCGAAGTGTGGACCAACGGAGCGATTTCGCCTGCCGATGCCATCGGACAGGCGGCCAAGCTGCTGAAGGACCACATGGCCATCTTCATCAACTTCGAAGAGCTTCCCGAAACCGCGGAAGAACCGGCGGAGCGCGCTCTCAGCCAGATGAACGAAGTTCTGAACCGCAGCGTGGAGGAGCTGGAGCTGAGCGTCCGTTCCTACAATTGCCTGAAGAACGCCAATATTCAAACCATCGGCGACCTGGTGCAGAAGACCGAAGCCGAGATGCTGCGCACCAAGAATTTCGGGCGCAAGTCCCTCAACGAGATCAAGGAGATCCTGGGCGGCCTGGGCTTGTCCTTCGGGATGAAGTTCGATGCGCAGGGACGCTTGGTTTCGCCCAGCGGAACGCCGGCCGTGATCGGCACGGAGCTTCCCGTCAGCGTTCGGGACGAGGATGATGAAGACGAAGACGAGGCAGAGGAAGAGGGAGAAGGAGAGGAAGCGCCGATGAATGAATAGCGCCCAGCGCTGTTCTTCCCGAGCCTCTTAGGTAGAATCATGAGACACAACAAATCCGGCGTGAAATTGAAGCGCAACATCGGCGCGCGCAAGGCGCTGTTCAAGGGTCTGGTGACCAGCGTAATCGAAAATGAGCGCGTGGTCACCACCGTTCCCAAGGCCAAGGCGATCAAGCCGCTGGTGGATCGCATGATTACGCTGGCCAAGCGCGATACACTGCATTCCCGCCGCCAGGCTGCGGCGTTTCTCGAAACTCCGGCTGCGGTGCAGAAGCTCTTCGACAAGCTGGGCACGCGTTTCGGCCAGCGCAATGGCGGCTACACCCGCGTGGTCCGTCTGGGCTGGCGCAAGGGCGACGGAGCCGAGCAGGCCATGATCGAGCTGGTGGGCAGCGAGCTGGTCAAGCGAGCCGCCGAACGCGCCAAGCGCCGGGAAGAGCGCATGAAGGCTCTGCAAACGGGCAAGGGAGAGGGCGAAGAAGAAGCGCCCGAATAGCTTCGCGCTCTGACCATCGACGAGCGACTGGACAGACTGGCCAGCATCGTGGAGTCGCTAGCCGCAACTGTGGTCGAGCACGACGCTCAGAGCGAGGCGCTCATTAAGGCCGCCGAGAAACACGCCCAGGAAATGGCGGATCTCTGCCGCCAGTGGCAGGCCTAACTCAATAATCTGTCGAAGCAGTCCGGCGGACTGGATCAAGAGCCGCTGTACGCTACAATTGAGCGTTCAACGCTGCCGATGAACGCGACCACCCCTAGCGACACCAATACCTTCGTGCGCGGCATGGGGCTGTATGACGCCACCATGATCGTTATGGGGGCGATGATCGGCTCCGGGATCTTCATCGTCTCGGCTGACATGGCGCGGATGATCAACTCCCCCGGTTGGCTGCTGGCGGCGTGGGTATTGACCGGAGTTCTCACCATCGCCGCAGCCCTCTGCTTCGGCGAGCTGGCTGCGATGTTTCCTCATGCCGGCGGCGTCTACGTGTTCCTGCGAGAGGCCTACTCGCCGCTGTTCGGATTCCTCTACGGCTGGACGGTTTTCACGGTGATCCAGACCGGCACCATCGCGGCCGTCGCCGTCGCTTTCGGCCATTTTCTTTCGCTGCTCTTCCCGCCCGTCTCCGAGAGCCGCTACCTGATCGCGCCAATTCACCTCTCGCAAACCTACGCGATCTCGCTTTCTACCGCGCAACTCACCGCGATCCTGGTGATCCTGTTGCTGACCTGGTCCAATTCGCGCGGCCTGCGCTATGGCAGGATCGTGCAGAACATTTTTACGTCGACCAAGGTCGCCGCGCTGGCCGGGTTGGTTCTCGCCGGGCTCCTGCTGGGCTGGAACGCTGTGGCGATGCACGCCAACTTCACCCATCCCTTCAGGCTGAGCGATTTCGATCCCACTCTCGGCGTATCGTCCGCCAGCATCTTCGGATTGATTATCGCCATCTGCGTCGCGCAGTCCGGTTCTCTGTTCGCCGCGACTGCCTGGAGCGACGTCACCTTTATCGCGGCCGAGATTCGCGACCCTCACCGCAACGTCCCGCGAGCCATGGCCATCGGCTGCGGCGCAGTAATCGGCTTATATGTGCTGGCCAACGTGGTGTATCTCGCCGTGCTGCCGTTATCCGGCATTCAGCATGCGCCTTCGGATCGAGTCGCCACGGCCGCGCTCGAACAAATTTTTCCCGGCTACGGCCCCGTGTTGATGGCGATCGCCATCATGATCTCGACCTTCGGCTGCACCAACGGCCTGATCCTGGCTGGCGCGAGAGCCTACTACGCGATGGCGAGGCACGGCCTGTTCTTCGCTCGCGGGTGCCCGGATGGTCGCTGGCGGTGCAAGGCGCCTGGGCCGCGATACTGGTTTTGCCGCGAACGTTCAACCCGGCCACTGGCCGATACGGGAACCTTTACAGCAACCTTCTCGATTACGTCGTCTCCGCCGCGCTGCTGTTCTACATTTTGACCATCGCCGCGGTCTTCCGCTTGCGCGCCACGCGTCCTGACGCCGAGCGTCCTTACCGCGTCGTCGGCTATCCGCTGCTTCCCGCCGCATACATCGTGGCCGCCAGCATGATCCTGATCGTGCTGTTCGCTTACCGGCCCGCGACCACTTGGCCGGGCTTGGTGATCGTGGCATTGGGCGCAGTGGTGTATGGGCTGTTCGGACGCTCCCGCTCGGCCGTGCGGGCGGCAGAACCGACGCGATAGATGGTCCCGATCCCGCGCTGATAGATCACGGTGAACGCCGGGTTGGCGCGAATGACGTCCTCGATCGCCGTAGTGTCACTATCGCCCATATCGCGCCGCAAATCGGCAGTCGTGTAGTAAACGTAACCTGCGCCGTGCTCGCGCGCGTAGTCCGCGAGATCGCGATACAGATCCACCGCGCGGGCGTGATCCTCGGTGTACCAGATGTAGGGCGGCAGAGGACGGCTGATGGAGTGCCGGCCGGTGTACAGATACATCACCGGATCGTTGTAGGCCACCAGTGCGGCGTCCGCCGGCAGGTTGGCGCGGATCCAGGCATAAGCGCCGCGATGATCGACGTTGCGCTTGCGCTGCTGCTGCGCGGTTTCGTTCATAAACTGGGCGCCCACGAAACCCTGCAGCGTAAAGCCCGCCAGGAATACGAACGCCACACAAGTCGCCATGATCACGGTGGCCACTCTCTGCGAAGCATCGCGATGCTTGAGCCCCGCGCGAGCGATGCCCGCAAAATGCTCCATCTCCGCCAGCAATCCCGCGAAAGCCAGGGGAACCAGCGGCAGCACGAAACGCTCATTCGGCGGAAAATGCCAGATCACCAGCATGAACGCCGAGCCCGCCGCGAATATCGCGTAGTGGACCGCTTGCCCCTTGCGAATCATCCGCACCGTACCCGAGATCATCGCCACGCCGATCACCTCGGCCAGAATCTTCATAAACAGCGAGGTGGTGACGTTGGGTAGCACCAGGTAGCCCAGGCTGGAAATCAGGCCGTCCAGATTCTTCCACAGGAACAGATGCACGGTCTTGATCGAAAAGTTGTAGACCTCGTAGCGGAAATAATCGATGTAGTAGACCAGAGCCGGGTCGTTGGTATGAAATTGACGGAACCGCGCCCACAGCATCCATCCTGCCACGAACGGAAGCATTACCACGCCGAACACGATAGCCTTCGTCCGCTGCCGCCGCATCCACAAATACAAAACGCCCGAAGCCAACAGGACGATTCCAGCCGAGCGAGTCAGGTATCCGAGTCCGCCGACGAATCCCGCCGCCGCGGCCCACCGCGCCGATGAATCCTTTTCGGCCGCGCGCTCCGTCAGCAGTAGCGTCCCGGCCAACAGCGCAGTGAACCAGAGCTCAGAGAGCAGCGTCGCGCTGAACAGCATCACGTAAGGATTTAGCGCGAGCGCCGTCAGCAGCAACCACTTGCACCAGCCGTCCAAACCCATGCGAGGGTACAGCATCGCCAGCAAGGCCAGCATCGCCGGAAGAGCCAGCCATGAGAGCCAGCCGGCGAGCGGAAGATTCTGCGGGAAATGCGGATTCGTGCGCCACGCGATTGACAACAGTAGCGGGTAGAGCGGCGGATACTTGGTCTGGTAAGGTTCGGTGGGCAGACTCTCGATACGGTAGCTTCCTGAGGCGAGCGACTTGGCGGAAACGAAATACACGCTGTCGTCGTGAATATCGCCGAACTGGGGCAGGTCGGAATTACGCCGCAAAAACGCCGCGGAGGGGATTAGCAACAGAATCAGGACCAGAACATGAGTGGGTTTGAACCCTTGCGGCACTTCGACCAGTGTATCGCGGCGGCTTCACGAAGGGTGCTCGGTTAAGGAGACAGGCGCCCCTATTTGCGGCAACTCCATGACAGGGGCAGGAAAAGTGATATAGTGTTTTGGCTCGGAAATGCCGCCTCGCACAGTTTTTCCACAGATCTGCATCGCGCTGGGCTTCGAGGACGTGGAAGCGCTGTTAGAGCATGCTCGCGTGGAGTACGAAGCCGGCGAGCGATTTCTCGAATTTCGCCTGGATTATCTGCCCTTTCCTGAGCGCGGCGTGGCAGCCATTCGCAAATTTCTGATGCGCCAGTCCGACTGCGTGATCCTGGCTACTTGCCGCCGCCGTCAGAATCACGGGCGGTTTCACGGCAGCGTGGAAGAACAGGTGCGGGTCCTGGAGGCCGCTCGCGACGCCGGAGCCCGCGCTGTAGATGTGGAGATCGAAAGCGCGGAAAACTGCATGGAGCGGCTGGCCAAGCTGCGCTCGGGCTGCCTGCTGTTAATCTCCTATCACAATTACGGCGGCACTCCGCCGCGCCTGGATTCGGTGCTGCGGCGGATGACGCGCGTGCCGGCCGACGGCTACAAGGTGGTGACCACGGCGCGCAAGCCGTCGGATAGCCATCGTGTCCTGGCATTGGCGCGCGGTAATCCCAAGGTTCCGACCATTGTGCTGGCCATGGGCGAAATCGGATTCGCGACGCGAGTGCTGTCGCCGGCCTTCGGCGGCTTGTACACCTACGCCGCGCCGAACGCTGCGGCCGGTACCGCTTCGGGCCAGGTGTGTGCGCGCCAGCTTCGCAGTATCTATCGCATCGGCAAATTCACTCGCGACGCGCGCATTTACGGCGTTATCGCCGATCCGGTACGCCAGTCGATCTCCCCGGCTGTCCACAATCGTGCGTTTCAGGCTCGCCGCGCTGACGCCGTGTATTTGCCGTTTCTGGTGCAGCCAGGGAGGTTGAAAGATTTCATGCTGCTTGCCGACCGGCTCCCTCTGGCCGGATTCAGCGTGACCATTCCGCACAAGCAGAAAATCCTGCGCTACCTGGACCAAGTGGATCCGCTGGCGCGGCGCATCGGCGCGGTGAACACGGTTTGGCGCAAGGCAGGAAAATGGCGCGGAGCGAACACCGACGCAGCCGGCGTCACAGTTCCCTTGGAAAAACACGTGCGCATCGGAAAATGTTCCGTGCTGGTGGTGGGCAACGGCGGAGCGGCGCGCGGCGCGGCGTTCACCCTGGCCGCAGCCGGCGCCAGGCTGGCGATTACCGGGCGCAATCTGGATCGCGTGCGCGCGCTGGCCTCGCTCACCGGCGCCGAGCCGCTTGCCCGCGATCAAGTCGAAGCGCGCATGTTCGACGTGGTGATCCACGCAACCCCCATCGGCATGATTCCCCGCGTGGATGAGTGCTTCTTTCGCGGAGCGATCCCCGCCAAGCTGGTCTTCGACATGGTTTACACCCCCATGCAGACTGAGCTGCTGCGGCGCGCCAAGCAGCAGGGTGCGGAAACCATCGCCGGCTTGGAAATGTTCCTGGAGCAGGCGGGACGGCAATTCGAAATTTGGACGGGGGAACGAGCGCCGCGCGCGGTGATGGAAAAGGCGGCGCTCGAGGCTCTGGCGTCGCGTAAGAGTTAACACACGCCCAAGCCCGTCAGTCGGACCTATAATGGCCACATGAGCCTCAATCGCCGCAAGGCCATCGGGTTGCTCGCCGTGGCGGGGGCGGGCGCGACCGCGGTGGCTGCCCAACCCCCAACCAACTCGCCGGAGGCGCCGGCTCAGGGACGAAATCCTGCGCAGGAACGAAATCCTGACGACGAGCTTCAGCTCGCCCGCGCCATGCGCCTGCGCGATGCACAACGCATCGCCATGGTGAACCTGCCGCCTTTCACCGAACCCGCTTTCCGCTTCCGGCCGTAATCCGGCTGAGCCTCCCATGGCCGACATCTCCCACGATATCTTTTTCAGCACGATCAGCGAGATCAACGCGAAGTTGCGCGCCAAAGAGTTTTCCTGCGCCGAGCTGACGCGCGCGTTTTGCGACCGCCTCGAGAAACTCGGGCCGCACTACAATGCGCTGGCGCTGTCTCTAAAGAAAGAAGCGATGCGCCAGGCCCACGACGTGGATGGCGATTTGCATCGCGATCGCACTCGCGGCCCCCTGCAAGGAATTCCTTACGGAGCCAAGGACCTGCTGGCGGTCAAAGGCAAGCCGACGACGTGGGGCGCGCGCCCATTCGCCAAGCAGGTTTTCGACGAAGACGCGCACGTGATCGAGAGGCTCAACAACACTGGGGCGATTCTGTGCGGGAAGCTGGCCATGATCGAGCTGGCCGGCGGAGGCGATTACCGCTTTGCCTCGGCATCGATGACCGGCCCTGGCCTGAATCCTTGGGACAGGACACGATGGAGTGGGGGTTCTTCCAGCGGCTCGGGCGCGGCCGTTGCGGCGGGACTGGTAACATTCGCGCTGGGCTCGGAGACTTCAGGCTCCATCATCACGCCCGCCGCGTACTGCGGCGTCACCGGCCTGCGCCCGACTTACGGATTCGTCAGCCGCCACGGCGCGATGCCTCTGTCCTGGACTCTGGATAAAATCGGCGCCCTGTGCCGCTCGGCCGAGGATTGCGGGTTGGTGTTGCACGTCATAGCAGGAGGGGATGACGAGGACCCAAGCTCGGCCGGCCGAGGCTTCAACTACGGACCGCAGTACGCCCGGAAACCCTCGGACGTTACCATCGGCTACGCGCCGGTCGACTTCGAAGAGCGGCCGGCCTCGAACATGCGGCCCGGTTTGCAAGGAGCGCTACGTGTCATGAAGGAGCTTGGGTTCCAAACCAAGGAGGTCCAGCTTCCGGATTTCCCATACGGGTCGCTGGTCGGCACGATCATTGCCGGTGAGGCAGGCTCCATCTTCGAAGATTTCATTCGCAGCGGACAAGTGGACCAGCTCGCCGACGCGAGCCAGATCGCCGGGCTGAAAACCGCGCTCGAAACGCCGGCAACCGATTACATCCGCGCGATGCGCGTGCGGAGCCTGGTGCAACAGGGCTTTCGCGACCTGTTCCTCGATTGCGACATGCTGCTATCGCCCGCCCGTTTCGACACTGCGCCGAATGCTTCCGAGCCGCTCGACGGCCCCATTGCTGGTCCGCGGCCCGCCTCGCGCGGATTGAGCGGATTGATTCCCGCGGGCAACCTCGCCGGTTTGCCCGCGTTGTCTCTGCCGTGCGGATTTGCCGGCGGCCTGCCCATCGCGATTTCATTGGTCGGGCGCCCGTTCTCGGAAAACGAATTATGCGCGATCGGTGTCGCGTTCCAGCGCCAGACGGACTGGCATCGCCGCCGGCCGCCCATCGAGGCCTAACGCTGGTACATTACTACAGGAGGAATCTCGCAAGATGCGCGTTCTAAAATCGACGTTCTTCGCTGTGGCGATCCTTGGTCTGGCCTGGGTGCTGCCGGCTCAGCAGCCCCGCGAAACTCTGGCGTGGGCTCCGCTGCCGGTTCAGCCGAACACCTGGGTCGCGCCCAACAAGCCCATCTGGCGGCTCTCGGAGCTTCTGGCCGCGCACAAAAGCCAGGCCAATTGGAGAGAGACGGTGGTTAGCGACAACACTCTCCACGCCGACTACGTATCCATGGCTCCGGGAACAAAAACGCCGCGCATGTTTCATCCCGACAACCGCGCCTGGTGGATCGTCGAGGACGGCCAGGTCAAGTTCAGCATCGAAGGGCAGGATCCCTTCATCGCCTCAAAGGGATTTATGGTGCAGGTGCCGTACCGCAACATTTACAGCATGGAAGTGGTGGGGGAGAAACCGGCGCTGTATCTGGAAGTAAACATCGGGGGCTCGCCTCTGATGTATCCCGCCGATGAGCAGCCGCCCGCGACGCCCGGCTTCAATTTCGTCAAAGTGCGCATCAGCGGCAAGGGCAAATATGAGGGCGGCAACAAGCCGTATATCGACTTCAGCCAGGTGGTGGCGGGAACCGAGAAGCAGCGCCGCTTCATCGCCGATGATCGCGCCGTCGCCAACATCATCCGCGGCAATCCCCAGCATCCCAAAGATTCCGACAAGGGCCATTTCCATCTGGTCTCTTCGGAATTCTGGTTCATCCTGGAGGGTCAGATCGAATACAAGATCGGCTCGCTGCCCATCTTCATCGCCGACCAGGGCGACATCGTGTATGCGCCGTCGCAAACCTGGCATCGCGCGACCTTCGCCGGTACTGGCCCTTCGACGCGCCTGGCGATGAACGGGTACCAGGACTTGTTACATAACTACCAGCCGCGCGAGGAGCTCGAGGACGCAAAGCCTTAGTGCACGAACAAGCGGAGCACGCTCAAGCCGGCGATCGCCAGCAATGCATGCAAACCTTGCATGCCGAGGAAGGGAGCGAAGACGAATTCGAGCCCGGCGCCGCCGAGTGTCGCAGCTTGCGCGGCTGCACACCAACCCAGGCCGCCAGCGCGAAGCCATCGCCCCGGGTGCAATCACTCCTAGCGCCAGACCCTCGGGAACTTTGTGCGCGGCTATGCCCGGGATCAGCGCCGGACGAACGCCGGATGGTCCTGTGCGGCCATGACGCTCCAGCCGTCGAGCCCGCAATGCACGCCCTGCCGCCTCCAGCAAGAGCCGCGCAAATCCATGTAAACGCGTCTCGCAATGCGCGTGATCGTGAGCCGGCGCGCGGGCCGGACAGATCGGATAGACGTACCGGTCCAGCAGTCGCCACGCCAGCGCCACGGCGCCCATCCAACTGGTCGCCGCGAACCACCCCGAACTCCGCGCCATCTCCGGCAATAGCCAGAACAGTCCCACGCCAACCAGGACTCCGCCGCCGAACGGGAACGCGGCGCGAGATCCGGACTCGGAAGCCATCCGGATGCCGCCGGCCGTGCTGCATGCAGCTGGGCAAAAAATCGTGAAAACGATGCCCACTTGTTACCCGTATACGTTTGCGTCAGTCATTATAAGTAGCGTTTTCCTTTCTTTTCATACTCCATGCAAGATCAAGCACACACACGGCGCGGGTTCTTCATCGCGGCCATTAACGGGTTGGGGGCGCTGATCGGGGCGGCGGTGGCGATCCCGGCGGCAGCCTATTTGTTGATTCGGCCCAAGAGCGAAAGCGAGAGTGGATTCGCCGAGGTCGGCGATGTGAGCCAGCTCAAGATCGGCCAGCCGCAGGAGATTTTATATGAGCGCAAGCGGGTGGACGGTTGGCGCAA
>JASHNT010000138.1 GCA_030041495.1 Bryobacteraceae bacterium | reverse complement strand
AATGCCGGATACCGCTGTCAGAGAAGAGCCGCGAACGGGTCAAGTCGGCGCTGCTGGACTCCGGTTTCGGATACCCCAACGAGTCAGTTACGATCAAGTTGGCTCCGGCGAATGTACGGAAGGAAGGAGCTGGTTTCGACCTCCCGATGGCGCTAGGCATCCTGGATACGATGGGTACGACAGGTGCGGTGGGCGCATCGGATGACTATCTGTCTGTGGGAGAGCTGTCTCTCTATGGAAGCATCCGAGCACTGCGCGGGGCACTGTCTATTGCAGTGGCCGCGCAGCGGCGGGGCAGCAGCGGAGGCGTCCGGTCGGGCTTGCTGAGCACCGCGGGGCAGTTCCTGTCCGATCCGAATTCGAATTTCATCGCGCTGGATCCGGCGACGAGCGCGCCGCTGTGGCACGTCACGCTGCAACAGAGCGTGACGAATGCACCCATGACGTACGAGCTGGACGGCGTGCAGTATCTGGCGGCCGCCGCGGGCGATACCCTGTATGGGTTCGCGATGCGGCGGTGAATAAGCGATGACATTTCCGCTGCGCCTCGGCGCCCCCGAAGACTTCGCTCGCGTGGGCAAGGCACTGCGAACTCCGCCGTTCAGTGAAGGCGCAGTGCATCGGGTGTTGCGAGAAGCGGGTCAAAGCGTGCTGGGTTTGGACGCGGCTGAGCCGGAATCCGCTGCGCCGCATAAGCCGGACGTATTCCTGCAACTGTTTGTCGAGCTGAAGGCCGTTCCGCGCGCAGAGGTTGAGCGAGGCATGGACCGCGCGACACTCGAATCTTTTCTGGCGCTGGATTTGATTCGCCCCACCGGGGCCGATGCGTACGAATCGCCGGTGTTCCTTTACCCGGTCGGCGAAATGCTGATCGCGTCGGATCACTACAATAAATCGCTGGGCGCGGATTCTGTTTTCCCGGCGATCCAGACCGGCACTCTGCACTTGCTGAAATTGATGCCGCGAAGCCCTGCGGAAGATGCTCTCGATCTGTGCTGTGGCACCGGCATCTGCGGATTGGTTCTCAGCCGGACCGCGCGCCGCGTGGTCGCGTCCGATGTGACGGCGCGCTCCGCGCATTTTGCGCGCTTCAACCGGCTGCTGAACGATTGCGCGAATGTGGAGATCGCCGCCGGCGACTTGTACTCCGCGGTCGAGGCGCGGAGCTTCGATCGCATTGTCGCGCATCCTCCCTACGTGCCCAGCGTGGAAGACGCGAAGATCTGGCGCGATGCGGGCTCAACGGGGGAAGCGATCACGCGGCGGATTGTGGAGGGCTTGGCGAAGCATCTGAAGCCGGGCGGCGAATTTTTCGCGCTGTGCCTCGGCAGCGAGCAGGAAAATGCTCCCTATCAGCAGCGCGTGCGCGACTGGCTGGGTGAGGCGGAATCCGAGTTCGACATCATCGTCGCCACGCAAAAGCTGCTGTCGCCGCAGGAGTTGGCCGGGCAACTTGCGGCTAGAGAGAGCCACCCGGAAGAGAAGGCCGGGCTGCTTGAGCGCGCATTTCAGGAAGCGCGCGTGACGCGATTCTGCTACGGAACGCTGGCGGTCCGGCGGCACGATACGCCCGGCGCACGGTCCTGGACCATGCGGACCAAGCTCACGGCTTCGACTACTGCGGAATCGTTCGAGGCGGTGTTCGGCAGAAGCCGCGAGTGCGCGCAGCGCAGCTTGGTGGAAAAGATGCGGCTGGGCCCTGCGCCCGGCGTCAAGGCCACGGTGACGCACACGGTCGAAGAAACGCGATTCGCCGCGAGCGAATTGGCGCTCGAAACCGGCTTTCCCTTCGAGCAATCGATCCGCCTGCAATCCTGGCTTTTCCCTGTGTTGAAGCTCCTCGACGGCGTCCGCACCGTGGCCGAAGTTTTCGCGCAGGCTCGCGCGGAGCACTTGGTCCCGGAGAAGTGCGATCTCGAGGATTTTGCCTCATTGGCGGCGATGCTGGCGATGCAGGGCTATCTGACGGCCCCTTCACAATAGGGACGCCCGTCCTCCTTTCCCAAGCGTAAAAATCCTCTTGACGTTCCTAGGGAGATAGTTTAGTGCTGTCTAGGATTGTGCTAGATAGCATGAGAGACATTGAATTCGCAACTGCGTGCGCGATTTTCGCGGCCAAGGCAGCAAGGCGCGAAGGAGGTTTCTGCCGACCACTTGCGGGCTCGGCTGCCTTAAGGCGCTTGGAGCTTCGATTTAGAAACGCTGGCGGTGGACTGGGTCCGCCAACCGGAGACGTCGCGCCAGAAGGTGGCGTATTCGCAAGAGGTGGTGGACTTGCTTGACCGTGCGGCGCTGATCGCGAAAGCGTCCGTCTCAAAATCAACCGATCAAGGCAGCGTGGGCGTGAGCCATTTGTTGGCCGCGTTCGCCTCAGAGGAGAGCGGGCTGATGGGGGAGTTGAGACGCGCGCATGGAATCACCAGCGCCTCCTGGCGCGCGGCGATCGCGGGGCTGGAATCCGCGCTGGAAGAGGAATGGAAGTCGGATAACGTAAAAATTACGGCTGAGCGGCCTCGCGACTACCTGACTCCGGAGGAGGCTGCGGAAGCTGTGAGCGTGCATGTACAGACCATGCGCGGTTATATCCGCAGCAGCCGGCTGCCGGCATTCCGGCTGGCGGGCGAGAGGGCTCTGCGCATCCGGCGCGCGGACTTGGAAAAGGTTATGGAACCGCTGTAAAAGAGGAGCACAACGATGCCAATGTTTGTTGTGAAACGTGACTTGCCGGGAATCACTCCAGAGGCTCTCCAGAGCGCTGGCATCCGGGCAAAATCGTGCTGCGCGGAGATGACGGGCGAAGGCCAGCCGGTCCGCTGGGTACGCAGTTTTTTCCTTCCGGAAACCGCACAGACGCACTGCTACTTCGAGGCGAGCTCGAAAGTGGCGGTCGAAGAAGCGAATCAGCGGGCGCGGATTCCGTACACGCAGATTGTGGAAGCCATGGAGATGACTCCGGAGATGGTCTAGCCCCTGGCGCGGCCAGCTTGCCCCGGCCGGGTGCGGCCGGTGTTAGCCTTATCTCGCATGGCCGAGCCTGCGGCGCCGCTCAAAAAAACTCCGCTCAACGCCGCTCATCGACGCCTCGGCGCGAGGATGGTGGATTTCGGCGGATGGGACATGCCGGTTCAATACTCCGGGATGCTCGAAGAGCATCGCGCCGTGCGGGAGCGGGTGGGGATCTTCGATGTCAGCCACATGGGGGAGCTGGAGATTCGCGGTCCCGAGGCGCTGGAGCTGGTGAATTGGGTCACCTGCAACGATGCCTCGAAACTCGGCGTTGGCCAGGCCCAGTATTCCGCCCTGCTCTATGAAAACGGCGGGTTTGTGGATGATCTTCTGGTGCACAAACTCGCGGCGGACCATTTCTTCTTGTGCGTGAACGCGGCCAACCAAGACAAGGACCACCAGCACATTGCGGCCAACAACCGGTTCGATGCGCGAGTGGAGAACGCGGGCGAGCGCTATGCGCAGCTCGCCGTGCAAGGTCCGCATGCACTGGAGACGTTGCAGAAGCTGACTCGCGTGGCTCTTAAGTCTATTCGCTCTTACCACTTCATGGACGATGTCGTTTCCGGTGCTACGGCTCGCATTGCTCGCACGGGATACACTGGCGAGGATGGTTTCGAGGTCTACGTCGCTCCCGCCGCAGCCGAGCGGTTGTGGGAAGAAATTCTTGCGGCCGGAGCCGAATTCGGCATCAAGCCTTGCGGACTCGGCGCGCGTAATACTCTGCGATTGGAAGCCGCGCTCGCGCTTTATGGAAATGACATCGACGCCGGCACGACGCCGTGGGAAGCCGGTCTGGGCTGGATCGTGAAGCTGGAGAAAGGCGACTTCCTGGGACGCGCGGCTCTGCTGAAGCAGAAGCAGCACGGCGTGCCGCGCAGGCTGACCGGGTTCGAAATGACGGGACGCGGGATCGGCCGCGACGGCTACGAAGTGTGGGTTGACGGCGATCGAGGGGGGCGCGTGACTAGCGGAGGCCCTTCGCCCACGTTGAACAAGAACATTGGACTTTGCTACCTGCCTTCCGGGCTGGCACAAACTGGGCGCACGATTCATATAATGGTTCGCGGAGCTCCCATCTCCGCTGTGACCGTTCCAACGCCGTTTGTGAACCGGCGCAAAATGCGATCCACATGACCTATCCCGAAAATTTCCGCTACACCAAAGAACATGAATGGGTGCGCGTCGAAGGCGATACCGGCACCATCGGGCTCACCTTTCATGCACAGAAAGAACTGGGCGACATCGTGTTCGTGGACTTGCCCAAGGTAGGCGCCAAGGCGGAGCAGGGCAAGCCCATCGGCGCGGTGGAATCGGTGAAGGCCGCCAGCGACATCTACTCTCCGGTTTCCGGCGAAGTGATCGCCGTGAACGAAACGTTGGCGACGGCCCCGGAAAAACTCAATGCCGATCCGCACGGCGAAGCATGGCTGGTGAAGATCCGGATGTCGGCGCCCGCTGAGACCGCTTCGTTACTTTCGGCCGCGGATTACGAAGCTTACGCAGGAGCCGAATAAGACAAGCGTGCGCTATCTGCCGAAGTCCGACCTGGAGCGGCGCCAGATGCTCGAGACGCTCGGCTTAGCGCGCATGGAGGATCTGTATGCGCACTTACCCAACGAAGCGCTGCTCGACCGTCCGCTGAACATTCCTCCCGGAAAAAGCGAGTACGAGATCGCGGATTATTTTCGCGCGCGCGGCGCGGAAAACGCGATGGGGTTTGCGAATTTCCTGGGCGCCGGCGTGTATTCGCATTACCGGCCGGTTCTGGTGGATACGGTTGTCTCGCGCGGGGAGTTTCTTACTTCCTACACTCCCTATCAAGCCGAGATTTCGCAAGGCACGCTGACCAGCATCTTCGAGTTCCAGACCATGCTGTGCCAATTGACGGGAATGGACGTGGCCAATGCGTCGATGTACGACGGCTCCTCCGCCCTACCGGAAGCTGCATTGATGGCTCGCCGGATTACCGGGCGGCATCGCCTGGTAGTGGCGCGCAACGTACATCCCGAACATCGCGAAGTGCTGCGCACCTACACGCAGTACGAGCGCATTGAAGTGGAAGAGGCGGATTACAATGCCGAGTCCGGTTGCGTCGACGTGAAGCAGGTAGAGAGCAAGACCGACGACGCCACTGCGGCGGTGTTGATCCAGTCTCCGAATTTTTTCGGTGTTCTCGAGAACGTGGGGCAACTTGCCGAGATCGCGCACGCGAAAGGCGCGCTGCTGGTGTTCCTGTTTACGGAAGCCGTTTCGCTTGGATTACTGGAGCCGCCGCGCGACGCCGATATCGTGGCCGGTGAGTTGCAGAGCTTCGCTATCCCTCCGAGTTACGGAGGGCCCTTCGCCGGCATCCTGGCGACCAAAGAAAAATTCATGCGTCAGTTGCCCGGAAGGCTGGTGGGGCAAACGAAGGATGCGAACGGCAACCGCGCGTTTTGCTTGACTCTTTCCGCGCGGGAACAGCACATCCGGCGCGAAAAAGCGACGTCGAATATCTGCACGAACCAGGCTCTGATCGCTCTAATGGCGACCGTGTTCATGACCGTCTACGGCAAGGCCGGCCTGCGCGAGCTGGCGGTGCAGAATCTGTCCAAGGCGCATTATCTCGGCGCGAAACTGAAGCAGCGGTTTAGCGGTGCGTACTTCAACGAATTTGCCGCCGTTACAACCGATGCGCAAGCGGCGAATCGCAAGTTGGAGCAAAGAAAAATCATCGGCGGGTTGCCGCTGAAACGTTTCTATCCGGAGCTTGAAGATTCCGTGCTGCTGTGCTGCACGGAGACGAGCCGGCGCGAACAGATGGATGAAGTGGCAAGAGTGATGGCCGAATGATCACCAAGGTCCGCAGTCATCTGAGCCAGAATGAGCCCCTGCTGTTCGAGATCAGCTCGCCGGGAAAGCAGGGCTACCAGTTGCCGGAATTGGACGTGCCTGAGGTTGATCCCGCGGCGGCGCTGGGCGCAGCGTACGTCCGTTCGGAGATCGAAGGATTTCCCGAGGTGAGTGAAGTGGACGCGATCCGCCACTTCACTCGGCTTTCGACGTGGAACTACGCCATCGACCTGGGGCTGTATCCGCTCGGCTCCTGCACCATGAAGTACAACCCTCGGATCAATGAGCAGGTGGCGCGCACGGAAGGGCTCGCCTGGATTCATCCGTATCAAGCTGAGTCGCTTGCGCAGGGGGCGATGGAGATCCTCGCGTCACTGGAGCGGGCGCTACTCGAAATCACCGGCATGGAGGCGATCACGTTGCAGCCCGCGGCGGGCGCGCATGGCGAACTCACCGGAATGATGCTAGTGCGCGCGATGCTGGAGGCTCGGGGCAATCCGCGCCGCACGGTGATTGTTCCGGATTCGGCGCACGGCACCAACCCCGCTACCGTGCGGATGGCCGGTTACGAGATCGCGAACATCGCTTCGAACGATCAAGGCATGATCGACATAGCGGCACTGGAGCGGATGGTGACCGAGGACACCGCGGCGCTGATGCTGACCAATCCGAACACGGTGGGGATTTTCGAGGTCCATATCCGCGAGATCGCCGCCATTCTGCACGCTCGCGGGGCGCAGTTATATATGGACGGCGCGAACATGAACGCGCTGGCAGGGATCGCGCGGCCGGGCGATTTCGGCGTCGACGTGATGCACCTGAATCTGCACAAGACGTTTTCGACTCCGCACGGCGGCGGAGGGCCGGGGTCGGGACCGGTCGCGGTGAAGCAGCACCTGGAGGCGTTTTTGCCCAAGCCGCGTCTAGCCAAAGACGGCAGTCAATGGCGCTGGAATTACAACCGGCCGCAATCCATCGGCCGCGTACGGGCGTTCTATGGAAATTTCGGCGTGCTGGTGCGCGCACTGGCCTACATCCAGGCGCACGGCGGTCCGGGATTGAAGGCCGCGACGATGGATGCGCTGCTCAACGCGAACTATCTTCGCAAATTGCTGGAGCCTCATTATCAGATCGCCTACCCTGCTCCGAGCATGCACGAATGCGTGTTCAGCGACAGCAGGCAAGCCGCGCGCGGAGTCTCAACCGGCGCCATTGCCAAGCGGCTGATCGATTACGGATTCCATCCTTACACGGTGAATTTTCCTTTGATCGTGCATGGCGCGTTGATGATCGAGCCGACGGAGACCGAGGGCAAGCGCGAGCTGGATGCATTCGCCGAGGCTCTCATTGCCATCGCCCAAGAGGTCGAGCAACAGCCGGCGTTGGTGCTGGAGGCGCCGCATTCCACGCGCGTGTCGCGAGTGGATGAAACCGGCGCGGCGCGGAACCCTGTGCTGAAGTTCACCGCGCGGACGTAAGCTATTGGAAGAGCTGCGGCGCGAATTCGTTCAGGTAGTTGCGCCAGTTGATCCAGGTGTGGGCTCCGGTGCTTTCCTGGAACACCGGCGAGAAACCGTACTTCTTGAAAAATTCAACCGTGGACTTGGTGGTATTGATCAGAAAATCATCGGAGCCGGTGGAGAACCAGAATACTTTGAGCCCCTTCTTGAGCGAGGCGTTTTCGAGCACCGCGCGATTCTGATTTGCGAACTCGGGATTCGGGGGCGGAGGCTCCGCGCCGCCACGTCCGCGCCCGGTTCCGAAAGTTGCCAGAAGGCCGGAGCTGAACACGCCCAGATAGGCGAACTTCTCAAGATTCGGAATGCCGATGTTCAAGGTCTGCGCGCCGCCCATGGAGAGGCCGGCGATGGCGCGATGCGAGCGTTCCGCGTTGACGCGATAGCGGGCCTCGATGAAGGGCATGATGTCGGTGTTGAATTCGGCGACGAAGGGATCGGTCGCATCGAAGGCGGTTCCTCCACGCGCGCCCGCGGTCTGCCGCGCGGTGTGACCGGCGGGCATGATGACGATCATCGGCTTGGCTTTCTTCGCGGCGATCAGGTTATCGAGGATGAATCCAGCGCGGCCGACCGTGCTCCAGGAATCGTCAGAGTCGCCCGCGCCGTGCAGCAGGTAGAAGACGGGATACTTCTGCGAACTGAGTTCGTATCCGGGCGGAGTGTACACGTGCAAGCGCCGGAACTTCTCGAGCGTCTTGGAATAATACGTGACGGCGGCGACCGATCCGTGCGGGACCTCCTTGGTGTCCATGAAGTCCGCGCCGGGAACGTAGAACATGCTCCAGGTGTTCTCGTTGGACTCGCTGGTGGCGGGGTTGCGGTAATCGAGTGTGGAGACGCCGTCCACCAGGAAGTTGTAGCGATAAGCGCCGGGATCGACGGGCCCGAACTCCAGCTCCCAGACGCCGCTGTCGAGCTTGTGCATCTGGCCCATCATTAGGCCGGGGATGTCGGTGCCGATGACGCGCACGTTTTCGGCTTTGGGCGCGTAGATGCGGAAGGTGACGGTGCGGTCGGCGTGGATCTCCGGTGAAACGACGAACGGCATTTGCGGGCCGCGCTGGGCCAGCGCGAGCGCGGTCATCACCGCCGCGCAAAAGCAGATTTTATGCATCGTGTTTGCCTCACTGTTCCCGCCGGAACACTGCTGATTCTAGCCCAAGCCGGGCTTCCGCGGCGCGGCGGACGCCGATGACGCTCAGTAAGCTATCATGACCCCTTCACCTCATGAAAGTCGCGATTCTGCCCGGCGACGGGATCGGTAAGGAAGTCACTGCGCAAGGGGTCAAAGTTTTGAAGGCCGTGCTGGGCGATTCGCGCTCTTATGAATTGGTCGAAGCCCCCATCGGAGGGGCGGGCTTTGAGGCCGAGGGCGATTCGCTGCCGCCGTCCACGCTGGAGTTGTGCCGTTCCGCGGATGCGATCCTGCACGGGGCGTCGGGCGTGCCCGAAGACGAGCATCGCCCGCCGCAGCGTCAGGCTGGTTTCGCGCTGCTGCGCCTGCGCCGCGCTCTTGACCTCTACGCCAACTTCCGGCCCGCGTTTCTTTTTCCGGAATTAACCGGCGCGTCGAGTCTCAAACGCGAGTTCGTCGAGGGGCTCGACCTGATGATCCTGCGCGAGCTGAGTAGCGGCCTGTACTACGGCACGCCGCGTGGCATCGAGCCGGATCAGTCCCACGTCCGCCGCGGCTTCAATACCATGGCCTACACCGAGCCGGAGATCGAGCGCGTCGGCCACGCGGCGTTTCGCTGCGCGCGCAAACGGCGCAAGAAAGTCTGCTCCGTGGATAAATCCAACGTGCTCGAAACCAGTGCGCTCTGGCGCGAGGTCATTACCCGCGTGGGCCTCGAATATCCAGACCTTGAGCTGCGCCATTTGCTGGTCGACGCCGCGGCCATGGCCCTGGTGCGCGCTCCGCTGCAGTTCGACGTAATGGTAATGGAGAACACCTTCGGCGACATACTCTCGGATGAAGCGGCGATGCTCACCGGATCCATCGGAATGCTGCCATCTTCCTCGCTGGGCGACGGCAAAAAGGGATTGTATGAGCCGGTTCACGGCTCCGCTCCGGACATCGCCGGTAAGGATGTCGCGAATCCCCTGGCTTCGATTCTCTCCGTCGCGATGATGCTGCGCGATTCCTTCGATCTTGCCGGGGAAGCCGCGCGCATTGAAAACGCCGTGCGCGCCGTGCTGCGCGAAGGCTATCGCACGCCCGATATCTTCGAGCCCGGCACGCAGCGCGTCGGAACCGAAGAGATGGGCGACCGGGTAGCGGCGGCAATCGGGAATCACCTACACTAGGCCGATGCCGATCGCCGGCACACAGAGCCAGATCGCCGCGCGGCTGGACCGTTTGCCCGTTTCGCGCAGCTTGTGGCGCCTGGTGGTGCTGATCTCACTCGGCGGCGTCTTCGAGCTGTACGATATTTTCCTCAGCACCTACATCACGCCAGGCCTCACCGCCAGCGGGATGTTCACCACTCAGGCGTCGAGCTTCTTCGCGCCGGATTCGATCGGCTTCTTCATCTCCTGCAACTTCGCGGGAATGTTTCTGGGCTGCGTGGGCTTCGGCTACGTCGCGGACCGGCTGGGGCGGCGCTCCATCTTCGTGTTCTCGCTGCTGTGGTATTGCGTCTGCACCGCCATCATGGCGTGCCAGGGGTCGGCCATCGGCGTGGATCTGTGGCGCTTCATTGCCGGCATCGGAGTGGGTTTGGAACAAGTTACCATCGATACGTTTTTGCCTGAAATCGTTCCACCGCAGGCTCGCGGCAAAGCGTTCGCGTTCTACCAATTCGTGGAATTCTGCGCGGTGCCCATCGTGGCGCTATTGGGCTGGCTGCTGGTGCCGCTTCATCCGTTGGGAGTCGATGGATGGCGCTGGGTGGCTTTGACGGGATCGCTGGGGGCGTTGATCGCGTGGTGGCTGCGAAGGGGCCTTCCGGAAAGTCCGCGATGGCTGGCCGCCCACGGGCGCGAGGCGGAAGCCGATCGAGTGCTTCAGCTCCTGGAAGCTCAGGCCGTCCGCGACACCGGCCGCGAGCTTCCGCCGCCCACGCCTGCCGCACGGGAGCCGCACGGCCACGGCAGCTTCTCCGAGCTCTTCCGCCCTCCTTACACGCGCCGCACCGTCGTGCTCTCGGTCTTCAACCTGATGCAGACCGTCGCATTTTACGGCTTCGGTTCCTGGGTGCCGACGCTGCTGATCGCCAAAGGCATCCTGGTCACCACCAGCCAGATGTACGCCTTCATCATCGCCATCGCGAATCCCATCGGGCCGTTGCTGGGGATGCTGGTCGCCGACCGCATGGAACGCAAATGGCAAATCGTCTCGGCCGGCGTCGCCATCGGCGTCTTCGCGACCCTGTTCGCGAATCAGGCGAACCAGGCCCTGGTGATTGCCTTCGGCGTGGCCGTGACGCTGGCGAACAATTGGATGTCCTTCGCCTTCCACAACTACCAAGGCGAGCTGTTCCCCACCCGCGTGCGCGCCCGCGCCGTCGGTTTCGTCTATAGCTGGAGCCGCGTCAGCGCGACCTTCGCCAGCCTCATGATCGATTTCCTGCTGATCCGCGGCGGAGCGCCCGCAGTGGCGGTTTTCATCGCCGCTGCCATGCTAGTGATGACCGTGACCATCGCCGGATTCGGGCCCAGGACGCGGAGCCTGACGCTCGAAGAAATCTCGCGTTAGCGCAAACCGGATGCGGCGATTCTCCGTCAAAAAGTCAGTGCGGTCGTATAATTGTGTCTGCGATGAAGCATAGCGCCCGGATCGGGCTGGCGGCGGCGGTAATTCTTCTATTCGCCTTCACCATGCTCGCGCAGCGGCGCCGCGGCGGCTTTGGCGGCGGAGGTTTTGGAGGCGGCTTTGGGCGCGACTTCGGACGCGGTGAAAGCTTCACACCGGACTTCCCCAAGACCGGCGACTTCCAATTCGTCCGCACCGAATACACGGACCTGCCCTATCGCAGCCGAGGATTCAACCGCTTCGTCTCTCGCACCGGGCGCGCCAGCGGCTGGTGGGCCCAGGATTGGCCCGACGCCGATAACCACTTCTCCTTCGGCATCCAGCGCCTGACTCGAATGCAAGTTGGCGAGCCCGTGCACCTCGCGCTGACCGACGACAAACTTTTCGACTACCCCTGGATCTACGCCACCCAGGTCGGTTATTGGGACTTGAGCGAACAGGAATGCGCCAAGCTTCGCGAGTATTTGAATCGCGGAGGGTTTTTGATGGTCGACGATTTCTGGGCCGGCTCCGATGAATGGGACGTGTTTGAGCGGACCATGCAGCAGGTGTTGCCCGGCCATCCCATCGTCAAAATCCAGCTAAGCGATTCCGTGATGCACGTCCTTTACGACATCCAGCAGAAGGATCTTACGTTCATCCCGGGCACTCGTCACCTCGGCTACGACGGACAGGTTTACCAGCCGCCGGGGACAACGCCGGAGTGGGATGCGATCAACGACGACAAAGGCCGAATGGTGGTCGCGGTGAATTACAACACCGATATCGGCGATGCCTGGGAATACGCCGACGCGCCGGAATACCCCGCGGCCATGACCACGCTGGCCTACCGGTACGGCATCAACTACATCATGTACGCCATCACGCACTGATGCGAGATCACGCGCTGGCCTAACAGTTTCATAAAGATCCGCGGGATCGAATTTCGCTTGACCACGCCCGCCCACCCGGCTGATACTGTTGCTGAGGTACTTTTATGCCGTCCCGCATCATTGCCTGGGCCGCTCTGCTTGCTTCGGCTTCCGTCTGCGCCAGCGCGCAGGCGGTAATCTCCACCCGTTCCGGGGTGGTCGATTATTTTGACGGCAAAGTGTACCTGAGCGGACGTCCGCTTGAATCGCGGCTCGGCAAGTTTGCGAGCATAGCCGATGGCGCGGAGTTGCGCACCGAGGAGGGCCGCGCGGAAGTGCTGCTGACTCCCGGCGCGGTGTTGCGCGTGGATCAAAACAGCGCGATCCGCCTCCTTTCGAGCTCGCTCGAAGATACGCAAGTGGAACTGCTGGCCGGCTCCGCGATGCTCGACGCCGGAGCGCCCGCTCCGGGAACTTCGCTCACCTTGATCGAGCAAGGACGCAGGATCACCTTCCCGGAAGCGGGTTTGTACCGCCTGGATTTTGAACCTGCTCGCCTGGAGGTGCGCGAAGGAGAAGCGCAAGTGACCGGCGGCTCGCTGACGAACCCGGTTTCGATCGAGCGCGGAATGGAACTGCCCCTTACGGATGAGGCTCTGGCACAAGGCTCGGTGCCTTCCACCGGCGATCAGCGTGACGGGTTCGACAACTGGAGCCGCGGCCGTGAGGATTCAATCTCTGCCGACAACGCCATCGCGGCCAATATTCAGGATCCTGCCGATGTGGACTCCTCCAACGCCGCTGCTGCCGATCCAGCCATGGTCGCCGCCGGCCTGGTCTATCCCCCGCAACCTGGCTTCACGCAGTTTCCGATGATTGGGCTATCGCCCATGAGTCCGCTGTACAGTTCGCTCTATCCCTATCAACCCGGATTCTTTTCACCGTACCTGCCGGGTTACACCTACCAGCCGGTGTTCCTGCTGGTTGCGCCGATGGCGCTTCGCAACTCGCCGCTCTATTCGCCGTACTCGGCGACGCGGCCGGGAGGGCGTATCGGCTCGACCATGCTTCCGGGCAGTATCATTACGCCCCGTGTCGGGACGAGCGGATACACGCCGCTGCGTCCAGTCACGCCTAGCGTGCGCCCCCTGACGCCTTCGGTTCGGCCTGCGACTCCCCGCGTGGGCGGCATCCGCCGCTAACCCCGCATAGACGACAGCACAGGAACCGTAAAGAACCGAGCCAGCTAGCCGTGATGATTCGTGACGGCAGCCAAAGGTACCGGTAAGCTACTCGGACGGCGCGTAATAGCCGGTGCGCCAGTGTGCCTTCAGTGGCGGGAGGGACTTGGGCTGGGCCACCTTCACCTCGACCTTGTGATATTTGCCATCGTGGACCTGGTTCTCCGGATAATACGCGAGCACGTATTGATTCCGGAGCTCAATGGCAATGCGCGCGGCCACCGCCGGCAAGTCACTCGACAGCGTAGCCGCGAATGCCCGGCCCCCGGTCTGCGTGGCAAGCTCGGAAAGCAGCTTCGGTCCCGAAATCTCTTCCGAGCTCAGACCGATGTCGAAGATCGGCTCGAACACGCCCATGGCATAAACCTCGACATCGGCTTCGCGCACCAGCGATTCGATCTCTTTGGCCGTATAGTGGCTGCTGTTGTCGCCGCCGTCGGAGATCATCACGATGGCCTTGCGCGGATTCTTAGCTTTCTTCATCTCGCGCAGCGACGTATCCACTGCGTCCAGCATCGCCGTGAGTCCGCCGGGCTGGGAATTTTGAAGCGCCGTCTCAATCTCCCGCGGCTTGGAAGTGAACGGAACCGAGACCGTAGCCTTTTCGTTGAACTCCACCAGGAACGCCTCGTCATCACCGCTCATGGTCTTGAGGAATTGCGAAACGGCATCGCGCGAGCGGCGCAGCTTCAAATCCATGCTGCCGCTCTCATCGAAGGCCAACCCCACGGAAATCGGGGCGTCTTCCCCTGAAAAGGTGGCTACCTTCTGCTCCACTCCGTCGTCAAACACTTGGAAGTCTTCCTTGCGGAGATCCAACACGAAGCGGTTGGAGGAGTCGGTCACCGAGACGGGAATCACCACCAGGTTGCTGCTGGATTTGAACGTTGCTTGCGGCGTCGTATCGGGCGCGGCCTCCTGGGCGTTCTCCGGTGCCTGCGCTGGGGCTGCCGGAGTCTGCGCGGGAGCTGGTTTCGCCCACCACACCGCCAGGAGCACAGCCCCTGCGATCGCGGCCGCGAAGGCGTCTCTCGATACCATCTAGCCGCGAGTGTAGCACGCCGTGCGGCGCATCATCGCGAGTCCTTCGGTTAATCGAACGAAGCGCCGCAATCGAACCGCGCAGATCAGTGCTGCTGGCTCTGCAAGGGGGTTACGTCCGCCCAGAGTAGCCGTACGCTACTCATTGGATTCGGGCGCGGCTCCGTCGGCCGGCGGCGCGTCCGCGCGAGTCTTATGCCGCCAACTGAAACGCTCCTTGCACTTCCGGAAGCTGGCGAAGTTGCAACGGCACGCCGCGCAACGGTACGGTGTAGCGCCGGCGCGCAGCAGAAGCCGGGTCCAGCGCGGAGGATGATAGTATTGCTCGCTCCAGGTGGTGAGTTCCTGTCGGTAACAGCGCGGGCAGCGCGCGTATCTCCAAGCGCCGGCCGACCACACGCTGGTTTCCCAACGATAGCGGCAGCGGCGGCACCGCAGCGGATAAATGCCCACCAGGCTGCGCAGCACCTCCGATACCGTTTGCCGGTGAGACACGCGGATCTCGCGCGTCCCACATTTCGGGCAAGTGAGCTGCATTCCAACCCCGACTGCCTGCGCCTTCCTTACGCCAGGCCCGTGGAAGCACTAATTATAACGAACAGAAGCCGCTAAGAGCACTATTTTAGATGTGCCGCGGCTGGCCGCCGCCGCGCCGCCACGTACGCCTCCACGTAGGCGCTGAAAGCCTTCTGCAGCCGGTCCCGGACGGTGTGACTTGAGCGGATGCGCAAGCCCTCCACCGAAACCACTGGCAGCAATTCCCTTGTAGTCGAGGCCAGGAAAACTTCGTCGGCCGATTCGAGATCCGCCGGCAGCAACACTCGTTCCTGGACCTCAAGGTCAGGCAGGTTGAGTTCCTCCAGTAACACCGCCCGCGTCACTCCCGGCAGACAGCCGGAGCTCAATGGCGGAGTCAGCACGCGGCTGCCATGCACCGCGAACAAGTTCGCTGAGGTGCACTCGCTGACCTCGCCGCGCTCATTCAGCAGAACTACTTCGTCTAGCCCCTGCTCGCGCGCGCGTTCGTACCTAGTGAGATTCTCCGACCAGGAGAGAATCTTCGCGCCGGCAAATTCGCTCCCCGCGTGGCGGCCGTTGGGGATCACGCCCAGCTTCATGGAAGTGCCCCACGGCGGAACATTGGTGGTGAAGCCGATCACGTCAAAATCGTTGGTGACCGCCGGACCTTCGAACATGCCTCCGCGATTGCGCACGATCATCAGCCGCAGCACGGCATTAAAGGCCTGGTTGGCTTCGATCAGGCGCTGGATGTCGGCAGAAACCCCGTCAGCATTCGCAGGCATCGGAATGCGCATGCGGCTGGCGTCGTGGCGCATGCGCGGCCAGTGCCGCTCCCAGCAGAACGGTACCCCATCGTAGATGCGCAGAGTCGAGAAAACGCCCCAGCCATTCACCAGCCCGGTCTGGCCGGGGGAAAGAAATCGCTCGGAGGTGTCTCGAATCTCGCCGTTGTAGAGCAGGAAGCGGTGCATTTTTCCATTTTAGCGGCCCTCCTGCTCGAGTCGCACGGAGCGTTACGGAGCATGCGCAGCGCGGCGCTAGCCGGTGTCGACGAAACGGGAAACTCCGGGCGCGGCAGCGTCGATCGCGGCCTGAATCTTCGACACGCCCGCCTTTACAGGCTGTTCTTGTCGGTGCTCAACACCACCAGGGAGATCTTGCGTCCGGCGAGGTTCTGCTGATAGTTCACTCCCTGGTCCGCGCTTATAAGAATGTCGAACGCCTTCTTCCGCGGCAGTCAGCAGATCTCCATTCGACAGCCCAGCCCTGATAAGCCGCCGTATAGACTTCATGCCGTGAGAGATGCACCCTCAGCCTCTGCGGGAGGTTCTCATCGAGAAGCACGCGCATTCGGCCCGCCTCACTTTCCCCCGACCTTCACCGGTTCCCCGATCATCCCCTGCTCATTCAACACCACAATGTCCACGCGGCGGTTGCGGGCGCGGCCTTCCTCGGTGTCGTTCGACGCGATGGGCGCGGTGTCGGCGTAGCCCGCAATCGACAACCGGTCGGCCGGCACGCCGAACCTGTCGGTCAGAAGATCCATCAGTGCGATGCTGCGCGCGGCGGAGAGCTCCCAATTGCTGCGGAAACGAGGCGTGCGGATCGGCACCGAATCGGTGTGCCCTTCCAGGCGCGCCGGGTTGGGGATTTTCTTGATGGCGATGGCCACCTTTTCCAAGCCTTCATAAGCGTCGGGCGAAATCAGATCGGTGCCGGAAGGAAACAGCGCGGCTTGCGTGAAGCTCACCACCAGCCCGCGCGGCTGCATGCTGATCTGAATGCGCCCGCTCTCGATTTCCTTCCGCAGCTCCTCGCTCAGCACCTTCAGTGACGGCACCAGCTCGGCGAGCTTCTTGTCATCCTGCGGCTTCTCAGGAACCACCTTCTTGTCGCCGCCCGGGCCACGCATCATCGCGTTGCCCTTGCCCTTGTCGTTGACCGTTCCACCCAGAATCGCCGCCAGCACGCTGGTCATCCGCTCGCCGTCCAGGGCCTTCTTCACGGATTCGGAAACCTGCTGCGCCTTGCTCTTATCCGTCTGCGAAGTGGCAAACATCACCACGAAGAAGGCAAACAGCAGAGTGATGAAATCGGCGTAAGAGATCAGCCAACGCTCGTGATTCTCATGGTCCGGTGTTCTCTTCTTGCGTGCCATGCCGTTCTAGGCCTCTACTTTGGCGGGCTCTTCCTGCGGTGGCGCCGCTTCCGCGGACGGCTTCTGCGCAGCCGCGCCCTTGGCGGCTTCCCCCGCGGGGCCAAGACCGTCGCCGGCTCCCGTGAAAGCGCGCAGCTTCTCGCGGATCAGCTTCGGATTTAGCCCCTCCACGATCCCCGAGACTCCTTCCAAAATCAGCTCCTGCCGCTGCGACTGCGCGCGCTGGCGAGCCTTGATCTTGGCCGCCATGGGCAGAAACAGCAGGTTGGCCGACCCGACTCCGTAGACCGTCGCCACGAACGCCACCGCGATCCCGTGCCCCACCTCGTCGATGTTGGCCAGGTTCTTCATCACTTGAATCAACCCCAAGACGGCGCCTATGATGCCGATGGTCGGCGCGTATCCGCCCGCAGCCTCGAAGACGCGGGCTTCGGCTTCGCCGGCCTGCTCCTCGATGTCGATTTGCAGCTCCAGCATCTTGCGGATTTCCTGGAGATCGGTGCCGTCCACGCCCAGGTTCAGCGCCTTGCGCAAAAACGGATCGGAGATCTGCTCCGCTTCCTGTTCCAGCGAGACCAGCCCGTTCTTGCGAGCCTTGGACGCGTAGCCGATCACTTCTTCAGTGATCTGGCTCAGGTCCGGCGTCGAATCCAGAAACACTCCGGCCAGCCGCCGCAACGCGCCCTTCAACACGGATAAGGGCGTGGACACCATCACCGCTCCGGTGGTGCCGCCCAACACGATCATGGCGGCAGTGATCTGGGCGATGTCCTTGATCCGCCCACCTTCCATGACCAGCCCGCCGACGATGCCCGCGAGCGCCACTACCAATCCAGCAACGCTGATCAGGTCCGGGCGGACTTGTGCTGCCTTTTCCGGCTCCGGCTTCTTCGGCTCGGTTTTGCTCTCCTGCCCCACTTCTCTAGCTCTCGCGCGCGCCGCCCGGCGCAGAAATCTCCCGGCGGAACGCGACGACTCTCCTCACCACCTCATCGGCCGACTCCAGCACGACAAACTTGTGGCCCGTCGTCAAGCTGATTACGGTGTCGGGAGTCGTTTCCACGTGCTCGATCAGGTCCGAATTGAGGACCAAAGGCACGTGATTGATGCGCGTGAGCTGAATCATGGCCATCCGGGGAGACGCCTCCCTATGCGGCTTATCGGCCAACGATGCGGTGGTGTGAGCGCTACCGGAGCAGGGTCAGAATCTCCTGCAGTTCCTTGCGCACTGCGTCGAGCTTAGCGGAGGAACGGTCGCCGCCGAAAAGGTCCGCTTGGCCTTTCGGCGCGGTGTCTGAAACCCCAGCCGGGGCCGCCTTGGCTGAGCGGCGCTTGGAAGGTTTCACTGCCGCAGCCGCCGCCTCGGTCTTCGCGCGAGTCTCCAGAAATTTTCGCGCGCCCTCGATGGTGAAACGCTGCACGTACAGCAGCCGCTTGATCTCCAGGACCATCTCCACGTCCTTGCGGCGGTAGAGCCGATGCCCCGTGCCGGACTTGCGCGGACCCAGCGCGGGAAATTCGGTCTCCCAAAAGCGCAGCACGTAGGGCTTGATGCCCGCCAGCCGCGCGACGTCCCCGATGCGGAAGTACAGTTTATCGGGAATCTCGGTTTCGGCGGCCACCGTGGTCAAGTCGGGAGCGTTTTCCGGCGTGCTCATGGGGCGTACCCTTATTCTAATGTCACTATTGGCAGGAATCCATCCCGTTCGCGAAGCTCTCAAAGCCGGGCTGCCGCTGGATCGAGTTCTCATCGCGCGCGGCGCTGGTGGCCCGCGCCTTCAGGAAATCATTGACCTGTGCCGCGAGCGCGACATCCCGGTGCGCTTCGAGCCCCGCGCCCAGCTCGACCACGCGGCCTCTGCCGCGAATCATCAAGGGGTGGTCGCATTCGGCGCGAGCGGCCGCACCGCGACGATCGAGCAAGCGGCGTCTGAACGAAGGCTGCTTGTGCTGCTCGACGGCATCGAGGATCCGCACAATCTCGGCGCGATCATTCGAACCGCGCACGCCGCGGGAGCCTCGGCCGTCGTTATTCCGGAGCGCCGCGCCGCCGGCTTGACCGATACCGTCGCGCGAGCCGCGGCCGGAGCGCTGGCGCACCTGCCTGTTGTGCGCGTGGCCAATATCAATCGAGCGCTCGAGGAGCTCAAGGAACTCGGCTACTGGATCTACGGCCTGGATGAGCGCGGCCCGCTCGCCTACGATCAGACGGACTACGCCGCGCCCACCGCTTTCGTCATCGGCGCGGAAGGCCGCGGCTTGCATGAGCACACAGCCAAGCGCTGCGATTTCCTGGTCCGGATTCCAATGAGCGAAGGCGGCGTGGCTTCGCTCAATGCCAGTGTCGCCGCGGGAGTGGTGCTGTTCGAATGGCGGCGCCGCCAGACAAGCTAACGTTCATCGCCACCGCGGCTTTCCGGCACGATCACGTACCTCGATGGTTCTGCCCTGCTTGGTGATCTCACGCGCGATCAATAACGGCGAGCCTCCCACCGTCACGCGCGACCCGGTCACCTCCAGCTCATCGCCCTGCTGGAGCGAAACTCCGCAGTCGGCCAGATACCGCCGCGGCGCAAGGCGCACGTCCACCATTTCGCCGCCGGCCTCTTGCACGCTCAGGTACAAGCCCATGCGTCCGCGCGCGGGAGGCCGCGCCAAGGTCCCGCTGACCGAGGTCTCCGTCGACGCATCATAGATGGCCCCCCTGCCGCCTCCTCGCGCCCTCACCCCGGGCGCTTTCAGCCCAGGCGCGAAAAGGTAGCCCATTGCAGCAGCCAACGCCAGAGCACCCCCAAAACGGAACAGCGTCCTCACACAAGCCTCCCTTGAGCCCAAAGGCAATCGCCGTGCCACGCGAGACGCCGGAGCTGCGTGTTCAGACGAAAAGAGTTAGATTTGCCGCGCGAAACCTGGGGGCGGCGGCGCTGCGCTATTTCACCCTAGCGCCTGCGCCAGACGTGAGAAAGCTACTTGCCAACCAAATGCAGAGCGTCCTGGTTGTTTTCCGGGCAAATGTACTCCTGGATTTCCTGGTCCGGAGCCAAGTCCGCCACGCGCTTGGTGGTGAACGGGTGAAGCAGTGCGCCGGGATCTTCCACCGTGGTCTCGATCTCCAGATGCCCCAGGTCCGGCCGCCGGTAGCGCTCTATCACGTGCAGCTTGTCTGAGTGAGGGTGCAGATCCTGATCCAGCCAGACCTGGTCGTTGAAGCCCACTCGATCCACCACCAGAGTGTCCCCCTCCCACTTGCCCGTGTTGTGCCCATACCAGGAATAGGGGTCCGGCGGATGCGGACGGCCGTCCAGGTACACCTGATGGAAGCCGGGCGAATCGTCATCGGCGATGATGACCAGAAATTGTTTGGTCTGCACGAACTCGACTAGCGGTCCGAAACGCAGCACCGCGTTCGGCAGGCAGAGCCCTTGCGGACTATCCTTACGGCTGTTCGCCCTCCGTTCCTCGGTCACCCTTTCGGCCCACGGCTGCAATTCCACTTTGCCGGGATCCACGGTTCGCGGCGACCAGTACACTCCGGTTAGATCGGGGTGCCCATCCGCGGTGCGCGGCGCTGGACCCGCAGGCGGGTGATGCCGCCGCGCATCGGCTTCCACCGTCAAGCGGTCTTCGCCCAGCGTCCCGAGCTGCGTGTTGTATTCGAGCGGAGCATTAAGCGTCACCGCGCGCCCCAGCTCCACGGTGAGCCCCTTCTGCTCGAACGTCTGCATCGCCGGTGCGGTCACCTGTACGTCGTACGATCCCGGCGGCAGTCCCAGCCGGTACTTGCCGTCCTTGCCCGTAGTCGCGCGAAACACACCCGGCACTTGGCCGCCTTTTGCCTGGACAGTAGCTCCCTCGACCAATGTGCCCAGCGGATCGGTGACCGTGCCGCTCATCGTGCCGGAAATGCTCTGGCTAGCCGCGGCCTGAATCCAGCACAGCGATGCGATTGTGATTCCCAATATGCGCATGGCGGTTCTCTCCTAACTATGCTTCGGCGGGGAGCATACGGCTTGGCGGGAAGCATTGGGCTTGGCTGGAAGCCCGGCGTCGCGTGGACTCTTCCAGTTTACGACAACTCCGCTTACCGTAACTACGAATTTGGTGGAGCTGGAATTTGGTGGACCTGGAGAGATTCGAACTCTCGACCTCTTCCATGCCATGGAAGCGGAAGGGAACAAGTTGCAGACTCCGGCACAACAAACGAGCTTGACGCGCGCAACGTGGCCCACTAGTGGCCCGCAGTGGTACCGAAGAGGTAGTGGTCCTGGAGCCGTAAAGAACACATTTTGGTAAGCGCCCGCCGCAGGTTCAACCTGCCCGGCGGCGTATTCATTTGCATCCGAAACACCAAAGGCCACCGCGCCAACGGTGGCCTTTTCTGTGTGTGCCCGAGCATGTTCGACAGGTCGGGGGGGAAAATCCCCTTGACAACCTGAGGTAGTCACAGCGAAGGGCAAGGGCTTCGTCGCGAGGCGGAGCCCGCGCTGCAAGTTCGCACGCAGGCGCGACCCTTGAAAGACGGCGCGCGCCTTTCGCGTCTGGTCGGACCGTTTGTGCCCGAACCGATTCGACAGGCGCGCAGAAGCACGGAACACCGGCTGCTGGTAAACAAGCGGCGTAACAGACGTGCAGGTGCGTAGACACCCAGAAGCTGCGGGAGATCGCAGTGCCCAACTCTACGGTGCAACGACGGGGCGGCTCCAAGCCGAACGTTCGTTCAAAAGGAAGCACCATCGGGGGTCAAAACCCTCCGTGTGCTTCCTCTGAAGCCTCACCATCCGAACAATGAGTTACGAAGTGAAAACTCGCAAATATCGTTGCCTGGAGCAAGCCATTGACAACGCCAGATCGACACACAGGAGGCGAACTGAAGAAGGAGTCACCACGTGCCAACACTTAGCAACCCGCACCGCGAGCAATTTGCGGCGTTCGTCGCCGCGGGCCGGAGCAGCACCGAGGTGTAGATCGCTGCTGGAGTTTCCCGAGGCAAGGATGGAAATAAACAACGATGGCCGGCACAGTCAGCTAGCCGCCTGCGGCGCAATTCCACTTGTCGCTGCGCGCATCGCGGAACTTGTATCGGACGCCCAACAGTCGCGCTCTCGCAAGACCTGGCTGGATCGAGAGTTCGTAATGGAGGGCTTAAAGCGCAACTTCGAGCGCGCGATGCAGGCTGTACCGGTTCTCGATTCCACCGGCAAGCCCACCGGCAACTTTCGCTACAACGGCCAAGTTGCGAATCGCTCACTGGAGTTGCTCGGCAAGGAGCTCGGGATGTTCATCGACCGCCACATGCAGGTGCAAGACCCGATGTCCTGGGATACGAAACGCTGGCGCCAAGCGATGGAAAAGTACGCGGCGAAGATCGGGTTCCGCCTGAAGTGCTTAAAGCTCAGGCCGAGAGGCAGGGCGACGGCGACACCAACGAAAAGTCGAACTGAGCACCGAACAGAATGCCGGAGAGCACGCCGACGATGTGGAAGACGGCGAAAGTCCCGCATGATCAACCCGGCCTGCGCCTATAAGGCACAAGGAGGCTCATAACCCGACGGCGCACGCGGGTCCTAATCGGGGGCCAACACTTATCAGCCAAATGCTCAGACGACTTACGAAGCCGTTGGCTACGTAAGCTCAAAAGATCATGAGACTTACGAACCAGGGTGCACACAGAGCGACTGCCAAAATTTAACAAATGTTAGCTTCGTTCCCGGACGACCGGAACCGGCTTCTTCAGTCTGGCGGCCATACGCGGAAAGATAAAACTCCACGCGGGGATCCAGCGCTACGAGGCACTCGGCCAACGGGATATGCGGACGGCATTCAACGAAAGTAATGGCCAATTCTCTCCCGACGCACGCTGGGTGGCCTTTCAGTCGGACGAATCGGGGCGGTACGGAGTCTACGTCGACGCATTTCCCGAGCCGCGCGGCAAGGTACGGATTTCAACCGGCGGAGGCGTGCTTCCGCAATGGGGCGCCAGCGGGCGCGAGTTGTTCTATGTGTCGGCGGACTCCAACCTCATGTCGGTCAGTCTCAAGGTGGGAAACGGCTCTTCGGGGCCCTCGGCGCCCCGCGTGCTTTTTCCGTTGCTGGTAATCGACAGCGACGTCAGCCCGTATGACGCCGCCCCCGATGGTAAGCGCTTCCCGGTGCTCAAGACTCCGGAACATGCCGCGCCGCCGCCGCTGACGGCGATCGTCAACTGGCCGGCGCTACTGAATAGAGTGAACTCGCAATGATCACCGACCGCTGACGGCGTGAGGCTGCGAATCTTAAAGCTGTCGATGATCCCCTTCCCACCAGCAACTGGCGAACGCGCAGTTAATCCGGACGCCTCCGGTTGCCCCGTGAAATCCTATGGGAAGCCCGGAAATCACGGGGCGTTACCGGTGGTTTACCAGACCCTTTTCTGAGCCTCCCTCCGGCGGTACACTTGGTGAAACCGATGCGATTGTCCGCCGGAGAAAGACTGGGACCCTACGAAATCACCGGCCTGATTGGAAAGGGCGGTATGGGCGAGGTCTACCGCGGAACCGATACGCGCCTGGGACGAGCGGTTGCCATCAAAGTTTCCGCTCGGGAATTCAACGACCGTTTCGAACGCGAAGCTCGCGCCATCTCCGCGCTCAATCACCCCAATATTTGCACGCTTCACGATATCGGCCCGAACTACCTGGTGATGGAGTACATTGAGGGCGAGCCGCTCTCGAAGATCATCGAACGAGGGCCGCTGCCGCTCGATAAAGCGCTGGCCTACGCCATTCAAATTGTCGATGCGCTGGCGGCGGCGCACGCCAAGGGGATTATTCACCGCGATCTCAAACCCGGCAACATCATCATCGCGCGGAACGGCGTTAAGGTGCTCGACTTCGGGTTGGCGAAACTCAGCTCAGACAAGCCGAGTGTGGAGTCGTCTTCCGACATCGAAACCGTCACCGAGCCGATCACGCGAGCCGGAGCGGTGCTCGGCACGCTGTACTATATGGCTCCAGAGCAGGTGGAAGGCAAGGAGACCGACGAAAGGTCGGACATCTTTTCCTTTGGCGCGGTATTTTATGAAATGATCACTGGTCAGCGTCCATTTCTTGGCGACACACAAGCCGCCGTGCTGGCCGCGCTGATGAAGGATCAACCGACGCCAATGAATCAGCGCCAGCCTGGCGTGCCGCGTCAACTCGAGCGCATCGTCAGGAAGTGCCTCGAGAAGAAGCCAGACGACCGCTGGCAGTCCGCGCGCGATTTGAAGCCCATGCTGGAAATGATCGACCTGGACGCGCCGCAGGTGAGCAGCACCAGCAGCAGCGTTCCGATACCGCTCGAATCCCGGGCGCGCAAGAAATGGCTGTGGACGGCCGTGTCCGCCGCAGCCTTGACGATCATTGGCGTAGGGGTTGTTCTCTGGGCCCCCTGGCGAGCACATAGCAACCAGGAGGCTATCCGCTTTCAGATCCCGTCCACCAACGACATCCGGTTCATCCTGGGCGGTTTTCCTGCGATCTCGCCCAATGGCAAGTGGATTGTGTTCCCCGCCACTGGTTCCGACAATGTGACGCGCATGTATCTTCGCGCACTGGACTCAGTCGAGGTCAGAGCTCTGGCCGGAACCGAAAGTCCTACCAGTTTGCCGCCGCCTGTGTTTTGGTCCCCGGACAGCCGCTTCATCGCTTTTTCGGCCACCGGGGGAACCACTCCGGGGAAGTTGAAAAAGCTCGATATCTCCGGGGGACCACCCCAGATTGTGTGCGACGTGCCGTCGGCGGTGGATGGCGCCGGGTGGAACCGGGATGGCGTGATGGTCCTGGGTACGAACGCGGGACCGCTACTCAAGGTCTCCGCGGCTGGCGGCGTGGCGGCTCCCATTACGGCCCTCGACCCAACCCGCAAGGAGACTGCCCATCTTTTTGCGCAGTTCCTGCCAGACCAGAAGCACTTCCTTTACTACCGCTCCTCTTCCGATCCGCAGTTCAGCGGCGTCTACGCGGGTTCCATTGATGCCAAGCCGGACCAGCAGAGCTTGACGCCGGTCCTGCTCAACGACCGCCAGGCTGTGTACTCTCCTTCGGTGATCGGCGGTCCCGGATGGCTGCTGTTCATGCGCAATGACACGCTTTTCGCGCAGCCATTCGACCCCCGCAATCTGAAACTATTCGGAGAAGCCGTTCCGGTGGCAGATCAGGTGGGCTCCTTCGAGTTCGCTAATGCCGCGTTGTTCTCGGTCTCTGAAAATGGCAACCTCGCATATCGGATTGGGGGCAGCGGCAACGGGGGGCGTTTGAACCAGCTCATTTGGTTTAACGTCGAGGGTAAGCCGACCGGCAACATTGGGGATGCGGGAATTTACGCCAACATCGCGATTTCGCCGGATGGAATCCGTGTGGCTGTCACCAAGATCGATGCATCCTTGCAAATCAGCAACATTTGGGTAATCGACGGCGCGCGTGGGACCAGCATGCCACTGACGTTCGACCGCAGCAGGAGCGATAACGCGGTCTGGTCCCCGGATGGAAAGAATATCGTCTATGCTTCCAACCGCGCCGGACATTACGACTTGTATGAGAAATCGGCGGATGGTTCGGGCGAGGAGCGCTTGTTGCTGAAATCGGATCAGGACAAGAGACCCACGAGTTGGTCCCGGGACGGCCGCTTTCTGCAGTACACAAACTACGATGCCAAGACAAAGCAGGACCTGTGGGCCCTTCCAATGGAAGGCGACCGGAAGGCCTTCTTGTTCCTGCAGACGGAGTTTGAGGAAGGCCAGGGCCAGTTCTCTCCGGATGGGAAGTGGATTGCCTATGTCTCCGACGAATCCGGGTTAAATCAGATATGGGTGCGCCCTTTTACGCCCGGCCAAAGCGCGGGAGGCGGGAAGTGGCTCGTATCCCGCGGCGCCGGAGTAGCGCCGCGCTGGCGGCCTGACGGCAAGGAGATCTTCTATGGGGATAACGAGGCGCTCGCCGAGATGGCTGTGGCGGTCACCGCGGACAAAACCATTCAGTTCGGTGTTCCTCGCCGTCTGTTTGGCCCGGTGCAGAGCCTTAGCCCGCCTGAGGTCAGCGCGGACGGAAAGCACTTCTTGATCGCCGTAACCGGGGGATCTGGGACGGCCATGGCGGATACGCCCTTCAACGTCGTCCTGAATTGGCAGGCAGCATTGAGGAAGTAAAATCGGTCCGCAAGGCTGGGAAACCTGGCAGCCGTGCGGGCGGTTTACTGGCGCGAAATCCCCTTCCCACCATCTACGCGGGCAGGCCCGGTGAAACGCGGCTCACAGAAATTGGTACCGGGAGGTCGGCCAGCGTGGCGGATTGCGGGTCACGAATTCGCCGGCTCAAGACCGATTTTGTCGTTGACCGCATTTCGGAGCCACTGCTTGCAGCCCAGGTGCCGTTCCGTTGTTTGAACGTTGACATGACCGAGCACGAACTGAAATTGTTCAAGCTCCTCGCCTGCCTCATGATACAGACGGGCGCGTGTACGACGAAGATCGTGAGGCGCAACCCGATCCAGACCGCACTTCGAGGACCCGGCCTTCACGGCGCCCAAGATCACCTTCGTGACTGATCCGCCCGTGCCGATTCGGTTACTTTTATTGATTGCCCGAAAGATCGGACCTGTTGAGATACCGGCGGCGGTCAACCAGCGGTCCACGGCGACCTTGACCCAGGTTGGCACGGGCACGGTTCGCACGTGACCGCCCTTGCCAACCAGATCGGCGATGACCCAATACTCTTCTCGCTGTTGAAGATCTTCGACGGTGAGCCCCGCTACCTCCGCCCTCCGGAGGCCACAACCGAGCAGGCCGCGATCAATGCGTAGTCACGGCTGCCGCGTAGATGTTCACGGCCGAACGCCGCAAGGAGTCGCTTCCCCTGATCGGCGGTTAACCAATTCCCGATCCGCATGCCGTGCTTCTTTACGCCCTTGACCCGCCGGATTCCGGCCGCGAGGTCGGGACTCAGAAGGCCACAATCCGCAGCTTCGTACGCAAGTCGGCGGATGGCGGCAAGCCGCAGGTTGATAGTGGAGGAGGCATAGTGGGCCTGTTCGAGGTTGATCCGGTAGCGCGTCACCACAGTCTTGTTGAAGGCGAGCCGTGGTTCTGAGCAGTACCAGTCGATGAATTCACGGATCGCATGGTCGTACGAGCGTTGGGAACTGCGGGAGGTCAGACTGTTAAGGACCGCCCATTTTGACTGTTCGAGATCCGCCAGTTTCAGGACGGTCTTGGGATTGAGTTTGCGTTTTTTTATTGGCCATTGCCCGCAGTCTGAACCACGGAAGCGCGTCGCGTCTCGGCGTACGTTGGTGCGTTCTTGTTCCTAATCCTTCCGCGACGGCGACTTCATGGGGGCCACAGCCAGCGTCCGCGTTTACCCGCGATTGCCGGTCGCTGGTGCGAAAGGGATTTATCGCCAAGTAAAGACGGGTGGCAGAGCCGCTTCCTCCGATGCGCCGTCGGGACCACTCTCCGAGTGGCCGATCCGCCCAGAAGGGGCGTGACTTTCCACCCTGGACTGGAGACCCGCTGTTTTCTGCATCGCACGTGAACCGTTCGGAGCCGTCAGAGCGGCCAAGAGCATCCTTCATAGAGTTCGCGGTAAGATGAACGTCGATGTCCTCGCGAGCGGTGGCTCGGTCCCTACGAAGTCCTCGAACCTATCGGAAAGGGCGGCATGGGCGAGGTGTGGAAAGCGCGCGACACGCGCTTGAACCGCACAGTAGCAATCAAACGGCTGGCAGAGAGATATTCCGCACACTTTGAGCAGGAAGCTCGTGCGATCGCGGCGCTGAATCATCCGCACATTTGCACGCTGTACGACATCAGTCCGGATTATTTGGTGATGGAATATGTCGAAGGTTTGCCGCTGAGTGGTCCGGTGGCGGAGGAAGAATCCCTGCGCATCGGCCTCGAAATCGCTTCGGCCTTGGAAGCCGCCCACGCCAAGGGCATCCTGCATCGCGACCTGAAGCCAGGCAACATTCTGGTCACCGCGGTCGGCGCCAAGCTACTCGACTTTGGGCTGGCGAAGCTGACCCAGGGAGAGCAGGACGCCACGCAGACGATCGAGGGAACCGTGGCAGGCACGGCGGCGTACATGTCACCCGAGCAGGCCCGTGGCGAGCCCGTCGACTTGCGTTCGGACATCTTCAGTTTTGGCGCGGTGCTGTAGGAACTCCTGGGCGGTCGCCGCGCCTTCACGGGCGGCTCAACCACCGATATTCTAAGCGCAGTGATTCGCGACGAGCCCTCAGCGCTCGATGCGCCTGCCGATCTTGCCCATGTGGTGCGAAAGTGCCTCCGCAAACGGCGCGAGGAGCGCTACGCCTCGATGAGCGAGGTCCGCGCCGCTCTTGAACAGGTGTGCCTCGCACCTAGAGACCAGGCCTCCATCGCGGCGCTCCCCTTTGCCAACATGAGCCGCGACGCCGACGACGAATACTTCTCCGACGGTTTAGCGGAGGAAATCATCAATGCTCTGGTCGGCGTGCCTGGCCTCGAGGTGATCGCCCGCACTTCAGCCTTCGCCTTCAAGGGCCAGAATACCGACATCCGCAAGATCGCCGAGATCCTGGGCGTCGCCAACATCCTGGAAGGCAGCGTGCGGCGCGCGGGCAACCGTATCCGTGTGACGGCGCAGTTGATCACTGCCGCCGACGGCACGCATCTCTGGTCGCAGCGCTACGACCGCGAGATGGCGGACGTATTCGCCGTCCAGGATGAAATCTCCTCGGCGATCGCGGGAGCCCCTCAAGTCAAGCTGTCGTCACAGGCCGCCGCAAAGCCGCGCTATACGCCCAAACTCTCCGCCTATGAGGCGCTTCTCAAGGCCAAGTATTTCCATTGGAAAGTAACCTTCGAGTCCATGGAGCAGGCCGAGGAATTCTACGAGCAGGCCATCCAACTCGATCCGCAATACGCTATGGCTCTGGCCGCGTACGCTGACTATTGCTTCGGCCGAACTACGCTGGGGATGACTCCTCTGCGTGAGGCTGCGCCCAAAGCGCTCGCCTTGGCGCGCCGCGCCCTGGAACTGGACCCGTGGCTTCCGGACGCCCACGTGGTTATGGCGTTTGTCGCCGCCTTTTTCACCTACGACTGGAAGGACGGTGAAGCCGAGTGTCTGCTGGCAACCGCGAGCGATGCGGCTTCTGCACACTGTTACCTTTGCTTCGGAATGTCCCTTGGAACCGCCGGTCGCTGGGCGGAGGAGATGCAAAAATTTGAGCAAGCAATTCAAATGAATCCACTGCAGACCACGATTCGCACTTTTCTCGGGGTCAGCTTGTGCTCAACTGGCCGCGATGCTGAGGCGGAGCAACAGTTCCGCCAAGTCATCCATCTGGACGCCAACTTTTTAGGGCCTACGTCTACCTAGCGGAATTGTACGCGGCGCGTGGAAGGTTTGCGGAGGCGCTGCCCGTCGCGGAGAAGGCGTTCTCTCTAGCCCCTTGGTATCCGCCCAGCGTAGGCATTTATGCCGGGCTGCTGGTTCGGATGGGTCAGCCTGAACGGGGAAGGGAACTGATCGAGAATCTCGGGAAAGCGGAGGCCCTTCTCGCACCCTCGGGCTGGGCTCTCCTCTACCTCTGCTCCGGCGAAATCGATCCGGCCGCGGACTGGTTTGAGAAGGTCGTCGAGCAGCGCGACCCGCTGGGCGCACAGGTGCTTCAAACCCCGATCGCCGAACCACTGCGAGCCAGCTCTCGCTGGCCTAAATTGGCGGTGATGATGAATCTGCGCGGGGAGGCCAAATGAGCGACCAGACCGCAGGCACGCAAAATCGCGCCGTACGAGCTGGTGGCCGATCGGCAAGCGTGGCATGCTTACCAGCTGACGTCTTACCGGCTGACTTGGAGGCTGGTTCCACCACCAGGGGCGCCGTTGCCGGGGTCACCGTTGGAGACCACCTTGACCCAGAGCGCATCCTTGTCCTTGAAGTACGAGGTATCGCTGGCCGCGCGCAGCGCAGCTAGGCTGTCCTGCGGCGCACCCGAGGCTGCGGCGGTGAATCCCGGCAGCTCAAAGATTACCCAGGAGCCTTTGTCCAGTTCCGTAAGGGAGAGGGAAACGTCCTTCCTTTCGGTGGTCACCTTGATCTCGGTACCGGCTCGTACGTTAGTGCCCGTTAGGTTGTACTCCTTGCCATTGCGGCTGAGAACGACTGGCGGCTGAGCAGGTCCGCCAGCACCTCTGCCTCTACCGAAGCCTCCTCTACCGCCTGGTGCGCCGGCTCTAGCTGCTCCCGGGCCACCGGGACCGCCCGCTGCGCCAGGACCGCCACGACCGCCACCAAATCCGCCGCCGAATCCACGTCCTCCTCCGCCGGGCCCGCCAACATTCAAGCGCCCGACATCGCCCTTGCACACGGCAGCGTTCCAGGTGGGCTTGATCTCACAGGCTCCTGCGTCGGCTGCGATGCTGTCGTTGACGCCGTCATTGATGAGAACGTAGGAATTGGGGCCATCGCCGAACGAGCCGTCCTTGTCGCGAATCACCGCAGTCTTATAGGCCGTACTGCCTCCATTATCGCTGCCCCACTTACGCTCCATCGGCGGGAAATACACCGGCTTGGCGTTGACGAATTTCACGTGGTCGACGGAGTTGTTGGAGCTGACCCCGAAGCTGGTAAACATCAGGTAAGAAATCGCTCCCGTCTTGCGAGTGGCGTTGTCCTCGAAATTCAGGAAGGTGGTGTTCTCCACGTCATGACGGTAATCGTAGTACTCGTAGCCGCGGATCGGGTAATCCGGCATTTCGGGCTTCGGCAAGCTGCGGCCGTAAGTCTTTTCCGCGTCAGTCCTAGGGTTGCCGATGTTCTCGGTTTCGCCCACGAACAGCGAGTCAACGACCTTTGACGTAAAGGCGTAACGACCGAATTCACCAGATGCGTGCGTAAAGCCGATAGCGTTGTCGGCCAGCTTCACGTTCCTGAATACGTGCATCTCACCGCGGCCCCAGATGGCGTTATTCCGGTTCTTGTAGGCGGTGAGATCCTCGAAGACCGATTCCACCGCCTTGCTGCTCGGGTCAGCGGGATTTTCATGGCCGGTCTGCGAGCTGCCGGTGACGCTGAAATGGCCATCGGGCCCAACGTTTCGGTCGAACATGAACGAGTCGTAGTTGGAGTGGGCGACGTTGCCCTTGAACTCGCGGAACGGCGTTCGACGCGGCCAGGTGTTCGCACTGATCTCCGTGCCTGCGAACTTACCCGTCGGGTGCTCCGGCAAGGACATCCAGAAGCCTGTCGCATCAGACCCCGCAGCCACGTTGTCGCGGTAAGTGTTGTCCGGATTGGTGATCCAGAAAGTCGCCGCCGTGTTGTCCGAGGGAATCAGGATGTCCTTAGCATTCTGGCCATTCCTTTCCGCCGGCCGGGGCTCTCCGGCTGCGGCGAGGTTGGTCGGGACGCACGGGGCGTCCGGATGACACTTGGTGAGGATCCCCAGGTTGTGCACGAACTGGTTGCCGTGCTCAACGCCGTCCTCCAGGAAGAAGCAGTGACCGATGTTGTTGTAGGTCACGTTGTTTTCAATGTCCAGGTAATTGGTGCCATGCACGGTCACGCAGCGGCTATAGGTGTCGTGGATCGCCGAGTTCTTGATGTATTGCCCCTGCGCATCGCCGATCAAGTGCCAGTGGATCGGATAGCGCGCCAGATGCATGTTCTGGCCCATGCGATTGAGCTCGATGCCCTCGACATACATCTTGCTGCCGAGCATCGCCATAATGTGGCCGCCAAACAGCGTTTTGTCCGCGTCAGGCGAAGCCTGGATCAGGATATTGCGCGACAGCATGCCGACTTCGCCGCGTTCATCCACGCCGTCGGTGATCTTGCCGAAGTGCATGTAGTCCAGTTTCTTGTCGAGCGTGATCGTGTTTCCGGAGACGCTGGAGATGGTTCGTCGCTCTGCCTGGTGGGGATCAAAATCCGTCGACGCGACTACAATCACGTCGCCTTTCTTCCAGTCGCCGGCATTCAGGACCTCGATGGTGTCGCTGCCCGCTTCGGCCGTCGCTGCCAGCTTGGTCCAGGAGTCTTTCTCCGGACCGTGCAGGTTCAGGATTCCGCCCATCATCATGATCCCGCGGTCACTGCGGTCATTTCCGCCCAGTCCGCCAAAATCTTCGTCCTTGACGTTGTCAGTGAGGGTGATGGTCGCCTTGTGCATGTGGGGCTTGGCTTCCGTGCCAATCTCCAACTCGCCGTGGACCATGATCCACTCGGTGGTGAGTTCGAGATCTTTGTTGTCGGCGAAGCTCAGTTTGCCGTCGATCCTTAAACCGTGCAGCTCCGGCGGCGTGACATCGAGGACGACGTTCATATCCCT
>JASHNT010000137.1 GCA_030041495.1 Bryobacteraceae bacterium | reverse complement strand
CGCACATGCGGCTGGCCGCGGCAGTAGACGAGTGAGGAATTCGCAGACTTGGTTGCGGCCAGCGAGTCCGTTGTGCGCGAGTTTTGAATTGTGAGGTGAGTGATGTTTTCTCCCTTCCTGATATTGGCAACGGGGCTGGCTTTTCAGCAGATTCAACCGGTCTCGACTTCCCCCGCCCCGGCGGCCTCGGCCACTGCTCCGCGGCCCGAAGTCAGTCCCGAAATGCGCTGCGACATCATGATGGCTCGCAAACAATTTCGCGACGCCATCGATTGCTTCAAAGTGGAGGCCGATAAATCCGCGGTCTGGGCCAACAAGACCGGCATCGCGTACCACCAGTTGGGCGATCCTCATGATCTCGACAACGCGGGCAAGTACTACCGCAAGGCGATCAAGCTGAATCCGCAATACGCGGAGGCGATCAACAACCTCGGGGCCGTCTATTACGCCAAGAAGTCTTATCGCCGCGCCGTCTCGCAGTACCTCAAAGCCCTTCAGCTCGAGCCCAATTCAGCGCCGTTCCTGGCGAATCTGGGAACCGCGTATTTGGCGCGCAAGGAATATACCCTGGCCTCCGAGGAATTCGTTGCGGCTCTGCGTATCGACCCCGGTATCTTCGAGCGCCGCAGCAACGCGGGCAGCACCATTCAGGATCAAACCGTCGAGGAACGCGCCAAGTTGCATTTCTACTTCGCCAAGAGCTACGCGGCGACCGGCGAGAAGGATCTCGCCATTCAATACATCCGCAAGGCGCTGGAGGAAGGATTCAAGGACCGCCAGAAATTCCTGAAGGACCCCGCATTCGCCTCGCTGCAAGACGACCCCGAATTCAAACAGGTCATGGCCACGGAGCAGAAGGCCCTCTGAAAACGTCCCCGTCCGCGTCCCGGTTCGTGTCACTTGTCGCAGCCGCGTTCATCGCCCTCTTCTCGCTGGCCGCGGCCTGCTCCCGCCCTGCGCCGCCCGCGCTCACCCGCGAAGCCTTTCTCACCTTCGATAATCTCACCGGAGACGCCTCTCTCGATTGGATCGCCCAAGCCGCCCCGCAAATTTTGGCTCACGATCTCACCGGCGTGCCGAAAATCGCTCCCGTTGTGGTCTCCAGCGTGCGCGATGCGTACCTCAATCGCGCCTCCCGCATGGTTCACGGCTACTACGAATCGCGCTCCGGCAAGCTGCACTTCGAGATCGCCGTCGAGGACGCCGTCACGCACGGAACCCTTCAGACGGGCGCTGAAAACGGTCCGCCCGGTGAGGCGCTGAACCGCGCCGCAAAATCCCTTGCCTCCGGCGCGCGGACCTTCGCCGCTTCGGAGCCGGCCATCGCCGCCTGGGGCGCCGGAGATTTTGAGCGCGCCGTGATGCTCGACCCCGCCTTCACCCAGGCTTGGGTGAGCTGGGCGCAGCAGCTCGCCTCTATTAACGACACGGCCCGTGCCCTGGACCTCGTCCAGCGCGCCCTGGCACAACCGCATCTGGATTCTCCCGTCGACAAAGCGCGCCTGGAGCTGGCCTCCGCCTCTTTCCGCGAGGACGACGCCGCGCGCCTCAACGCTTCCCGTGCGCTCGCCGCACTCATCCCCTACGATCCCTCCGTGCTTGCCGCCGTGGCTGAGCTCGACCTGTCGGCCCGCAACTTTGCCCAAGCCGCCAAGGATTACCAGCGCACGCTCGACGCCGAGCGCTCCAATACCGGCCTCCTGAACCAACTGGGATACGCGCAAGCCTTGGCCGGCGACCTGGACGGCGCGAGCAAGAGCTTCGCCGAATATGGACGCGGACCGGGCGAGGACGCCGTCAACTCGCTCGACTCCATGGGCGAGGCTTGGTTCATCAATGGAAAGTTCCCTCAGGCACAGGAGGAATTTGAGCGCGCTTACAGAAAAGACCCGAAATTCCTGGACGGCGAGCCCCTTTGGAAAGCGGCGCACGCCCGTTGGCTCGCGGCTCCTCAAGATACCGCCAATATTGCGGCCGCCGATAAAATCGCGGAGACTTATTTCGCCTTGCGCGCCGCCGCGCAAGATCCTCTGCTCAATTGGCACAGGGCTACTTGGTTCTACGAAACCGGCCGGCGCCAGCAAGCCGTTGATCTGCTCTCTCACGGTCCGGCTTCCAACCCTGCCGCGGCCCTACTCGCCAAGCAACAGCTCCAAGTGTGGAACTCTCCGCTACCCGCCTCTTCAGACCCCACCCCTTCGAACTTGGGCAAGCTGAAGGACGCCTACCTGCACTCCGACCCGGTCAATGATGGCCTTTCCCGCACGCTCTACGCCGCCGCTCTGCTTCACGCCGGCCGGAACAACGATGCTCGCGATCTGTTAGAGCGCTGGCCGCTTCCCCCGCGCGGCGAATCGCCCTTCGAATCGCTGCTGTATCCCGAGTATCTGGATCTGCGCAAGCAGCTCGACTAACCCTCGCGGCGCCACCGCTCCAAATCTGTCCAGTCCCACGGTGATGCATTGGCCTGCTGCCATAGGAACGGGCTGTTGCCTTCTTCGTTGTTCAGCAACTCCAGCAAAAATGTGGCGTGGGATTGATGCCACACGCTGCGGTCCGGCTCCGCCGTGGTGTTCTCTGCCCCGCGCGATGAAAAAGCCGCTAGTTCCACCTCCAGCACGGACACCTCGACGCGCGGCGCGGTCAAGGCCAGCAGCAGCAGGTAATAGTCCTCCGCGTACTCGCCCAGAGCCTCGCGGCCGCGCAGGCGCTCTCTCAACAGGTTCACGGGAAAAATCATGCCACACAAATGAATCCGGTTTTCGCCCCGCAGCACTTCGAAAATTCCGGGAGCCGGGAATCCCTTGGCTCGCGCCGCTTGCGCCAGCTTGCGCTTGGACGCCCCCGTGGCTTCATCGGCAATCGTTTCCCATTCTTCGTTCACGCGCGCTGCGGAGGCGGTCACCATCAAATCCGCGTCCGCAATCAGGCAGCGCGCCAAGGCCGGCAGCGCGGAGGGGATCACGTAGTCGTCGTCGTCGATGAACCAGATGTAGTCGGTTTCGACCCGCTCCACCGCCGCCCGCAGTAAGTCGACGCGGCTCAGGCGCCGTTCCCGGACCTCCGCGTACCAGCATTCCAAGCGCGCTGCCGGGTAGATGGTTTGCAGCCGGCACAAAGCCGGACCAGCCAACGCTTCGCTCTGATCGGTCACCAGCCGGATTTGAAGCTCGCTCAGCAACGCGGCGTGGTCGCGGCACACGCTGAAGGACAGCACCGCCCGCTCCAGCATCTCCGGACGTTGGAATTGCGTACGGCAGCAGATGGTCAACGATGGCTTACGCCGCGCCACGCTCAGGGCACAATCGAACAGATCCAGAGCGTCGGACTGTTTCACTTCTTTGCCCGGATCAAAGACGTAGCCCGCCTCCACCGCGTCGCTCAGCTCCAGCACGCCGGCCGGAGTTGTGAAGGAGGGATTGAGAAAGTGGGCCTTGTAGTATTCGCGCAATCCCGCATCCGCCTCCAGCTCCTGGACCGTTTCCGGGCCTTCATGTTGCCGCAGCAGCGCCACCAACCGCGAGCTCGCCGCCATCAGAGAGCCATTCGCCAGACATTCCAGTGACAGCGGGATCCCGGACTGTAACGATGCGAGCTCAGGAGCTTTCGCGCGGTGCTCCCGCAACCGCCGAGGATTGATCAGCAGGAGATTATCGTCCAGGCAAATGACAGGATGCGCGCACAGCGAACTCCGCAGCTTGAGCGACGCCGATTCCTGCGTGAAGTCCAGAACCTGGCCATCCCATCTCACGCCGCGATTCCCGCACGCGGCCCAGTTGGGATATCTTGCCTCCAAATCCGCGCTGAGCCGCTCCACTTGCCGGCCCATCCCCAGCCCGATCCACACGCACTCCCGGCACACCAGAAAGGGAGCGTCGCTCTGCTCCGCGATCTCATGGATCTTGCCCGTAGCCGAGGCCACCGGGTAAACCGGGATCACTTCCAGGTCGCACTTGAATCCCGCGCGCCGCCGCCACGCGTTCCGGGAATCCTCGCTGGAGCACAGGGCGTAAAGGACGGGCTTCATGAATCAGACATTTCGCAGCTCGTGGAACAGGTTCAACCCGACAATCTTTATTTTCTCGCGATGCGGCAGACGCGCGCCGTCCACGCAGCGGACCCTGCTGCGCAACGCCAGGTAACTGCCCTCGATGGAGTCGTAAAAAGATGCCGGCAGATTGGCCGTACGGATCCAGGCCTTCGCAATCTGCTCGCCGCGCTCGCCGAAGAATTTGTACGCAATCAATAGGAAGTTTCGCACACTGAAGAACTGTTCGCGGCGGAAGCGATGATAGTCCTGCGCCAGGGAGCCCGTGAAATGGGCGCACATCGCGGCCGGCTCATAGATCACCGGCATGCCCTCGAGCCACGCGCGCCAGCTCAAATCGACGTCCTCGTTGTAGAGAAAATAGAGCGGGTCGAAGCCGCCCAGCCGCCGGAACGCTTCGCTCGAAACCAGCAAAAACGCGCCCGTCGCCCACGGCGTCTCTCCGTTCGCGGGGTTGAATTCCTTGGGATGCTCGCGAGGCCACTGGCGCGCTTCCACCATCGCCGCCCCCTTGCGCGAAAAGGTCGCCATCAGTTGATCGATGCACCCCTCCATGGGCATCGAATCCGGATTCACCAACAGGAAAGAACCCTCCGGCCGCACCTGCTCAAACAGGTAATTGGCCCCTTCGCCGAATCCGATATGCGGGCCCTCGCGCTGCGCCGACCAATCCGTAACGCCCTCCAGATTCCCTCCCCGATAGGCCAACGCACAAGGCGAAAGGAGACACTCGCTGTTTTTGTAATGCAGCGTGTGCAGGCGCAGCCGGAAAGAGCCCTGCTGCGCGGCCAGCGCCGGCAACAAATGCGACTCGATAAAGTTTACGTCGGGCTGTCCGTACACAACGAAAACCGGGCACTCACGCCCCACCCCCGGATTGCTCCACGCCGGTCGGGAGCGCCCGAACCGCGGCGCTCGCTTCGCCAACCGCAGACTCTTCGGCGCCGGCAACGCCGGCTCTGCTTTGCCGGAACGCAGTCCCTGGCGTCGCATGTATGTCTCAAAAACCAGATGCGTCAACGGATCCATTCCGGACCCGGCTGCCTCCGGATGCGCCTCCAGATACTGGCTTGTGGAAAAGCGCGGATTCGGGTCCTTGCCTTCCGCGGCGCCATGCACCAGATAATGAACCAGCGGGTTCATTCCGGATTCCGCCACTTCCGGATAGGCGCGCAAGTACCAGGCGCTATCGAACAGCGGATGCGGCCTTTGTCCGGCTGAGCCTCCAGACGACAAAAAGTGAATCAGCGGATCGGAAACCCGGGCTTTGGGTACCCGGCGCTGATACCATTGCGGATCGAACAGCGGATGCGGGCTCCGGCCTTCTCGCCATCCGATGTTGACGTAATGCTGCAACGGATTACAGTGCGTGGCGGCGACGTCCGGATGGCGCAGCAAATACCATTGCGGATCGAACAGCGGATGCGGCTTCCGCCCCTCGAATCCACCGCACATTAGAAAATGCAGCACAGGCCATGCGGTTCGCGTGCCCTCCGCGCGACTGTAATAGCCGGGGTCGAACAACGGATGCGGAATCTTGTCCGCTGAGAAAAGGCCCCGCGCACGACCCGTCAAACCCAACACCCGGTCCCGTTGCACCGGCCATACGCCGAAGACTTCACCGGCTACCGCCCATAGTCCGCGCGGCCCGAAGCGCAGCAATATTTCCTTACCGTGCCTCAATTCCCTAAGCGTACCATTTGTGTGGTGTTATGTTTTATAGGACCGCGGGGACGGTATAATCCTGTGTGAGCTTTCGAGCCTTAGTGTGAATCCGTATTGCGACGTCAGTCTGCCCGTCCCGCTTGACCAACCCTTCACCTATCTGCTTCCGGAGACCCTGCGCCCGCGAGTCCGGATGGGCTGTAGGTTGCTGGTGCCGTTCGGTAAGCGCACCATCGCGGGGGTAGTGCTGCGCACCCACGCTGACCCTCCCGCCGCCGCGCCCAGAGAAGCGCTACGCCTGCTCGATGAAGAGCCCGTCCTCGATGCAGCCCTGCTCAAGCTCGGCCGCTGGATCTCGGCGTATTATTGCGCGCCGCTCGGCGAGACCCTGCGCGCCATGACGCCTCTCGCCGCCGACATTCACCGCGGCAAAGTCTACTCCCTCACCCCCGCAGGTCACGACGCTGCCCGCCAGTTCCATTTCGACGATGCGGCTCCCGATCCCGCTGGCGCATTGCTCCGCCTGCTCGATGCCCGCCCGCTCAGCGGAGCCTACCTCGCGCGCAAAGTGGAAAAAGCCGCATCCATTCTGCGCGCCCTCGAAAAAAAGGGATTGGTCGAGGTGGAAGAGCGCGCGGCGGAGCGCCATCACCGGCCTGTGACTGCCTCCGGACCCGAGCCCTCATCCGCGCTCGCCCGTCCCCCGCACGTGATGAACCCGCATCAACAGGCCGCCTTCGACGCGATCCGCGACGCCATTGGCGAGGCCGGGTTTCGCGCCTTTCTGCTGGAAGGCGTCACCGGCTCCGGCAAGACCGAGGTATATCTGAACTCCATCGACGCGGCTCTGGCCCGCAACAAAACCGCGCTGCTGCTGGTGCCCGAGATCGGCTTGACGCCCGCTGTCGCCGCGCAATTCCATCGACGCTTCGGCCAACGCGTCGCCATCCTGCACTCCGCGTTTCACGATACCGAACGCGCGCAACAATGGCGGCGCATCCGTTCCGGCTCCGCGGGTGTGGTAGTTGCCACCCGCTCCGGAGTCTTCGCGCCCCTCGAGAATCTCGGTCTGATCGTCGTCGATGAGGAGCACGACCAAAGTTACAAGCAGCAGGAAACCCCGCGCTATCACGGCCGCGACGTCGCCGTGGTGCGCGCCCGCGACTTGGGCGCCGTGGTGGTGCTCGGCTCCGCCACTCCCAGCCTCGAATCGCGTTACAACGCCGAACGCGGACGCTACACCCGCCTCGAACTCCCCGAGCGCATCGAGCGCCGTCCTCTGCCCAAGGTCGAGCTCATCGACATGCGTCAGGAATTTCTGGAGTCTCGCAAGCAAGCCACCTTTTCGCGAGCCTTGATCGAAGCCGTCACCGAACGCCTCGCCAGCGGCGAACAAGCCATGCTGATGCTCAATCGCCGCGGCTTTTCCAGTTTTGCCGCCTGCCGCGCTTGCGGCCAGCGCGTCGAATGCGTCAATTGCTCGGTCACCATGACCTATCACCGCCGCGATAAGCGCATGCTGTGCCACTACTGCAATTATTCGACCCGCATTCCGGAGCGCTGCCCCAAGTGCGATTCCGGATACATCCAGTTCATCGGCACCGGATCGGAGCGCGTCGAAGAGGAGCTGCACGCGGCCTTCCCCCGCGCCCGCATCGCGCGCCTGGACCGCGATACCGTCCGCGGCAAGCGCGATTACGAAACCATTCTCTCCGCCTTCCGCGAAGGCGCCTTCGATATCCTCGTCGGCACCCAGATGATCGCCAAGGGCCATGATATCCCCAACGTCACTCTGGTCGGCGCGGTCAACGCCGACGTCGGCCTGGGACTTCCCGACTTCCGCGCCGCTGAGCGTACCTTTCAATTGCTCACCCAGGTCGCCGGCCGCGCTGGCCGCGGCGAGACTCCCGGCATCGTCCTGATCCAGACCATCAATCCCGATCACTACGCCATCCGCTGCGCCGCCGCGCAGAATTACGAAATGTTCTACGCTAAGGAGATCGAATTCCGCCGTATGCTCTGGTATCCGCCCTTTGGCGCTCTGGCCAACCTGGTGGTCCGGGCATCGCGGGAAGAAGACGCGCTGGCTCGTAGTGGAGCCCTCGGCCGCATGTTGCAACCGGCTCCTGACGGAGTCAAAGTGTTGGGACCCGCTCCCGCCGCGGTGGCGCGCCTCAAAAACGAGTTTCGCTATCAAATGCTGCTCAAGGCCACCAGCCGCGCACGGCTCAGCGAGATCCTCGCCGAAGTGCGGCGTTTTGCCGAAGCCGCGCATTGGCCAGCCACCTCGCTGCTCATCGACGTCGATCCCATGAGCCTCCTATGACCATGCGCGGCGGAGTCCAGATGGTGGAGCAGAACCTGCGCGTCGCCATGCGCTTCTTCGGCGAAGCCTCAGGCTCGGGAGAAGTGCGCTCCTCCGACGGCGTGCAGATGGTCTACTCCGGCCTCGACTACGGCGTCTTCAATATCGCCCTGCTGGAACAGTCCGTGCCCACTGAGCGCGATCTGGCCGGTGCCCTCGCCCGCTGCGGACGCTTCTACCGCGAACGTAAAGTGCGCTGGTCGTTCTGGCTGTGCGAAGACCTGCTGCAGCCGCCGGCCCGCCGCCGCAGCCGCGAAGTTTTCGCCGAAGCCGGTATGCGCGTCATCTCCCACGCCCCCGGGATGGTCGCCCTCGGCCTCGCCGCTCCCTCCCGTTCGCTACCCGAAATCGAGTGCCGCCCCGTCGCCGACGCGTCCTCGCGGGCCGCCTTCACCGGATTGACCGTCACCTGCTTCGACATTCCCCTGTCCGTCGCCCGCTCCATCTATGAGCCGGAATCGGCCTGGAACGGCACTTATCGTGGCTTCATGGGACTCGCCAAGGGAGTTCCGGTGTCCATCGTGGCTCTGGTCCGCGCCTGCGGAGTGATCGGAGTGTACTCGCTCGGCACTCTGCCCGAGTACCGCCACAAAGGGTACGGCGAAGCGCTCCTCCGCTCAGCTACGCAAATGTTTCAAACATCCGAAGCCGAAGACGTTTCTAGGGAGCCGCTCGTTCTGGAGTCGACCGACGCCGGCTACGGCCTGTACCGTAAACTCGCCTTCCGCGACGTGACCAATTTCACGGTGTATCTGACCAAGTAGGTCTGCGGCTATGAGCGTACAGGCGAAGCCGTTGTGCGCGATTCGAGACTCAGGAGCGCACAGGCGAAGCCGTGATTCAAGGGAGCGCACAGGCGAAGCCGTTGTGCGCGATTCAAGGACCTAACTCGCGTTGAACCCGGAAATGATCTTGGAAAAGATGGTGCTGATGCCGGGCATAACCGACGGCGGCAGGAAGCCGGCCACCACCACCGCAATGGATCCCGCCAGCAGTGCGTATTCAATCATGTCCTGGGCGCGTGCGTCCAACCACAAGCGCAATCCTGCATGAATCAGTTTCGCCATCGGTTCTTTTCTCCTGCAACTCTATCTTGCCCGAGCGGCGCGGTTTCTACAAGATGTTTGTAACCTTAGCGGTATCGATCGAAAGCCCTTACAACGCCGGAATAGTACCCCTGACGGAAGTCTGCTAGACCACCCTTAGGGATTGGTTTGCGCAGGATAACGCACCACGGTGAAATTGCTGATACTCACCGTATCTGTCCCCGTCCCCGCCATCTGACCTTGGAAGCTCACCGTGACCGCTTGCGTGGCCGCAATCGCAGCGGTTCCGGCCGAAGCCGCAAAACTTGTCGACCCACCCCAGTTCGTCGAATCCCAGGTCTGCCCGCTCGAGTTCAAGCCAAAGCTGGTGCGCCCGGCCAGTAGGCTTTCCGACGCCGCTGCGTTTCGTGACGCCACCGTCGTCCCGCCTACCTGCACCTGCCCCGTAAATCCTAACGCCGAGCCGGCGTGCATGTAGTGATACTCGATTTCCAACCGGTCTCCGGTCCCCAGCAATCCGGCCGGAAGCGTGCAGCTCCCGAGTTGCGTCATGCTGGTCGACGCCGTGCTGCCCCCGGTGCTGCTACACACCACCTCCGGCGTGGTCAGCGATCCCAAAGGATTGCTCGGGTTGGCGTAACGATAGCTGGCCAGCAGGATGTCGCCGGTCTGCGGAATCGAGCCGGTGAAGAACGTGATGCTATTGCCGGAAAGGGTGTAATCGATCCCGTCGTCCAGCCGCAGGCCGTTCAAATACAACTCCAGACTCGCCGCCGGAGATGGCGTGAAAGCCAGAGTGAACGCCGTGTTGGCCCCGTTGATCGCACCCGCCGGGGCTTCGGAATCCGAAAAGCCTGGATACACCCCGGTTGCCGCGCCACAAGATCCCGAGCTTCCGTCCACGTGCATGCAATCGCTCAGATTTCCCGCAGCGCCGTCAATCAGTCCGGATTGATCGATGATCGCGGTCCGGCCCAGCGTGAACCCCACTCCCTTCTGCGCCGTCAGCGCCAGAGCGTTGGCCAGTCCCACCACGTCTGAGATGTCGATTGGCGCGGTTACCGGAGCCGGCCCCACTACCGCGCCCGTGGACACCAGTACGTCGCGCAGGTGCAGTACTACGCTGCTCGGCGGAACCGCCCACACCTGCGTGAACTGATTCACGCCGTTCTGATTGAAGGTCACGTTGTACTGGGCTCCCGCGGAAGCCGTAGTCGTCGGCGCCAGCGACACATTCAGCACTCCGTTCACAATCGGCACCGTCAGGTTGGCCGTGGCAATGTTGGAATTGTCTCCCGCTTGGAACGCGTTGTAAGTAATGTACAGAGTTCCGTTGAAGCGCGTCCCGTCCGCGCGATAGAGAATGTCTTGAATGGTGGTCAACGCCGGCTGCGCTTCCAGCACTCCAGCCGTCAGGAAAGCCGCCAGGGCCCAGGATCTTAGACGTAGCATCCGCTTGCCTCCAAGCGGCTCCAGAATAGGAGTCGCCCCAGCGAAGCGCCTGAAGGCGCGGGCGGATGTTCTGGAAACTGCGAGACTTTTTGACTATGCCGGCTTGATCACTTCCACGCCCATGTACGGCCGCAGAGCTTCCGGAATCACCACGCTGCCGTCAGCCTGCTGATAATTTTCGACAATCGCAACCCACGTGCGCCCCACCGCCAGCCCGCTGCCGTTCAACGTGTGCACAAAATCCGCCTTCGATTTCGACGACTTCGCGCGGATGTTCGCCCTCCGCGCTTGAAACGCCTCGAAATTCGAGCACGACGAAATCTCCTTATACCCTCCCTGCCCCGGCAGCCACACCTCGATATCGTACGTCTTGGCCGAGCTGAACCCCACGTCACCCGTGCACAGCACCACCGTGCGATACGGAATCTTGAGCCGTTGCAGAATGTCTTCCGCATCCCGCGTCAACGATTCCAACTCTTCGTAGCTCGACTCCGGCCTGGCGAATTTCACCAGCTCGACCTTCTGGAATTGATGCTGCCGGATGATCCCGCGCACGTCTCTTCCATACGATCCGGCCTCGCTGCGGAAGCACGGCGTGTACGCGCAATACTTGACCGGCAGACTATCCAGATCCAAAGTCTCTTCGCGATGCAGATTGGTCACTGGAACTTCTGCCGTCGGAATCAGCCAGAAGTCGGTGTTCTCAATCTTGAACAGGTCGGCGGCAAACTTCGGCAACTGCCCCGTCCCGTACATGCTCGCCGAATTTACCATGAACGGCGGCAGGATCTCCCGGTAGCCGTGATGCTGGGTATGCACGTCCAGCATGAAGTTGATCAGCGCCCGCTCCAGCTTCGCGCCCAACCCCGAATACACCGCGAATCTCGCGCCCGTGATCTTCACCGCGCGGTCGAAATCCAGAATGCCCAGCGCCGGCCCCAGATCCCAATGTGCCTGCGGAGTGAATTTGAATTCCGTCGGCGTCCCCCACCGCCGCACCTCGACGTTGTAGTCGGAGCTTTTTCCCATGGGCACCGACTCATGCGGCATATTCGGAACCCCGGCCAGCATCTGCCGGAACTCGATGTCGACAGCCTCGGCTTTCTTATCCAGCTCCGCCATCCGGTCGCCCATCTCGCGGACCTTCTGTTGCGCCGCTGAAGTATCCTGACCGGCCTTCTTGAGTTTTCCGATTTCTTGCGATTCCGTGTTTCTCTGCGCCTTCAGAGCCTCGGATTCAACCAGAGCGCTGCGCCGTTCCGCATCCAGCTTGCGGAACGCTTCCACGTCCAGCGTGAAGCCGCGATCCACCAGCCGCTTGGCGATCGAGTCCAGGTTGTTGCGAAAGAAAGATAGATCGTACACGCGTTATAGGAAGATTATCGCTTAGCGATATCCACCCACGCCTTGCCGGGGTGCTCGCCGACGTACTCCGCGCGAGGGCGGATCAGGCGATTGTTGTGGTATTGCTCCAGGATGTGCGCAGTCCATCCCGCCATGCGGCTCACTGCGAAAATCGGCGTGAACAGATCCACCGGAATGCCCAGCGAATAATACGTGCTGGCCGAGAAGAAATCCACGTTCGCGTTCAGGTTCTTGGCTTCCTTGCCGTACGCCTGAATCGCGTTGGAAATTTCGTACAGCTTCACGTGCCCGGTACGCTCGCCCAGTTCCTTGGCCATGTTTTTGAGGAACGCCGCGCGCGGGTCCAGCGTGTGATACACGCGGTGACCGAGACCGGGAATTTTTATCTTGTTCGCCAGCATGTCCTTGGCCTTCGCGAGTCCCTCCTCAGGCGAGTTCACGCTCAGCAGCAGCTTGATCACGTCCTCGTTCGCCCCGCCGTGCAGCGGCCCCTTCAGCGCGCCGATCGCCGATGTCACCGAAGAATAAATATCGGAAAGCGTCGCCGCCGTCACCCGAGCCGCAAACGTCGACGCATTCAGCTCGTGCTCCGCGTGCAGCACCAGCGCCACGTCAAAAGCCCGCTGCATCACATGATCCGGCTTCTTGCCGTTCAGCGTGTAGAGGAAATTCTCCGCCAAGCCCATTTGCGGATCGCCCGGAATCACGGCGTTCCCGCTGCGCAGCCGGTGCATCGACGTCACGATCGTCGCCGTCTGCGCCATCAGCTTCAAAGCCTTGGCTTCGTTGGCTTCCGGCGACATGTCCTGCGCCTGCCGATCGTACAGCGCCAGCATCGAGACCGCCGTTCGCAGCGCCGCCATCGGCACGAAACCTTTTGGAAGGCCTTTCAAGAATGCTTCCACCGGCTCCGGCAGCGGCCGGTGCTCCACCAATCCCGCCTTCAGCTCATCCAGCTCGGCCAGCTTGGGCAATCGGCCATGCCACAACAGGAAAATGACCTCTTCGAAGGAGGCGTGCTCGCCCAGCGTCCGGATATCGTATCCGTGATAGCTGAGGACCCCTTCTTCTCCGTCGATAAAGCAGATGCTCGACGCTGTCGCGATAACGCCTTCTAAGCCCGCACCGGTTGTGACTGCCATGATATTGCCTGTCTTAGCTCCTCAAATTGGAATGATTTGCCGCGAGTGAATTGATCGTGTGCAATGTGGTGGACACGCTCGAACGTGCTGGAAGCAATGACCATTTTACCAGCATCCGCCGCTCCCGGTGTGCGCCGTCAGTGTTTCCCGAGCAAATCCAGTAACGCGCGTTTCTCCCGAGTGTCTTTGGCGTGATCGAGCACCGATGTCAGCCACTTCTTCGCGTCCGCATCGGATCCCGAGGCAATCTTCTCCAGCCCCGGCCGTGCGTATGTAATGGACGAAGGCGGCGGAACATCAGAGAGCGAACCTTGAAGGCGGAAACGCTCGTGTTTCGACGCAGCCCGCAAAGGGCGCGCGGGGCCCACGGCGAGAGGCGATTCAAATCACTCACCGGCCGGCAACGGACGGCGATAAGTCCGAAACCCCCGGCCGCCGCAACGCACTTTTTTCTCAGCCCCTCAACCGCAGTGTGCCGGCCCGAGTCGGATATCATGCTGCGCGATACATGCGCAGGTTCCACTTCGCAATCGGCGTCCTCGCGGTGCTGGCCTTCCTCATCACCGGCCAATCCATGCGTCATCATCACCCGCCCATGCCGGAGCTTGATGGCGCCATCCGCCTGCTCTACCGCTCGCGCCACATTTATATCCTCGGCAGCGGTCTGGTCAATCTGATGCTGGGGCTGTATCTCGAACCGAAATCCGGCTGGCGCGGAGTGACTCAGGCGATCGGCTCGTCGATGCTGATGGCCTCGCCCGTATTCCTCGTCCTGGCGTTCGCCCTCGAGCCGCCGCGCGGATTTCAGCCCGAACTGTGGCGCAGCTCCGTGGGGCTCTATCTGCTCTTCGCCGGCTCCGTGCTGCACTTGGTAAGCGCGCAGAGAAAAGCCAGCACGCAAAGAAGGCCGCGGTCAGTGTGAGGCCGCCGGCGCCGCCGTCGCGACTCCCAGCTTCGCCGAATGCGCCACGTTATCCTTGCTGCCTTCCGGAATGTCGAACACCACGCGCACTCCCGGTTTCATGTCGGAGACCTGCGCCGCCTTGTTGTCGCGAGTAATCTCCGTCTTCGCGTCCACCTTCACGTCCACGTTGCCCTTGGCCGTCTTCACGGTCACCACGTTGCCCTCGACTTTGGCGATCGTGCCGGTCACGTGATCGAATCCGCCATGGGCCAGAGCCAAACCAACCGTAAATACCGCACTAATGATGATGGTGCTCAGTCTGCTGCGCATCGGTATCTTCCCCCTTCAAAAATTTTTCCTCTTCCTGTTCTTCCTTGAGCTCTTCGGGCGACTTCGGATTCAGCTTTTCCATCTCCGCCTTCTCATCCACAGTCACCCTCGGAAGATGGCGGATGAAATACACCAGCTTCCACGAATCCTCTTCGTCGTGCCCGCCGGAGCCGCCCCAGGCCGGCATGCCGGTCAAGCGAACCCCGTTCTGAATAATGTAAAACAATTCGCCGTCGGTCATTTGCTGGGTCTCGGCTTTGCGCATGTCCGGAGCTGGAGGATACATGTTGCGGCCCATCGGAACATCGCCGCTGCCGTCGTTGGCGTGGCAGATGGCGCAATGGTCGGCCCAATGGGCCCGCGCTTCATTGAGGACTTCAGGGGTCAGCTTCACGGGATTGCGCTGGGTCCGCACGCCGGTCGGAAGAGCCGCGCCCCGCGCCAGACCGGCCAGCCAAGTCTCAAAGCCGCTGGGCTTGGCGCGCGCGCTGAATCCGTGAGCGCCTCCCAGCAGAACCACCAGCAGAAAAACCACCAGCGTCGCCAGCACCCCCACTGCGAACCAACCGGCTTTGTTCATTCACACTTATTGTGGACTAGATCCGGGAGCCTTGCTGCGGGCCGTTCAGGGCTTGCTGGTGGCCACCGCCTGGACGCGCGTGAAATGCGTGGTCTCGCTCTTGCCCGCGGGACTCATCGGGATCATCTCCAGCTCCATGACATCCGCGGCGTCGCCCGGGCCGAATAACCGCTTCACAATCTCGTCGCCCTTGGTCTCCATCATCACCAGCTTGGCGCCGTTGAAGTAGAACATCACCTTCACCTTCTTGCCGGCGTCTTTGGCCTCGCACTCCTTGGCTAGCTGGCATACGAATTCGGCCACCGTGTGGTCGCCCTCAGCGCTGGTGACGCGCATATTCTGGCCTTGCGGCTGAATGGTCCAGACCGCCTGCGTTGCGCCCTGCTCCTTGGCTTGCCAGGATCCGTTCAACTTGGCGCGCTCGGCGTCGTCCTGCGCGAACGCTAGGGGAGCGAGCATCGCAAGCGACGCGGCAATGCAAACCGGCGCGCACAATAAACCGAGCTTCATATGGATTACCCCCTTTTGACCTTGGATCACCTGCCTATCCTATATCAAACAACCGGGCCTGGGAAAAGGGCCATACCGTCTGGACGGGAGGCTCCCCCGCGCGCTCTTCCCCGCGGGATGCTTGCGCCCCCTCGGGACTTCGCGGTCCGCACGCCGCTTATGGTAAAGTTTTACGCTTGGCAACCCAGGGAGCTCACGATCTCGACCGCCTGCGCCGGCTTGCCACCCGCATTCGCCTGCACGCCGTCCGCATGGTCGCTATCCAGGGATTCGGATACCTCGGCCAGGCACTCTCCTCGGCCGAAATCTTCGCGGTGCTGTTCGGTGCGGGAATGGTTCGCTTCCAGCATGACCGCTTCGTGCTCTCGCCCGGCCATTACGTGATTTCGCTGTATGCTGTCGCGGCGGAGACCGGACTGCTGGATGCAAGCGCGCTTGCGAGTTATGGCAAGGACGGATCGCAACTCGAAGCCATCGGCACCGAGCGCACTCCTCTGCTGGATCTGGTGTGCGGATCGCTCGGGCAGGGGCTTTCCGGAGCGATCGGGTTCGCCATCGCATCCCATCTGGCCGGCGAGCGTCGCCACACCTGGGCGTTCTTAAGCGACGGCGAAATGGAGGAGGGCCAGGTGTGGGAGGGCGCGATGTTCGCCTCGCATCACCGCGAGCGCATGGACCCTCTCACCGTTGTGATCGACGCGAACAATTCGCAGGTGGATGGTCCGGTGACTTCCGTCACCACGATCGAGCCGCTGGCTGAAAAATGGCGCTCCTTCGGCTGGCGCGCCGTCGAAGTGGATGGTCACGACGTCGAAGCTTTGTCGCAGGCGTTGGCCAGCCGCGCCAGCGGCGATGCGCCCCTGGTGGTGATCGCGCGAACGGAAACCCGCGGCCGCTTGCGCTCCATTCCCAGCGATGCCGACGGGCATTTCATCAAACTCGATTCGCAGCTCGAGCGCGCGTTGCTCTCGGAATTGCAGGCCCAGCTTGTTTGACCCTCCCTATCCCACGGTGCTCAAGCCCTACGGGCAGGCTCTGCTGGCGCTGGCCCGCGAGCGCAAGGAGATCGTCTGCCTGGGCGGAGACTTGACGCGCCAGACCGAAACCGATTTCTTTCGCGACCTCATCCCGGAGCGTTTCTTCAACGCCGGCATGGCGGAAGCGAACATGATCGGCATCGCCGGCGGACTCGCTCGCGCGGGGCACATCGTGTTCGTCAACACCTTCGGAGTGTTCTGCACGCGCCGCTGCTACGACCAGATCGCCATGTCGATCGCGTATCCGAATCTCAACGTCAAGATCGTCGGTTTCATGCCCGGCCTTTCCAGTCCAGGCGGACCGAGCCATCAGGCGATCGAAGACGTCGCCCTGATGCGCGCCCTACCCAACATGACTGTGGTTGAGCCGGCCGACGCCGTCGAAATCGGCCAGATGGTTTCCGCGATCGCGGATCATCCCGGCCCCGTTTATCTGCGCTTGAAGCGCGGCGAAACGCCGGTGATCTTTGGCGACGATCACGCGCTGAAACTTGGCAAAGCACAAGTGCTCCTTCGAAAGCTGGGCGGCGAAGTTACCGTTGTCGCCGCCGGCATGATGATTCCCGCCGCGCTGGCCGCCGCGCGGACGTTGGGAGAAGCGGGTGTCGCGGCAACCGTCGTCAATTCGCCGACCATCAAGCCGCTCGATGCAGAAACCATCCTCGCGGCTGCGCGAGGCGCTCGCATCGTGGTCACCGCGGAAAACCACACCATCGTCGGCGGACTCGGCTCGGCAGTCGCCGAGGCGATTGCGGAAGCGGGAGTGAGCGCACTGCTGTGCCGCGTCGGCATCGCCGACCGCTTCGCGGAATCCGGAAGCCGCGAGTTTCTCTTCGCCCGCTACGGCTTGAGCACCCAGAGCATTATCAACGCGGCGTGGAATGCGTTGGGTCGCACTGCTTCCGCGCCGCGAGCGCCTGCCATCGAGACGCCAGAGGGAGCCTATGCTCCCGTTTAGAAAAAGCAGCGTACGCTCCCGCTTAGCAGCCCGTGTCTAAACCCCAAAAACGGCTGGACCTGAAAATGTTTTGACTTTAAACTTTGGGTATGGCGATGGGGACGCGGAAGATGCGGGAGCGGCAAGAGGGCTTGTGGTACGGCGGCGAGTTGGCCACGGCGCCGGGTCACCCTTTCTATAAACGGCTCAATGAAGTTCTGGACGACGCCAAGTTCGA
>JASHNT010000136.1 GCA_030041495.1 Bryobacteraceae bacterium | reverse complement strand
GCCTTGCCGTGTGCCCGCGGCCAGTCCCGTGCTGCTCACGCTCACCGTAAGCGTGGTCGCTTGTGATGGGGTCGCCGTGCCGCTGGCCGGCGTCACTGACAGCCAGTTGGCTCCATCGCTGGTGACGGCTTGCGTAGCGAACGCCTCCGCCGAGCCCGTGAGATTCGATAACAATATGCTTTGCGATCCCGCCGCCGCGCCACCCACTGCCTGTGTGAAGATCAGCCCTGAGGGAAGCACCACTGCTCCTGGATTGCTCCCCGCCGGAAGCACATTCAGAATCACTGAAACAAACTGAGGCGAATTATTTGCGGCCGGCGAGCTGATTTGAATCTGCCCGCTATACTGGCCCGCTGTCAGATTGGCCGGATTCACCGACACTGTCACCAACGGAACGGATGTCGAGCTTGCATCCGTGTCGCCCGACGTTGGGTTCGCCGACAGCCAGTTGCCGGTATCGGTCACCGAGCTGGAGACCGACCAGCTCATCACACTGGCTCCGGCATTGGCGATGCCGAAGGTTTGCGAAGGCACCGTGCCACCGCCGGCCACTGCCGTAAAAGTGAGCGCCGTCTGCGTCAGCGAGATGATCTGTTGGGTTGAACTGACCGTCACGGTGACCGGTATCGTCTCCGTTTGTTGCTGTGCAGAGATGACAATCGAGCCGGTAAAAGCGCCCGCGGATAAAGAACCAGGGTTGACGGTCACGGCGAGTTGGCCTGGCGTGGAAATCGTCGCGTTTCCGTTCGCCGGCGAAGCCGTGAGCCAGGAACCTCCGGACGTGGTCGACGTTGCCACGGAATACGAAAGCGTCCCGCTCCCGCTGTTGCCGAGGTCGATGACTTGTTCCACCGGCTGTAGTGCGCCCTGCACAAAGGAGTACTCGAGGCTGTTGGTCGTGACGGATAGAGTCGGCGGGCCGGCCGCAATCACGTACAGAGTGATGGTGAAGGTCTGCGATGGAGGATCTGCCGTAGGAGCCGTGACCGTCACCGTTCCCGGATAAGTTCCGGGTGCAAGCGACGAGGGGGTGACCGTGACCAGGATCGTGCCTGGAGCGTTGCCGGCCGTCGGACTCACTGAAAGCCAGTTGCTGGTCGACGACACGCTCGCCACCGCTGTGTACGGGAGCGAACTGACTTGGGTGTAAATCGACAATGGAAGCGGAGCGGGCAGTGGACTACCTTGTGTCCACTGGATCGTTGTTGAGTTGGGGGTCAGGAGGATTTCCGGTGCAGTGCCACTTTGGTTGATCGTCGCCGCCTGACCGCCGATTGTGATTACACCGGTTCGGGCGGACGGGGCGGTGTTGGCCGGCGCCGAAAACTGCACGGTTCCAGGGCCGATCCCACTAGCGCCGGAGGTGACTCCCAAAAATGAGGAAGCTGACACCGCGGTCCAGGGGCAGGTTGGGTCAGTAATTACGCCGATCGCCCCATTGCCCGCGGATGCCGGGAATACCTGGCTCACGGGCGAGAGCGCGATGTTGCAGGCTGTCATCGAAGAGGGAGGCGAAACCAGCGTGAACTTCCCGCTCTGCACGGGTGTCGCGGTACTGCCGGCCGACTGAAATAAACCGGAGGCGAGATCGTCGCAAAAGGTCGAGCCGCCGCAGATCGGGCCGCCCGAGTACCCGGCCAAAGTGCTCACCGGAAAAAGCACAGTCATGGTCGGATAGGTCCCTATCGTCCCAGAAGTTGCCTCAAGAATCTCGCGCTTGCTGCCGTCGGTGGCAGTATCGAGAGTGGTAAATCCGAAGGACAGCACCACCGCGTCCGGAGGACCTACAGTAAGGTCAACCGAAGTCACTCTTCCAGAGGACTCGTCAATGGTTATCACCCCTCCCAGTGGCGCACTGTCTGTCAATGTTCCCGATAAGGCGAAAGTGGCGGTGCCAGAAAGGAGCGCGCTAGAGACCGTGAAAGACTGTGCAACGGGACTTGCCGCGGCGAAGGCGGCGTTGCCGCTCTGGATGGCAGTGATCGAACAAATCCCTGCCGCGAGGATCGTGACAGTATTGCCCGATACCGTGCACACCGACGGAGTCGTCGAGGTAAACATGACCGGTAGCCCAGAACTGGCAGTGGCGTCGATGGCGAAAGGGGAGACGCCGAGCGTCACGTCGGTCAGTGGACCGAATGTGATTGTTTGAGACGATTGCGCTGACTGAACCTGAAAGAATTGAGTCACTGACGCTGCCGCTAAGTAACTCGCATTACCTGCTTGGGTTGCTGTGATCGAGCACGTCCCCGGCGCGAGGACAGTCACAGTATTTCCCGACACCGTGCACACCGCTGGAGTTGTCGAGTCAAAGGCAAGCGGCAGCCCGGAATTCACTGTAGCGTTGATGGTGAACGGGGCGACCCCCAGTGTCACGTTGCTCGGCGCCGTGAACGTTATCGTCTGGGGGATCAGTCCAGCGGTCGACATGCTCAATAAGTCAAACGCGGCGAGCACGCCACCGCCGCCGGTCCACGTCGCTCCTCCATCAGACGAATACGCCGTTGGTCCGCTGGCTCCCGAGCCATTGACATACCAGAACACGAAATTGCTGGCCGGACTCAAAGGACCTAATACAAGGAAGTACGGTGCGCCGCCCGTTAGTGTCACGCCCGAAATACCAGGGATTGAGACAACGGAGCAGCAAGCAAACGCGAGTGTGTTAGTCGATGTCGTCCAGGAGGCATTGGCAACCTGTGTTCCGGGAACTCCGCCGCTGTCGGTCCAAATGCTCACAGCAAAGGACACCGCGCCGGCAAAACACGGCAACTCCAAATCTCCGCTGCAGTTTGGGCCTACTGCCCCTCCCGTGGATACACCCAAGTCGATCTGCGCCAACGGTTGATTTCCACTCCCTTGGACCATGAAGCCCATAGCGTGCGCTTGACCAATCGGGTTGCAGCAAAACGCGCCGCTCACGGGGAAATACTCTGAGGTCGAATAGGCGCTGGCCGCTCCCCCGAAGTCGCTAAACAGGACTGTTCCTTGAGCCGCCACCGGCACGGCGCATAAACCCAGTATGGCCATCACCATAAAACCAACTGAAGGAAAACCCTTAATCTGGGTGCTTCGCGATTCCTGCGCGTTAACGTGGACGGCGACCTGGGCTGCACGTGTTGGATGAACATCAATAAGTCTCAAGATCCTGACCTTACCTGAGTTTATTAGGAGAAGCATACTGTATCACAAATCTTTTGTCTGTCGAATATGTGGGGCTATTCCGCCAAGCGACATGTTTCGCGGGAGATGCAGTCGGAATGATTGTGGAGCAGGTGATCGTCATGGGTCAAGAGGAATCGGGGAACACAGTCAGTATTATTTCGTTTATGCCGTATGTGTTCTCGCTCACCCCAGCCAGCCCAAGTCGCTCAGAGCGTAAGCGTCTCGTAAACCGCTCTTCCTTTGGGCAGGAGGACGCTTGGTAGTGGAAAGGTGCGGGAGACCAGACGGGAATACTGGAAGAAACTGATCGCCGAGCAGGCCAGTGGTCAAACGAGGGTTCGGATCTGTGGAAAGAGAGCAGAGAAAGGCTGAGGCTGTCGCCAGCCATCTGGGTGACGACAGCCGCCTAATTCAAGTGCTAGAATGCTTAGAAAATTGTTGGTTGGCAATATGCAGATCGGCCTAACGAGAAGGCCATAGATTCTGCCTTCAGCTAAGGAGAGCACACGAATGAATCGTCCTCGAATGAGGCGGTCCCAAGCGGTCCCGCTAATTTTGTTCTCTGGTTTGCTCATTGCGCAGGCGGGCGAGTTGAACTCAGACAACCAAGGCGGAGCCATCTCTTCGGGAGCCGCTCCGTCTGACGGGCAAACTGGGCCGGCCGCCAGCGCGGCGGCACCGCCACCGCAAGGGAGCGGAGGCCAAAGCGGAGACAGCGGGTTCATGCACCGGGTCGGCGTGGGCGTCAACGTTTCGATTTTGTTGGGAATTGGCATCGAAGGGGCGATGTCTTTGACGCCGAAAACCAATGTGCGCGGTGGCTTCAACTTCTTCAGTTACAGCATGACGGAGAACAGCAGTGGGTTCAGCGTTAATGGCCATCTTCATTTGCAATCCGCGGAGGCACTGTATGACTGGTACCCATTTCGTCGCGTCGGATTCCATCTTAGTCCCGGTGCACTGGTCTACAACGGGAACAAAGTGACGGCGGGACTTACGACTACCCCCGGCACCAGCTTCACACTGAGCGGAACCAGCTACACTAGCGGCACGGGGAATCCGGTTACTGGCGTGGCATCGGTAGACCTGAACGATTTTAAGATTGCACCCATGTTCCTTCTGGGATTTGGCAATCTTGTCCCGCGCAGCGGCCGACATTTCGGAGTCATTTTCGACCTCGGTGCCGCCATGATCGGGAGTCCGAAGTTTGCGCTGAATCTGGCTGGTACGGCGTGCAGCGCTTCGGGAGGTTGCGTGAACGCGGCCACTGATCCTACGGTGCAAGCGAACCTTCAATCGACGCAGAATAAGACTAATAATTCCATTTCGTTTCTGAAGGCTCTTCCAGTGATCAGGATCGGATTCGGATACATTTTCTGAGCTTTAGCGCCGCGTTAAGACGCCGGAAAGGTACCGAACTGACGGCGACGGCGACGGTGCGGAATAACCTGGGGACGGCTGCGAATATGGTGATGGTGGATCTGGGAATACCGCCGGGATTCGATCTGCTGAGCGAAGATCTGCAGGATGATCGCGAAAAGAGCGCGGCACTCAAAAGCGGCCGGCTGGAGAAATTCAGTGTGACGCCGACGCAGGCTGTGCTGTACTTCGATTCCATTGCGCCGCGCAGTGAATTTAAAGTACTGTTCCGACTGCGTGCGAAGTATCCGATCCGCGCGCGGACGTTTCAGTCGCGGGTGTATGAGTATTACGCGCCGGATGTGAATGCGGTCGCGACGCCGGTGCAGATCGAAGTGACGAAGTGACTGAACTTTAACGGCCGGGCGATCATGCCTGAAGGGCCCATATCCGCCCGGCGGCATAGTTTCGTTTGCAGTCCAGTCGCCGTCTCGTTAACTTGACCGATAAGCCCTATATGCGCGAATGCGACCCATTGGCCAAACAGAGTCGATTAAGCTCCCCCAGATGACGGTTTCGGGCGAACTCTTTGAGTGCATTCCCGGCCTCCCCGCAGTCTTGGGTTCAATTTGCCTGATGTGGAGCAATATCATCATCTGAACCGGTTCGGACTTTATGCGCTCCCGAGCGATTGCGCTGACGCGCTCCCGGCTGATCAACTCCCCGCCGTCCTCCGCGTCATCGTCCGTGCGGTCGCCGGCGGCACCGAGGCGCGCGTCCAAGGTGGAAGCAAACAGCGTCTCCGACGGACAAACAGTTTGTCGCGTCTATGCAACTGATACGGTCATATCGGTATAAGTGCGGCCCGGTGAAGACGCGCTAGGGCGAACTGAAACCAAGCGAAGATAACGCTGGATAACAGTTCGCGTGGCGAAGCGGGAACAAACGATGCACCCAGTGCCGTTGCCTGTGTTGAGCTTGCGGCAAAGATTCAGGCGGTGCGGCGCCCGCCCCGAGAGCTGCATGTTGGGCAGACGCCAAGGCGGCGGCGCAGCCGCTGTAGCACCCGGTGGGCCCTTCCCCGCACGCCCTCGGCTGTAATCCCGGATTTGCCGGCGAGGATTTTCGCGCCGTGCCCCTCAAAGAAATATTCGTGCAGCAGAGCTCGCTCGGTTGGGCTCAATGGAAGTAGCTCGAATTCCAGGCGGCGGTCGTGCTGCGGCGTCTGCCGAAGGGCGGAAGGCGGCGAAGCCGGATCCAACGGGACAGTGCGCCAGCTAGCGCGATGCGCTTCACGCAGGACGTTACGGGCGATTCCAAACGCCCACTTATCCACCGGACAATCTGCGGGCCGATTCCCCCGCGATTCAAACAGTCGCATCAGTGTGTCGTCGGCCAGATCCGCGGTGAAATGGCAGCCGCGTGCCGCAAAAAAACCAATAAGGCGTCCACGCAAATCGCTGTAGTGTTGGTCATCCAGAAAAGGTGAAGCGAGATTGTGTTGCATTGAGAAAAGCTCCTTGTGGGGAATGGAGCTCTTTCCCGAATCCCGCTAAAACTTACAAGCTTTTTTGGATGAAGCTAAAAGGGTGACACCGCAAGGTAATACTCACCGCGAGCCACATGCGCGAATCGCGCCGTTCGCACGCCAGATGCAATTACAAACGCTGCCACAGACGGAGGCTGCTCGGAGTCCGGAGCGAATAAGATCGCGAGCGCTGGCGTCTCTCCACCACCTACTTCGACCTCAACCTGCCGAACCGATTCGGCGACCCTGATAGTCGCCCGGGTGGTGCCTGGGTCCAGTGCCACGCGGAGCGAAGCCGTCTCCTCCTCGCCAGAGACTGGAACCGCACCCAGGGTTCCAAACACCGGCACCGATGCGGAGCCCCACATCGCGGATGCGGAGCCCAGCCAGCGTTGAATCGCTTGGCCAGCCTCGCGAGCCAAAGCCGTCGCGGTTTCCCGCAAAGCTGCCACCAGAGGATCGGAAGCGTAGGCTTCGCGCCGGATTGCCGCGGCATGCGCCTCGGCCGAGAAGCCGCGGTACAGCAGAGCGTCCATCCTTTCGAAGACCCCACGGCAGGCTTCGCACTCCGCCAGGTGATCTTCCGCGAAGCACTGCTCCATCTCCGGAAGCAGGCCCTCGCAGAGTCGCGCAATCGTGTCCAAAGAAAGATGGCCCTCGGCCGGCATCATGTGGGCCTGCCTTTCAGCAATGCTCCCGAGAGATACGCGTAGCCCAGCATGCCCTCGGAGCACGGCGTTCCTGGAATTAACGAATCTACACGTTGGCACCAACGCCGCAGAGCCGTGTAAAAGTCACCACCGGCAAAATCCTGAAGTGCCCGCCCCGCAGGAATTCGCTTGCGGAGGGGTGCGGTGGCCCAATCGATCTGCTCCTGCGAAAGCAGCTCCCTGCGGGAGTACACTGCTTGGAAGCGTTCAATCAACGGCAGCAGCTCCCGGTGAGCTTCCTGCCGGAGCTCTACCGGAGCCGCGTGCAAAAAGCGGAGCCACAGATAAGACACCACCTCATGAACCGCGGCGGAGAGTTCGCTCACGCAACGAAGAAACTGCTTGCCGAGCTGCGAAATTGTTCGGCCGACGCTGCGCTGAACCTCGGCGACCCACCGGCCTACCTCCTCTGCCAACGTCTTCTCCTCGCGCCCATGTTCACCGAAAGCCTCGTGAAGGCCGTTGACGCGGGCCGACAATGGTGCCAGAAGCGCATCGATCCCGGCGATATCGGGAAATCGGTCAACCACCGCCTGCTTGAGTCTGGCAAACGCTTCCGGCAACGGCAGTTTGTGCATCTCTGCTGCTATCTGAGCCGGTTTCCTATCCAGGTAGCGATTCAATAGGAACGCGATGGCTTTGTGGGGTTCAGACTCCTGCACCAGGCGTAGAATCTCAGCGAAGCCTTCCGCGGGAGGGCCCTCCACACTTGGGCCGCGCGCGAGTGAGTCCTCGGCAGTCGGGGCGGTGCTGGGCAGATCCAAGGGTCTTTCGGGATCGGCGTCGAGCGAGACCTCGCGCCGCTTGGTCGAGCGTTTTGAGCGCGCCCGATTGAGCGCGATGCCGCGCGCCCAAGCCACGAAGGGTCCCTTGCGTGAATCAAATTCGCGACGCTTTTCCCACAATGCACTCAGGACATCGGCCAAAAGCGCATCTGCCTCTGACGGGTCCGGACCTGCATGAATGCGGATGGTCCTGAGAATCTGATTGGTCACGTAGCGTCCGCGCCAAGCGAACAGCCGGTCGATCAAATCGCGGTCTGGATTCTCCTTAGCGAATTCCCCAGTGAAAGGCCGCAGTGCGAAATCTACGGCCTCCACTTCCAGAAGGCTCTCCAGCGATCTTGGGTCGGGCACGTCGGGTAATCGCGCAGCGATGTTTTCGCGAATCGCCCGACTTGCGGCCTCACGTGCTTCCGGATCGACAAACTCCGCGATGCGGTGCTGGCGCGCCTCCAGGAATACGTTCAATTCTTCCGCGCTGATCTGCATATTGCGATTCTGGTTTGCCAGCACCCTGTGGCGACCTATCATCTTAGTACGGTTCGGCTCTTGTAGCGCCTACGCCGCGAAGCGGCGGAGTATAGCTCGATTGATCAGATCCTCCAGAGGCACTTCGTAGCCTGCCGCATTTTTTTCCGCGATCAGGTAGTGGCAGTGCGCGCGATAGCGCTCCGCGGCCAGCGATCCATCCCGATCGGCCTGGCGAGACGCTTCGGCGGCGTCTTTCAGGCGCGATTGCGCGGAGGCCATTTCGATCTCCGATTTCTGCCGTGCCTGGTGCGCCGAGCTAACCGAAGCTTCGAGACGCTTGTGGTCGCGCAGGCGTAAACTCTCGGCCAAAGCCAGCAGCAGGAAAACGCTGCCGTCCACGCACACGCAGACGCTGATCCACAGAATTGCCCGGTCGATTGCGGGCTGGTCGAATTTGCCCGATTCGACCGGCGCATCGTCGTCAGTGGTGAGATCGCGTTGAATCTTGATAGCCTCTTCCCGCGCCTTGGCCAGATGCACCAGAGTCGCCCCATTGCCCACCGCGAGCGCGCCCAGCAGGATTCCCATGGCCGCATTGACAACCCAGCGGCGCCTCGATTCCCGCTCCAACTGCATGCGCTGCCACGGTTCCTCGAACAAACGCGCCAGGGAAACCTCGAGCACTGCTAGTCCGCACGGCGGCGCCAGCCCCAGTAGCACGCCCAGAACCGTAAACCGCGGGATGTCCATCACGAAGCACAGTGCAGTCCAAGTAAGCACGAACTCCGCCGCGAAGCACGCCACGGTGCACGCTAGCCATAGCCCGACCTTTACCCAGCTGCCGCCGGCAGCGCCATTCCGCAGCTTCTGCTCCTCTCCGGCCAGCGCGGCGTTGCTGTCCAGCAGACGTTTACTGGCCAACTCCGCCGCGGCTTCAGCGGAATGCAGCTCAGCGTAAGCGCGCTCGGGAATTGAGCGTGCCAACTGTCCGCATTCAGCCTCAATCACCTCGCGGGCGGCGGTAGCGGAATCTTGGGTGAAGGGAGCTTTGGCGGCGTCGATCAGCGTCGCTGCCGAATTCAGCCTTATTCTCTCCGTGGACCAGGAACTCGTCAAAGTGGCAAGCGTGCTTTGCTCCAGAACTGTCCTCTCTTGGATCGAGGTTTGTTGTGTCATGACTTCTCCTTTTTCTGTCTTATTTCTCAGGGCGAACATGCTCGGGCCGGACAAGGGCCGCCCGGGTTTGGTGGTACTCAAAACTGGCTCGTAGGGATTGCATTGCCATCTCGCGCCACTCGCAAGCCTCGCGGCGCGTGAGCTCGACCAGCTCGAACTTCAAGCGCCGCCCGCGCAGTTCGGGATCCTGAGTGCGATGCATGCGACGGTCCGCTCTCGTTCCGGCCAGATCCTGCCACCACAACCGCAGGCGTGTGCACCATCCCAGTCGCATTACTTGTAGCCGGTCGCGAATTTCTTGCAGCCGCCGTGCGGATTCTTCCTGCTCCCTTTCCGCCCCCTCGATCTGGGACAGAAGCCGGTCACGCTCCGCGTCGCAATTGCCGAACAGCCGCAGAGAGGCCTCCTTCACGAGTGCCGGGAGCCGTCCGTCCAGTTGGCCATCGATCCCCAGGAACCCGGCCTCCATTCCCCAGCGAACGACGACGGCGGTGAGTTTGGCCAATTCCTGCGCGAGGGCCGGCGCAACATGGCGACTGGATTCATCGATTCTGGACGACATAGTTGCCTCCTTCGGACGGATTGCTCAGGTTGGTGTCATAGAGGGCCAGGTGTGCGCCGAGGCTTTCAAACAGCGCCTGATAAAACGCCTGCTGCGTGAGCCGGTCTACGGCCGGGCCGTGGCCGTTGCTCGCGATGGAATTGAGAACGCAGTAAACTTCAGCGCCCCCAAGCTGGCCAGTGCGCCAAGTGTGCCGCTGAGCCAATTGGTGGATGCGATCCGAAATACTTGCTCGGGTCAACGAGCCGGGGATCTCCATATTCAAATCCGGAGTGGAGTTGAGCATATCGCTGAGGAAGTAGATTTCGAGGTGCCGGTTGCCGGTTTCGTGGACGCGGTCGATAGCGCTGAAGATGTCTGTCCGAGGCGCTTGGCCGCCCGCATCCAGCGCCGCTGAGATGGCCTCCAGAGAGCCCTTGCGAGCCTCCGTGCGTGCGACCTTTTGCCTTTGCGCGTCGGAGCGCGTTCCATCGCCGGCCGGAGCCGGGATCTCCGCGTGGTAGAGCTGAGCGGCATCCATCGTGTGATCGTGGATTGCGTAGACTGCGATGCTGGAGTTATCGTTGAGCCTCGTGGTCAGCCGGGCCGCCTCGCTTTTCCAGAGCTCGCGCTGCGCCGGCGTAACTGACGCTGTGAGATCCAGAAAAACGAAGACATCCGTGCCGGAAGCCGAAGGCGCAGCTTGTGCTCCGCAACCGGTTGCCGCAAGGACTGCCCAAGCAGCGATTCCCGCGGCGAGCAAAGGTTTTGAAGGTTTCATGTGACGGTCTCCTCGTACAGCAATAGGATGGTTTCCGCTTTTCCCGCCGGTTCCTGGCAGATCTTTTTTTCGATTGCGCAGGGCCATGATTTGACAGGACTTACAATGCAGGCAGAAAATAGCGGAGTGCCATGAACAGCGCGGCCCAGCGAGAGATCGAGGAACGCCTCAAGGGACTGGCGATCCATCTGACGTGGACCGACGCGCGCAATAAAGTCAAGCACGGCAGCGCCTTCTTCGTCACCTCCGACGGCTTGGCGCTAACCGCGTTCCATAATATCGAAGATACCCTTGCCATCGATCCTTCCGCACAACTGCAAGGCCGGTGGCAGGGGCAGGACGTGCGTCTTCGCTGGAAGCTGTCCGAGCCGGAGCATCGCCAATGGCAGCAGGAATGCGATATCGCAGTTCTGGAAGCCGAGGAACGGCCTAAGGGAATCCTGGCGCTGGAAGCCGGATTCCTCGACCCTGCCCTCAGCGATTCGCAACGCGGAGCGCATTGGCGCGGCAGCCGGGTGTTAGTGGCCGGCTTCGCCAAAGGGCATGAATACGAGTTAGCCTCCGGCAGCGGGTTCGTCGACCATGCGAGTCCTTTGGAGACCATCGAGGTTCAGCAGAATCGGCGTGATGGTGTACTAAGCTTCAGTTCATCGCTGGTCCCCGACGGCTCCGCGCACGGGCCGGGTCTCAGCGGATCGCCGGTGTATTCCACCGCTGACGGCTCCATTATCGGCATCACGATCGCAGCGCGAACGAAGTTTTACGCCACGGAGTTGTGGCCAATTTACAAGCATTGGGACCAATCGGGCAGCTTCCTGAAAAGGATCAGACGGCGTATGGGCGACTTCTCACCAAACGGAGCACGGGCCCGCGCGGCGCTCGCGACCGGCTTGGCCGCGGTCGCGCTCACGGGTTGGATGTGGTGGCGCGAGACCCGCCACGAGATCCCCGAGCAGCTCACCGCCGAAGTATCGCGGCTCGACTCTGGCACTTCCGGCCCGGTGGAGGATGGCGCGTCGTTCAAAGTTGGGGAGAAGGTGCGCTTCCACTTCACCTCGCCCAAGGACGGGCACTTGTACGTGATTGACCAGGAGATCGTAGACGGGCGCGCTGGAACGCCGCTGATCATCTTCCCTACTTTGCGAACCGGCGCCGGGCGAAACCTTGTCAAGGCGGGAACCGAAGTGGACTTTCCCTCCATCAACGATGAGCCTCCGTACTTGGAAGCCGCCGCCCCAGACGAGCCCGCGTACGAAGGCGAATTGCTAACGTTGCTCATTTTCCCTCAGGCTCTGCCAGTAACGCTAAAGGAAACGCCGGTCCCATTGGAACCGGCGTTATTTTCACTCGACGGATTGCGCCCGCGCTCATTCATTCACCCGCTCGCGCCTTCCGCCGACGCTCTCGCGCTACGGCAGATTCGGCTGAAGGTTGCCCGCTGAAGGGTAACGCTGTCAGTGCCCGAACTGGTAGAACACGCCGACCGTGTACTGCACCGCGCTGCTGCCCGCGATGGCCCCGCCGATCAAGGAGCTGTTGGAGCTGTTGTAATGCTGGTAGCGGACCTCGGGCTTTAAGCCCCACTGCTTTCCCAAGTACATCCGGACCCCGCCGCCGACCGCCTCGTAGAACTGGTTGGTGATGCCGAGCGACACCGACGCCCCATCGCCGGACCCGGTCGCGTAGAAGTGGCCGACTCCGACTCCCGCCAGAACGTATGGCCGAAAGCGCGAAGAAGAGGAACCGAACGAGTAATCAACTCCTCCACCGTAGTTAGCGAGTTTGGCCGTTCCTGTGGCTGTTACGGACCCGCTGGAGACCTGCTCGGACAGCAGGTTAGACATGCTGAACTCGCCGAACACGTGAACGTTATCGCCGAGCAGAACAGCGGCGCTGCCCCCATACGTCGGGTGAGTGCCGACGCCCCCATCCATCGTGAGGGCTCCGCCGAAACCGGAAACCTCGACGCCCGCGGCCCAGGTGGCGGCCGGGAAAATGAACGCGCTTGTCAGAATTACGAAGCTGCGCAGACTTTTCTTAAACATGTGGATGCTCCCTCAAAGTGATTTAGAGGCAGCGTCCGTTTATTTGTTAGCCGCCTCGGTCACATATGCGCGAGATGAGCAAGGTGTTTTGAGGGAATTGAATTTTTCTTGAGGACGCCGCGCCCTACTGCACGGCCATGGTTACAGCCGGGCCGGGCTGGGTGCCAACGGAGAGCACCACCGGCAATGTATTGCCGTGCACGCCCTGCGCACTGCAGCGTTGATCTGATACAGACCGGCGAAGCCCGGAGCGAGCCCCGCAAAGTCCACCCGCGCGTTCTGCCCGCCGATGGTCAACGTCGCCGTGCCCGCCGTGTAGAGCAATGGCGGGCCGGTTGCCGGTTCCGCATCGGTGG
>JASHNT010000135.1 GCA_030041495.1 Bryobacteraceae bacterium | reverse complement strand
ACTGCCTGGCTCAACGCCCCCTTCCAGCCGCCCCCGGAAATGCTGGCCGCCGAGCAACTGCCGCTGGTGCTGGTTTGAACTTGGACAGCAAAGTGAAACAGCCAGGGGTCTGGTTTGCGAATGACCGAAATCAGGACGCTAACTCGTCCCCCAGCAATCTGTCCACTTCGCCCTGCCTGCTAATTTGGACAGCAATGATAAGGTCTCAGTAATCCGCCTGTACACCAAGGAGTTCCCATTTGACTATCAGGCCGGCTCGGACTTCAGCGCTCCGCCATCGTTTGAAATTTGCAACCCAAACACGTTCACGAACCCCGGAGTAAAGATCACCGAGAAGCCTTAGACTTGCATTCCGCGTAGACGAAGATTCCGGTTTTGCTTTTTGGGTAAACCGTCAATACCTTGCCATCGGAGGAGTCGGCCTCTATGTAGCGGCCAATCTCCTCCGGGGTGAGATCCGTTCGCTCGCCAATGTGCAGATAGCCGTAGGATGACTCGGTGCAGGTAGCCGGGGACAATGGCGGCTCGCTAGGTCCAGCGTTGACTGTGATCATGTCGATCGCCGGCCTATTCTTCTCCTGACACAACAGCGCCACCGGGAGAATCAGCGATAGGGTCAACAGCTTACGATTGCGTCTCACGAAGGGAACCCGCCTTTTTGAAAAAGTGTCGCTTCTGCTCACACCTTATGGTCGCGCGAGCCGCCGGAGTTGTCGAGTCAGTTATTGCCAAAGGTCTTCACGTTGATCCAAAAGTCGCCGTCGGAGACTGCCGAGTTGCTGCCATTCGTCTCGCCTGTTAAATTGCCACCGCACCTATTTGATGTTTAGCCCGCGAGTTTGGAGACTTCGGCATGATCGGCGGCCGATTGCGTTTGTATGCAGTCTTCTGCCTCGCATCCACCGACGAATGGCAAGGAGCGGTCGCACAAATTAAACAGTAATCTGCGCTTGGATTTCGGACAGCAGGTCCGGCCGACCGTTTACGGGCCCAATCGAGGCGATCCCAGCAGCGTCGAGATGGCAGGGTCCAGGACGCGAGCCCAGCGTCGTGTCCCTGAAGTTCGCAGCGACACGTGCGGCGCGGACGCCCTCGTCAGGGCCGGGCCTTGTTCCGGCTTCCGCCCCGCAAGGGCCGACGAGGGCGTCGGCCTCAGTCCAGGGGAAGCCCCGACAGTGAGGGTTATTGAACGAATGTCGGGTGACACGACACTAGCCCCCTTCATGCAAAAAGTGCGCACGTCGGCCTATCGGCTGCTATTTGGAGCTGTTACCGCCGTCGGAGCCGGGCCCGGAGCCTCCGGAGAAAAGCTCCTTCCCATCCGGCAGAATGATGGAGCGGCCGTTGCCGACATTCTCTCCGTTCTTGGCGCGGAAGCCGGTGATATCGACCTGGGTCCCTTCCGGAATGGCGTCCTTCTTCCAGCCCAGGCGGAATAGCGCGTTGGGCGGACCCAACTCAAAGTGCCAGTTCACCACCTGCCCGTCCGGGCCTTTCACGTCCACGTAGATCCAAGCGTGCGGATTCACCCATTCCACCTTGGTAACGGTTCCGTGCACCTTCACCGGCTGGTTCACGTCGAACTCCGCGGCGAAGGCGTGATGCGCGGCGAGCGGCGCCGCGGCGAAAACCGCCAACACAAGCAGCAACACGGCAAGCTTCATATTCCTCCTAGCTTCTTTAATGCGTGGGCGGCGGACCGAACATGTTGAGCAACGTCTGGCTGCCTTCGGCGCAGGCGAACTCCAGCGACTGCATTCCTTGTGCGGCACGGCTGAAATAGCCCGCGACCGTCCAGGGCTTGGTGAACAGCACCGGATCGTCGATGGTGGCTTCATAGTCGATGGTGTTGGCGTCGGCCACCGCGAACCGTTCCGTGACATGCAGAGCATCGCTGAGATACGGGATTTCGCGCGAATAGGCGACGCGGCCGTTGAAATTGGTGGTATCGACAATCAACGTGCTCCCGTCCCAATGCCCCACGGAATCGCCCATGAACAGGCGGATGTTTTTCCCGAGATGCGGACGGCCGTCCAGATGGATCACGCGGCTGGTGTGGTTGTAGTCGTACAGCAGGACCACCTCGCCCGGCGCTTGGAGGAACTGATACGGGTTGTTGTTGTCGTCACCCTGAAACAATCCTGGCAGAGCGCAGCGCGCGTTCAGCTCGACATGGCGCAGATCGATGGCCGGGTTCATCTTGATGAGGAACTCGCGGCGCTTGGCATCCTCCTCCGGTTTCCACGGCAGCACTTTGTCGGGAGGGTCCACGATGCCGGTCTGAAGCTGGCGCCGGCCGTTGGTTCCGCGCAGGGCCGTTCCGCCCTCGCCAAAAATCTTGGGATACGGCCCGAGTCCGTCGCCGCGATTCGAGACCGAGAGCGGATTCTTGCCGCTGGGGTCGATGGGATTTTCCGGCGGCTTGGCCTCCAGCCCCACCACTCCGTTGCGCGTATACATGCCCTGAATATCGGGCTGGCCGTCGGGAGTGCGCGGCGGCGCGTATTGCGCCAACGCGGCCCCGCTCAGCATGGCTCCACTCACAACAAGCCTTAGCGAGTTACCTAAAAGCGCAAAGGGTGCGGCGCGCACAGCCAGAGAAATCAAGATTTGTTTCGCGCCGCACTCCGTTTTGCGCGAGTCATTTAAAAGGCGCATTTTTGTACCGCTCCTCCTGCAGGTAGAAAACGCACTCGTATTCCAGCACCGCCGGATCTTTATCCACCAAGCGGTACAAAGGCATGCTCATTTTCCACGGCCTGGTGAAGACCTTCGGATCTTCAATGGTGGCTTCATACGAGATGTGATCGCGATCCTTCAGCGTGTAACGCTCCACCACGTGCAGAGCGTCGCTATGGAAATTGCCCGCGCGGTCGAACCAGGTCTGATCGTTGAAATCGGTTACGTCGATCACCAGCGTTTCGCCGTCCCAATGCGCCCGCGAATCGCCCATCCAGGTTCCGGGCAGGCCGTCCGGGTGCGAGCTGCCATCGAGAGGAACATTGCGCAAGGCGTGTGCGAATTCGTAGGCGATGGCGATCAGCTTGGGACTCTGCGTGATCTGGAACGGGTACGGCATGTAAGTAGCGCGTGGAACTCCGGGCAAGTAACAGTTGGTCTCGGTTTGATCCGCGGTGGCGCGATGGGCGAAGTTTTCCTGCTTCCTGGCGGCGGCCCAAGCTTGATAGGGGATTTCCCCGCCCTCGACCACGCCCCTGCCGGGAGGCACACCCAGCGAGCCGGAATGATCCTGAATATCCCACGCAGCGGTGTTCAAAGCCTGCCAGACTCCGTTGAAATCCGGCTTGCCCTCGGCCGTGCGCGCCGGCTGCGCGGACGCGGACACAATCAAAAGTACGAAGCTCGCCGCTGCTCTCATGACTCGCGGAGAATCTTATCAGACGGATGTGAGGCGCTCAAGGCCGCCTCCATCTCAATTAGGGCTTATTTCCCCTTGGGCCACACCACTCCCTGATCCTTCGAGGTCACCGGCGCGAGGCCCTTATACACGAACTTCTGCACGCGCTGGCCGCGATAGGTTTCGGTGGTGAAGATGTTGCCCTTGGAATCGGTGGCGATGCTGTGCACTCCGTAAAATTCGCCGGGCTGGCGGCCGCCTTCGCCGAAGCTGGTGAGGACCTCCAGGGTGTCGCGGTCCACGATGTGCACGCGGTCGTTTTCGCCGTCGGCGACGTACAGATACTTCTGCTGCGGGTCCTGCGAAAACGCGATGTCCCATACCGAGCCAGAGCCCAAAGTTTGCTTCTCGATGAAGGCTTCCTTGACAAAAGTCCCATCGGGCCGGAACACCTGAATGCGGTCATTGACGCGGTCGCAAACGTAGAGCAGGTTGTCGTGCGAAAGCTGCGCGCAGTGGACCGGATTGCGGAACTGCTGCGCGGGAGGAGCGTCCGGTTTGTAGGGACCCAGATCCGCGTCATCCGGCCGGTGCCCGTATGCGCCCCAATGGCGCTTGTATTGGCCGGTGTCCGCGTCGAACACGATGACGCGGTGATTGCCGTAGCCGTCGGCGACGTACAGCTCATTGGTCTTGGGATCGACGAAGGTTTTGGCGGCCAGGCGCAGATTGGAGGTGTCATTGCTGCCCTTGCTCGAAGACGGCTTGCCGATTTGCAGCAGAAATTTTCCCTCGCGCGTGAACTTCAGCACCATGTTGTCGTGGAAGGTGTTCACCGCGCCCTTGGCCTCCTCGTCCTGGCCGTTGACCGCGCCGCGCCCGCTCTGCGGGCCTCGCCCGTTGCCGCCGATCCACACGTTGCCTTTGTAATCGACGGTGATGCCGTGATTGGAATCCGGCCAATCGTAGCCCGGTCCGGGCCCGCCCCAGTAGCGGATCAGGTTGCCCGCGGGATCGAACTCGAGCACCGGCGGCGCGGGCGCACAGCATTGCGCGATGCGTGGATTGGCTGTAGCGTGCACTTCCCCCGCTTCGAGCGAGCCCGGCCGGTGAATGATCCAGATGTCATCCTGCGCGTCGGCCGATACGCCGATGGTCTGGCCGAGGATCCAATGATTGGGCAGAGGCTTGGGCCATTCCGGATCGACTTCGAAGCGCGGAGCCATCACCGTCGCCGCCTGCGCGGTGTGTCGCGGCGTGACGAGCATCGCTCCGAAACCTGCCAATGCGATTAGGGCCGAGCCCGCCGCGTAACGAAGGAGTTGCATTGAGGCCTCCTCACGCGCATCTGGATGCGCTCGCGGAGCATCGTATCAGATACGCGTGAGTGCAGGGCGCGCTGGCCCCTATTCCACGCCGAAGGCCAGTAAAACATTTCCCGGCATTCCCGACGTCACGACGTATCCTGACCCGATGAAGACCATGCCTCCCGCGATCGCCGGCCCAATGGAGCCGATCGATCCGCCGTGCGCCGCGAGTTTGTTGACGGTGGTGAAGTCGCGAGCCGTGTCGAAGCTCCATAATTCATGCCCGTCGGATGTCGCCAAAGCGTGCAACTTTCCATCAGTTCCTCCGATGAAAACCGCACCGGGGATGGCGCTCGAGGCCGCCACATTCGACTCGCGAGCTCCGGGTTGGGCCAGCTTCGTGGTCCAGACCTTTTCGCCGGTGGCAAATTGAATCGCGCTGATCGCGCCGCTCATCAAGCCGATGTAGACGTTGCGCTGATCGGCCGAGCCTCCCCACACCAGACTCGTGCCCCTTCCCTGCCGGTCCGCGAGATTCGTTTTCCAGACCACCGCGCCCTTGCGGTCCGGGTCGAGAGCAAACACGATGCCGCTCTTGTTCGGCGCGAGCAGAAGATCGTGGCCGTTGGCGAGCGTCTTTAAGATCGGCGACGCTCCGAAATCCCAATCGGGCCCGGGATGCTCCGGGCAGGCTTCACTTTTCTTGGCTCCGCAACCGCCCAATGTTGCGTCGTTGGGCTCGGCCTGGAACACCCAGCGCACTTTGCCGGTATCGAGATCCACGGCCAGGATGGAATCCGAGGTATCGGGCGCGGGCTCGGTTGCCGCATCGCCGGTTCCGAAGTACACCGCGCGGCGCTTGGCATCGATGGTAGGCGAGTTCCACACAGCGACCCCGGACGGCCCGTAAAGCTGCGTGCCGATGGAATTCTTTTTGGTCGGCTTCGGCTCGGCGATGGTGTACGTCTTCCAAACCTGATCTCCGGTCGCGGCGTTCAGAGCCGCCACGCTGCCACGGAACGTACAGCAGGGATAATCCGGCGTGGATGCAGAGAACCCTTCTGAAGTCGAGACAGGCACGTACAAGCGGCCTTCGTAAAGAGTGGGCGCGGCGGTGATGCGCGCCGCGAAGTGATCTTCCACGCGCTTGGTCCAGAGCAGAGCGCCGGAAGCCGCGTCGACCGCATACGCGTTGGCCTGCATGTCTCCGAAGAAAACGGCGAGCTTCGCGGCCGCGCCGGTCCCGGTGCGCCCAACGGTAATCGCGTTGCGCACGGCGGCCTTGGCTTGATACGACCAGTACACGCATCCAGTGTGCATGTCGAGCGAGTAAACAAAGCCGGTATCCGCGCCCACGAACACCCGCCCCGCGGCCACCGATGGCTGCCCGAACGCCGAAACACCTCCGGGAAATCCGAAGGACCACTTCAGTTTCAAATTGGGGATTTGCGCGAGCGCGAGTCCTGCGCCGGCGGCATCCTGGAACCGGGTGTTGTGAGCGTCCACGCCCCAACCGTTCCATGCGGGACCTTTTGTAGGGTCGCCCAACGGCTGCGCGGGGCAATGGTTCGGCATCAGGCTCGCATCGCCGAGGGCGCCACTTCCCAGAGGCCGGCCTCCCATGTACTCCGCCAAGCGCTGCTTCTGCTCGCCGGAAAGATTGGCCGCCTGGGTTTGCATGTCGCCGGTGGTGATCGCGGCGTAGATGCGCTCCGGAGACATCTCACGGATTGCCCTGGGAGTCGGCACGTTCTGAGCCGGGGTGTTGTTGTGGCATTTGATGCACTCGCGCTCGAACGCCGAGATGCCGAACTCGGTTCCGAGCCGCGCGCCTTGGCCTTGCGCGAGAGCCCCTACCGCTGCAATCAGCGCCGCCAGACTGGATCTTTTAATGGAGAATCTCATACTTGCTCGCGATTGTAGCGTACCTGCTAAGAAACTCGCGCACAACGGACTCGCTACCCGCGGCCAAATCCGCCGAGTTCCCGCCTTCGTCCCGCGCCGCGGCAAGCGGCCTGTGCGCTTAGACGATCCCGGGCCGGCGAAGGCCGACCTGCGTGGCTTGCTCGAATGCGTGGGCGAGCTGCAACACGCTCCATTCCTCGCGATGCCGCCCGACAATTTGCAACCCCACCGGCAAACCCTCCGGCGTGAATCCGCACGGCACGGAGATCGCGGGATTTTCGAGCGCCGAAATCAAAATGCACGACTTCTGCCATTCGACGTAATTCGACATTTTGACGCCTTCGATTTCCCTTGGGTACGGCTGATTCAGGTCGAAGGGCAAAACCTGGGTCGCCGGAGCGATGAAGTATTCGTACTTCTCTTGAAAGATGCGCATGCGGTTCCAAGCCTGGCTGCGTTGCTCGAAAGCACGCGCGATATCCTCACCGGAAAGTTTCAGGCCGCGCTCGACTTCCCAGATGACCGTGTCTTTGATGAGCTCGCGATGCCGGCGGACTTTTTCGGCATGCGCCGAAACGTAGCCCCACGCGCGGAGCGTGTCGTAACTTTCATAAGCGCCGCTCCAATCCGGTTCGGCTTCTTCAACGATGCAGCCGAGAGATTCTAAGACCCTCCGCTGCGCGTTCACGACTTCAAGAATTTGCGGATCGAACGGGATTCCGCCCATATCTTTGAACCACGCGACGCGGACGCCTTTGAAGCCGCGGCCGAGAGCGCCGCGGAATTGCGACCCCTGCTCGCTGATCGAGATCGGGCAGCGAGAATCGGGACCGGCGATGGCACTGAGCAGCAACGCAACGTCGGCAACGGTGCGCGCCATCGGGCCATCGACCGAAAGACTGGACCATGCGTTTCCGCGCGCGGCGATGGGAACTCGCCCGGGAGCCGGCCTAATCCCCACCACGTTGCAAAACGCGGCCGGATTCCGCAGCGAACCGCCGGAATCGGTGCCATCGGCAAGTACAGCCAAGCCGCACGCCAGGCTTACCGCGCCGCCTCCGGTGCTGCCGCCGCAGGTCTTGGTCAAGTGGTAGGGATTGCGCGTCGCGCCGAAGACTTCGTTGAATGTTTGCGAGCCCGCGCCGAATTCCGGCGTGTTACTCTTGCCGAGCGAGATCGCCCCGGCTTGCGCGATGCGCTCCACAATAATCGCGTCCTGGGCCGGCACATGGTCTTTGAAGATGCGCGAGCCATAAGTGGTGCGCACGCCGGCTGTATCGTGCAGGTCCTTATGGACCACGGGCAAGCCGTGCAGCGGCCCAAGCGTCGCGCCCCGCGCCTGGGCTTCATCGGCTTTACCTGCAGCTTCAAGGGCTCGCTCGGCCGTGAGCGTCACGATCGCGTTGACGCTTGGGTTCAATCGTTCGATCTGCCGCAGGTGAGACTCAATCACTTCGCGCGCGCTCAGCTTACCGCGCCCGATGAGCTGCGCCATCTCGACCGCTGTGAGGAAGCAAATACCAGAAGGGTCCGCCACGGGCTGCGCCAGGATCATTGAACTATCATAGATAGAACGTGCTTAGCAGGTTGCTGAAAAGGAGGCTTCCGTGAAGAACATCTACACCATCGTGATGGGCGTATCGGCCACGCTGTTGCTGGCGACCACGGCGAATGCCCAGGTGTCACTGAACTCGGTGCGGCTTGGCGCCAAGGACAACGCCGCTTTGGCCAAGTTCTATGAGTCCGCGTTCGGCATGCAGGAGGTCAACAGGATCAACGCTGGAGGAGGAGCCGAGATCTTCCTCAACTTCGGCGTTACCGTCGACGCTGCCAAAGCCAACAAAGCCGAGCAGGTGGTGCTGATGCATCGCGACTCCGACGATATCAAGGATCCCGTTCCGCATATCATCTTCAACGTGAAGGATATGAATGCGACGGTCGCCGCGATCAAGGCCGCCGGAGGCTCCATGGCGGGCGATCCTCGTCCGTTCGGCAACACCGGCATCACGATTGGAATCGCGATCGATCCAGCCGGCAATCGCCTGGAGCTGATCCAGCGGCCGTGAGCGGGCGGGGTAAATTATTGGTCCCTGTAGGACTCCTGCTGGCGCTGACGGTTCTTGCTCAGAGCTCGAAGACGCAAATCGAATTCATCAAGATTGCCCCCGGCGAATTCATGATGGGCTGCGTGCCGGATGACAAGGATTGCCTGGAAGACGAAGTGCCGCGCCACAAGGTGCGCCTGACCAAGGGCTTCGAAATCGGCAAGTACGAGGTCACGCAAGCGCAGTGGGAAGCCGTGATGGGATCCAACCCCAGCGAGACCAAGGGGCCGAACAATCCCGTGGATAGCGTGGACAAAGACGACATTCACGCATTTCTGGACAAACTCAACGCGCGCAACGACGGCTACAAGTACCGGCTGCCGACGGAAGCCGAGTGGGAATACATGGCTCGCGCGGGCGCGCCCGATCCTCCGCGCGCTTCTCTCGGCGACTACGCTTGGTTCGCAGATAACTCCGATGATGAGTCGCATCCGGTTGGGTTGAAGAAGCCCAACGCCTGGGGCCTGTATGACGTGCTTGGCAACGTGCGGGAATGGGTGGACGACCGCGCGGCGTATTACGATTACCAGCCTCTGCCCGAACTCAGCATCGATCCCAAGGGACCGCAACGCGGCCAGTTCGGCGGAGGCGGGTTTGGAGGCCGGGGACGAGGCGCTCCCGGTCAACCTCGCCCGCCCAAGGGTTTCGACGCGAAAGGAAGGCTATTGATCAACGGCGGCGGAGCAGACGGGCTCCCACTGTTTCGCGGCGGCGGTTGGGACAATTTCGCCCCTTACGTGCGCGTCTCCGCACGCTATTACTATTACGGAACGGACCTGAAAGTCAGCGATATCGGCTTTCGCGTGGTGCGGGAAGCACAATAACACAGAAGAATCCTCATGAAGAAACTCCAATTCCTGTTCTCGCTCGGCGCCTGCATGGTTGGCACTTGGATTCCGATGTCCGCTCACCATTCCTTCCAAGCCGAATACGACGACGCCAAACCCATCGCCTTGAAGGGCACGGTGACGAAGGTCTCACCCGACAATCCGCACGGCTGGCTGTATATGGAAGTGAAGAATGACAAGGGCCGGATGATCAACTGGGCGGTGGAACTGCCTCCGCCGAACGTTCTGTACCGCAACGGCTTCGATACTTCGATCTATAAAGCCATGGAGGATACGCACGAAGAGATCACGGTGCAGGCGTTCCTGGCTAAAGATGGCTCGAAGCACGCCTGGGCCGCCGGTCTGACGCGCGGCGACGGCAAGACGGTGATCACTTTAGGCGGCCTTCCCCCGCAGCCCTACAGCGCCAAGCCCAACGGCGATCGCAAGGTCAATCACTGACCCATGCGGTACGCCGGCAGGTGTTGTTGGTGCGGATGAGAGGACTTGAACCTCCACTCCCTTGCGAGAACTAGAACCTGAATCTAGCGCGTCTGCCAGTTCCGCCACATCCGCACATTGAGGGCGAGGCTCCTCCGGCGAAGGGGGAGCCTCTTTATTTTCGCGGAGCGAACTCGCCGCTGTCAAACCGCGGCGTGACCGCTAGAAGCTGAAGCGCAGATTCAGCTCGAGGCGGCGATTAGCCGAGACGTTCTGTCCGCCAACGTTCAGCGCTTCGGAGGTATCGAAGCGGGGCGAAAGGATGTCGCCTTCATAGTTTCCCGGGTTGACCGTGTTGAACAGGTTGCGCGCGATGAGGCCCGCGGTAAGGGTGAACCTCTGACCGCTAGAATCGCCGCCACCGAAGAATCCACCACCGCCCCCTCGTCCGCCGCCGCCACCACCGCCGCGGAAGCCGCCGCCGCCACCACCGCCGGGCCCGCCGCCCGCGCCCCGGCCGAAACCGGGCTGATTGTTACGTTGCTGCTGTTGGTTGTTGTTGTTGCCGGTGACGCGCTCGCCGAAGCCCCAGGTCCGGCTCAGGCGCACGTTGACGGTGAACTGACCGTGCGCGGTGCCATAGTTGATGGGGATGATCTTCATTCCGGGTGTCGGGTTGATGATCAAGTCGCCGTACGCGGTGGCGGCGCACGCCGTGCCGGGAGTGGCGAGGGCCGAATACAGCAACTGGCTTCCGTACACTCCGTCATACTGCACGCCGGGATTGTAGCAGGGACCCGAAAAACCCTCCGGCGCGAAGGCCGGCCGGGCGCTTGTCGTACTGGTGGTGCCGTACTGGTCGATGCCTTCGACGATGTTCAATGGCCCGGCGGATTGGTAGCTGATGTTCGGATTCAACCGCAATTTTCCAGGGAGATACACAGTACCTTCAATCTGCACGCGGTGGCGATAGTCATACGGCGCGCGGCCATAATCCTGGGCGAAATCGTACGGATTCGAGGGTGCCGCCGCGCTGGCGCTGGCGTGGCCGTATACGTAGTAGCCTTGGAGCGAGAATTTGCTGAACGGCACGCGCATGTTGAAGATCAACTGGTTCTGCTTGAAGATGCCGCCGGTCTCATACAGATTGTAGACGCCCGAGTTGTACCCCAACGGATAAATCGCGGATGCTTCGGGTGTGCTCGAAGCGATCGCCGTGGGGACATATGTGCCTGGAAGCGGCGTGTTGATGTTGACAGTTTGCAACTGGTGCACGCCGCGGCTGTCGATGAAGTTGACCGACAGGGTCATGTTCCTGGGTAAAGCGCGGTCGACACCGACCGCCGACTGCATGATGCGCGGTGCCTTTAGATCGGAATCCGGGTGATCCGTTGTCGAGGCCGTCGTGGGAAACTGGTTCAGCGCGGGCATTGGAGAGGTCGCCGCCAGGGGGACCGCGATCGATGCAGGGAAGCCCATCGCCTCCAGAGCCTGCGACGAAACGAACGCCGGGTTGTTAACCACGTAAGAGACCTGGTTCGTCCCGTTAAATCGTTCATCGTTCAGGGTGTTGGCTAGCGGGTACCGAGTGTAGAACCATCCATAACCCAGACGCAGCACCGTGTTGGGAGTTTTGTTCCGCCCTTGCCCCGGTCCAATGCCCCACGCCAAGCCGATGCGCGGCGCAAAATCGGCTTTGTCGCCGATATTGTTTTGAATCTCGTAACGCAATCCGGGGCTCAAGGTGAGATTAGGAAGGATTTTCCAATCGTCCTGGATGAACAGGCCGGCGTCGAACTGGCTCACGTCCAGCAGCGGCGAGAGCCCATTAAGCTGCGCCGCTTGAATGTACTGCTGCGGCCCTAGTTGCGATTGAAAGATCTGTGGAAGCGTTTCGCCCGCGTTCACTGCCTCTAAGAAGTTGGTGTAGGACGTAATGTTTGCCCAGGAATACTGGCCTGGGAAATTGTTGGTAGTGTAGTTGCCCTGGAGATACTCGCGAAGCCGGGCGCCGAACTTGACGTAGTGCGCCTTGTGCGTAATTGAGGTGTAGTTCTGATACTCGAGATTATTGTTGTGGCTATAGGTGAGAGGGAAATTCGTTCCAGTGGCGAAGGCATCGGCCACGGAAAGATTCACCTCCGGATTCGTGCCAGTGTTGGTACTGTAGCTGTGCTGCCACTGGAAGCGGCTCTCATTGATCGCCGCCGGATTCACGATCCAGGTTCCCGTCAAGGCTACGTTCTGGTTGTTGTTCTGCGTACTATAGGCGGAGTCAGGGTTGGTATTCGGCCCGAACAGACCCAGCTCATTCGATAGATTCAGTCCGCCGACGCCATTATTGCTGCTACTGACGTTGTTGTAGTTGAAGCGGCCATCCAGGGTGAAGTTCGGCGTCACTGCCCAACTGATCCGGGGGCTGACACGATACAGCGTGTTGGGCGAGATCACGCTCTCCGCAAACGGGGTAGGGGTCAAATCCGTGGGGGAAACCAGGATCGCATTGATCGCGTTCGAGTTCTTGTTGGCACGGCGCTCGAAATCCAGGAACAAGGAAACTTTCTTGAACAGCGATCCGCTCAGATTCGCGTTGAGGTTTTGGGTGTCGTAATACGGCTCGTTGGTGGTGTACGGATTGCGCGCGTTCCAGATGGAACTGCCGTAGTTCATCTGCACCATGCCGTGCGTCTTATCCGTGCCGGCCTTGGTGAAGATTTCCACGCGTCCGTAGCCGGACTGGTCAAACTCAGCGGAAAACGGGTTGGAGTTGATGCGGATCTCGCGGATGGAATCCTTGGGAGGGAGCTGGCCGTTGGAGAAACCGTCGACGAAAATCTGGCCTCCGTTGGGACCGGCCGCCGGACCGGCCAGAGCTAGCAGGTCGGCTTGCAGATCGTCCGGATCATCCGGCAGCGCGTCGATATCCTCGCCCTTCAAAACCAGGGCGCCGGCGTTTTTATCGGGATCGACGGCGATCTGCTGGGTATCGGCGACGGTCACCTCCTGCTTCTCCACCGCGATGGCCAAGGGGACATCCAGCGTAGTAGCGCGGCCGGTGTCCAGTTCCATGCCCTGCTTCTCGAATAACGTGAAACCGGGGGCCATGACACGGACCGTGTATTGTCCGGGCGCCAGGCCGTTGACCGTATAGTTCCCGGTCTGGTCGGTCTGGCCGACCTTCACGGAGTTATCGGGGCCGGTCAAGGTGACGCTGGCGTTGGGGACGGCGGCGCCGGATTGGTCGGTCACCTGGCCACGCAGGCTGCCCGTGTTTTGGGCCATCAGCGCCGCGGGTAGCGTTAGCGCCAGACAAGAGACCAGAAGATGTCGTTGTAAGAAATTCATCGGATTCCTAACTTGGATTTTGTTGTTGATTCGTTTTACTCTTTTGTTCTTGGCCGCGCGCAAAAAAGACAGCGGAATGGCGCGCGAAATGTGTTAATCCTCGCCGCCTCCGCCGCCGCTGCCCAGGTTCCAGCCGCCCAGCGACATCTCCTGGGTGCCGGGCTTAGTCAAGATCGGCTCCACGCCGGCGTACAGTTTGATCGCCGTAACTTTGTCGGCGACCGCGCCGACCGTGCTGGAGACAACGATCGCATCGCCGTTTTTCAGATCGGCCAGAGTAATCATGGGGCTGTTATCGAGCATTTGGGCGACGTCGGCGTTGCCGCGAACCTCGCCGCCGCGTCCCCCGAATCCGCGTCCTCCGCGACCGCGGCCCGCGCCTCTTCCGTTATCGCCATTCGCGGCATTTTCCGGATGCAATTGGTTGGCGATGGCCTGCGCGAACTGCGGCTGAATCTTCTTCAGGCTCGTATCCTTGTTGACGCGGATGGTGACCGGCTTCTTGGTGTCAACGTCGGTCACCAAAATCTCGCCGGAGGCGGCGTTGATCGACTTGATCACACCCGCCATGGTCTTAAACGTTCCGGCGACGATCTCTTCGGCGGTCATTTTGCCGTTTTCCTGATTGCCGCGCGCCCGCACCTCGTCACCGACCTTGATCTCAGCCAGCGAAGAAACCTTCGCGTCCGCGAAGTTGACCGAATCCGGCGCATAGCGCCGCACGACGGCGTTAGGCGCGAGCGTGATCACGGTGGCGCGGGGACCGGCTAAAGTGCGCACGGTGATGGTGACCGAATCGGCGCTGACCGCACTGACCGGACCGCTGATGCCGCGCCTTTCCCAATCCGCGCGTTCCGCGTCCTGGGTCTTGGTCACGTCGCTGCGCGACATCACGAAGATGGTCGCGGCGGCGAGGGTTTCTCCGTCCAGCTTACCCTTGGCCTGCGCGCGGTCGTTCACGGCGATGTCGCTTGGCTGCACGATGGCCGCCTTGCTGACGTCAGTTTCCCCGGCGGCGATCTTGCGGATGGTGACCTTGCCTTCCATGGTCACGGTATATTCCTTGCCCGCGTCGGTTTTCAGGGTCATGGTCTTGGCAGAGGGATCGATCTTGGTAACGGTCCCCACCACCGACGCCGTTGGAGCGGCCTGGCCATAAGCGAGCCCGGAGGCAAGCGCGGCCATCAAGAACATGCCGGCCGCCGCGGCTTTCGCCGCTGGTGCGGACTTCATACACGTTGGATTGTGAACAGCTTTCATATCACCATTACTCCAAACGATTCGATTCTTCCCCCGCAGGAAGGCAGCCGGTAAGCCCAAACTAAAATGGGCCGTCGGGCAGCTAGGCCCTGAACGAACTTTAGGGCACCATGCCCTGTAGCGAACACCGGGGCGTTAGGCCCCGTGACGAACAAAAGATAAGACTGGTCCGGGACGCGGGCAGGTTACAGGGCCATGGCGTTTTTTGCGGGGACCAAGGCTCCTAGTTACTATGACTTGCCGACGGTTTCAGCGCCACCGGCGCCAGATATATGCCGACCGGCGTGCGCTGCCACCAGTCCCCGGTGAGCCGCCGCGTAGCGCGGTTCGTGAACGTGTAGTCGTAGACCAGCGCACGAATAAAGCGCGGAGGACGATCCGGAAACGGGTCGTTGGCCAAAAGGCCAATTACATCCGGCGAACCCTGTAACAGGCGGATCACCAGCCCGGCGAACCAAGGAGTGTTCTGCACACTATTCAGCGCCGCAAACCACATCTGCCAGTCCAGGCGCGGTTGAAACGGCTCAACCCAGCGCGGCGCGCGATTGAGCCCGCCAGGCTTATAGCGGAACTCGTAGGTTTTCCAGGCGTTGCCGTCGTTGGATCCTTGAATCTCGATCTCCGCACGGGTGGTGGTCATGACCGCGAACAGGCCGTAGGAGTTGACGATCTGGAACGGAGCGGTGAGACGCTCCATCGTGTCGAGCGGCTCCGGCGCAATCCCTTCGATGGTTTGAATGATGTGGGCCGCGCCCAGCACCAGGATAACGGCCGCGAGAAACGCGAGCCCCATGCGGGCTCGCCGGGTCGCCTGAAGAGCTGGGGTTACCGCGATGCGCAGTTTACGGGCGAGTCCGCGAAGCGCCTGGTCGTCGAACAGGAACAGGGTGATCGCGACGGTCAGAAGGTTGAAGAAAGTGTAATTGCCAGTCAGGAAAATCAGCGCTTGCAATCCCAGCAGCAGCCACGCCGCCGTCATGCGCCACAGGCGCGGGCCGAAGATCAGGAACGGAGCCATCAGCTCGATGCCCAACACGGCGCCGCTAGAGAAGTGCTGGAACCAGTCCGGGAGCTTGTCGGCGTACCAGGCCAGAATCGTTGGCAGGGGCTGGGTGTGATAGTGATACTGGAGTGCGCTGCGGTTGGCCCAGGTCGGGTCATGGCTGCCGAGTTTCACGTATCCGGAAAGAAAATAGAGCCGGAACGCCAGGCATCGAAACAACCAGGCGATCACGCGCTCCCCCGCGACGGAGCGGCCGAAGAAGATCGCCAGGAAGCCGGCTTCGAGCAACAGCGAGTCCCATTGGAAGGAAAGAAACATCTGGCCAGCCATGTCGAAGGACAAATACAGACCGTAGAGCAGGAGCAGGATGAAACGCTCCATGCGGTCGAATAACAGCAAGCCGGCGACCGCCACGCCGGCCCATGCCAAAACGCGCAGCGGGAGATTCCCCGGGTTCAGCCAGAACACGGTGGGCAAGTCAAGATAGCGGATGACTCCGAAATTGGCGGCGATCCGAGCCAGGTACTCACGCAACGGAGCGATACCCTGCGCGCCGACCAATCCGGTGATTTGCGTCGCCAGCGAGGCAAACGCCACGGCGTAGATTACGGCGAGTGCGCGCAGAAACAGCCGCTGGGTATAGGCGAACCGGGAAGGCTCAAGCCTGCGGCCGACGGTCAACCGCGTGAGCCAGTAAAACAGGTCGCGATGGCGCGCGATGAACGCGTAGGAAAACTCGGAGATCGAGGCGAACAGGCGCGAGGATTCATACAGCGGCGTCCGCCCCAGCGTTTCAAACACGGCGCGCGCCCCGGAAGCGACGGAGCCGTCCGTGCGCACCAGTTGGACGGATTGCGAAAAAGCCGCGGCGGGGATTTGCGGATAGCGTTCGGCTACTTCCTGCGAAGGCGCGTAATCCATCGCCTCACCGGTGAGCCTTTTCCAATACTCGATCCAGATGCGGCAAAAGCCACAGCGGCCGTCAAAGATCAACAGCGGCTTGACGGAAGGTTGGAGGTCTTCAGGCGTCTTTCCAAACTAGCAGAGTGAGGACGCGGACTCCACTGGAGCACCTCGGACAATTAAGATTTGGTAGCCTTCGGAGAGTGGGAAACGTCGCCGGGACCCGGATCGTCTTGGCGGATGGAGGAACTAAATTCAATGATGTCTCGAAGAGCAGTACCGGCAGTAGGTCTCGTACTGGCCGCGCTTGCGGTCGCGCCCGCTTATGGCCAAGCTCCGCCGCCCATGTTGCCGCCGGCGCAGCTCGACCAGCTAACGGCGCGGATCGCGCTCTACCCGGACCCTCTGGTGGCGCAGATTCTGGCTGCGGCAACATATCCGGACGAAGTCGGACCCGCCGCAATGTGGTCGGATCAGCATCATTATCTGACCGGACAGGCTCTGGCCAACGCGATCCAGGCCGACCAATTGCCGTGGGATCCCAGCGTGCAAGCGCTGCTTCCGTTTCCATCCGTACTGGAGATGATGGCCTCGGATATGAACTGGACTACCCAGATCGGGAACGCATTCCTAACGCAACAAGGCGACGTGATGGACGCGATCCAGCGCAATCGAAAAAAGGCCCGCGATTTCGGTTACTTGCGGACCAACGCCCAGGTGGTGGTGGGCGGCGGACCGTACATTACCATCCTGCCGGTGAATCCGGCCTTCATCGTGGTGCCTTACTACGATCCGGCGGTGGTGTTTTATCCGCCGCGTCCGGGCTTCGCGGTCGGTGCAGCCATTAGTTTCCGGTTCGGGATCACGATCGGGGCGTTTTTCAATCCATGGGGCTGGGGGCCGGGATTCGGCCACTTCGATTGGGGCGGGCACGTGGTGTTCGTCAACAATCATCCGTGGGGCCGGACCTGGGCCAATCGCCTGACCTACGTCCATCCCTATGAGGGCGTCCGGAGGTTCCCCGCGAACACGCCCCGGCCGGCGGAGTCGCACGCACTGCACCCACGTTCCCCAGCCGAGCGCGACGCGGCTCGCCACGGACGGCCCGCGCCACGCGAGGAGCATAGGGACGAACGGCGCTAACGCATTGGGGCGTTAACGCTTCGATAGGGCGCGGTCGAGCGAGAGCGCTCCCGCGCCCCGAATGATAATCGCAAGGGCGATGCCGATCGCGAGAATGTGAAACTCAAAGCCCTCGCCCTTCTGGTTCCCTGCCCAGTTCATGAAGAACCCGTTCACCCAGTGAACGCGGTATATCGCCACCAGCATGTTGCATAGGATTCCGAAGGCGGCGATGCGGCTGAGCAGGCCGACGATCAGCCCCAGCCCGCCCAGGAATTCAGCGCAGATGGCGAGGAAGGCGAACAGTGGCGGGATGCCTCCCGCCTCGAATCCCTTCATCATGGCACTGAATCCCGCGCCTCCGAACCATCCGAAGGTTTTCTGCAGACCGTGCGGCAAAATGACCACGCCCAGGGCCAGGCGCAGCAGAAGCAAGCTCCAGTCTCCGGAAGTGGAGAGCAGTGTGCGGAACATGCTTCGATAGTACCTCTTGTTCGTCCCCATTCAGTCAAGCTGGCGGCGCCGGCAGAGGCCCCTCGCGCGGTTTTTTAACTCGTTCGACATCGGGTTGACATGATCGGCCTTTAGGCTGAGACAAGTCTTTTAGCGACCTGTCTGTCGAGGGAGGGAAATCAAGCATGGAGTGTATTCTGAATGGGTGCGGACGTGTATTCGCACTCGGAGTTGCAGCGCTTTTGTGCGCCGCGGGACCCGGTCAAATTCTTCGCGCACAAGCTGCGGCCGGAACCATAACCGGTACGGTCCTCGATCAGGCCGGCAAGGCCATCTCGGGGGCCGACGTGCAAGCGATCTCCGATTCCGGCCAAACCGCGCGCGAGGTCACCAGCGGCAGCGACGGGAGGTTCGCGATTCCGGATCTTCCGGCCGGCAACTACTCGGTCAGCGCCCAGGCGCCCGGCTTTTCCGCAACGTCACGCCCCGGCGCAGAGGTGAGCCCGGGCGGAACGCTGGACGTCCCGATCAAGTTGACTGTGGAGAGCGTGTCAACTACGGTCACGGTTGCAGAAAGCATCTCGAATGCCGCGGCGACCGCGCCCTTGGGCAACACTCTGGAGGCGACCTCCGCCAGAACCGAAGTCACTCAGGACTTCATTAAGAATTTCATGTCTCCGCTGGCCGACTACGCCGAGTATGTGAACTACGCTCCCGGCACCTTCAGTCTCAATCCGAACGGGATCGGGCTCGGACAGGGGAAGACGTTTTTCCGAGATGACGTTGAACCAATATCAGGACAACGGCAAGACCGTGGGCTGCTTGGGCGGCACCGCGGCCAAGGACCCGGTCACGGGCGCGCCCATTTGCATTGGCGGCGGCGCGTTCACTACCCATGCCATGAATTGGAACAACTGGCTGCCGAATGTAGCTGCCCGCTACTTCATCAAGAGCAACTGGTCGGCCTACGCCCAGTGGTCCGAAGGCAGCGTGATCCCGCCCAGCGCGGCGTTTGACACCTTGAACGGCAACCCGGTGGTGACGCCTAAACCACAGCTCGCCAAAACGTATCAAATCGGTTCGGTCGTTAAATTCTGCCGGTGGACCTTGGATGCCGACGCCTATTACGTCCACTTCCAGAACGCCTACGACTCTTATACCGATCCCACCACCGACGAACTGGTCTTTGTCCCCAGCGGACCCTTAAACACCAAGGGGATTGAGGCCGAGAGCAATATTGTCATCGGCTGGGGATTCACGTTGTACCTGAATGCGTCACTCGGCTCGGCGAAGTATCAGGAAGGCGGCGGTTGGCCGAACGGCGGCCTATGGGAGGCAGATTCGCCCAAGAACATCGAAACCATAAGCCTCCTATACCGGCATACGAACTGGGACTTCGGCTTGGTCGACAAGCGTGTCGGCACAATGTACAACGACAACGGCACCCTCACCGAAATGGTTGGAGGAGTTCCCATTCCGGTTCCCGTGGATCAGGCGATCACCATCCAACCGTTCACCCTGGTCAACTTCTTCGCGAATTACACGATCAAGAACCGATCCTGGCTGCGCGGCAGCAAGCTCGGCCTGGCGATCAACAATCTCGCGAACAGTCACAACCTCGTCGGGGTCACGCCCTACACCGCGGCGACCGCAGCCATTGCTTACGCACCGAATCCGGGCGACCAGGTGAATCTACTACCTGGGCGTAGCGTCATGGCGACGCTAACCGTCGGCTGGGCTCCGAAGCGGTAAGAGAGCACCGGAGCGCCTCGACGAAGGCCTTTATTTCGTTCCCGCGCGTCCGAAGAAGCGGATGCGAACGACGAAATGGCGGCCTTCGTCGCCTAAGAACTGGAGATAGTTGGCTGCGCCGATCACGTTTTCGACAGCGGTGGGATTTCTGGAGTCCGTCAGATTGTCCACGCCGAGACGCAGGGCGAAGCGCAGGCCGTGAAGCGTGACCATCCTCTCGATGGCGAGGTTGAGATCGAAATTGAAGGGATAGCGGTAGGAATCGACCGCGCCGCTGATTATTCCGGTTTGCTGCTGGACGGAAAAGGGGAAACCGGAGCGCGCGTCCACCAGCGCGGCGATGGCCCACTTCTTCTCTTTCTTCTGGAACGGCACGGGCAGGTAGGCCCAACCCATTAGCCGGTTGGGCGCATCCCAGGGCATCGGAACCAAGTTCGGGAGAACTTGCAAAGGCTCCGCTGAATTCGCGTTCAGCACGGCGTTTGAAAGAGCGCTCGAACGAGTGTAAGAGACCATCCATTCGTACTGCCCGGAGAAAGTCTGATGAACAGCGACCTGCACCGAATCGTAATCATCGCGGCGCAGGTTCTCGAGCTGATAGACGCCGGGCTCCGCGCCGCCCGGCAGCGGCAGCACCGAAGGCGGAGCATTGGGGGCGAGCGTGTTCACGAAATCGAACCCGTCGGTGCCGCGGCGGCGCAGGTATTTGACGCCGGCGAACAGATGGGAGGTGATCTGGCGGTCGAGGTTGAGGCTCCAATTGGCCGCGGTTGGGAGGCGCAGCCCTCCAGATGGCAGGGTGAAAGAACTCGGGGCCGGCGGACCTTCCGGCGTTCCGTTCGCGTTGTAAGTGGTGGTGAGAGCGGTTTGGTCCAGCACCATGCCGAAAGGAGCCAGCGCAACGGCGTCATGCGCCACCGAGTAGCCGCCGGAGATGCGGGTGAGACCGGAGGCGAAGGGAGCCCAGGAAAAGGAGGCTCGCGGAGACCAGGCGGCTTGGTCCACGCGGCGGTCCCAATCCTGACGCGCGCCAACCTCGATCTGGAGGCGCTTGGCGGCGCGCCAGGTGTCCAGGATCCACGGCGCGGCTTCCGCGTCGCGAACGTGAAACACGCCGGAGCCGGTGAAGGTTGTCTCGGAAAGGATTTGGGCTCCAAATCCGGTCACCTCATAACTGGTGCGGCTGAAGTTGCCATTGTAGTGCAGCAAGTCCGTGTCGAGACCGGCTTGAATCTGGTGTGTGCCGAGCAGATGAAATTGCGGGACGTAACCCTGCACCAGCGCTTCGTCGCGCGAGGACTGTTGCGTCCCGGTGACGAAGTAGTTGCCGCTGCGCCCCTGCGGTCCGTAAACATACGTGGCGTCGCCTTGCGGAGTCTGGCCCGTGAAGAAATCGTTGTGCGCGTATCCGAATTGGATCATCGAGCGGTTGCCCAGATAGACTTGATCCTTCGCGCTTGCGAAATACTCATGGGTGTGCACGGTCTGAGTGGTGGAGACGGGATCGAGAACGCCCAAGCCGAAGCGGTCATCCGTGCCGCGATTGATCATGAAATCGCCGATCACGATGTTGCGCGGCGATAGATTCCATTGCGCGTGCAGCAGGTTGTAGCCGTTCCATCCACTGCTGGTGTTCTGGCCGGAAGGGAGACCGGTTACCAGGGTGTTGTTGTATTCGGCGCCGAGAGTATCGGAGAACCAGGCTTTTCCCCGTTTGATCGGACCGGAAATGCCGATTCGCGGATACCAATTGCCGAGCCGGACGCCTTGCTGGATATCGATGCCCGGAATGAAGTCCGTCGCGGTGAAATGGAAGTTGTCCGTGCCGGACTCAGTGTTGATCGCCAGCACGCCTGCCGACCCTTTGCCAAACTCGGGCGAATAGCGGCCGGAGGAATAATCGACCGAGCGAATCCCTTCCACTGCCAGCGCCGTATTGAACTGACCTGAAACCGGATTGGCGATGTTGAATCCGTTCAGCAGGTATTCGACTTGATCGCCCGTGGAGCCGTTGAAGTGTAAACCACCGCCGGAGTCCACCAACACTCCGGGCATCATTTTCACGGAGTCCACCAGGCTGTGGCTGTTGGGATAGAGAACGTCGTTGATTTCGGTGCCGGTGAGGCGCTCTTCATTTTGAGTTTGGGTGATATCCACGGGGGATGGCTGCTCACTCACGTCGACGGATTGGAACACTTCGCGGACGGTGTCGATGGTCAGCGTAACCTCTTGCGAGGTTTCGATGTGGACTGTTTGGCCGAGGAGCTGGTAGTAGCCTTGGCGTTGGACATCGACGAGGTAGTCGCCATCGGAGGGCAAGGTCACCGAGAAGGCTCCATCCGGATCGGTGTCGGTCTGCCACGGACCGCCGGCCGAAGGGGGAGAAGGGGGCGGAGACGGACGCACCGCGACATGCGCACCGCCAACGGGAGCTCCACTCTCGTCTTTGATATGACCGTGCAGTTCGGCCGCTTGCGCTTCGGCCGGCGAGACCGCGATCGCGCAGGCCGCCAAAAACCCGATCCAAACCCGACTTGCGCGAGGCGTCCGCACAACGCAGAGAGCCTTATTGTGCCACGAACGTGACCCGCCGAGTCCAAGTGTATGAGCGGGGAAGGCGGTGGGATGCTGCGCCAAATGCCCCATCGAGCGGAATTGCGCTATGCAAGTGACTGATTCCACGAACACTCATCCGGCCCCGCGATTGCTGCGTAGGATATGTCAGGAGCCGAGTATGTTACACGCAGATGGGACGCCTGTGAAGATGTCTTGGATCCATCGAACCTTTCTGGTTTTGGTGCTGGTTTTGACAGTGATTCCCGGCTGGAGGTTATTCGCCACCCTGCCCGCGCCCGAACCGGTGATGCTGCAAGCCATGCCGGTGGAAGTCCGGCCGCTGACAATCGTCACGGTAAGCGGTTACGCACTCGACCCGCAGCACATCGAAGCACTGTACCTGGTGAGCGATGACGACACAGCGTATCAAGCGGACATTCTGTCAATGAACGGAACAGAACTGCGGTTCCGAGTACCGGGAAAGACTCCAGCGGGACTGATGGGAATCGCCGTGAAGATGCCCAAACAACCCGGACTGATCGACCAGATGCTGTACCTGAACGTCCTGGAACCGGCGGGTTAGTGTTGCTGCGCGGCCATCTTGGCTGACATCGCGCCGATGACGCGAGGCGGAACTCCGGCGGCCTGAAGCGCGGCGCGTGCCTCCAGGTTAAGCGAGTACTTCCCTGGCCTGGCTTCGATTACGCTGATCACTGTATCTTCCTTCAAGCCGCCCACGATCATTTTGACCACCGCGTCGTTGTCGAGCGGAGCTTGATCGAGCAAGGGTTTCCCGGCTTTCGCCGGCGGGGGCGGAGTTGCCGCCGGAGCAGGAGCAGGCGGGGCCGCGGCAGGAGGCGGCGATGGGACAGAGGGCGCCGCAACAGCAGCAACGGGCACGGGAGCCGACGGATTCACGGTAGCCCCAAGCACGGATAACTTGTATTCGCCTCCGGCGATGGAAAGATACATGGTGCTGCCCTCGACCGCGAAGCGCACGGTGGCGCCAATGGCTAGTGCGCCTTCCGCTGCCCCGGCCGTTCCTCGAACCACGTAGGTTTTGCCGGAGCCGGCAATGGCGTGAATGCGGGGATCGTCCTGCGCCTTGGATGGGACCACTTGCCCGGTCTGCCAATCGCGGTTCTTCTCCGCGGCGAGGCAGGAGACGCCGATGCATAGCGCGAGTGCGATCCAGCGGGTCTTCCGATTGCGGTTTGCCGTTTGGTGCACTGTAGACGGTTATACACTATCGGCCGCCGGACCGCAGGCGAAAGCGCCGGCTACAGGCTCAGAGACTCGCGCAAGCGTGCTGCCGCGCGGCGGGAGATTTCGACGTGCGCGCCGCCGCGCAGCCGCATCACCAATGCTCCGCTGACTCCTGCCTCGGTTTGCTCGACCCAGTTGAGGTTTACGATTTGGCGCCGATTCGCGCGGAAGAAGACGGTCGAGTCGAGTTGCTCCTCGAGCGCGTTGAGCGACCGCCGGATCAGGGGCCGCTCCTTACCGAAGCACAGGCGCGTATAGTTGCCCTCGGATTCCATCAGGAAGACGTCGGCCAGTCGCACGATCCAGCAGCGCTCACCGTCGCGCACGAAGACCTGTTCCAGGCGCGGCTTGGGCGCGCCGGACGGCCGCACGCGCTCAAGCGCCGCGGCCAGACGGGCCGGAACGATCGGCTTCATCAGGTAGTCGAGCGCGTTTACCTCGAAGGCGCGGATGGCGTATTGGTCGTAACCGGTGGTGAAGATCACTTGCGGCACGTCGTCCAGGCGTTCCAGCAGTTCGAAGCCGGTCATGCCGGGCATCTCGATATCGAGGAAAATCAGATCGGGAGCAAGCTCCGAGATGCGCGCGATCGCTTCTTCCCCATGGCCCGCTTCTCCGGCGATCTCCACCTCCGGATGTGCGGCGAGTAAGCGCCGCAGCTCCACGCGGGCCAGGCGTTCGTCGTCGATAATGACGGCTTTCATTGCTGTTTTGCGGAGGGGCGCGCCAGAATCATTGGTGAGCAATGATCTGTCCATCCAGCATAGTCCAGACCGGCTTCCTCAGGGTCTCTAAATCCTCCAAAGGATTCTTTTCCACCAACACCAGGTCCGCACGGAGACCTGCGGCCACTTGGCCGAGCTCGGCGGATTTTCCAATGTAGGCCGCGTTTTCCTTGGTGGCGATGGCGAGGATCTGCCACGGTTCGAAACCGGCGCGCAGGAAATGCGCCATCTCATCGTGCAGGCCGGAGCCGTAATCGACCATTGGGGCATCGGTGCCCATAACGATTCTGGCTCCGGACTGGCGCAATATTCGAACCGACTGGTAGCTTCGCTCCAGACTGGCTTCCCGTTCCTCCTCCGGCGTTCTTTGGAGGATGAGATCGGACTCGTATTCACCGAAGGTCGGGTCGATGAACGGGCGCTTTTCCGAGACCAGCGCCGCTAGCTCCGGCGGGACGCTGCCCAGATAAGCGGCATGCTCAACGCCATCAGCGCCGGCGCGAATCGCATCCTCGAACTCCAGGGGAGTCTCCGCGTGGACCACGCTGGTTAACCCATGGGCCTTGGCCCATCGAATTCCCGCACCCATCAGGTCTGCGCTCAGCTCTTCGTGGGCGCGGCCGATGGTTCCATGGACAAATTTCACAACGTCGGGAGGGCCATCGGAAAAATTGCGATCCAGACCCTCCAGCATTGCGGTCTGGTCCGAGGCCAGAATCGCGCTGGAGCGCGAAACTGAAGGAGTCCAGATCGTGCTCACGGGGTGTCCATGCGGCGAGGTCACCAGCCTGCCCGCGGCGAGCAAGCGCGGACCCAGCATTTTCTTGGCTTGAATTTCGCGCCTCATTCTAAACACGTTCACAGCCGGACCGCCGAGGTCGCGTATGGTGGTCACGCCGTTTTCCAAATAGGCTCGCCGCTGTGGAGCGTAGCCGGAAATGAGCGACCGCAGCATATACCCGAATTTGAATCCTGGGCGAACTTCGACCGGCGATTGCAAATGTGTGTGGACGTCGATCAAGCCGGGAACGAGGTATCCGCCGGCATTGAGGCGTGGCCAATCCGGATGCAAGGAGCTGTTTCCGATCTCGATGATGCGGCCATCTTGGATGTACACGGTCTGTCCATCAAGAATGCGCTTGGCCGAGGCATCGACGATGTGCGCCCCCTCGATGGCCAACCTGCGGTCCGACGTTTTCGGCCAGGTGTACGCTGAGGCCACGGCTACGCCGATGGGGAAAACCACGCCGGCGGCGAAGAGACACATGGAGATCCGCATGATCCAGACTCCGGTGCGCCGGGAGCTGAAGAGAAACCGCAGGAAGGCGGGGATATAAAACTGGGGCGTCGCGCTCAGATAAATTTTCCAGCGGCCATCGAGCATCGGCTGGAAATTTCCGCCGAATGCGGGATAAACGGCGTCCAAAGCGATGAAGTACAACGGGAGGGAAATGACGAAGCCAAGAAAGAAGCGGGACCACTTCCCCCGCTTCCAGCTCGACCAAAATATTCCCAACGGAAGCCAATAGAGCAACCACAGGCCCATCCAGCGGAGGGTGGAGTCGACCGCATCGGTAACGCCGCCCGATGCAAACATCATCCAGGCCAATAGCGGCACTGGCGAAGCCAGGAGGAAAAATGACCCCGTCAAATACATTCGGAGCGGCTCAGATAATTTCTGAATCGATCCGAGTTGCCATGGAGCGCTAGTCCACCAACGCGCCCTTCTGAGGGGCGGAAAGGTTCGTGAAGTGCCGGTGTATTCCATGGAGCGATTCTGCACCCGTGCCTCGACTGATCCGTGCTGAAAGTGATGGGTGGCGAAAGATGCGGATGGACGGCGCAGAAAGGTTTAGACGGGAATCAGTACCGTGGCGATCACGCGCCCGTCCGGTTTGTCCTCTAAATGCAAGCTCGCACGGCCGCCGTAGAGGAGCCTCAGACGCTCGCGCGTGTTGGCCAGCCCCAATCCTCCCGGCTCCGCCGCGGAGCTTTCATTCTCGCCGAGCTGTCCGGGATTTTCGACTTGAATGCGAACGGCATCGGGCGTGCGTTCCGCGCGGATCAGCAGGTCTCCACCGGAAGCAAGCGGTGCAATGCCGTGCTTGAGCGCATTCTCTACCAGCGTCTGCAGCAGCATGGGAGGAACGTGCGCCTGGCATGCCTCCGGCGCGATCTCCATCTTCACCTGCAGGCGCTCTTCGAAGCGCGCGGCCTCCAACGCCAGATAATCGCTAACCACTTCCACTTCCGATGCCAGCGGCACCGTGTGAGCTGAGTCACGGCGCAACGTGTAGCGGAAGATGTTGGCGAGCCGCGTGATCATGTCCTGGGCCTTGCCCGGATCCTCGGCGACCAGAGCGCGGATCGAGTTCAGGCAGTTGAACAGGAAATGCGGATTGATCTGGCCTTCCAAGGCGCGCAATTCCGCTTCGCGTAGCGCCAGTTGAAGCCGCCCCCGCTGATCCCGGCTTTGACGAAACCAGTAAAGGAAACCCCACATCGCGGTGGCAGAGGTGGTACCCAAGGCCGTGTAGAGCAACGATCCTGGCTGGTAGAAGATGCTGTCTTTTCCCTCAAACGCCACATCGACCACGCCGATCAGCATGGTCTGCGCCAGACCGATGGCGGCCATGGCGAAGATCAACGTTACGACCCTCTTCCATCCCAGCCGGGGAAGTCCGCTCCAGTGTCGAATTCGCAGGTGCAGCACATGCGTCAGACCGATGCTGTAGAACGGATAGAGCAGGTAGCCGGTGATGACGGCCGGGGTCCACCCCGCGTAGCGGACGGCGAAGGACAAACTGATAGCGGAGTAACCGGCCCAGAAGAAGATCTGGTAGCGCCAGTAGTGGCGGCTCCAAGTGGAGGTCTCCGGTTTCTCCGAACTGTAAGTGCCGATGGGAATAGAATGACCGAAAACAGAGCTCGCCGCTGTGGAATTGTGATGAGCGGAGAATTTCCGGGATGAAGCGCCTGGAGAAACCCGGCTTATTGTGTGGCGGCCGAAGTTAGATCGCCTTCCGCCGACCAGTACAGAGCGTCGAAGATCATGGGAAAGGTGGCGTGGGTCTGCGCGCGATGCTGCGGGCGGATGCCGAACAGCACCACTTTGCCGGGATTCATGTCGACGGAAACCACCGCGGCGCGGCCCAGCATGTATTCTTCGCCCTTGAGATAGCCGGAGGCGGCCACGGATACGTTGGGATAGCGCGCGATCACACGCACCTTCTGCGAGCCGAACCCGTCACTCACGTCAAAGAATGGCGAGTTCAAATAGAAGCCGAAGGTGTTCCGCGCCATGCCCCAACCCAGAGGATTGGTGGTATCGACCTGGAGATTGAGAATCACGCCGGGTCCGTCGTGTTGCTCCGCGAGGAGGCTGCGCTTCAGCTCCTTCAACGGAAGCGGCAGCCGGTCCACCAGGAGATTGCAAGCGTCGCCGAATGAGATCAAGGTCCCGCCCTGATCGACGAAATCCTTGAGCGCCTGCCAGCCCTTCTCGCCCAGCCCCCCGCGATATTCAGCAGGAATGGTGAGCGAAGTCTGGCCCTCCAAAATGCTTTTGGCGGTTTGATCCGGCAGCACGATGGCATCGAAATGCGGGCGCAGGCGGCCCGCGGCGACATCGGCGTTGTGCAGCGTGGTGTAGGGGAATTCGTACTGATCCAAGACCAGGCGAGTCCAGCCCTCATCGATGTTTGCGGTCCAGGATTGATACACCCCGATGCGCGGCTGGCGCAGAGGGGTGCCGTAATCCTCCGGAGCGGAAATATTCTTGACGGATACGTCGAATCCGCGCGTGGCGTTGGACCAGACCGGCCCCTGGGTGGAAGCAGGAAGCTGAATCACCGCGTCGCCGGGGCCGTGTGGCGTGATCATGGTCAGGTGCACGCCCGCCTTCAGCAGGCGATTCACTACCACCGCGCTGCGGGCTCCGGTATAGGGGAAGCGTAAGGTTTCGCCGCTGCGCTCCGCATCCAGAACGTAGTTGAGCTTCAGCGTCACCGGGTCCAGTTGTAAGTCGTTGGGAAGCGCTTCATGCGCGAAAATCGTTTTGACCCCGAATTGTTTCCCGAGAGACCACGCCGATACGTCGTAGGGTCCGTCGGAACCGTTGAGGGATGCCTCGCGCTGCCCGGCCGGATAGGCCTGGACCTCCAACAAATCCTTGGCGTAGCGCCCAAAGACCTGCGCCAGAGGGATCACATAGGTGCCTTCCGGCCAGGACTCGCCATTGCTCATGAAGGCGCGGCGAGCGCGGTACACCTCCACGCCGCCCAGCCGCAGCTTGTCCAGTAGATCGATGACTTCGTTCTGATCCTGTTGCCCCGCGGCCGGAATCAGGATGGCGTAGGAAGGATCGCGGTCGCCGAAACCGATGCGGCCGTTGCGTCCGTCCTCGATGGTGTTCGAGTTGATGGAATAAATCTGGCGCAACAGCGTCTCGCGTGAATCCGCCGCGGACTCGAGTAGAGCCATGCTGGAGATCAACTCGTAATCGACGATATCGTGAAGAGCCCAGGTTCCGCCCAGCCACGGCCGCGGATAATTGGCGCGCGGAGTCACGTCGCGCGGAGGCCCAATCTCGAATCCGGGTTCGCCGAGAGGCGTTTCCACCGGCGGCAATCCGATCTCGACCGAATGCGGCAACCCGGGAAGCAGCGGCTGCGTCGGCTCCGCACGCGCCTGCACAATGGGCGAAGCAATCTGCGCACTGGCGGTTTCCGTGAGCAGGCCCACCTGGTTATGCCACCATCCGGACCAGGCCATCGCGCCTTCCCAGAAGCTGGTGTAGGTGGAAGTGTGCATGATGCCGGTTTTGCCCGCGGCTTCGAGCGCGGCGGCTTGCACCTGCCCGAATATCGAGTTCCAGCGGTAAATCAGCGGGTGCACGTTGGGATTGATGGGATCGCCCGAAGGCATGGTGAACATGCGCGGTCCGGCGGGACCCTGCTGATGCTGATCCAGCCATACGGAGGGGAACCAATCGTGCCACAGCACCTGCGCCATCAGTTGCGATTCCTTGAGCGACAGGAGGAACATGTCGCGATTGTCGTCGTGGCCGGCGTAGGTGTGATAGAGCCACGGCGGCGAACTGCCTTCCTGCGGCGTGCCCAGGTACTTGTCGTACCAGTCGGTCACCTTGATCTGCCCGTCCGGATTGACGGACGGCACCAGCAACAGAATCACCTGATCCAGAATCTTGCGCACCGCAGGCGAGTTGTCCGAGGCCAGCTTATAGGCCAACTCGATGGCCATCTGGGATGAGCCGATTTCCGTGGAATGAATGTTGTTGGTGATCAGCACCACCGCTTTGCCGTCGCGGAAGATTTGTTCGCGCTCGGATTCAGGCACGTCGCCGCCCTGGAAGTAGAGGCGGCGCTCCAGCGTCTTGTAATGATCCAGGTTGTGAATCGTCGAGGGCGAAGCGATTTCCAGCATCACGAACGGATTGCCGCCGGTGGTCGAGCCGAGATTGCGGTACAAGACTCGGTCGCTGGCCGAGGCCAGCTTCTGGAAGTACGCGATCATCTTGTCGTAGCGGACGATCTTGCGGTCTGCGCCGATCTTGAATCCGAAGTACTGCTCTGGGCTCGGGATGGTCTCCGCGGAGGCGAACGCCGCCAAGGCAGAGACTACGGTAAAGGCGGCCAAAAGGCGGCGCATGTTCATGACGATAGCACGGTTAGGACCAAATGAAACATTCGTCAGCAAAAGCGGGCGCGCATTTCGGAGTGCGGCGCGATGCAGGGGTAGCCGCGATCAGCCGCAGCCGTGCTGCTGCATATGGCGCTTGTAGTTGTCCCGGATGCGCTCGAACTCCAGCCGGGCCCACATGGCCAGGTTATAGCCGTGATCGAACTCATTTCCGATCTCCAGGGGATCCAGAGCGTCGGTAGCGTCGATGTAGGCCCGCAGCGCGGCGTGGTACCGCTCATACAACGCGCGTCTTTGTACGCAATCGGGGGCCGGCTGCATAGAACGTTTGATCCCCTATGCATCCGGCTTGTTTCAGCCGCCGGCCCCTGGCAAATTTACCAGGTTTTTCCACGCTATGCCGCGCGTTGTCTCGTGTAGCTACCCTTCCACGATCCTGCGTCCGCGCTCGAACAACTCCGCCGCCTCATCGGCCACTCGGCGGCCTTTTTCGTAGAGATCGCGGCCCTTCTCCATCAGGTCGCGCCCGGTGTCCGATACAGCCTCCGAAATGGCCTCGCCCGAACGCCGAGCCTTCCTTCCGATCAACCGGCGAGTCGCGGTGCCGGACTGCGGAGCATACAGCAGCGCCACGGTCGCGCCCACCGCCACTCCAGCCACGAACCAAACCAGTTTGCTGCCATTGTCCTGAGCCATGCTCTTTCTCCTCTGTTGAGATTTCTCCGCGCTATGCCTGGAGCAATTCCAGAACCTTCTCCGCGTGGCCATCCACTTTGACCTTGGGATAAATTTTCGCGATTTTCCCTTGCGGGTCCACCACCAGGGTGGTCCGCTCAATGCCCATGTACGTTCGCCCGTAGTTCTTCTTCTCTTTCCAGACTCCGTAAGCGTCGGCGATGGAATGCTCGGGGTCGGGCACCAGCGTGTAGGGCAGGTTGTACTTGGCGATGAACTTTCCCTGCGCCTCGCTCTTGTCCGGCGAGATGCCCACGATTTCCGCGTTCAGCTTGGCAAATTTCTTGTTCAGGTCGCGGAAGGCGCAGGACTCGCGCGTGCACCCCGGCGTATCGGCCTTGGGAAAAAAGAAGATCACCACGCTCTTGCCGCGCAGCTTGGAGAGCTGGAACTGGCCGGAGCGAATCTCGGGGGCGCGGTCTCCCACTTGGAGGCTCATATGCCGTGATTGTAACGCGGACTGCGAATGATTGGATATAATCAACGGAGGCAGTCCGCCCGGCATGCCCGGTTTCGGAAGACTTCAGACCACCCTAGTGTCCCCATCGTCTAGCCCGGCCTAGGACATCGCCCTTTCACGGCGGTAACGGGGGTTCGAATCCCCCTGGGGACGCCATTCGCAAGTTTGTCCGTTCAACAAGGGGCTGGGCACTACGCCATAATGGGGCATCCACAGCCTACTCAAACCGCAGCGCCTCAATCGGATCCATATACGCTGCCTTGCGCGCCGGATAATACCCGAAAAAAACTCCCACCAATCCCGAAAAAAGAAACGCCACCAGGATTGCAGTCGCACTGATCACCGTCGACCAATCCGCGAAATAGGAGATCAGCATGCTGGCGGCGACTCCGGTCGCCACGCCGGCGGCGCCTCCGGCCAGCGAGAGCGTCACGGCCTCGGCCAGAAACTGCGCCAGAATGTCCGTGGTCTTCGCGCCCACCGCTTGCCGCAGGCCGATCTCGCGGGTGCGCTCGTCACCGAGACCAGCATGATGTTCATGATTCCGATCCCTCCCACGATCAGTGAGACGGAGGCGATGGCGGCCAGCAGAATCGACATCACGCGCGCCGAATTCTCCTGCGCGCGGCAAACTTCCTCCATGTTGCGAATGGTGAAATCGTCGTCTTCGTTCGCTTGCAGGTGGTGGCGCTGGCGAAGCAGGCCGGCCATCTCATCCTGCGCGTCCGCCGTGCGGCCTTCCTTGGCCTGCACCATGATCGAGCCAACCGCGCGGCCTGGAGCGAAGCCTTGACGGCGTCGATGTTCGCCAAGGCTTGGTCGTAATCCGCTTTGGCAGTGTCGTAATCCTCCTGCGAGGTCGCCTTTTGCTGGATCAGCACTTGTCTCCGGTCTGCTTCCACCTTGGCGAGATCCGCCGCGCTCTGCGCCTTCACGATATCGGCCTGCTGGCTGGTGACATTGGCCAGCGCGGGCGCCAGATCGCAGTTGGATTTGGCAACGGTGGCTTGCCCGGTCAGCACCGCAGCCTTGGCTGAATTCAGCGTTGCTTTGGCTTGATCCACGGCTGGCTCGAACGGCGCGGGATCGATCAAGGCGACTAACTGGCCTTTTTTTACCCTGGTGTTGAAATCGGCGTAGAGCTCCTTGATATTCCCCGAGACTTGGCTTCCCACCTGCACCGTGATCCCGGCGTTCAAGTTGCCGGTGGTGGTCACGGTGGCGTCGATATCGCCGCGATCTGCTGCCGCGGTCATGTATTCGGTTTGAGGAAGGTTCCAATGGTGGATCGCGATGGCTAGCGCAGCCAGGGTGAGCAGTGCGATAAGCCCTAACAGCCATCTTCGGCGCGGCCGTCGAGGGACCCTTTTGACCGGAGCGGCGGTCGCAGAAGCGGCGAGCGGACTCGTCCCGCTCGCCGCCGCCGGTTTCGCTGTTTCATTGATAATGTGCATTCGACCCCCGCTCCATTGAGCCCCCCGCAGCGTTTACTCGCCTGTCGCCGGCACACGCGCGGATCCATAGACTCCGTGCGCCGAGGTCAGGTCCACGTTCGGAACCTCAGTCGTGAAGCGGACCGCCTGGAAGCCTACGCCGGCACCGGGCGGCAGAAGGATTGTGGCCAGATACTGATGTGCCAGATGCCGTTGCAGGTCACCGAGAGATTGCTCGATGGCGCCGGGCGTGTTGGGAGTCATCAGGTACGCTTCGCCGCCGGTTTCCTCGGCGACTTGACCTAAGTAAGTCTGGCCCCAGCGAATCAATGCCGGGCTATGACCGGCATGGCCGAGAGCCCGCGCGTAGAGGCAGTAAACCAACACTCCAGTGCGTTGTGCATCAGCGACGGACTGGTCTACATACATATTCATGTCACCGAAATCGCCGAAGCGGTCAATGCCGTCGGTAACGGCCAGAACTTCGCGCCGGGTTGCTCCATTGCCCCAGCCGTTCACTAGCGCGCTCAAAGACATGAAGGGACTCGCACCGGCGCTCTCCGTTCCGGAGGTGATGCGCAGGGCGTCCGCCGCCAGGGCGTGATCCGCGGTCGGGGTCCGCGCGATGTGCGCTTCTCCGTTAAACATGTACGCGATGCCCACAGCCGTGGACGGCGGTTGATTCAACACGAAACGACGAAGCTGATCGAACAGCATGGTCTGCGCCGGATCCACCCGTTCGTCGATCAGCAAGTACAATTCGAGACCAGCTTTGTCGCCTTGGAGCGGCACCCATTCCTTCAGTGGAAGGCGCGTGCGGCCCTGCCAGGCGGTAACGTCGCCCAGCGCGACGGCGGGCGCTTCAGTGCCCTCGAGGGGCTCAGCCGTCACCACAATGGGTACGGGCGTGCCGGTAACGGTTTCGCCGGCGGCAAGCCCTGAGGTTTGCGCGGAGGCCCGCAAACAGAATAGCGATAAAGCGAGCGTGAAAAACAAGAGCGGTTTCATTTGTCATTCCTCCACACTTCTGGCATGTGCACGTGTGAGGCCATGCCAATTCATCGGCCTGGAATATGATTTCGCCCGCTCTTGCGCGATTTAACCCATCTGCGCTCGACCCGCCGCGCTTCGCGGCTGTGCGGAACTCCAGCAGCGCCATCATCAAGCCGCTAGAGCCGCGATGGTATCCAGGGTGCGACTCCCCTAGGCAGAGCAGGAGGATACTTATGAACCGGCCAGCATGGGTAGCTTTGAGTTGTTTCGCTTTTACCGTGTTGTCCGGGCAAACGCCGGCACCTCAGGGCGATGGGAACTAGCCGCGTGAGATCGGTACGGGCAGCATTCACGTCGTGATTTTTATCAGCCGTAAGTGGAGAGCTGGAAGGAGAGCGGAATCGAGGCTCGATCGGCGGTAATCGTTACCCGCAAGAGGAGATCCCATCGAGATTTTCGGCACCGTCTCGATGGAGGGCCGGACCGATGTGGACAAGGAAACCCGCCTGGTGATCTTCGAGGACAGCGCCATTCAGAGCGCGAGCTTCCCCTCGGCGGCATCGCTCCAGCGGGAGCCACTTCAGGCCGTGCGCGATAACGTGCCGGAGTGGCCGCGAGTGGTCTCGCTCGACCGCCTGCTGGCCGATCTGACCATCACGCGAGCGGAAACCCAAACGGAATCGATCCCGCTGAAGGATGGGCCGCCCAAGATCATCTTCGGCAAGACTCTGGCGGTGCTGATTCTGATCGATGGCGCGCCGATGTACCGCATGGTGGAAGGGACCCGGTACGCGCGGACCCTGAATACGCCCGCCCTGATGCTCTACGATTCCGCGGGCGGCACGTTCTATCTGGACGGCGGCCAGTGGTGGATGACGGCAATCAATTTGAACGGTCCGTGGACCACAGCGGCGAATCCTCCCGACGAGCTGGCTGGTATCAAGCAAATATTGACCAAAGAGGAGGAACCCCAGGCAAGCGTCCAGCCGGCGCCATCGGCCACGCTGAATTAGCCCACGGTTTACGTCAGCACCGTTCCCGCGGAGTTGCTGGTGACTCGCGGAGAACCCGCGTATACCCCGATTGCTGGAACCTTGTTGCTCTACGTCACTAATTCCGACTACGAGATTTTCATGGACACCAAGACGCAGAATTACTACACGCTGCTGGCCGGCCGCTGGTTCCACGCAAAGGCATTCACCGGTCCGTAGGAGTTCATGCCAGGAGCGCAGTTGCCGAAGGATTTTGCAAAAACTACTCCAGACAGTCCGAAGGCCCACGTGCTCGCATCGAACCCTGGAACGCAGCAGGCTTGCGAGGCGGTGATCGCCAATCAGATCCCCCAGACCGCCACGGTGCGGCGCGCGGACGCCAGCTGGATGTTGGCTATAACGGCGATCCGCAATTCCGGCCGATTCGCTGCCCATGGCTCCAATAGAGATGCCCATGTGGGGGAGACGTATTTCGGGATCTGAAGCGCGATGAGTCGGTGGTGACGCTGCGCGTTCACAACCTCACTCAGTACCGGGCGGACCTGGCAGGAGAAGTAGCGAGCAGCCCGCTAAAGTTCCAGCTTGCCGTTGAACTGCATCTGCGCGAGGTCGAAGAATTGGGAGATGTTGATGCGGCCGATATGGGCTTCGAACTGGACTCCGCGATCCTTGAGTGTAATTTCCGCCGAGGGAGGGAAGACGTAAATGATCACCATGCCCTCCTCGCGCAGGAACGCTTCGACTCTCGACGGCCGAATGTCCTTTTTCCCCTCGCGTCTCAGTGCAGCTTCCTTACGCAAAGGATCGGCCAGCTTAGCTGGGTCGCCGATTTTATCGGGAACGGGAACGCCGAAGACGGCGATCTGATACCCTCCGCCGTCCAAAGCCAGCTCATCCTGATGCGCTTTCCCTTCCGCTAGGCGGACCGGCGCCGCGCTTTCCCAGCGCAGGCCCAGAGGGAAGGTTCCAGGAAGAGACCGAGGACTGCGATCGTCGCCGCCCTTGCCGGTGAAGATATTCGGAGACAGGTGGTAGCCGCTGCCCGCTGGATCGACGTGATCGTAGCCGAGTCCCGTGGGCTGCCCCATCTCGCCGCCGGTGCGAAGCTGATCCTCCGTCTGGCGTCCCGCGAGATCCGCGCCAAACGTCCTGGCCCAGGGCGACTTGGTTAGGACCTCCTGCGCGTCCGCATCGCTCCATTCGGCAGGCCGTTTGGTCTTCCATGCGGGATCGGCGGCTAGCAGGAGCACGGCCGGAATCAGCGGCAGCCAGCGGAGCCTGTTACAGAACCACTTCATCCCCGAATTTTAGCAGGTCGTCAGAATTGAACCGTCTGCGTGCCCTGATACGCGGTGATGCGGTAATAGGCGAAGCCGTTGTCCTTGGCGCGAACGATGGCGTTGAGCGGCACTGGGCGGCCTTCCAGCGAATCGACGTAGGCGCGCGCCAGAGCCAGCGTCCGCGGCGTGTCCAGAAGCCAGTCGCCATCGGTGTAATAGCCCTTCCAGTTGCCGTACTCGGCTGCGTGCATGGCCGCCGCCGCGGCTTCGCCTTCCTTGATCGCCGCCTGCACGTTGGCGATCTTGCCCGCTTTATCCGGCGTCTGCTCGACTTCCGCCAGGTCGATCACCATGCGGTTGAAGTGGGTGTGCAAGTCGACTTGGGTCAAAATATTCGCTTGAAAGAAATCGAGCCGGTCTTTCGAAACTAATGGACGAGCCTTGTCCGCGAGAGCGCGAGCCTGCTTCCAGCGCGCATCCGCCGCACGGCCGGCATCGATCAATTTCGCCGCCAGATCCGCGAGTCCCTTATGCGGAATGCGGCCGTTGAGCCGAGCCAGCAACGGCGAATCGCCTTCCAGATACGACAGCAGCAAGCCTCGTGCGGCGGTTTGATAAAGATTGTCGCCCGCGATGGCGTCTTCGGGCGTGTTGTACTTCGCGGGTGCCGTGAAGTAAGCGTTGTAGTACCCGGTTACCGCGGGTCCCGCGGCATTGCCGAATTCCTCCCGCGACCATTTCTCAAGATATTTTTCGCTTTCCGTCGAGCCGGGCGCGATCCAGGCAGTCGGATTCCAGGCGAGCTCGAATACGGCGCGTGTGGTCATCACCACCGGTCGAACGTTGGCCGTATTCACCAGCAGCCAGCGAGTCGCGCCGGCCTTGGCTGCGCGGCCCAGCTCGCGCTGGATGCGCTGCAGCGGAACCATTTCGCTGTAATGGTTCGACATGTAGTCGTACATCGCGGTGTGATAATATTCGCCCTCGCCTTTGGCGATCGCCCCGCGATCGTCGAGGATGCCGTGACCGTTATCGGCCCAGATGAGCGTGGCCTCGTCCGGAATTTTCAGCAGGCCTTCATGAATGAACGTCGCGGCTTCGCGCCACGCGTTCATCAGGATCTCCGGGTACGGATACATGCTCTTGACGATCTCAATCTGCTTGTCTATGGCCGCGCGAATGATCGCCGCGCGTCCTGCATCGGTGGTGGGCGCGTTGGGATCGTCCTGCCAGAAGGGATAATCGTTCTGGCCTCGGAATCCGACGCTCCACAAAATCTCCATGTTCTTGGGATATTCGCCGGCCGCGATTCTCCATGCCGATTCGAGTGAGTGGGGATCGGACAGGTACGACATCACTTTGTTCTTCGGCCATTTGTAAGTGTCCAGGCCGAGGGTGTTCACATGGTGCTGTGTGACGATCAAGCCACGCTGGCCGGCCGCTTCGATCTGCGGCTCATACGGAAAGATCCACGTGCCGGGAACGACCATGTCGCCCTTCAAGCGCAGGATCGCTTCGAAGATGTGATCCCACAGCTCGAGCGAAATTCCTGTGCCGTCCGGAGTGCCCGGCTTCCATCCGGTAAACAGGTCTTCGTCATTGAGGAACCATCCGCGGAAATGCCACGCGGGTCCTTCGGTCAGCGAGAATCCGTCGTCAAGAGACGCTTCCGCGCGGCGCGCGGGCGCGTGATCGGTCCACCAGTACAGCGGGTCGACGCCGAGGAACTGCTGCGAAAACTGGTAGATCGCGTAAATGGCGCCGCGCGTGTCCGAACCAGTCAACGCCACGCCGTTGGGCAGCGCTTGAATGCGCAAGGTCTCCCATCCGCTGGGCCGGGTGACTCCGGGCGGCAGGTTCTTCTCCAGCGCGATCCAGATCACCGATGTCCCCGCCTGCGCCGGATTATGCACGATTCTGCCGCGCTGGCCGAAGACGCGTTGAAAATCGGCGGCCAGATCCGACGCGGCTTTTTGGAGCGGCCCCGGCTCGGCAGTGTCGATCAGGATAGTGGTCGAGGCGGTGACGGTGACGCCCGCGTACGCCGCGGGGCACATTAGACAAAGAATCGCGAGCAGTGCTCTGAAAGAGAGGCGCAACATGGGAGGCTCCGTTCGCGATCTTAGCCGGATGGGCGGCCGGCCGGCAACCGAGCGTTGAAACATTCGTCCGGCCGATGCGATCCTGAGGTCGTGGGCGTCAAACATTTTGCCTTCGCTCTGCTGCTGGCCGGCTCCTGCTGCGCGCAGGACTGGGAATTCGGCGGAGTCATCGGTGACGGCGCCTATAAAGGGGGCTCGGTTTACTCCCCGGAAGGAACGGCGCAAGCCAGCATACTCAACCGCTTCGCCGCCGGCGTTGTCTTCGGCGAGGATTTGTACGAATACGTCTCCGGCGAGGTCCGCTACATGTACCAGGACGGCCATCCGTATCTTTCCTTTAACGGCACGCGCACCGATATTCAAGGCCAATCCCACACCATCACTTACGACCTGCTGTTCCACTTCAAACCACGTGACAGCAAGTGGCGGCCGTTTCTCGCCGGAGGCCTGGGTGCGAAGGATTATGTGATCGCGGGTCCGGCTCCGTACCCGCAGCCGATTCCGAATATCGCGGCGCTGAATGCCGTGAATGAATGGACGCTGGTGGAAAGCGTGGGCGGCGGAGTAAAGTACCGGCTCCAGAAGCACGTTCTGCTGCGCGTGGATTTCCGCGACTACATCACGACCTTTCCCAAGGGCGAGATCACGCCCGCTCCGCACAACACAGCTCGGGGAGTCTTTGAGCAGTTTACGCCGATGTTCGGCGTGAGCTACCTGTTCTGAACTATTCGGAGCCTAAGTGCCAGCCGAGCTTGCCTGGGGCGAACCAGGAAATTTTCCAGGACGATGAATTTGCGCTGGAGTGGCGCGAGCGCAATACAAACGCGCATGGCCCTTCCCCGAAATCGCGCAGGCGAGCGGCGATGAAAGATTGATCGTTGACAGGCGCCGCGAGCGCGACGGGAGTTCCCTTGAAGAACGCGATGCGGCCGCCCAATGCGTCATCCGATTGCTGGACGGGGGCGGGCAATGCAAAAACCTTGCGATAGCGCGCGATAGACGTAGCCAGATCACGGACGGCGATGACCACCCGTGAAACGCCCTTGAATTCCTCGGTGGTCGGTTTGCCGCTGGGATAGGCGCGCTGCTCGCGCTTGGAAAAATCCTGAATCAGGAACGGAAAAAATGTTCCGTTGGGTTCCGAGCCAATGTTGGCGGTTTCCCAATCCAGCCGCACGCCGTCGGGCCGCTCGCGTCCGGCGCGCACCGGATCGCTCACAAGTGCTCCGGCCTGCTCCAGCCGCACGATGTCCCCGGTAATATCCTTCGCGCGAATCGCCCATGCGGTGGGTCCCGCATTGCCGCGCAGCTCCTTCGACCAATAGTGCGCGTCCACGGCCTTCTCATCCGCGCCGTTAGGGATTGCGATTAATTCCAGATACGATCCGTCCGGGAAACTAGTGAGTGCCATCTCCGTCGCGTGGTTGCTATGCGGGCCGCCGTATTCCGAGCGCAACCCGATCGAAGCCAAGCGCGCTTCCATCGCCTTTAGGTCGCTTCCGGCGACGGTGACGTGATCGACCACCAGCTCGGTTGGCATTATTTCGCTACAGGGGCGGGCGCCGGAGCGATTTGAACCAACGGCGGCGGATGGCCGGGACGGTAATCCCGGTCCAGGTAGTAATTGATATAGGAGCTGGTTCCCTGCAAGGCGCGGTTGCGCGGAGGAATGTAGGTTTTCAAATCCTCCACTCGATTGGCGGATTTGGCATGGTCATACACCCTAACCCAGATGCAAGCGCGATCCGGAAAAACTTCGCACTGCCCATTGTGAGTGCCTCCGCACGGGCCGTTGCGCATGCTCTTGGGGCAGGTCATGGGGCAGACGTATTCCATCTCGCCCAGCACGCAGTTTCCGCAGGCCTGGCACCCGAAAGCCGATACCTTGAAAGCATACTCGGCGCGCTCCAAGGCGTGCGCGGCCGAGGGGTGATGGTCCACCCAGCCGAGCACTCCTTTGAGCACCGACCGGAGCGGCGCGGGAGTGTTGGCAGGCTCGATGATGTCCATCAGTTTCTGTGCGAACTCGCGAGGCTTCGGCGCAGGCCGCGGAGAATCGTAGAAATAGAAGCCGCCTTTTTCTCCGTAGGTAATCTCTTCGGCGTATTCTTCCCAATTTTCAGCGATCTCCTCACTGCGCCGGATGATGGTGCGGATGTGATCCGCCGAATGCGTTCCGCCGATGTAAGCCCCGGCGAAACCCAATCCGCGCAGCACGGCGGCCGTTTTCGCGGCGCGTTCCAGCCGCGCGGCGAGGCCTTTGTCCGCTGCCTTTGCCTCCTCCGTGACGATTTCCAGCAACTCCGGCGAAACCCAGCAACCGGGAGGTTCGGCTTTCGCGAATTTTTTCGCGGCTCCGGCGGCCAGCACGTAGACGTTGCCGAAGACCGGTGTCTTCAGTCCGCGCTCGTCAAGGTAGCGCTTCAGCTCGCGGAATTTTTTCACATCGTAGCCGAGCTGGGTGATGGCGAAATCCGCGCCGGCGGCGATTTTCTTCTCCAGCTTGAGGTACTGATACACGCAGTCGGCTTCGGTGTACTTGAAGGGCGAAACCGCGACGGAGATCTGGAACGGCAGCCCCTGCTGCCGCATCTCGTTGATCAACTCGACCAGTTGAACCGAGTCGACATCGTAGTCGGCCTCGGGCTGCGCGTCGCCGGTCTTGAGCGGATAATCGCCGCTGATGGCGAACACGTTCTCGACACCCATGCCGTTGAGCTTGAGCAGAGAGTCGATCAGCTCCTGCCGGGTGTGATTTACGCAAGTGAGGTGAACGTTGGGCGTGAGGCCTTTCTCTTTCACCAGCTCGGCGATTCGGATGGGATCGTGCCCTGCGGAGCCCCCGGCATAACTGGTGACGCCGGCGGCGATCAAGCCTGGAACCTGCGCCAACTCCGCGGCCATTTCCTGCAGCTTTTCTTCGGTGGTCTTGGCGCTGGCCACCAGTTCCACGAAGTAGCTGAAACGGCCGCCCTTCAAAGCTTCACGAATTGGATTGGCTTCGCTAATTGGATTACCCACCACTTTTATTTTCCCAACTCCTTGCGCACGATTTGGGTCCCCTCCACCATGGCTTGGATTTTTGCAAACGCGATGTCTCTGGGCAGATGGAAGCAGCCACAATCCGGAAGCACCCACACTTTTTCCGGGGGCAGAACGTTGAGAGCCTTGCGAATGTGTTCGGCGACCATTTCCGGAGTCTCGACGTCGTGCGTCTTGACGTCAATGACGCCCAACCCCAACTCGAAGGTGCTGGGAAACTCCTTGAACAAGTCCAAATCCTCGCCGCCGCGGCGCGCGAATTCGAGCGTCAACTGATGCACTTTTGCATCCAAGATGCGCGGGAACAGATAGCGGTAGCTGCCTTCCCACGAGGGCTTGCCGTAGCGATTGCCGTAACAGATGTGCACGGCGAGATGCGCATCCACGCCCTCGACCAGCGTGTTCAGCACCTTCACGCCCCAGTCGAGGTCCTCCGGGAATCCAGAATAATACGGCTCGTCGATCTGAATCAGGCGCGCGCCGGCCTTGACCAGAGCCTTCAACTCCAGGTTCATGACCTTCGCGAGATCGCTGGCCAGAGCTTCTTCAGTCGGATAGTATTGGTTGCGAATCCGCTTGGTCAGGCAGTGCGGGCCGGTGATGCAGACTTTCGCGTGGCGCTCCGTGTTGGCGTGCAGGAAGCGAAAATCAGGCGCGAGGCCGAGCGACGCCGTGGGCAGTTTCCCTTGCACGGCGCTGTCGTAAAAGTCGTAATAGAACTTCTTCGACGACCGGTCAATCTGGACGCCAGGCATGCGCTCGACGAAATAATCCACCATGTTGTCGCGGCGCAGCTCGCCGTCGGTAATGATGTCCAGGCCCGCGATCTCCTGGTCCTTGATCGCGGCCTTCACGGCAGCGTCGTGGATCTCATCCAGATCGTGGCGGCTGATGCGGCGCGCGAAATATTCGGTCTTGAGCCGCTCCAGCCAGCCTGGCATGGCGTAACTGCCGACGATCGCCGTGGGAAGAATCGGAAGATTCATTATGGGTGTCCCTTTGTTACTCCCTTTGCGTGGTGTATAACACCGAGGTCTTGGACCCCTTGCGATGCTGGAACGGCACGAAGCGAACGTCGAATCCGGCGCGCTCGGCAACCTTGCGCAGCAGCGCTCCGTTGACCCAGTTCACGATGGAGCCATCCAGTTTTCCGGGGCCGTGAAAGCCGACGCGATACTGGTCGAATTCGGTGGCGAAAATATCCTGCACCTGCAAATATCCGCGCGGATAGAGCAGCGGCAAGGTGTTGCTGAAGCTCTCCACCGCGCCGGGGCTCAAATGGAAGCGGATGTCGCTGGGCGCTTCGGCGAGCATATCTTCGAGCTTGGCTGCGTCCAAGCCGGCCGGAAAGGGCGAATCCGGCAGGTCTTCGATGGCGACCAGCCGCTCCTCCAGGCGAACCGCTTTCCACACCTCCTGCCAGAAGCTGAGGCTGCGATCGTGATCACCGAGGAAATCGTGGCTGCCGTCCAGCAGGCGCTCGATCATGGGGTGCAGCTTTTCGACCGGAAGATCGAAGGTCGCAGCGATGCGCAGCGCATCCTGCATCGGAAGATAGGTGCGCGCTTCCACCAGGTACATGCGGCCGTCGCGGCGGAGCATTTCTTCGTCCGGTAGATTGTCGTACATGTTGTTGGAATGTACGTGCAGGACCTTGTGGCGCAGGAAAGCGAGCGTCTGCAAAGGATTCAGCGCATCCAGCACGACGAAACTGCACAGGTCCTCGTGCTCCTTGAGCGCTGGCTTGGACATGTCCAGCGTGGCGAGCGAATAATCGCCCAGCAGCATGCGCAGCCGCGGATAGAACGATGTTCCCTCAGACCGGTCCATATTGCGGAGGCCATTGAGCCACAGCTTGGATCGCGCGCCGGAGCCGACGCCGATTTCCAGCATGAAGATTTCCTGCGGCAGTTGCTTCTTGCTCTCCATGTCGCAGAGCAACTTCCAAAACTCGGTCACCGACTCGGCGATCGCTTCCGCCACGTGACCGTCGGATTGCCCTCCGGGCAGCGCCTGCTCGTAGCCTTTGCCGGTGGCGCGTTCCCAATCGTCCAGGCGGCGCCAGTACAGGCCGTTGAACTTCCATGCGATGCTGCGGCGGAAGGTTTTGAAATCCTCAAGCAGAATGCGGTCGGCTTCCGGTTCGTGATGCGCGCCTCCGCGAGAGCGCTCCATCGCGCGCAGCAGCTCCTTGCGGAGGCAACCCGGACCGGGTACCACCTGGCGAGTGTCCACGTGAATGTCCATCACCGTCTGCTCACCGAATTCGTTGCGGCACTCCACCACCGAAACGACTTCCCGGAAATTTTGTTTGTACTGGAGCCAATCCAATTGGATGCGCAGCCGCGCGAATTGACTCTGATCGATTAATTTCTCTTCGAGGAGCGCGTACATCGTCTCCACGACGCTGTGCGCGTTGGCGGCGGCCGATTTGGCGTGGAGGTGGTTTAGATTGAGGATCATTGCGCGGTTTGCATGCAGAGCTGCGCTGGCGAATCTAACAGGATACCGCGATTGCGGGGTTTGGGTTGAGCAAGATGGGCGGAATCAAAGTTTAGCGCGCGCGGGTTTGCAGTTTGTGATAGCGGTGCCGGACATCCGGCTTGGGGTACACTGGGGCGTCCGGCGCGCGACGGCGGCGAGCGGCCGTCATAAGGAGGGATAGAATGCTGTTTCACGTGACTTGGGATTACATCGATAGCTCAGAGGCAGGGCAGAAGCGATCCTTGCAACTGTTCTCCAAATGGCAGCCCGGGCCGGCGCAGTTTCAAGCCTTCTACGGTTTCGCGGAGGGCGCTGGCGGCGTCGCGTTGATCGAAGCGGCCAGTGCGTCCGAGCTGGCAAAGACGATGGCGCCGTGGACGCCCTTTCTGAAATTCACTGCCCGGCCCATCCTGCCGATTCGCGAAGCCGCCGAGATCGAGGCGGGCGCGGCAGCGTGGCGCGACGCGCAATAGATTCGCAGCGGCCGTCATCATCGCGCCTGCGTAGGAGCGGCTCGGGCTGCCATGCGTCGACTATCGCGGGCGGCTTTGCAGTTTGTGGTAGCCGTGCTGGGCGCGGGCTTCGCGGAGGGTGAGGCCGGATTGTACGGCTTTGCGGATGCGGTCCTCGACCGCGTCGATCTGCTCGGCGGCGGCGAGGATCGCTTCCTCGTGGGCACGCGGGATGACGACAATGCCGTCTGCGTCGCCACGCAGCAGGTCGCCGGCGGAGACGCGCGCGTCGCCGACGTTCACGGTGCCACCCATTGCTTCCACTTGCACGCGATCCTTGCCGGTGCGCATGGAGTAACTGCGGCTGAAGATGGGGTAGCCGAGCTCGAGCGACAAAGCCACATCGCGGCAGGCCCCGTCGATCACCGTTCCGGCGACGCCTCGCGTATGCGCGACCATGGTTAGGATGTCGCCCCACACGGTGGCGTTTTCGCGTCCGCCGTTATCGAGCACGACGACTCCGCCGGGTTCGACATCGTCGATGTAGTCGCCAACGGTGCCGGGAGGGGAGCCGGCGGGTCCATAGAGAATGGTAAAGGCGCGGCCGGTGAGGCGGAAGCGATGGTCCAGAGGCTTGATGCCCAGGCATTGGCCGGCGATGCCGAGCCGGTCCATCGCGTCGCTGAGCGCGGTGGTGTCCAGCCTGTCGGCACGCGAGAGATTGGGGTCTGCGCTCATGCTTCCTGTTTCCTCAACATGGTTTCGTAGTTCGCTCCCATCACCTGGCTGATTGGCTTCCCTTCGCGCAGGGCCTGCGCCATGGCCTCTTCGCGAGCCCAAACGGCTTCCGCGGCATCCAGTACACGGCCGACCTCGGACGCTTGGATGAAGACCACGCCACTCGCGTCGGCGATGGCGTAGTCGCCCGGATTCACCGTCACGTCGCCGACGGTGACCGGTCCGCCGGTTTCCACTTCCACGATTCGCCCTCGGGCCGTGCGCGAGGTGTGCGTACGCGCGAAGACCGGAAAATCGAGCCTGCGGCTATCGTCGATATCGCGTGCGGGGCCTTCGACGATGACGCCGGCGACTCCCTTGACCTGCGCGCCGATAGTCAGATTGCCGCCCCAACAGGCGGCGTCGATACCGGTGCGCTGCTCGACCACGATGATGTTTCCCGGCGTGGCCGCTTCAATCGCGGCGGTGCAGAGATGGCGAGTGTTCGACCTTCCTTCGGTTCGGTCGAGGCGCACGGTGAGCACTCGGCCAGCAATTCGTTTGTCCGAGGAGTAGCGATGCAGGCCAGTGACCGAGCCTTTCAGGCCGAGCTTGTCGAGCGCATCCGAAACGGCGCAGGAATCGAGGCGGCTGAGGCGTTTAATGAGATCGTCCATATTAGCGTTCGGGCCGCCAGCGCGAAAAGCGCCGCTCCAGGCGTTCGGCAAGCCATGTGAACAGAATTCCAGAGAACGCCACGATGATCACTCCGACAAACAAAGTGTCGGTGGCGAAAGTTTGTCCGCCGTAGGCGACCATGAAGCCGACTCCCTGGCTGCCGCCGAACATTTCCCCCACCACCACGCCGATCAATCCCAAGGCCACGCCTTGGCGGATGCCTGTCAAGATGAACGGAACGGCTCCGGGCAGAGCGAGAGTCGTGAAGATCTGCCAGTCCGACGCGCAGAAGGCCCGCGCGGCGCGTAGCAAGTCGCGATCCATGTTGCGCACTCCGCCGACGGTGTTTACCAGAATCGGGAAGAAGGCCGAGATGAAGACGATGAAAACTTTGGACCACATGCCCACGCCGAACCAGATGATGATCATGGGGATCATGGCGATGCGCGGCGTCGCGTAGAGCGCATTCAGGAACGGGTCGAACACTAAGCGGGCGGTGCGGTACCAACCGATGATGATGCCGAAGGCTACGCCGCTTACCAGGGCCATGGCGAAGCCCAGGATGAAATTGGTTCCGCTGTAGCGCATGTCCGCGAGCAGAGTCCCCTTGGTCAAGCCGTAATCGAACTGCTTGACGATGGCCGAGGGTCCGCTCAAAAACAGCGGCGAAATTTTTCCGGCCGACCAGAGAGCCTGCCAGATCGCGATGGTGATGGCGACCGCGCCTCCGCCGAGGATCAAAGCCTCGTGCCGTTGATAAAAGCTCTTCTTGGGACGCACGTTAATCCGGTGCCAGCACCACGCCGATGTTGGCGGACTCCTCCTCGATCAACTGCCAGATGGCGTCTTCCAATTCAAGGAACTCGCGCTCGCGCTTCAGGTGCAAAGAGCGCGGCCTTCCGAAAGGAACCGAAAAAATATCTTTCACGCGTCCGGGCCGGGCGCTCATCACCGTCACTCGATCCGCCAAGTAAATCGCCTCATTGATCTGGTGGGTGATGAACAGCACGGTCTTGCGAGCCTTGGCCCAGATTTTGAGCAACTCGGATTGCATGAACTCGCGCGTCTGCGCGTCCAGCGCGGCGAACGGCTCATCCATCAGCAGTACAGCCGGGTCGGCAGCCAATGCGCGAGCCAGATTCACGCGCTGCTGCATGCCTCCGGAAAGCTCGGAAGGGTAATGCTTTTCGAAACCGCCCAGGCCAACCAGTTTGATGAAGTAGTCCGTGCGCTCCGCCATGGCGGCTTTGTCGAAGCGCCTCTGCAATTCCATCCCGTAACGCACGTTGCCACCGATGGTGCGCCAAGGGAGCAGGCTGGAATGCTGGAAGACGACGGCTCGGTCGATGCCGGGGCCGTTGACCTTGCGGCCATCGGTCGACACGCTGCCTTGGTCGTAGGGCAACAGGCCGGCGATGATGTTGAGCAACGACGTCTTGCCGCAGCCGCTGGGGCCGACGATGGCCATGAATTCGCCGTCTTCGATGCTGAGCGAGACGTCGCTCAACGCCAGCACCTCATTGCCTTCGCGTTCCAGCCAGTAACGCTTGGAGACGTGACTGGCTTCCAGCTTCACCATGCTACGTTCGAGTTTACCGCGGTTCTAACGAAACGCCGCTTTGGACTTGCGGTCCTCCTCGGCTTTGATCGAAGGCCCGAAAATCTTTTCGAACGCGCCGCTCTTCACCAGCTTGTTCACGTACGTGTTGTCGATTACGTTGTGAAAATCGTAAGCGCGCATCTGCGCGGCGATCTGCGCATCGGGCTGCTGCGCGAGCACCGATTTGACGGCTCCCGCGACCACGTAGGGGATGCGCTCGAAGGCCTGCGGCTTGGCGTAAAGCTCATACACGCGCTCGACCTCCGCGGGCACGGCGTTCCTGTCGTAATTCAAGAAGGTCTTCACCGCGAAAGCTTTGTCCTCATAGAAGCGCTTGGTGGCTTCGGCTTGCGCCTGAAGAATTTTTTCGGGCAATTGCGGATCGGCCGCGACCACGCTCTTCTTCATCAACAATCCGGTGGAGGCGAAGATGTCAGGATGCTCCGCCAGATTTGCCAGGGTTTTGAATCCGGCTTCTTCCACCTTGAAATACGCCGGAGCGGTGAGCAGGGTGGCGTCCACGCGTCCGCTTTGGAGCGCGGCGGCGCGGCCGCTGGCGTCGGTGCCGACGGGAATCCACTGGATATCGCGCGCGCTCACGCCGGATTTCGAAAGCAGGTCCACCAGGTAACCGTAAGGAGCATCGCCGATCTGGCTGACCGCGATTTTCTTGCCCTTCAGATCCTTGATCGAATTGATTTCCTTCTTCGCCATCAGCGCGAATACGCCGCGGTTGAGCGCGCTGCCGATCAGCACCATCGATCCGTCCTTCGACGCCGCCTGCATCAACTGCTCCAGCGACGAATTCACCATTTGCGCTTCGTTGCTTGCGAGCATTGCAATGCCGGAGGGCATCACGCCGAAGGTCAGAGTGACGTCCAGACCATACTTCTGGTAGTAGCCGCCGTCCTTGGCAAGAAACAACGGCCAGTTCGATCCGCTGCGGTTGGGATAGTTGATGGTGATCTTCCGGAGGGCCTGGCCCTCAAGCGCTTGGCCCGTGAGGCCCAAGCCAAGAATCGCGGCGGCAAGAGCGGACCAAGCCCGCGACTTCATGCCTTTGCTCCCTCGCTGGTGTTAATCTTGAAAAGCTTCTTGGCGTTGTCCTCGAAGATCGACTTCTTTTCCGCGGAGCTCAAGAAGCTGAACTCTTCGATGTAGTGCCGCGTCTCATCCAGCCAACGGCCGGTTTTGGGATCTTTCACGGTTCCTACTCCGGGGCGCTCCGTGCCGAAGAGGCAGCGGTCCGCACCCACGGTCTTGAACAGCAGCTCCAGCGCATCTTTGGAATAGAGCACGGTGTCGTAGTACAGATTGCGCATGCGATCGGAGAAGCGCGGGCCTCCGCGACGCAGGGCGCTGGCCTCAAAGCGCGCGTACTGATACGGAATCGCGCCGCCGCCGTGGGAGATCATCAGCTTCAGCGTCGGAAAATCCGTGAACACGCTGGAATTGAGCAGCGAAACAATGGCGATGCTCTCCTCGTTGATGAAGTGGAGCGAGTAGCTGAGGCGCTCGCTCTTGCAGGCGGTGGAATGGATGTGGCCGGGAACGTCGAGCTCGACCAATTTTTCGTAGAGCGGATACCAGAAGCGGTCGCCGAGCGGAGGAGTCTCGATGCCGCCGCATTCGCCCGGATCGGGATTGATCAGACAGCCGGCGAATCCCTGTTCCTTGATGCACTTTTCGAGATACGGAACCACCGCCTTGGGACTGACCCCGGGAGTCTGCGGCAGGGAGCACACGCCGCGAAAAGTTTGCGGCAGCAGCTTTTGCTGGCGCGCGATGATGTTGTTGCACTCCTCGGTGAACCACTGCACCAGCTTGGGAGCCTCCGAATGCATCAACTGGTAAGGACGGGGCGAGATCAACTGCATGTCCGTGCCGGCTTCCTTAAGTTGCTGAAGATGCGAGGAGCCTCCGAACACCGGCGCGTTCAGGGCCTTCAGGATGTCTTCGTCAGTTACTCCCACGCTGCCGCGTCCATGCCCGCCGCGATGCGAAAGAATTCCAGCCTTGTAAACATACAGCGCTTCCGGCGCGGTGACGTGCGCGTGCGAGTCGATTACCATTCCTGCCTCCTTGACCATCGTACATTCTATCTGAACCAGAGCAAGGAAATTGATAGAACGCATCAATGCAGCGGCGCGCGTTCGTTATGGATCGCATGAAGAATCCGCTCGCCCGATTCCCGCAGCTTGCTAAGCTTGTCCGCAAGCGTTCCGAATAGAAGCTTGCCGCCGCGCTTCTTCCACTTGCCCGCCACCATCACGCTATCGATGTTAGCGAGGCTTGCCTGCAACACCACGGCGGAGACGGGATCGTGCAGCGGCTGCATGTTCAGCTTGCTCGCGTCGATCATCACCAGGTCGGCTTGTTTGCCCGGCGCGAGAGAACCGATGGAATCTTCCATGCCGAGCATGCGCGCTCCTTCGATGGTGGCCCAGGCGAGCGCATCGCGCGCCGGGATCATCGCAGAGCATCCGTCTCGATGATCGAGAGCGCGTTGCGTCTCCAGCGCCGTTCTCGCCGCCAGCAACATCTCGCCCGACGCCAGTGTTTCGATATCGATGCCGAGAGAAGGCGCGCAGCCCAGCCTGCGCAATCGTCCGGTGACCGGCAGACCGTGGCCCATGCTCATCTCGATTCCCGGCGCGACGGTGAAGTTAACGCCGAGCGAGCAGAAGCGCGCAAGCTGATCGTCGGTGAACGTATTGCCGTGGACGATATTGACGCGCTCATCCATCAGTCCCGCGTCTTCCAGATTCTGCCAACCTTCGGGGCAGCGCGGCACGCCGCCGCTCTGGTGCATCGAGGCGATCAGCCCCAACTCCCGCGCCATCCGGAAATCGTGCAGCGTCACTTCGAGCGTCGAATATTGCGGGCCCAGGATCGCAGCACCCAGGCTGATTAAACCGCCTATGCGATGTTTCTGAATGCGCTCGAGCTCGGCGCGCGGATGGGGGATTTCCCAGAACGGCGCTGCGCCCTTCGCTGGATCCGGTTTCGGCGAGCCATGAAAGAACGCCGCACGGACCCCGGATTCGTACAGAGCGTCGATCGCGGCGTCATCGTGCTCCGGCGTGGGGTTGTTGTGACACCAGTCGACCAGCGTGGTTGTACCGCAGTTCAATTGATTCAGCGCGCCCACCGCCGTCGCAATGTAAAGATCCTCGGGCTTGAACACGGTGGCGAGTCCCGCATGCATCTTGCGGATGTATTCCGCAATGCTCCAGTCGGCGGCGATGCCGCGCAGGGCCGTCTGCCAGGTGTGGAGATGCGCGTTGACCAAGCCGGGGATGACGATGCAGCCGCGCGCGTCGACGATCGCGGCCTCGCGCGCGGGGACTGTTCCAACGGCTTCGATCCGGTCGCGTTCGATCAGAAGATCGGCGTCGCGCAGGTCGCCTAGCGACGCGTCCATGGTGAGGATGGTCGCGTGGCGGATCAGCGTGCGGCGCGGCTGAGGCATTTATTCATGATCGCTCACGCTTGAGTCTCAATCGCGCCCGTTGAGGTAGAAATGCACCGCCGGGGTCACGATCAAGCTCAGCACCATCGACGCCAGCACGCCTCCGATCACCGCGACGGCCAGCGGAGCCAGCATCTCCGATCCCCTGCCGATCTTGAGCGACAGAGGAATCATGCCGGCCATGGTTGCGAGCGCAGTCATCAGAATCGGCCGCAGCCGGCGCTCGCCCGCTTCGATCATCGCCTGGCGCGCTCCTCTGCCTTCGGCGCGAAACTTTTGATCCGCGTCCAACAGCAGGATTCCGTTTTTGGCGACGATGCCCACTACCATGATCACCCCCATGAAGGAAGAGATGTTGAAGGACGTGCCGGTGATCAGCAGAGCCACGAATACTCCGGAAGTGGAAAGTAGCGCGGAGAACAGGATCGCCGCGGGGGCGGAGAAAGTCCGGAATTCGATCAGCAGCACAGTGAACACCAGCACCACGGCCAGCACCAGCACGACCACCAGGTCCCGGAAAGACTTCTGCTGCTCAGCGTAGAGTCCGCCGTAGACCACGCGGATGCCGGGCGGAAGATCCATGCCGGTAACCACCTGCTGTACGGCTGCAATGCCGGTGCCGAGGCTCATGCCTTCGAAGCGGCCGGTCACGGCCACGCGGCGTTGCAGATTTTCGCGAATGATCTCGGTTTGGCCGGCTTCGTCGGTGAAGTTGGCCAGCGAGCCCAGGGTAGCGGTCTTGCCGCTGGAACTGCTGGTGATCACCGTGTCCCGGATCTGCTCCAGATTCGAGCGAGTGCTTTCCGGGAAGCGCACGCGGATGGTGTAGGAGCGGTCGTTGACCACCACGGGAGTCGCGGCCGGCTCGCCTTGCAGGATCGCACTGGCGTCCAGCTCGACCTCCTCCGGCGTGAATCCGGCGCGGGCTGCGACCACGGGATCGACATTCATTACTATGGCCGGACCGCTGATGGTGTTTTCGATGCCGTCTTCGACGTCCACGACGCCCTTGACCTTTTTCACCTTGTCGGCGACCTTCGGAGCCCACTCCGCCAGCAGCTTGGGGTCTTGCGAGAACAGCTTGATCTCCATCGGCTCCGGCGAATCGGTTAAATCGCCGATCATATCCTGCAAAACCTGGATGAATTCGACATCCAACTGCGGATATTTCTCTTTTACTTTCGAGCGCACATCGGAAGTAATGTCTTCGATACCGCGCTCTCGGTCCCGCTTCAGCTTGACCGAGAAATCGCCCTGGTTGGCTTCGGTGACGGCTGCCAGGCCGAGCTGCAGACCGGTGCGGCGCGAAGTCGTTTCGACTTCCGGGGTCGCCTGCAGAATCTTTTCGACGCCCAGCAACACGCGATTAGTGTCGTCGAGCGATGAGCCCGCGGGCATCAGGTAATCGAGAATGAACCCGCCCTCGTCCATCGACGGTAACAGATCGCGGCCCAGCGCCTGATAACAGAAGAAAGACACGGCGATGAGAACCAGGCACCCGGCGGTCAACACCAAAGGATGCGCCAGCACGAAGCGGATAGCCGAGCCATAGGCTCGCGTCATGCGGCCCATTAGGCCGGAAGAAGGATGGCCGTATTCGGCCGCAGCTTCGTCCGGCTCATCCACAGCGAGTTGCTCCTTGCCCGAGCGCCGCAGGAGATAATGACTGAGCGTCGGCGTCCAGGTGAGCGCTAGCGCGAGCGAAGTCAACAGCGCCATGCCGACCGTCACCGCCAGGGCGCGGAAGAAGGTGCTCTCGAATCCGGTCATTGTCACAAGCGGAAGAAACACCACGATCGGCGTAACCGTGGAGCCCACCAAAGGCACGCGGATTTCGCGCAGGGCGCTGCGAATCGCTTCCGCGCGGCTCTGCCCGGAATCGCGATGCAGCACGATGTTCTCGACCACCACGATGGCGTCGTCAATCACCAATCCAACCGCCGCGGCCAGTCCGCCGAGCGTCATCAGGTTGAAGCTCTGCCCCATGACGGCAAGCGCGATCAGCGTGATGGCGATGGTAGCGGGAATCACCAGCGCGGCCACTACGGAGCTGCCCCAATCGCGCAGGAACAGCACCAGAATCACGGCCGCAAGAATCAGTCCGATCACGATGGCGTCGCGCACGCTAGCGATGGAGTCGCGCACCAGGATGGATTGATCGTAGAACGGCTCGATCTTGACGCCCGGAGGCAGGGTTGACTTCATTTGTTGCAGCTCCGCCGCCGCGGCCTGGGCCACTTCCACGGTGTTGCCGTCGGGCTGGCGGAAAATGTTCAGCAACACGGCGGGTTTGCCGTTGGCGGTGACGATGGTGTAAACCGGCATCACCGAAGCGTGGACTTCCGCGACGTCGCCCACGCGCACCGGCACTCCGTTGGGCGTGGTGCGCACCACGATGTTTGCGATCTGGCCGGGATCGGTGGTCTGGCCGCTCACCAGGGTAAGCGAGAGCTGATGATTGTTCTCGATCAATCCCGGCGAATCGATCATGTTCGTTTTGGCGACCGCGTCCAGAATGGCGGGCACGGTCACTTGCGCTTCGGCCAGCTTGGCGGGATCGGGCTCGATCTCGAACTCCGGCACCTGCCCGCCTTGCAGCACCACCATCGCGACCCCGGGGACGCGGTTCAAGCGCGGTTTGATGGTGTAGTTGGCCAGTTCCCACAGCTCCGTCTGCGGCATCGTGCCGGAAGTGAGGCTGTAGGCGAGAATCGGATTCTGCACCGCGAAGGTCTTGCGATTGGCGGTCAGCTTCGCAGTGGGCGGCAGCGAAGGCTGCACGCGAGCTAACGCTGCATTGACGTACTGCAGCGTCTGGATCATGTCGACGTTCCAATTGAAGAACAGATTGATTTCGGCCGAGCCGCGGCTGGTGACGGAGCGCACGCCTTCCAGACCCGGCACGCTGTTCATCGCTTCTTCAATCGGGCGCGTCACCATGACCTGCATCTGGTTGATGGGCGCGACGCCGTTGTCCACGCCGACAACGACGCGCGGAAAATCGGTGGAAGGGAACACCGCGACGGGAATGTTGAAGGCGTAATAGACGCCCATGCCCACCAGGGTGAGGATGATAAAGATAATGGGGCGGGAAAAGCGCGCGGTCCAGTGCTCCCTCTCCGCGTGCCGCGGCGCGCCAGTGGCGGCATCCGTGTTAGTCATCGTTACTTGTCCGAATCGTCGTCACTGTCTTCGTCTTCATCCTCGCTCTTGGGCTGCTGTACGGTGACTTTGGATTTATCGTCGAGCCCCAGACCTCCGGAGGTGACCACCTGATCTCCTTCGGAAACGCCGCTGACGATTTGCACGCGGTCGCCCTGGCGCACGCCGACGCTGACCATGTGCTCATGCGCCACGCTGTCCTTGTCGATCACCATGACTTTCTGCCCGCCCTCATCGCCGTTGAGCAGAGCCGAGGCCGGAACCACCATCGTGTCCTGGATGGTCTCAGCGATGATGGCCACATGGACGGTCGCGCCCGGCTTGAGCTTTTCCCCCGGATTATCAGCTTTCACCCATACCTGCACCGTGGTGGTGGTGGGATCGACGGCGGGACTGACCACGGTCACGACGCCCGGGATGTCTCCATCCGGGCCGGAGATTCGCGCGGGGCGTCCGAGTTTAATGTAGCTCGCATCGTTTACAGGCACGTTCGCGCGCGCCACCACTTGCGAGATATCGACAATCGATAACATCGGCGTGCCCGCAACCGGTGTGTCACCCGGATAAATGGTCCGGTCCGCCACCACACCCGAGATGGGGCTCTTCACCTGGGCGTAGGAAAGCTGCACCGAAGCGTTTTCGTAGTGCGCCTTGGCGGCATTCATGGTGGCTTCCGCGGCGCGGATGGACTGCTTCTGGCTGACCTGGTTGAGCGAGTCCAGGTGTTTTCTCGCGGCGGCTAGCTGGACCTGCGCCTGCAACATCGGCAGCCGGGCGTCGTCCACCAGCTTCTGGGCGATGGCGCCTTCTTTCTGCGCGGCCACGCGATTGTCGTAGAGCTTCTTGGCGGCGTCCAGCTCATCCTGCGCCGTCTGCACGTCGGCCTCGGCCTTGGCGCGGTCATCCACCACGGTCGCGCCGGTCAGCAGATCGTAATTCGCCTGAGATTGCTGGTATTGATACTGACTCTCATTAGCGGCAGCGGCGAGATCCGCGCTCTCCAGCACCACCAGTAACTGCCCGGCGCGCACATGATCTCCGCGATTCACCAGCACGCGCGTGACTGGCGCACTGAGCTTGGAACTCACCGGAGCCTGGTTGACCGGATACAGAACCGCATCGGTCGAGATGAGGCGGTCGATCGCGCCGCGCACGGCCGTCTCCACCGTCACCGGCGTGGGAGCTTCCTCTTCCGCCTCGGCGGCTCTCTCCTTACCCTTGCCGCACCCAGCCAGCCACAGTGCGCCCAACAGGGACGCCAATCCGCAAATAACAATCCCGCGATTTTGCTTCATAGTTTTCTCTATAACGTCCCGGTAAGTGTTTCGAGCGTGGCCAGCGCGATCCGGTAGCGCGCGAGCCCATCATCCAATCCGTTGCGCGCAGCGGCGAGCGTGTTCTGCGCGTCCACCACTTCCAGCGCAGCAGCTTCGCCGGCCTGATAGCGGATTATCGTCAGGCGCAGATTCTCCGCGGCCAGATCCATGGTTTGGCGGAGGGAATCCAGTTGCGCCATGGCTCCGCGCGCCTCCGCGTAAGCGCCCGCCACGGCGCTTTCCACCGTCTTTTGCGCGATCTTCAAATCCGCCTGGGCCTGATCTTTTCTTTGCTCCGCCTGTTTGACCTTGCTGCGCGTCGTGCCCCAGTTCCACACCGGAATATTCAGGGTCGCCTGCGCCACGTAACCCAAATTCTGCCGGGCTTTCACCTGATAATTCGGCAGCGTGCTGCGGCCGGTGGCTTGCGTCGAGTGCTCCGTCTTGATCGCGAACTGATTCGCATCGATGCCGTAGAATAAGTCGATTCCCAGCGACGGCAGGTAGCCGTACTTCGCTACCTGCACGTCGTAACCGGCTTCCTGGATGCTCGCACTCGCGACCTTCAGATCCGGGCTCGTCGCCGTGGCTTGCGATTGGGCTTCGGCGGCCGTAGGCAGCATGGCGGGCCGGTTCAAATCGTCCGTCACGGTGAACTCCGCGTTGTAATCGGGAAACAGCAGCACGCCCAGCGCAATTTTGGCCTTCTCCACGGTTACTTGCGCGTCTTGGAGATCGCGCTGCAACTGCTGTAACGGAAGCCGGGCTTTGATGATGTCCACGCGAGCCGCTTCGCCGGCTTTTTCCTGCCGCGTCGTGATATCGATGAAGCGCTGCGCCTCCATGATCGATTGCTGCGTGTTGGCGGCGTGATGCTGCGCGCTGAGAATCGCGTAATAGTTTTGAATTACCGTGGCATTCAAGCCGCGCGCGGCTACTTCCAGCTTGGCCTTGGCCACAGCTTCGGCCGCCTCGGCCCTGCGCAGCTCGCCGTGCCGGACCAGCATCAGAGCCTCTTCGTGGATCACCGCCTGCTCGTTATAGACGTGCACGCCGTCGTTGGCGACGAACACGCCCGAGGGCGTCCCATCGCCTTGCGTGTTGATGTACTGATTGAAGGCGCTGAGCGTCGGCAGGTTGGCTTTTTGCGCCTGGAACCGGTCCTCAGCGGCCTGTAAGACCGTGAGGTTCGCGCTTTGCGTCAATCCGCCGTACTGCCGCGCGCGCTGCAACGCGCCGGCGAGCGTAATGGTGGGGCCGGGATTGGGAGTCGCAGGCGCCTGTGCCAGCGCCAGTCCGGTGCTCACCAACCCAGCCATGATTCGTGCGTTCACTTCTACAGTGGAGCACCCGATCCTGAAGAATCGCTGAAAAGACGAGATTGGCGAAAGCTGATACGATCGGGGCATGCAGATCCTGGTCGTGGAGGACGAACGCGCCATGGCCGACCTGCTGAAGCGCGCACTCCAGGAGGAAGGCCACCAGGTAGTGCTGGCGGGCACCGGGCGCGAAGGCTATGAGATCGCGCGCGCGTCTCAATTCGACGTGATCGTGCTGGACGTAATGCTGCCCGGAATGGATGGAGTCTCCGTGGCGCGGCGCCTGCGCGAGGGCCGCAACCAGACTCCGGTATTGATGCTGACTGCGCGCGACACGCCTTCCGACATCGTCGTGGGGCTCGATTCCGGCGCGGACGACTATCTGACCAAGCCTTTCTCCATCGGCGTGCTGCTGGCCCGGTTGCGCGCGGTCAGCCGGCGGGGAGCCATTCCCAGACCGCCGCAGTTGAATTGCGGCGAATTGTGCCTGGATCCCGCTTCCCGTCGTGTGAGCCGCGCGGGCGAAACGCTCAATCTCACGCCGCGCGAATACCAGCTTCTGGAGCTGCTGCTGCGCAACGCGGGCCGCGCGGTCAGCCGCGAAAGCATTATCGAATCGGTGTGGGGATTCAATAGCGAAGTCACCGAAAACACCGTGGAAGTGTTCATGCGCCAGTTGCGCCTCAAGGTGGAAACGCGCGAGCCGAAACTGATCCACACCGTGCGCGGCTACGGATACATGCTGCGGGAGCCGCAGGAGAGTTAGCCAGCCATGCGTTGGAACTCCATTCGTTTCCGGCTCACGCTATGGTACGCGGCGGCGCTGGTGTTGGGGCTCGGCTTGTTTGCGTCGCTAGTGTGGCTGTCGCTGCGGCAGCGCCTGCTTCAGGAACTGGACCGCGATCTGGCGGGCCGATCCTCCCGCTTCGAGCAATACTTTCGCGGCGAATCCGCCGAAGTCGCGAACAACGATCAGTTGACGGATGAGCTGGAGGAGTTCTGCCAGGCCCTGCCACCAGACAGCTACATCGACTTGCGCGGATCCAACGGATTCGAGTTTCATTTTCCCGGTTCCTCCGCGCCGCGGGCCGCCGATCTCCGCATGGCGCAAAGCCGGTTTGCTTCCGCCGGCGTCACCTTCGATTTGGAAGCCGGCGCGCCCATGGCCAACCTGATCCACACGCTCCAGCTCCTGCGGCTGCTGTTGCTGAGCCTGCTTCCGGTGGTGATTCTGATTGCGTGCGTGGGCGGCGCGTGGCTTAGCGCGCGGGCTCTGCGGCCCATCCAGGACATTACCGATGCGGCCAAGGCCATCAGTATCGAGAATCTTTCGGAGCGCCTTCCGGTGCCGCCTACCGGCGATGAGCTGGCGCGGCTGACTCAAGTGCTCAACGGTATGCTGGCACGGCTGGAAGCGGCCGTGAAGCAACTTTCGCAATTCGCCGCGGATGCTTCGCACGAGCTGCGCACGCCCTTGGCAGTGATCCGCACCACGGCGGAGCTGGCTCTGCGCCGAGCCCGCGCGGCCGAATCGTATCGCGAATCGCTGGCGGAGGTCGCCGCGGAAACCGAGCGCATGACGCAATTGGTCGAGAATCTGCTCGCGCTGGCGCGCAGCGGAACGGAGGCTTCCCAGATGCCGCGCTCGCCTCTGGATCTGGCGGCGTTGCTGCGCGAGGTCTGCGCCGAGCTGCGCAGCTTGGCCGAGACCCGGCAGATTGAGATGGACGTCCGGTTCCTGGAATCGAAGCCCGGCGACACCGCAGTGGTGATCTCGGGCAACCGCATGGCGTTGCGCAGGCTGTTCGTGATCCTGCTGGATAACGCGATCAAGTATTCGCCGCCGGGCTCCGCCGTGCGCGTGGCCTTGGCGCTGGAAGCCGGCCGCGCCGCGGTCACCATTGAAGATTCCGGGGCGGGCGTCAGCCCGGCCGACCTTCCGCACATCTTTGAGCGCTACTATCGCGGGGAGCGGGGGGGCGAAGGCCACGGCATCGGCCTGGCCCTGGCCGACCGGATCGCGCGAGCGCACGGCGCAGCCATCGAGGTCCGCAGCTCGCCCGGCGCGGCGTCGGTGTTTCGCGTCTCCTTCGCCCTCTCCGCTTCAGCGAATCTTCAGATTGCCGCGTTATCGTAAACTGCTGGAGATTGCGGAATTACTTCCCCACACGAGGAAAGCCGCGAGAAAAAGGATGACACGCATGAAATCCACCGTCTTTATGGTTTTCGCAGCGGCCGCGCTCACCGCCGCCCTCCCTGCGCAGGCCGCGCCGCCCGCTTACAAAGTCACCGGTCACATCAAGATCGGCGGCGCCGGTTCCTGGGACTACGTCTACGTTGATAGCGCCAATCACCGCTTGTACGTCTCGCACAATACGCAGACCGAAGTGGTGGACACCAACACCGACAAGGTGATCGCCACCATTCCCGATACCAACGGCGTGCACGGCATCGCCATCGCCGCTGACCTTGGCAAAGGCTTCACCTCCGACGGCCGCGACAACGCCGTAACCATGTTCGACATCAAGACCGACAAAGTGCTGGGCGAAAAGATCAAGACCGGAACCAATCCGGACTCGATCATCTATGAGCCGGTGACCCATCGCGTCTTCACCTTCAACGGCCGCAGCAGCGACGCGACCGCGATCGACGCCAAGACGGGCCAGGTTATCACCGCTTCCATTCCGCTGGGCGGCAAGCCGGAGTTTTCGCAAGCGGACGGCAAGGGCAACGTCTACGCCAACATCGAAGACAAGAACGAAATCGTAGTCCTCGACGCCAAGAATGCCCTGGTTTCCCGGCGCTATTCCATCGCTCCGTGCGACAGCCCCAGCGGTTTGACCATCAGCCCCAAGACCATTCTGTTCTCGGTGTGCGATAACAAGACGGCCATCGTCAGCGATCCGGCCTCCGGGAAAGTTCTGGCGACGCCGATGATCGGATCGGGTCCGGACGGAGTCGCTTATGACGACGGCTACGCCTTCAGCGCCAACGGCCGCGACGGCAACATTTCCATGATTGGGGAGACCTCGCCGGGCAAGTATGAGACCGTCGCAACCATCGCCACCATGCCCGGCGCGCGCACCATCGGCGCGGATCAGAAAGCGCACAAACTCTATTTGCCCGTGGCCGAATTCGGTCCGCCTCCCCCGCCCAAGGAGGGACAGAAGGGCCGCGGACGCGGTACGGCCGTTCCGGACAGCTTCCAGATCATCATCGTCGGGCGGTAGAGCCAGCCGTTAGGTGGAGCACACGCTTAGGGGAGGAAGCTAAAGGTTATGGGGCCGCCGCTGTTCGACCTTTCCGGCCGCGTTGCCGTGGTGGTTGGTGCGACCTCCGGCATCGGCCGTGTGCTGGCCCGGGGACTGGCGTCCGCGGGCGCGTCAGTGGTGCCCACCGGCCGCCGGGCCGCCCTGGTGGAAGATGCTGCCGCCGAAATCGAGCAGCAGGGCGTCGAATCCCTTGCCCATCCTTGCGACGTATCCAGCCGCGAATCCATCGACCGGCTGCGCGATGCGGTGCTCGGGAAATTCGGGCGAGTGGATATTCTGCTCAATGCCGCTGGTCAGATTTACCGCAAACCCACTATCCAGATCGCGGAAGCCGAATGGAACGCGCTGATGGATGCGAACGTGACCGGCATGCTGCGCGCCTGCCAGAGTTTCTACGAGCCTCTCGCGTCCAGCGGCCACGGCCGCATCATTAATCTCGCATCGCTGAATTCATTTGTGGCGCTGACGGAAGTTGCCGCCTATGCCGCGTCCAAAGGAGCTGTGCTCTCGCTTACGCGCAGCCTCGCGGTGGAGTGGGCACAGCGCGGCATTTGCGTCAACGCGATCGCGCCGGGGGTTTTCAAGACCGACATTAACGCCGCGCTGCTGGAAGGGACGGAACGCGGCAAGGAGTTGCTGATGCGCATTCCCATGGCTCGCTTCGGACAGACGTCGGAACTGACCGGAGCGGCAATTCTACTCGCCTCCGACGGCGCGAGCTTCATCACCGGCCAGTGCATCGTGGTAGATGGAGGTTTTCTCGCCTCCGGCGTGAATCAGTAACGAGGTATACGAGTGCCCGCCATCTAGCGGACAATGAATCCCAGGACCAGCCACAACAGCACGCAGAAAAACGGAAGGATGAAGGGAATCCTGCCCAGCTTGTGATTCCTGCCGTGCCCCACGATGGGCGGGAGATTCGCCGGCACTGCCCCGCCGTAGATATCCTCGTATTGCTGCTTTAAATCGTGAATTTCGCGGTCCGCCGCACGGATCCCTGCCCACACCGTTATCGCCGTAATAACTCCGGCCGCGCACATCGCCCACTTAAACACCCATATGTTGCGGATGTGCTGCATTGCCGCCGACGAAGACACGACAGCCGCCAGGATCACCAGAAGGAAGGTTTGGACCAGGATCAGCCACGTCATTCTGTGGTTGACGAGCTGGTCTTCTGCAACGATCTGTCCGCGAAAAATCGCATAAACCTCGCGGTCATCGGAGGAAGGCAGAGTCGGAGCCGTTTGTGGAGCTGGGGATCCCATAATTGACTCGACGCAGTTTGCGAACCTACGGCGTCGCGGAGGATTTCTTGCGGCGCTTCTCCACCCAGCCCGCCTTGTTTACCTGGCGTCCGCGCCCCAACGCCAGCGCGCCCTTCGGCACCTCTTCCGTAATGACGCTTCCCGCTCCGACGTAGCTCTCGGCGCCAATATCTAACGGCGCGACCAGAGTGGAATTGCTACCGATGAACGCGCCTTCGCCGATCCTGGTTTCGTGCTTCTTTTCGCCGTCGTAGTTGCAGGTGATCGTTCCTGCGCCAATGTTGCTACCCGCTCCGATTTGGGTGTCGCCTAGGTAAGACAGGTGCTGAGCCTTGGCTCCCGCGCCCAGCCGGGTATTTTTCAGTTCGACAAAGTTCCCGACACGCGCACCCGCCTCTAAATGCGCGTTCGGGCGCAGGCGAGCGAATGGTCCCACACTCGCGCCTTTTCCCACGCGCGAATTCGCGATCACCGTGTATGGTTGCAGCATGGCACCGTCTTCGATCACCGACGATTCCACAATCGCGCCCGCACCGATATGGCAATCCTCGCCGATGTGCGTGTGTCCCAGCAATCGCACGAACGGCTCAATCACGGTGTCTTGTCCAACGGCGACACTGGCGTCGATCGTCACGGTTTCCGGCCCTTCGATGGTCACTCCGGCGAGCATCAGCTCGCGGGCTTTCCGCTCCCGCAGGATACGATCGGCTTCGGCCAGCTCGATCCGCGTGTTGATTCCCAGCAGCTCGGAGGGGTCTTCGACATGCAGCGCACGCACGCTGTGGCCATGACCGCGCAGAATCGCAGCCATATCTGTAAGGTAGTATTCACCGCTTGCCGGATTGGGTTGAACCTCGCTCAAATGCCTCCACAAAAGATCCGCCTGGAAGCAATAGATCCCGGAATTAATCACTCGAGTCTGGCGCTGCTCTGCCGTGCAATCCTTGTGCTCGACAATCGCCTCGACGTTACCGTGCGCATCCACCAGCACGCGGCCGTAGCCGGAGGGATCGTCGAGAGCGGTGGTGATTAGCGTCGCAGCCGGCGAAGACTGCTCCGCGGAGGGCCGCTGTTGCGCCTCGCGCAATTTTTCCAGCGTCGCCGCGGACAGAAGCGGCGTGTCGCCGTACAGCACCATCAGCAATCCCGGAACGTGCGCTAGTTTCTCGCGGCAGCAAGCCAGCGCGTGGCCGGTGCCTTTGGGAGGGCCCTGCCGCACGAATGCGACGCCGGAGGGCCGAAGCAATGCCTCGACATCTTCGGCCTGATGGCCGGTCACAATCACGATTCTCTCCGGAGGCGTAAGGGAGCGGGCCGCGCGCACCACGTGCTCGACGAGCGCCAGCCCGCCGGCGCGATGCAGCACCTTGGCCCGCTTGGAACGCATGCGCGTACCCAGGCCCGCCGCAAGAATGGCAATGGAAACGCTCATGAAGCCGGCCTCCGGCGGATGCGCCTTCCTTTTCGCGCCAGCTCGACAGCCACCGCCGCGGCCGATGACGAGTCGTGCCAGATCTTCCCCAGCGCCGCACGGTCGTTCGTGCGTAGAAGGTCCGCGGCAACCACTTCCACGCCCATCCGCTCCAGCGCCGGAACATCTGTCTCGACCGGTTGCGCCGTCTGCTCGCGGTAACGCTTCAGAACGGTCTCGGAAAACGGCCGGGTGTTCACGACGCAGGCGTCCACCAGCCGCCTGCGCGATCGCCCACCATGCCGGAGCAGCGCGGCGAGATGATCCGACGCCCGGTAGCGCGTGGTCTCACCCGGCTGGGTCATGAGATTCACGAAAAATGCCTTATAGGCTCGCGAAGCCGCGATCGCTTCCGGAATTCCGCTGACCAGAAGATTGGGAATGATGCTGGTGAAAAGCGATCCGGGACCCAGCGTGATCAGGTCCGCGGCGGCGATCGCGTCCAGTGTCTCTGGCAATGGCTTGACCCGCCGCGGACGTAACTCAATCTTCCGAATCGGTACCGTGCTCCGGCTGATACGCGACTCTCCGGATATCTTGCGTCCATCGTCCAGCGTCGCCTCCAGTTCCACATTCGCACCGGTCGACGGATAGATGCGCCCCGAGACCGCCAGCACCTCCGAGCTCAACTTAACTGCTTGCGCGAAATCTCCGGTCAGGTCTGTCATCACGGTCAGGAACAGGTTGCCGAAGCTGTGGCCGCGCAGTCCTCTTCCGCTCTTGAAGCGGTATTGAAACAGCCGCGCCAGCAGTGCCTCGTCCGCCGAGAGCGCGGACATGCAATTGCGGATGTCGCCGGGAGGCAATACATCGAACTCGCGACGCAGGCGCCCGGAGCTTCCGCCGTCGTCGGTGACGGTTACCACGGCGGTTATGTCCACCGCGCCCTCTCCGGCGGTGGCGTAGCGCTTCAATCCCCGCAACAGAGCGGACAGGCCGTTGCCGCCGCCCAAAGAGACGATTCGTAGCGGCGAAAAAGTCGGATCCGGCATCTCTATTGAGGATCGCACGGAGGCGCTCGCGCGCCAAGCCCAATCGAGATCCCCAAAACATCTTCGTCATCGGACGTTCTTTCCTTCGGCATGGAATCGTAACTCGCACCCCGTATTCTCGAAGCCAAGAAGTGTATGCCGCAGCCCTCCGTCGTCCAAATAGCGCTCCATAAGGCGCTCGATAAATGGAACCAAGCGGTGCCGTCCGGCCCCGCTCTGTTTTCGCGCTTCCTGGAAGAACTGGGCGTCGGTTGGGATTGCCCTCTGGAAGCCGTCGCGCGCATCCCGCGCACTGGACCGGTGGTGTTGGTCGCGAATCATCCCTTCGGCCTGCTGGAAGGCGCCACCTTGGGCGCGCTGCTGGCCGGCGTGCGCCCGGATGTAAAGTTCCTGGGCAATTCGATGCTGGCCAGCGTGCCGGGCATCGAGCCCTACCTCATTCCCGTGGATCCCTTCGGCAACGCTGCGGCATTCAACTGGCGCGGCATGCGCCGGAGCCTGGAATGGCTGCGTCAGGGCGGCCTGCTGGTGACTTTTCCCTCGGGCGAAGTGGCCGCGCTGAAACTGCCGACGCTGGAAATCGCGGAGCCGCAATGGAATGAGCGCATCGCCCGCTTGATCCGCCTCACCGGATCGAGCGCCGTGCCGGTGTTCTTCCATGGCGTCAACAGCCCAGCTTTTCATCTGGCGGGCCTGGTCGATCCCCGCTTGCGAACCGCGCTGCTGCCGCAGGAGCTGCTGAACAAACGCGGCCGCACCATCCGCGTGGCCGTGGGAGGTCCGGTCAAAGCCGAAGCGCTCGACCGATTCAAGACCGACCGCGAGGCCATGGACTATCTGCGCCAACGTACTTACGTGCTGCAGTCGCGTTCCGGCGCATCCGGGGCTCCTTTATTTCACATCCAACCGCTGTTCCACATCCAACCTCCGCCGCCCAAGGTTGCTGCCGCGGCCGATCCGCGCCTGTTGCGCGAAGAAGCCGCGCGGCTGGACTCGTCGAACATCCTGCTTGAAAGCGGCGATTACCGCGTCTCGATCGCTGACGCTGCGAGCATTCCCAGTACGCTGCGCGAGATTGGGCGCCTGCGCGAGGTCGCTTTTCGCAAGGTTGGCGAAGGCACGGGCCGTTCGCTCGATCTCGACCGCTTCGACCCTCACTATTTGCACTTGTGGGTAGCGCATAAGGAGACAGCGGAAATCTCGGGCGCGTACCGCTTGAAGGGAACTGATACCGTCGTCACACCTTCGGATCTCTACACCAGCACGCTGTTCCGGTTTCGACCTTCCGTGCTGAAGCGCCTCCATCCGGCCATCGAGTTGGGCCGGAGCTTCGTTCGACCGGAGCATCAGAAAAGCTACCAGGCTCTGCTGCTATTGTGGAAGGGCATCGGGCGCTGGGTCGCGCGGCATCCGCGCTACCGTCTGCTGTTCGGTCCCGTCAGCATCAGCCGCGATTATAGCGAGGCCTCGCGCGCACTGATCGTTTCGTACCTGAAAGCGCGGCGCGGGGAGCTGGCCGGCGAAGTTTCTCCGCGCCGCCAGTTCCGCGCCAAACGGGCGTGCGGGCGCGGCGTCGCACTGCTGGCTCCGCTGCTCAAAAACCTGGAGGAGCTCTCCGACGTCGTGGCCGAGCTCGAAGCCGACGGCAAGGGTGTCCCGGTGCTGCTGCGCCAGTACCTCCAGCTCGGCGGTAGTGTTCTTGCGTTCAACGTCGACCGGGCATTTTCCGGGGTGGTCGATGGGTTAGTGGTGGTCGACCTGGTGCGGCTCGCACTGCCGGTTCTCGAGAAATATCTGGGCCGCGAAGGCGCAGCGGCGTTCCGCTCCGTTCACCCGGGTTAAGTCGCGGCCTCAAAAACATACCTTGTAACGAATGTTTTTTGTCTCTGCAGCCGGATTGTAACCACCCGCGCGCTATAAGAGGGCATGAAGTGCGATCTCCACGTCCATACGATCCACTCCGGCATGTGCACTGTACCCGTGCTCAATCGCGTTTGCCGCGAATGCTATAGCGATCCCGAGGAAGTCTACGAGACCCTCAAGCGCCGCGGCATGCAACTGGTCACCGTCACCGACCACGATTCCATCGACGCCGTCGAGCGTCTGCGGCGCTACCCCGACTTCTTCCTGAGCGAAGAGGTGAGCTGCCGCACTTCCAGCGGGACGGAGTTGCACGTCGGCGTCTACGGAATCGGCGAGCGCGATCACATCGAGCTGCAGCGGCGCAGCGAGGATTTCCCCTCGCTGCTCGCGTATCTCCAGCAGCGTAGGCTCCTATTCAGCGTGAATCACGCCTTTTCCGGGCTCACCGGCGCGCGCACCCAGGCGGACTTCGAGGAGTTCACCGCCGTCTTTCCCGCCGTCGAGACGCGCAATGGACAGATGCTCGCGGCTGCAAACCGCTACGCGGAGAAGATGGCTCGCCGTGCCGGAAAGGCTGAGGTCGGCGGCAGTGACGCGCACACGCTCGACTGCCTGGGCCGGACCTTTACGGAAGTCGCTTCCGCGACCACCCCCGCCGAGTATCTCGAAGGCTTGAAACGCGGCGCGGGCGTGGTGGGCGGCGAATCCGGCGACTATTGGAAACTCACTCGCGCCATCGCGCACATTGGCACGTCCATGATGCGCGAGCATCTCTGGACCCTGGCGCTATCGCCGCTGCTGGCCGCCGTCCCCATCATCACGCTGGGCAATCTTCTGCGCGAGACATACTTCGCTCACGCTTGGGGATACAAGCTGAATCGCGTGCCTTCTCGGGTGCGGTCTCAGGAGGCTTTCCTGCGCTGCGGCTCTTCCTCGGCGTCGTCGTAAGCGGAGACTTGCTCCAGGTCCTCGGCTTCGAAGACCTGATCGCAGTCAACGCACCGGAGATAATCGACTCCGTCTCGTCGCATTAGGAATTCCGTGCGCTTGTGTTCACAGAGCGGCATAGGAAGCTAGAATACCCTCTATTCTAAAGAGCGCCCTAGAGTTGTCAAGCCCCCTCCGGGTTCATTCTGCACGCTCCAGCGCGGGTTTTCGTCACATTTGCATGCGCATCGTGGCCTTACTCTCTTGGGCCGCTATCGCTTCTGCCGGCACGGGATTCGCCCAACCCGCCTTCGACGTTGCTTCGATCAAGCGGAACACGCTTCCGCTCGAACAACTCCATAGCCAGCCGATCCGCTGCAGTAATGGCCGCTTCCTGTCGACAGGCATGTACCTCGGGGTCGCCATCGAGTGGGCTTACAACATTCGGTATTATCAGTTTGCCGCGGCTGATAAGTTCGCCAGTGAACTCAATTCGATTTACGATATCGAGGCGAAAAGCCCGTCTCCGGTGAACCAAGATCAATGCCGCGTGATGGTCCAGAAACTCTTCGCGGACCGATTCAAGATGGCCGTCCATCACGAAACGCGCACAGTCCAAATGTACGCCCTCGTGCTCGGCAAACGCGCTCCCAAACTCAAGTTGGTTCGGGATTCCGATCCGGACTCACCCGGCCTGGACATCACCGTCGACGGTGAGCACGTCCCGCTCAGCGCAAAAGGCTGGACCATGCCGGAACTCGCCCGCTATCTGGGCCGCCCCTTTCAGCCCCTTCCGGTAATCGATGATACCGGCTTGCAGGGCCGCTACCGGTTCTCGTTATCTTTTTCGTCGATAGGCCCCACCGGCAACCGCGCTCCCAGTCCCGATGGCGACGTTGCCACTGCCGTCAAACGCGACCTGGGGCTGAAGCTGGAGCCGAGGAAAGAGCCGATGGACGTCGTGGTCATCGACCACCTAGAGATGCCGGACCCGAACTAGTGCGCAGGAGCGCCTATTGGCGGTCGAACACCTGCTTCACGTCGACTCCGCCCTGCGGCAGGGTCAGATGCGTCTGGATGGTCAGGGTCTTTCCATCGGAGGAGAGATTCCATACCTCGCGCGACTTCAACTCCTGCGGGCCATTCATCTGCGAGCTTTCGATAATCAACGTGTCGCCTTCCCAGCGCGCCGTGCCTTTCGCGTCGCCGTTGGTGACCTTGTTGATGCATTCCTTGCCGTCGGTAGTGTATTTCAGATCGGAAGAGCTATCGCGCTGAACTGTCTTTTGCTCGGTGTGCATCGACAGGTTGACGCCGTCAAGCTTGATCTTGCGCATCACTTCAACGGGCGTAGGAATCGGCCCGTACTGGCTCTTTTGCAGGTTCAACTTCCAATCGCCGGTCAGATTTGGAGCGCCAAACGCGGAAGCGGCCAGAACAATCGCGGCGGCGAACAGTTTCTTCATGGCGGCAGTATAGCAACCCGGTTCTTAAACACCCATCCGGCTAACGCCCTAGCGCGCAGCTAAGGCGCTTCCGCGCTTTGAATGCGCGTGAATTCGCGGTTAACTGCTTTGAGCAGCGACCAACCAGACCGCTCCCGCAAGCCTCACTCCATTGGCCGAGACGTGCGGCTCGATCGCCCGCCTCACCGAATCGACCGCTTTCGCGCGCACCTCCTCCGGCAGATCGGTCAACGCCCGCTTGGCTGGGCCCATCTCGGTTGCCTGAGCCGCGGCCTCTTCGAGCGATCCGCCGAGATCCATCTGAATGTCGAGCGGCGTGAAAGTCGGCGCGGTAAAGCCGGCCGACGTGAGGATGCGCGTGACGCGAGCCGGGTCTCCGAACGAGAACGGACCGGGTTCTTCCGGACCCGGCTTGGGCAGCCGCGGAGCGTGCTC
>JASHNT010000134.1 GCA_030041495.1 Bryobacteraceae bacterium | reverse complement strand
TAAGCCGCTTTGGTTCCAACTGAGAATGGAGACCACGAGTACTGCGGCCGGTCCTATCCACGTGACCAGCTTCCTCCTCACCCCGGAGAGCTCCGCGGACACAAGGGAAAGTCCTGCGGCGACGGGGACCAAGATCCCCAAGCAGGCGACGTACTGGAAATGATCCGCGACGTAAGAGAAACGGAATGGATAAACTTTCAAAAATCCGAGCACGGGAAATAATGTCCCAACAAAAAACAAAAAACCCGCCATGGGCCCACGGTACTTGCGCGCCAACAGAGCAAGGCCCACCGCCGCAGCCAGAACTGCAGCGGGGAAAACGTATTGCCAGGTCACCCGCGAATCGATGGTCCAATGCGGATAGATGAAGGTCAGGTCGACTGGCCAGAGAAGCTTGCCTGTATAGAAGCAAATCACGCGCCCGGCCAGCAAACATTTTTGCCCCAATGTGAGGGCGTAATCTTTTCCGCCCGCGCCGATGACGCTATGTTCGATGCCGGCCGTAACCAGCCCGGCGACCGCGCCAACGGCGAGCCAGGGCAGCAGAGGCACCACGTCACGCTTCCACTCCAGGCGTCCGTTTCGCCACCAGAGAATCACGAGCAGCGCGGCCGGCAGAGTCGCGGCCACGGTCTTGCTTGCCAGGGCTGCTCCGAACAGCGCGAGCGAGATCCAATAGCCCCGCCGGGCTCGCGTCTGGTCGAAGCGCAAATATACCAGCGCCGATGCCAGATAAAAGACGGTCGAAAGAGTGTTCTTTTGCTCGGAAATCCAAGCGGCCGTTTCCACCTGCACCGGATGCAGCGCAAACAAGAACGCCGCCAGCCACGCTCCGGGGATAGCGAGCTTGCGCAGAACGGCCACCAGCAGAAATGCGGCGCACGCATGCAGGAGAACGTTCAACAAGTGGTAGCCGGGCATGCTGCCGCCCCACAATCCGTGCTCGACCCAAAATGCGGTGTGCAGCAGCGGGTAATATTGCTGCGTGGCGCCGATCTTGAACCAGATGTGAGCCAGTCCCGAAAGCGACTGCAGATTCGGGCGAGTGATGTGGGCGTCATCGTCCCATAGAGGTCCGCCCGAGAGCGCCGGAAAGTAGACCAGCACGAGGAGAAAGAGCAGCAGGGCGCCCCGTTCCACGTCACGGATGCTGATTTGCCGCAGGACGGAGTTCCGGGGGGCGGCCCGCTTTGCTCTTCCCTCTTTAGGCTTTCCGTCCTTCTTTACACCGGCCTTCGCTACCGCGGCGCCTTTCTTCACATCAGCCAGAATAGCAACCGGATTCAGCGCATCGCCTGAACGCGTGATATTCTGTAAGTCACTCCCCGCGGTTTTATATGAAGCCCGAAACATACACAACGCCCAGCGGCATTGCCGTCGAGCGCACGCATTCCAAGATCCCCTTCAGCCGGGGTCTGGAAACGCTGCTCCACAAGCTCGACGCGCAACGCGGCATCTACCTTTCCTCCGGTTACGAATTCCCGGGAAGGTATTCGCGCTGGGACGTCGCTGCGCTAGCACCGCCTCTGGAAATTTCGGCGCGGGACCGCGAGGTGGTTCTCGCCCCGCTCAATCCGCGCGGCGAAATCCTCAACCGGCTGCTGGAGCCCGTGTTGGCTCCGCATCCGCACTGGAACTCGTTCGGCACCGAAAATGGCGCGCTGCGCGGAACGCTGAAGCCCTTACCGGCCCTGTTTCCCGAGGAGCAGCGCAGCAAGCAGCCCTCGGCCTTTTCGATCATTCGCGCACTCATTGCCGAATTCTGTAATCCCCTGGCGGACCGTCTCTCCCTCGTGGGAGCCTTCGGTTTCGATCTGCTGTTCCGCTTCGATCCCATCAAGCCGCGCCTGCCGCGCACCGGCGTTCATGACCTGCGCCTGTTCCTGTGCGATGAGATCTACTTCATGGATCGCAAGAAGGAGCAGATTGACCGTTATGCTTACGATTTTTCGCGAGCCGGCGATTTCAGCCGCGGCAGCGAGTCCACGCGCGGCGTTAAGCGCTCCGCCGCCCGCGTACCGAAGCCCAAGAAGTTGCCCGCCGCGCCCATCACTTGCGACCATGAGCCGGAAGAATACATGGCCAAAGTGGAAAAAGTGCGCGAAGGAATGCGCCGCGGCGACTACTACGAAGTCGTGCTGCGCCAGACCTTCTCTACGCCTTACTCCGGCAGCCATGCCGAGCTGTTCCAGCGCATTCAGAAAGCCAGCCCCAGCCCCTACGAATTCTTTCTCCAGTTCGGCGACGAACAATTGATAGGCGCTTCTCCGGAAATGTTCGTGCGCGCCGAAGGCCGGCGCATCCGCAGTTGTCCCATTTCCGGCACCGCGCGCCGCACTGGTGACGCGATGCGCGATGCAGCGAATATCCGGGAGCTACTCAATTCGCTCAAAGAAGAGTCTGAGCTGACGATGTGCACCGACGTCGATCGCAACGATAAATCGCGCGTTTGCGTGCCCGGCTCCGTGCGCGTGCTTGACCGGCGCTTGATCGAATCCTACGCGGGCGTGTTCCACACCGTCGACCACGTCGAAGGCATGCTGGCCGAAGGCTTCGATTCGCTGGATGCGTTCCTCACGCACATGTGGTCGGTGACCATGATCGGCGCGCCCAAGAAGTGGGCCGCACAGGCGATCGAGGACCTGGAAAAAACCGCCCGCGGCTGGTACGCGGGTTCAGTCGGCATGATCGCCTTGAACGGCGAGATCAACACCGGCATCACCATTCGCACTATCTTCCTGCGCGACGGGATGGCCCGTTATAGCGCCGGAGCGACGCTGCTCTACGATTCGGTGCCCGAAATGGAAGAGCGCGAAACTCGGATGAAAGCTACCGCATTTTTCCGTGCCATGCGCGCTGAGCCGGAAGCGCCCCCGGTCTACGCACCCAAGAAAGAAGACGGACGCGGCGTGCGCTTGCTGCTGGTCGATAACGAGGACTGTTTCATCCACACTCTGGCGAATTACGTCCGCCAGACCGGCGCGGAAGTCATCACGTATCGCGCCGGTTTCTCCTTGGACATGATCGAGAGCCTGGCGCCTTCGCTCGTTCTGGTTTCCCCCGGCCCCGGGCGGCCGGCCGATTTCGGAGTTCCCGATCTGGTCCGCTACGCCGCCAAGCTGGAAGTCCCGGTGTTCGGAGTGTGCCTTGGATTACAGGGAATGGTGGAGGCGTTCGGCGGCGAGCTGGGCGTGCTGGATTACCCGATGCACGGCAAACCCTCGATGGTGCAGCACGACGGAACCGGAGTGTTCGAAGGGCTGCCTTCGCCGTTCCGGGTCGGCCGGTATCATTCTCTGTACGCGATTCGCCAGAAGCTGCCCGCTTGCCTGGAAGTCACCGCCGAGAGCGATGACGGCGTGATTATGGGAGTTCGCCATCGCGATCTTCCGCTGGAAGCGGTCCAGTTTCATCCGGAGTCCATTTTGACGCTGGATGGACAGTGCGGCCTGATGCTAATGGAAAATGTGGTCAAAACTCTAGGGCATATGCCTGTGGGTACTGGCGCGCATAGAACTTGATGATCTGACAGTACTTGCGGCATACTGAAGATGCCCATGAACCTCCAACCCTCCGACGTACTATTTATCGCCTTTGTGCTCTGGCTCGCCTGGGAAGCCCTCAACGGCGGTGACGGCGGAGGTGGCGGGCGCCGGCGCGGGCGCGTGCCTGCCGGCGCGTAGAGTTTAGTGGAAGTCATCGTCATCGGCGGCGGATTGGCCGGACTTTCTGCGGCGGCCGCGCTGGGCGGCGAAGGCTACCAGGTCCGGCTCCTCGAATCCCGCCCGTTTCTGGGTGGGCGCGCCACCTCGTATCAGGCAGGCCCGGAGACCATCGACAATTGCCAGCACGTGTTGATGCGCTGCTGCGTAAACCTGCTCGATTTTTACGGCCGGCTGGGAGTGACCCGCGACATCGTCTTTTACCGTGAGTTCTTTTTTCTGGAGCCCGGCGGGAGGACCAGCGTCATGCACCGCAGCCTAGGCTCTTTCCTCGGCCTTCGGTTCCTGAGTCTTTCCGAAAAACTGGGTATCGCGCGAGGCCTGTTGGCGATCCGGCGCGAGTATTCCACCCGGCAGGATTTGGATCGCATCACCATGCGGCAATGGCTGGAGGAGAAGCATCAGCCGGCTCGCGCGATCGACCGCTTCTGGCGCCAGGTGCTGGTGAGCGCGGTCAACGAGGATCTAGAGAGAATGGCGGCTCGTCACGGTTTTCAGGTTTTTCAGGTCGCGTTTCTTTCCAATCCCGACTTCTATCACATGGGCGTGCCATCGGTGCCTCTGGCGCGGCTGTATTCCACCGACGCCTGGCGCGAGTTGGGCAACGTCCAGATTCTGCCTCGCACTTCCGTGCAGCGGATCGTCGTGGAGAATGGCGGCGTGCGCGCTCTGGCGACTTCGGGCGGCGAGTTGACCGCCGACTTCTATATCAGCGCCGTGCCCTTTGAGCGAGTCGCTACGATTTCGCCCGAGCTGGCAGGCGAGATTGACATCGCCGCATTCGAGCATTCGCCCATCACCGGCGTTCACCTGTGGTTCGACCGGCCCATCACCGATCTTCCGCACGCCACTCTGCTCGACCGGACCATTCAGTGGATGTTCAACAAGAGCCAGGGCCGCTACATCGAGCTGGTGGTGAGCGCGTCGCGCAGCCTGGTGGAGACGCGGCGCGAGGAAGTGATCGAGCTCGCTCTCCGCGAGCTGGCGGAGTTCTTTCCGGCTGTCAAGCAAGCGAAGCTCGAGAAGGCGCATGTGGTCAAGGAGGTTCGCGCGACGTTTTCCGCTAAACCGGGTCTGGAGGAGCACCGTCCCGTGAGCCGCACTTCGCTACGGAATCTATTCCTGGCAGGAGACTGGACCCGCTCCGGCTGGCCCGCGACCATGGAAGGCGCGGTGCGCAGCGGCTACCTGGCGGCGGAGGCAGTGACCGCCGAGGCAGGCAATCCGCGGCCGTTCTTGCGAGCCGTCTAGGCGTGCATCATAATTGATGCATGCGAAAATTACCGGTCGCACTGCTCGCGATCGCTCTGGGGATGAGCGCCGTGCCGTCATCCGCCGCCGATGAGACGCATCTTCACATCCATGTGACCAACGATCTCGGCAAGCCGGTAGGCAACGCCGAGGTTATCGTCCGGTTCCTGGAAAGCCGTTTCCTCAAACCCAAGAAGAAGGAGGTCTGGGAACTGCGCACCACTCAGGAGGGCACGGTGAGCACACCGGGTATCCCGCAAGGCAAGATCATGATCCAGATCTACGCCAGCGATTACCAGACCTTCGGACAGACCTTCGATATCGAGGAGGCGGACAAGACTGTAGAGATTCAGTTGAAACCTCCGCAGCCGCAGTACAGCACGGATACCGGGCCCAAGAAATAACTTCGTGCGAGAATAAAGGCAGCAGGCCGGAACTACATCCGTGGTGACGAACGCACAGCTTTACATCGCGGTGGGAATCCCGTTGGTGTTCAACGCCACGCTGATTGGCGTCCTGATTGCTTACATCAACGCGAAGTTCGCTGCGGTCGACGAGAAGTTCAAGGTGATCGATGAGCGGTTCAAGGCGATCGACGAGAAGTTCAACGGCATTAATGCCCGCCTGGACCATCTACAAGAGATGTGGCGTACCGAGCTGCGCCGCGTCGAAGAAATCCTCGACCTGCGATTGAAACACCTGGAACCGCGCTAACCTGCTTCGGCAATACAGTCGATCTCCACCCGCACATCCCGAGGCAGCCGCGCTGCCTCTACCGTCGCACGAGCCGGAGGATTGTGCGGAAAATACCGCGCATAAACCTCATTCATGCGCGTGAATTCTCCCATATCCTTCAAATAGACGGTGGTCTTCACCACCCTCTCCAACGATGAGCCGCAAGCCGCCAGCACAGCCTTCAGGTTTTCCAGCACCCTCTCGGTTTGCGCGGCGACGTCGCCTTCCGCCAACTTGCCGGTAGCCGGGTCGAGCGGAATCTGCCCGCTCAAGAATGCGAATCCCTGCGACACCACGGCCTGCGAATAGGGGCCGATGGCGGCGGGAGCTTGCTCAGTCGAAACGATGGTCATAGTTTCAGCGTACCTACCAGGTCTGAGGCGTTGGAATTTTCCTGCTCCAGGAAACGATCGAGTTCACCGGCGATCCGTGCCGGCGCCTGCGGGTCCCAGAAGTTCGCCGTGCCCACCTGCACCGCGGAAGCGCCGGCTATCAGGAATTCGGCCGCGTCTTCCCCGGTCGCGATGCCACCGAGGCCGATAACCGGTATTGCGACGGCTTGCGCAGCTTCGTACACCATGCGCAGAGCCACCGGCTTGATTCCGGGTCCCGATAAGCCTCCGAAACCCGCTCCTAGGCGAGTCCGCCGCGTACGCGGATCGACAGCCAGCGCAACGAAGGTGTTGACCAGAGAAATCGCATCCGCGCCGGCATCGGCCGCGGCGCGCGCCAGAGGTTCGATGCGAGCGACATTGGGCGAAAGCTTGACCATCAGCGGCCGGCGCCTCGCCGTTTTCTTGACCGCGGAGACGACCTCGCCAAGCAACGCCGGATCGCTAGAAAAATACATGCCGCCCCGCTCCGTGTTCGGGCAGGAAACGTTCAGCTCATAGCCGGCGAGGCCTTCGGCATCCTCAAGCACACGCGCGACCTCGACGTAGTCCTCCACCGCATAGCCGAAGATATTGGCGAACACCGTCGCGCGCAGTTCACGCAGCTCCGGCAGTTTGTCAAGCACAAAGGCGCGCACTCCTATGTTCTGAAGACCGATGGAGTTGAGCATGCCTCCGCGGGTCTCGAATAATCGTGGCGGAGGGTTGCCGTCCATTGGCTCGCGCGAGAGCCCCTTGACGACGATACCGCCTAGCGCCCCAAGATTCACTTGCTCGCGAAACTCGACGCCATAACCGAAGGTGCCGGAGGCCGCCAGTACCGGGGTCTTTAAGGTAACGCCGAACAGCGAGGTTTTGAGCCGCGAAGGCATTTTCCTCAAGCATAGCTGCTTTCCCTCAGTTTCCGTAAAGCGCTCGCGTATCTGACCTTAGCTTTGAGCGGCGCCGTTTAGGGTGTCTGCCCGATGGTTTCCTAAGCTGAAAGATCAGACCATATATATGTGGAAGTAAACAAACCACCCAAGCTTCGCACGCTCTCGTCGAAGTTTTCGGTATTTACCGGGATCTTGCTGCTGTGGGTGGTGGCATTTACGGTCTACTGGGATATCCTCCGCGGCACATTCAGTTGGGAAAAAGGCGTAGTGCTCTGCGCCTTTGTGTTGGTGATTCCTTTTGCGATTTCCCGCTTCACAATCCGCGCTCTGGCGCGGCCGCTGAAACTTCTGCAAGCCGGCATCACGTCCGTGGGTGAAGGCCAGCTTCGCCCAATCCAAATCAGCCCGACCGGTGACGAGATCCAATACCTGGGTCAAAGTTTCAACCGCATGATCCAGGCCCTGGCATCCTCGCGCGAAGAAATCCACCAGCATCACGAACTGCTGGAGCAGCGCATCCATGAGCGCACCAGCGAACTGGAAGTCGCCAAAGACGCCGCGCTCGCCGCGAGCCAGGCCAAGAGCGAGTTTTTGGCGAACATGTCGCATGAGTTGCGCACACCCATGAACGGACTGCTCGGCATGCTGGAGCTGACGCTGGACAGCCACCTGGACAAGGAGCAGCGCGATCAACTCGAGACCGCGCAGCGCTGCGCATACTCCCTTCTGGCGCTGCTCAATGACATTCTGGATCTTTCCAAGATTGAGGCCGGCAAGATGATGCTCGAACAAGTGCCATTCAATTTGCGTTCCGTGATCGAGGACTGCATCAAGTCGCATGCAGTCAAGGCCTCGCAGAAAGGAATCACGCTGAAGTTGGATCACTCGCGGGCGCAGCACAACGGCGTTTTTGGCGACCCGCTGCGCGTGCGCCAGATTGTGACCAACCTTCTCTCCAACGCCGTGAAATTCACGGAACGAGGATCCGTCGAGGTGCGCCTGAGCACGGAGCTGCACGGGGGCAAGATTGAGTCGAACATCGAAGTCTCCGACACCGGCTCCGGAATTCCGAAGCAGAAATTGGGAGACATTTTCGAAAAGTTCACGCAAGCCGATTCCAGCATCACGCGGAAATACGGCGGCACGGGTCTCGGTCTCGCGATCACTCGCCGGCTGGTGGAGATCCATGGGGGCAAGATCCGCGTGGAAAGCGAGGTCGGCAAGGGAAGTTCATTCTTCGTGACGATCCCCTTCGAACCCGCCCAGATTCCCGAGCCCGCCCCGCGCGCGGAGTCCCATCCGGCCGAGCAAGCCAATTCCGGCGGCGTACGGTTGCTGTTGGTCGAAGACAACCTGGTGAACCAGAAAGTCGTGTTGGCGATGCTTCGCAAGCGCGGCTATCAGATCGAAATCGCGAATGACGGGCGTGAAGCCCTGGAAAAACTGGAAAGCGCGTCGCGTCCTTACGACCTGGTGCTAATGGACGTGCAGATGCCGGTGCTGGACGGTTTGGAAACCACGCGTGTCATGCGCCGCGATCCCCGCTGGGTGAAACTCCCTGTGGTCGCCATGACCGCCCACGCCATGACCGGCGACCGTGAGAAATGCATCGAGGCAGGCATGAACGGATACATCTCCAAACCGGTGCAACCCGGGCATCTGATTACTACTCTCGAGCGCCATCTCGCCGGCGCAGCCGAGGCGCGGGCTAACTGATCGAAGCCGCCGTTGAGCGAATCAATTCCCAAGTCTGGGCAACATCGTTATCGTTTGTCGCGATGTTGCCGATGGCCAGCCGCAGAACGAATTTCCCGCGCAGCGTGGTTCCGGATAGAAACGCCGCGCCGGTTGCGTTCACCCGCTCCAGAAGTTGGCGGTTCTGGTCGTCAGAGGCGCGTAGGCGGAAGCACACCAGAGAAAACAGCACCGGAGCTGCCAGCTCAAAGCGCGAATCGGCGCTCACGCCCGCGGCGAACTCGCGCGCCATGCGTATATGCCCGCGCAGAATTTCGGCGATGCCCTGCCGCCCGAAGTAGCGCAGGACGAACCACAGCTTGAGTGCGCGAAAGCGCCGTCCCAGCGCGACGCTGTAATCTGAAAAATTCACGGCGCTGGCGCTGCCCGCGGCCTGCAGATACGCCGGAGCCTGCTCCAGCGACAAAGCTTGGCGAAACACCTCCGGCCGGCGAGTGTAGAGTGCGCTCAGATCCACGGGAGTGAACAGCCACTTGTGCGGATTGACCACGATGGAATCGGCCAACTCCGCGCCAGCCAGGATGTGGCGATATTCCTCCAATACCGCCGCCGGTCCGGCGTAAGCCGCGTCGACGTGCAGCCACAAGTTGTGGCGCTGCGCGATGGCCCCGATTTCCGGCAGTGGGTCCAGACTCGAAGACGACGTGGTGCCCAGCGTCGGCACCACGCAGAACGGCTTGCGCCCCGCATCCAAGTCCGCTTTGATCGCCGCGGCCAGCGCTTCCGGTCGCATGCGGAACTCGTCATCCACGGGAATGTGGCGAATATTCCCGCGGCCGATACCTGCTGCTAACGCAGCGCGATCGATGGAGAGGTTGGCGTGTTCCGAGGTGTACAGCACCAGAGGCGCATCCGGCTGGCCGGCCGCTTCACGCGCGGCAATCACGGCATGCAGCCCGGCCGTGGAGGCGGTGTCGTGAATCATGCCGAAGAACTGCTCTGGAAGGCCTAGCCATTGGCGTAGCCAGCCGAGCGAGACCTGCTCCAATTCCGTGGCCGAAGGTCCGGTCTTCCACAGCATGTGATTGACGTTCAGAGCTGCGGCCAGCATTTCGCCCAGGATGCCCGGCCCGGAACCCGAGATCGAGAAATAGCCGAAGAAGCGCGGATGATTCCAGTGCGTGACTCCGGGTACGATCAACTCACGGAAATCCGCAAGTATTTTCTCGATTGGTTCGCCGTGCTCGGGACCTTGCGCGGGCAGGCGCTCGGCTAACACGCCCGGCTCGACCTTCGGCGTCACCGGGTAACGGCGAACGTCGCGCAGGTAGTCCGCAATCCAATCCACGGTCTGGTGCGCCGCGGCGCGGAACTCTTCGGGAGACATGTGAGGAGACATTACTTTCAAGATTACCGAAGCGGGCTCAGGGCCGACGTAAACCTGCATCGGAGCTTTCCCCGATTGTTCTTTGAGCGTGCCGCAGGCAAGATGGCGGAAGGGATCGACTTATGAAAACCTTCGCCGTTGCCGCTGCAATAATTGCCGTAGCATCCGTTGTATTCGCACAAGCGCCCGGAACCTGCGCCGGCATGACCGCCGGTCAACTTGCCAGCTTGAACGGCTTTGTTCCTTTCCAAGGGACTTCCAGCCTGTGGAACCAGGACATCTCCACGGCGGAAGTCGACTCGAATTCCGCGAATATCATCAACTTCATCGGCGCCTCGACCACCTTACATCCCGATTTCGGCGCGGGCGAATACGACGGCTCCTACATGGGCATCCCGTATCAAATCGTGAATGGAACCCAGCCTAACGTGGCCATACAACTCGGAGCCTACGCAAGCGAAAGCGATCCCGGCCCGATGCCGGTTCCCTCCAATGCCCTGATCGAGGGCTATCCTCATCCCGGCGATGGCGACCGTCACGTGCTGGTGCTGGACAGTTTCAATTGCTGGCTTTACGAGCTGTACAACGCCGTGCATGAGAGCAACGGAAGCTGGAAGGCGAATTCCACCGCTGTGTGGGACATGACGGCGAACGAGATGCGGCCCTATGAATGGACCTCGGCCGACGCTGCCGGGCTCCCTATTTTTCCCGGCCTGGTTCGTTATGACGAAGTCGCTGCCGGCGCGATCAATCACGCCATCCGCTTCACAGTGCCCGTGACACGTGAGGCTTTTTGTCGCGCCCGCCTCGCACTGGGCGTCTTCCAATACGTCTTCCGGCGCTCCGCCTATGGGCACGCGCCTGCGCCTCAAATCCAGCTTCAACATCTCCGGGTTTTCCGCCGCGAATCAGGTGATCCTGAAGGCCCTGCAAAAGTACGGAATGATCTTAGCCGATAACGGCAGCGCGATTTACATCACCGGCGCCCCGGACAGCCGCTGGAACAATAATGATCTGTCAAACCTAAAGACCTTGACAGGATCGGATTTCGAGGTCGTGCTCATGAGTGCCGTCTACACGCCCAACAACCTGCCATCCGGCCCGGCGCCTACGATCTCGAGCTTCACGGCGTCCACCAACTCGATCGCCAAGGGACAGATCGTGCAACTGAACTGGAACGTGGAGTGGAACTCGAGCAACCCCGGCTACAACATCCTTTCCGGCGTGGGACCGGTTCACGGAAGCGCGATCACCATCGCTCCTTCCGCGACCACCACTTACACTTTGTATTCGACCAATGAGTACGGCCGCTCGACGGCCAAGGTGACCGTCACCGTACAATAGCCGATGGCTTTGCACCGGCGTAACGCGCGCGTTTGAGAGAAACCGCCTCGCTCGCCTGCTCCGCCGCCGCTTTTACCAGTGCACCCATCTTGGGATGGTTGGGAACAATATCGGCAGTGAGCCCATGGGATTCGAGGGTCGCGGTCATGACCGGCCCGACCGAAGAGATGGCCACGTCCTTGCGCAGAGCCTCCCTCACCTGCGCCTCCAGGTTGAGAGACGCCGCGGTCTCCAACAGATGGTCCAACTGGATGGACGAAGTGAAGAGGACCACGTCGAAGTCTCCCGTGGCGAGCCTGCGTGCCGCAGTCCGCAAAGGCTCGATATCGGCCGGAAGCTCCCAACGGTAAATCGCGATGGGCGTCACGCGCGCCCCGAGTTTTTCAAGCGCCGCGTTCATCTCCAGATTGGGCCGGCCGTATTCCTGCACCGCAATGCGCCGCTCCGGCCGCCCCGCCACAGCATCGACAATCTCTTTCCAGGTGTTCGGCTCTGGCACCACCACTGCGACTGGCACGTCGAGCGCGCGCAGCAATGGAACCGGCTTGGGCCCTCGCGAGATGATGGCCGCGCGCCGCAGCGCCGCACCCAAACGCTCCGCCGGCATATGGGCAACCGCGACGTCACGCAAGAACGTGAGCCCCGCCCCGGTCATGCAGATGACCAGATCGAATTCTCCAGCTTCCAGGCGGTCGATAAAGCGCAGGACTTCGCCATGGTCTTCCAGCGCGCGCTCCTGCACCGAGGGCGCAACAAAGGCAATGCCGCCGAGCCGGAGAATCATGCCTTCCATCTCCTTGGCCCGGCGGCTTTCCAGACTCAGTACGCGAAGTCCCGCGAAGGACATTCTAAGAAATCGCTCTCCCCCTTCTCAGTATCCCAGCGGCATGGCCGGTATTGCAGCGGCCCGGCTTCAAAACCGGTACAGGAACTCGACGTATCCGAACTCTCCGTCCTTTCCCTTGGGATAAATCAATTCCATAGCAGCCAACCCTTGCGTGTAGCCCAAATACGTGGTGACGGTAATTTTGTTGGTGGCGCGGTATTCGACGCTGGTGTCATAAAGGTTCCCGAGGGAGCGCCTTCCCGAGGTCGACCGGCCCGTGTAACCGAAGGTCCATGGCTGATACACGCCTCCGCCGCTGTACCACAGGTCGTTGGGGTTGGAGAGACGTAGCGAATGAAATTCGCTCGAGATGGTGACCTTCCGGTGCGGCCGCAGGATCATGCTTCCGAACCCATCCTCGGTATTCATCATGTTGAAAAACGGGAAGCGTGCATATGGCCGGGGCGTCGGCAGGAGCTGGAAGAAGGTCTCGTGCTTGTTGTCGTTCGGATTGCCGTCGCCGGAGCCGACCGTGTATCCGCCGCGGAACCACGGCTTGATGCGCGGCAGAATGTTGGGCTGGAAACCGCCTTCCAGGTCCCACGCGTAAGCGAGCTGTTCTTGCGTGCCCCAGCGGCCGGTTTGAAATGCGCCCCAGGCCAGCGCATCGATAGTTCCCGCGCCAGTTGAGATCGCATGCAAACTGTGGCCGCCAACAGTGTTGATGACGATGTTTTCGGTGTCGGTCTTGCGGATCGCCGCGGGGCGATTGTCGGTCTTGAGAATGTGGCGCCAATCGTCGTACTCGATGTCGAAGATGCGCGTATCGGCCGAATGCCGTCCCTTGCCCCATTCATGCGTGTAAGCCGCGTACCCGAAGCCGACCTTGTTCCAACCCCAACCGTCGGTTTGAAATACGCCGCGCGTTGGGACTGCGGAGACAAACGTTAAATCGTTCGATCCGCCGGTGAGGTCGTAGTGCAGGCCGTCGAAGCTTCGCCCCACGTCGGAAAATCCGAAATCGCCAATCAGGCGTTGGGTCACGCGGTCGCGCTTGAGAGTCGCCAGGGTGGCATCTTTCGGGGTGACCTCGTTGCCGTCCAGGAAGATGAACCGGCCGACCTGCAGCGATTGCCCTTCGATTCCGCCCAGCTTGCGCAAACGAATGTAGAGCTGCTTGGGAAAGATCCCGGCAGTGTTCTGGTCGTTGTGATTCGCGCTGTAATAGTTTGACCCGAGGCCCAAGGCTCCCTGCGGCGCGGCGTCCGTCGCGCCCGTAGGCAAGCCAAGCATGAAGGGCACGGCGAACTCGGCGTTCCAGTCCCAAATCTGCAGCCGTTCGGACAAGCCCACGCGCAACAGGTCGCCGGTGTATTCGTACTGGTTCTCGCCGGCAGCGGGCTGAAACCAATTCCATACGTACAGCCGGGCACGGAGTGAGCCGCTGACGGTGACATCGCCGATCTTGAGGACGTCCGGCGATGGACTCGCTGATTGCGCCGGGGCCGGCGTTGCCGCTGCGTTCGGTGGCGACGGCGAATCGCCCGCGGCCGGAGCGTCGCCGGGCACATCATCCGCCCATGCCAGGGCGGTCAAACAGACAACCGTCAGGATGGCTCTCATGATCAATCTCCTCCTGCCGCGGACGCTGCCGCGGGGACGAGTCCGGCCAGGCGCGCCTCCATTTCCTCACGCGCGGAGCGTTCGTCGCTCTCCGAGAAACGCACGACTAGCGTCAGCGTGGAGACCGCGGCTACGGTCATACCGAGAATCAACAGCGCTTCCGGCCAGGTCAGGCTCGCCGTCTTGAACAGGAACCCCGCCAGCACCGCTCCCACGTTGCCTCCCGCGCCGACGATTCCGGCTACGGCTCCAAGAGCGCGCTTGTTGACGAACGGTACCACCGAATAGGTCGCGCCGTTGGACATCTTCACGAACAATCCCGTCAGCATCATGGACCCGATCGCCAGCGGTAAGATCCGCATGCGCGAGAACAGGATCATCGCCAACCCCTCGCATAACAGCGTGCTGCCGAGCAAGGTCACTCGCCCGCGCAGTCCCCAATTTTTGTAGCAGCGGTCGCTGACGATTCCTCCCAAAGCCCTCGCGAAGAGATTCATCATGCCGAAGGAAGCCGCCACGAAGCCGGCCGCCGTCAGAGCCAGGTGGAAGTAGTCGGCGAAGTACAGCGCGGCGATGTTATCGATAGTCAGCTCCATGCCGAAGCAGGACGCGTAGATCGCGAACAGCGCCCAGACGCGCGGATCGGCCGCGGCTTCCTTGAATCCGCCGCTGCGCGTGCGCGGAGGCATTTCGCCGCGGGCACGCAGCTCCGCCATGCTCCCACCCGGAGTGTCTTGGGTAAGAGCCAGGTACGCAATGCCACACAGGAACATCGCCACGCCCGGCACAAACATCGCCACGCGCCAGCCCCACCACGCGCTTGCTCCCATGCTTAGGAACGCGCCGAACAGCAGGGGCATCACGAACTGCGTGACTCCTCCGCCCAGGTTTCCCCAGCCGGCCGCGGCTGCGTTCGCCGTGCCCACCACGTTCGGCGCAAACATCACCGAGGTATGAAATTGGGTGATGACGAAGGAGGATCCGATAATCCCGATGGTCAAGCGGAAAATCAGAAACGTGGTGTAATCGTGGGACAGGCCGATGCCCATCACCGGCAGCGCACCCAGCATCAGCAGCCAGGCATAAGCCTTTCGCGGCCCGATGCGGTCGCACAGCCAGCCCATCAGCAGCCGCCCGAAAACCGCCAGCGCGACGGACGCGATGATCGAGTTTCCCGTCTGCGCCTTGGTCAGATGCAGCTCGTCCCGGATCACCGGCATCAGCGGCGCCACGCCGAACCAACTGAAGAAGCACAGAAAGAAGGCGAGCCACGCCATGTGAAAGGCCCGCATGGGCGCGCTCGAAAAATCGTTCAAACGGATCTGGGTCGCTTTGTTGCGAATGTTCATTGAGAGTCAGGTCTCCTCGAGTTGTCATTTCGTGAAGCTGGCTCAAACTTGGAGACTCCTTCAGGACTCGGGATACCCGTTCGCATCCGCAAAAGCCGACGATGGTTTTGCCTCGACGTTGAGGCGGAACCGCAGGGACTACCGGAATTGCTTACGCCGCGGCCTCTTCCGAAGTTATGCGGCGGCCCGCGCTTGGGTCGACCAGGATGATTCCCTCCTCTACCCGGGTTGGGAATACAGTCACGCACGCAGGCAGCGAAGCCCGCACCGCCGCGCCGCTATCCAGATCGAAGCGCCAGCCGTGCAGCGGACAGACCACGGACGTGCCGGAGACAATCCCGTCACACAATGGCCCGCCTTTGTGCGGGCAGCGATTTTCAATCGTGACGAAGCGGTCGTGCAGATTGAAGATCGCAAGCTCCACCTCTCCCACCGTCACGGATCGGCCCTCCTGTGGAGGAATGTTCGCCACCGCTGTAATTTTGGTCCAGTTGTGTTCGCGGTTCATATAATGGTCTCCTTCAGGGCCGGGCTCTGAATTGGCTGAATCTGCACGAACTGCGTGGGATTTACCGGGGTCTCGCGCTCCAGCCACGCATCTTTCGAAATCGTCTTCGAGCGTTGCAGACGGTCCAGGAGACTCCGCCTCTCCTGCTCCGATGCATACACCGTCTCTTTACGAACTTTTTCGATGCCCAGGCGCTCGACGAAATCGTAGGTGCGCTCCAGATAGTTCGCGTTCTCCCGGTAATACTGGAAGAACAGCTCGCAGGCTTCCAGCGCTTGCCCGGTGGTCTCGACCGTGATCAGCAAGTCGGCTTTGCGGACCGATTTGCCGGCCGCGCCGCCCACCACCACCTGCCAGCTACCCTCCTGGCCCACCATGCCGATATCTTTGACGGTCGCTTCGGCGCAGTTGCGCGGACAGCCCACCACGCCCATCTTGACCTTATGCGGCGTGAACAGATTCTCCAGTCGCCGCTCCAGCTCGATCCCGGCGCTGGTCGAATCCTGCGTGCCGAAGCGGCAGAACTCGGTGCCTACGCAGGTCTTCACCATGCGAACGCCCTTGGTGTACGCTTGGCCGGAAGGCATTCCCAAATCCGCCCAGACCTTCGGCAGGTCGGACTTCTTCACGCCGAGCAGATCGAGACGCTGGCTGCCTGTCACCTTCACCATGCGCACGTTGTATTTTTCCGCGACGTCCGCGATACGACGCAGCTCATCCGGCGAAGTCACTCCGCCGCGCATTCGCGGGATCACCGAAAATGTTCCGTCCTTCTGAATGTTTGCGTGTACGCGATCGTTGATGAAGCGCGCGGAGCGGTCCTCTTCGTGGCCGCCGCACCACAGCATGTCCAGCATGTAGCTCAGCGCCGGTTTGCAGATCTCACAACCCTTACGGTTCCCGTAAACGTTCAGCACTTCCTGCACGGATTTCAACTGCTGCCCTTTGACGATGTCGCGAAGCTGTTCATAGGAGAACGGCACGCAGGAACACAAAGTCGTGCGCGTCTCCTCCTGGAAATCCGGGGCGACCGCGCGCAGCAGTTGTTCACACAGACCGGTACAGCTTCCACAGCTCGTCGATGCCCGCGTGCAAGTTTTCAGCTCGCTCAGTGTCGTAATGCCTTTTTCGTGGATCGCGCCGATGATCGTGCCCTTGCTCACGCCATTGCAACCGCAAATGATCTCGCTCTCCGGCATCGCGGCGACCTCCAGTCCCGGGTCTTCCACCGGAGGTGGAAACAGCAGGTGCCGGCGTTGCGAACTCAAGTCGCTATCCTGCCGGAGCCATTCGGTGTAGCGGCGCTCGTCGGAAATATCGCCCACCAGAATGACTCCGCGCAGCCGGTTGTCCTTCAGGAACAGCTTCTTGTAGATTCCGAGCGACGGGTCTTCGTAGCGCACCGTCTCAATGCCCGGTTCTGATTCGTCGATCGACCCGGCGGAGAAAATCTCCACGCCCATAATCTTCAATTTCGCGGCCGTGCTCGCGCCAGTGAACGCGACCGCACGGCTTCCCGTGAGCGTCGACGCCAGAACCTTGGCCTGCTCCATCAACGGCGCGACTAGCCCGAAAGTCTGCCCCCGATGCTCCGTGCACTCGCCCACCGCGTGAATATGCGGATCGGAGGTTTGCATGTAATCGTCCACCACAATCCCGCGGCGGACTTCGAGCGCGGCCTTGCGGGCCAGCTCTGCATTCGGTTTGATGCCGGCCGCGATCACCACCAGATCGGCTTCCAGTTCTTCACCGCTCGCGAACCGCAGCCCTTCCACGCGGCCATTGCCCGTCAGCGCAGCGGTCTGCTTGGGCAACATCACGCGAATGCCGAGGTTCTCGATTTTGCGCAGCAGATACGCTCCGCCGTCGCGATCGAGCTGCCGCTCCATCAGCGTCTCCATCAGGTGCACCACGCTCACTTCGCAACCACGCAGTTGCAGCCCCCGCGCCGCTTCCAAACCCAGCAATCCGCCGCCGATCACCACTGCCCTGCAACCCTTGCGCGACTTTTCGAGCAGCGCGCGCGTATCGTCCAAAGTGCGGAACACGTGCACATTTTTCTTTTCGACGCCCGGGATGGGCGGGATAAATGCGCTGCTTCCCGTGGCCAGGATCAGTTCATCGAAGTGCGTCGCCCGGCCTTCGTCATCGATCACCGTTTGCGCCGCGCGGTCGATTCCCGCAACCCGCACGCCCAGCCGCGCCCGGAGGCCGTTCTCGCGATACCAGTCCACATCGTTGAGCACGATATCTTCGGCGGATTTCTCGCCGGCCAACACGCTCGACAAAAGAATGCGGTTGTAGTTAACGTGCGGCTCATCTCCGAAGATCGTGATTTCGAAATCGTGCTTGCGCTTCAGAATCTGCTCGACGCAAGCCACGCCGGCCATCCCGTTGCCCACCACGACCAGTCGTCTGGTTGCTCCACTCATTGCCATGCCGCTCCCGGACGCGCGGTTCTCTCCACCCGGACCGCGCACTGTTTGTAGTTCGGTTCTCGCGAAATCGGATCGAACGCGCTTTGCGTCACCTCATTCACGTTGGTTTCGAAGAAATGAAACGGCATGAACACTTGCCCCGGAGCGATGATCTCGGTCAGCCGCAGCTCCACGCCGCGCACGCGCCCGCGCTGCGAAATCACGTCGACTCGATCGTGGCTCCGCAGCCCCAGCTGGCCCGCGTCGCGCGGGTTCATCTCCAGCCACGCGCGCGGAGAGAGCCGTTCCAGAATCGGAACCTCGCGCGTTTTCGTGCGCGTGTGCCAGTGCTCCACCGTGCGTCCGGTGTTCAGCACGAAAGGATGCGCCGCAGTAGGCTGCTCCGGGAACGGCTGCCAATCGGCGCAAATCAGCTTCGCGCGGCCGTCCGCAGTCGGGAATTTGCCGTCAGCGTACAAGCGCGGCGTTGGCTCTTCGCCCGCACGGCACGGCCACTGGGTCGGACCTTTTGACACTAGCGATCGATACGTGAGCCCGGAGTAGTCGCACAAGCGGCCCTTGGACACGCAAGCCCACTCGTTAAACGCGTCTTCGACCGTGCTCCATCCGCCGAAAAGCTCCTTACGGCAGCCAAGTTTTTCTGCTACGGCCAAGAAAATGTCGATATCCGAGCGGGCCTCGCCCGGCGGCTCAACCGCTTTATTGACCTTGCTCACGCGGCGTTCGGAGTTCGTGTAGGTGCCTTCCTTCTCGCCCCAAATGGCCGCCGGCAGCACCAGGTCGGCGAGCTCGGTAGTCGGCGTCGGATGATAGCCGTCCTGCACGACCAGAAACTCGAGGTTCGAAAGTGCCTGCCGCAACACGTCTTGATTCGGAAAAGAGACCAGCGGATTGGTCGCGATGATCCACATCGCGCGAATCCGTTTGCCGACGGCGGCCTCGACGATATCAGGATAAGCGAGCCCGCGTTTGACCGGCAGCCGCGATTCATCGATGTTCCACAGCTTCGCCAGCTCTTCCCGGTCGGACGCAGCATCGAACTTGCGGTAGCCCGGCATGCTCGAAGTGAATCCGGCCTCGCGCGTGCCCATGGCGTTGCACTGCCCGGTGATCGAAAACGGCGCAGCGCCCGCGCGTCCGATGTTGCCGGTGAGCAGCGACAGATTGCACAGCGCGCTCACCGTCGCCGCGCCCAAAGTGCTGTGGTTCACGCCCATCGTCCAGCCGATGAATCCGGCTTTGGCGCGGCCGTACAGGAACGCTGTCTTATACAGCAGCTCTTCGCTCAGACCGGTGATTTCGGCCACCCGCGACGGAGCGTAGGCCTCGAGAAATCGAGCCAGCTCATCGAAGCCGCTGGTGTGGCGCGCGATGTAGTCGCGATCGATGAGGCCGTGGCGAATCAAAATATGTGCGATGCCATTGATCAGCGCCAGGTCCGACCGCGGCTTCAGCGGCAGATGCAGATCCGCCATCATCGCGGTCTTGGAGACCCGCGGGTCGGCGACGATCAGAGTCTTGCGCGGATTCCCGTCCAGATACTGGCACAAGATTGGGTGATTGTCGGCAATATTGGCGCCGACCAACAAGATCACGTCGGCTTGCTCCAGGTCCTCATAAGCTCCCGGAGGGCCGTCGCTGCCGAAGGATTGTTTGTAGCCCGATACGGCGCTGGCCATGCACAGCGTCGTGTTGCCGTCATAGTTCTTCGTTCCGAAGCCGAGTTGCACCAACTTGCCCAGCGCGTAAAATTCCTCGGTCACCAACTGCCCGGTGCTCAGCACGCCGAGCGAATCCGGCCCATACTTGGCCTGCGTGGAGCGGAAGCGCTCGACCATGGCCTCGAGCGCCTCCTCCCATCCGACGCGCATCAGTTTGCTCCCTTTGCGCAGCAGCGGATACCGGAGACGATTGTCCGCGTCGATCACGTAATGCTCGGAGAGCCCCTTGGGACACAGTTTGCCGCGATTCACGGGATGCGAAGTCAGCGGACGCGCCGCGACCGCCTTTCCGTCTTTCACGCCGACCTCGATGCCGCAGCCGACCGAGCAATAGCCGCAGGTCGTGGCAACCCATTTTTCCGGAATTTTCTTCGCCGAGGTGTACCCGGTGGTGTCGCTCGATGAGTAGGCGTACTCCTGCTCCAGCGTGTCGAGCCCGGCCATGCGCCGCCAGTTCATAGCGCCCTCTCCGCGGCCAGGAAAGCCGATGCGATGCTCTTCGGCACCACGCTTACAAAGAACAACCAGCGTCCAGCGATCTCGCCCGCGAGTGCCACGGCCAACGCGGCAATTGCGCCCTGGCCCGAGTGCGCCGCCAGCGGCAACACCACTCCGCCGCCCAATAGCAGAGCCAGCCGCAGCAGGAAGAAGGTCTTGAGACGGCCGGAAAGCAGCAGCGCGGAGGAGCGAAGTTCCAGAACCTCAGACCTCGAAAGCCACAAAAAGCTGAGAGCAACCGTGAGAAGTTGTGCGGTAGCTCCGCCGATCGCCGCGCGGGTCAGCCACTCGCGGCCGGCGCCGCTCGAGTCCACGGCCCACACAAATAGCGGCCCCAACAGCAGCGCGGTCGAGAAAAACTGCGCGATGGTGTACCGGGCGTTCCACGCTGGCCTCGCCGGAACCATATAAATGCGCGCCGAGCACAGCGTGCCGATAGAGGCGAACAGCACCGCCGCGAATCCGGCCGCGCTGCGTCCTGGCAAATGGAGCAGAACCGTTGCGGCATACGCCGCGGCCGAGCCCGCAAACAGCGACAACCCCAGCACCTCCCGGCTCAGCCAGGACCGCCGCAAGCCTTTCAGCGCCCGCCAGGCGTATGCCGGACGGCCCAGATGCAGCATCGCCGCGTTCAGGCTGACTCCGGCCAGCGCAGCCGCACCCAGCACCGCCGCCAGGCTCGCCGCCCGTCCCAGCAGGTCCATCATCCACAGCGTCGCGATCGCGCCCGCTGCAAGCTGCGTCAGCACCAGCATGAACACCAGCGGCCAATGCGGATGTTCCAGAGCGATTCGCTGCGTGTCGACGCGGCCGGTATCCGGCGGCAAGGAATCCGGAAGAGTGATGCGCGTCGTGGAAATGCTGTCGCCGGCGGAAGGAAGACCGGGCGCGTTTGCGCTCAGATAATCGGCGCGCCACTCGGCGGTGTTCACGATTTCCACCGAAATCGCCTGTTCCGGACACGCCGCGGCGCACGCCGGAGCCATACCGTCGGCAAGGCGGTTGTGGCACAGGTCGCATTTGCCCACGACCCCGCGCTCGGGATTATATTGCGGGACGCCGTAGGAGCAGTTCCAGGTGCAGTACTGGCAGCCAATGCAAGTTTCCGCGCTGTGAATCACCACACCCGTGATCGGATCTTTGGTGTAAGCCTCCACCGGGCAGCCAATCAAGCAGCTCGGTTCCAGGCAATGGTTGCAGCCCATCGAAAGGTGATAGCGATGGGCATTCGGGTAGTGGCCACCTTCCACCTCGCCCACCCGCCGCCAGTTGATCGCCGCCGGATTGCCGTTCTGCTCATTGCACGCTACCACGCAGCACTTGCACCCGATGCACTTGGTCATGTCGAAGTGGAAGCGGTACTGCTCGCCGGGATTCAGCGGGCGTTGCGGAATCAGAGGTTGCGCGCGAGTCTCTGGCGCAAGCTGAATCAGCGACCGCCGCGCGGGCGCGACGATGCAGACCAGCTCGCTTTCCAGCAGCGGGAGTTCCGCGACGTTCGAATTCGCATTCAGAGACACTTTAGCTGTGTGCGCCACCAGGGCTCCTCGAGTCGACAAAATCGTCGAGAAATGTTTCGTACGCCGCCGCGCAATACCAGGCGCTTCAAGCCGCACGATTCGTCTCAAATGGGCGGCTCAGTCAGTGAGCCATTGTTTGAGTGATTCCTTACGCGGAATCATTACTTGGGCGGCTCCTTACGCGGAGCCTAAAGGTGGGATGCGAACAGGGTCCCGAAAACTGCGCCGGAAACCCGTTCGTTTCGCGAGGCGAACTCAAAGTCAGTATAGCAGGGATTGCTCCATCCGCAATCTGTTCCTTCTGAAGAAATTTTTTGTGGAGCCTATAAACTAAAACGCATCACAGCTTGCTCCCTCTATAACGCTACAAGCTATAGTACTATGTGGTATAGTAATGGCAACATCATGTACGACTCCAAACCCGATTCCCTTCTACCGCTTCCCACTGCGGTGTTTCACATTTTGATTACCCTGGCCGACCGCGACCGTCACGGCTACTCCATCATGCAGGACGTCGCGGCCCGGACCGGCAGCAAAGTGCAGTTGAGCGCGGGAACTCTCTACAGCTCCATCCGCCGCATGCTGGAACAAGGCTTAATCGAGGAGCTGAAGGAGAGCCCCGACCCGTCCAGCACCGACGAGCGCCGGCGCTATTACCGGCTTACTCGTTTCGGCAAACGCGTCGCCGCCGCCGAAGTGGAGCGCCTGACCGCCCTGTTGCGCGAGGCTCGCGCCACTGGCCTGGTCTCCGGAATGTGACCCTGGAAGCATGCGCGCCGAGCGGATCTACAAAGCGCTGCTCCGCTGTTACCCCGCGGCGTTCCACCAAGAATACGGCGGCCCGGCCCCGATCGAGAGCACACAGTCAAAACCGCGACCATCACTCTGTACATGAACAACCAGCAGCTCGCGGCGGCTCTCGATAAGGGACTTGGGGTATCCGTGAGCGGGGCCGAACCGATCTCCGGTGAGATTCGTATGGTAGTGCGCGACCGCGCCACCGGCGCTGCAGGCTCGATTCGAGTTCCCACCACCGCGTCGCCCTGAGAGTTCGGCTACAGCAATCGGAAGCAATCGCCGGCGGGAATCGCCGCGGGAATATCTCCCAAATCCTTGAGCTGCCCGATCAGCGTTTCCCAGCGCTGCTGGTTCATGGTGCCCAGACCGTCGCGGCGAGTGTCGTCGTCCTCGATGAACGGCTTCTGAGCCTCGGCCGCCGCGGCGAACGTCTGCGGGTCCATCGACGGATTCAGCTCATGCATCTTCGCGTTGGCCGGTTTGGGATCGTCCAGGTAAGCACGCCAGCCCTCGCGCACTGCCGCTACCATCTGTTTGACCATCGCTGGATTCCTCTTCAAGGTATCCTCACTGGTCGCGAACACGTTGGTGTAGGGATCGTAGCCGATATCCGAAATCGGAAACACCTTCACAGCGATCCCCTTCTGCTTCGCCGCCAGTGCCTCCGAAGTAATGAAAACCTGCTGGGCAAACTTCGGGTCTGCCTGAAACGCCGTCAAGTCGCCTCCCGGCGAAGGCACCACGTGCACGTGCTCGAATCCGTACATCTTTTCGAGTAGCCGCACGTACGGCAGCCCCTGTTGCACCGCCAGCGTCCCCTCCTTCAGCAGTTCCGCAATCGAGCCCGCGTTGCGCTCCGCGTGCACCATGATTCCCATCGGCGAATGCTGATACACCGCGAACAAAGCCACCACCGGATTGCCCTTGGATCGCGCCATCACCAGCTCATCCGCTTCCACAATTCCGAATTCAGCCGAGCCCGCGCCCACCATCTGCACCGTCGGCGTGCCCGCGCCGCCCGGAAGAATCTCAACGTTCAGCCCGTGTTTTTCGTACTGCGCGGCATAAAACCCGCCGAACTCCGGTTCGGGCTTCCAGTTGAGCGCCAGCCGGATCTTCGATGATTTCGCGCAGGAAGCCAGCACTCCCAACGCTGGAGCAATCTTCAGGAATTGTCTGCGACGCACCTTATGAGTTTAGTCGGCTCGCTCCGATGCGTGCCAGCGCCGCAGCGTCAGCTTGCTCACGAGATTGATCAATCCGAACAGAGCCAGCCCCAGCACCGAAGCCAGCAGCACGGCCGCGAAGACTTTGTCGATTCTCTGCTGCGTTCGCGCCACATCCACCACCGAGCCGAGTCCCCCTCCGCCGATAAATTCGCCCACAATGGCTCCGATCACCGCCAATCCAGACGCGATCCGCAACCCGGTCAGGATCTGCGGCAGGGCCGCCGGAAAGCGCAGCTTGAACAAGGTCACCGCAGGCGAGGCTCCATACAACTGAAACAGATCTCGCAGCGCCGGGTCGGTCGAAAGAATTCCAGTGAGCGTGTTCGCAATCACCGGAAAGATCGACACCACGAACGCAGATGCAATCACGGTTTCCATTCCATATCCGAACC
>JASHNT010000133.1 GCA_030041495.1 Bryobacteraceae bacterium | reverse complement strand
TGGGTGTTGACCCGCGTCGCCCTGCTCGTGACGCTCGCCGGAGTTGCTTTCGCGCAGGACCAATCCGCAGCCGAGGTCTTCTCGCAGTACTGTCTCACCTGCCACAACGCCAAGCTCAAGACCGCGGGCTTGGTGATCAATCCGGACGACGCTTCGAATGCCGCCGCGAACCCGGAGCAGTGGGAGAGGGTGATCAAGAAGCTGCGCACCAGTGCCATGCCTCCTGCCGGCAGGCCTCGGCCCGATGCGGCGACCTACGATTACGTCGCAACGTATTTGGAAAGCCAGCTCGACAACGCCGCGGAGACCCATCCCAATCCTGGCAAGCTGCCTCTGCTGCACCGCCTCAGCCGCACCGAATACGAAAATTCGATCCGCGATCTTCTGGCCGTCGATGCTCTGCCCAAAGAGATGGATTATTCGCTGCTGCTTCCGCCCGATAATTCCAGCAGCGGCTTCGACAACATTGCCGACCTGCTTTTCGTCTCGCCGACCATCATGGAGCGTTATCTCGACGCCGCGCACAAAATCGCACGGCTTGCCGTGGGCGATCCCGACACGCCGGTGATGGTCAATACCTATCGGCTTTCCCCGGAGCAGCCTCAAGATGCGCGCGTGGATCTGCTTCCCTTCGGCACACGCGGAGGCTTGGGCGTGCGCACGGATTTTCCGCTAGACGGCGAATACTCCGTCAAGATCGACTTGGCCGGAGTGGGCCGCGATCCGCAGCAAATCGAGATCAGCGTGGATGGCGAGCGCCTGAAACTGATTCCCGTCGGCGGAGCGCCGGGAGGGCGCGGCCGCGGCAGCAACGAAGACAAGCCGGTGGAAACCCGCATCCCGGTTAAGGCCGGTCCGCGGCTGCTGGGCGTGAGTTTCATCGAGCGCACGGAGGCTCGCGATGAAGCGATCCTGCGGCCCCGGACGCGCGGGCGGGGTTCGCAGCCGTCCATGATCAACGTCACCGTCAGCGGTCCGTACAACGCCTCCGGCCCCGGAGACACTCCCAGCCGCCGCCGCATTTTCGTGTGCCGCCCCGCGAGAGCATCTGACGAACTTGCGTGCGCTCTTCGTATTCTCACCACTCTGGAGAAGCGCGCCTACCGCCGGCCGGTCACCAATGAAGATCTCGACTACCTGATGCCGTTTTACAAAGCGGGCCGCTCCGCCGGCAGCTTCGATACCGGCATTGAGCGAGCGCTGGAGCGCCTGCTGGTCAGCCCTCAGTTCCTGTTCCGCATTGAGCGCGATCCCACAGGCATTGCGCCCGGCACTCCGTATCGCGTATCGAATTTGGAGCTCGCCTCGCGCCTCTCGTTCTTCCTGTGGTCGAGCATTCCGGACGACGAGTTGATCAACCTCGCCAAGAACGGCCTTCTGGACGACCCCAATATCCTGGAGCAGCAGGTCAAGCGCATGCTGGCCGATCCGCGCTCGGAAACGCTGGTGACAAATTTCGCGGCGCAGTGGCTGTTCCTGCGCGACGTGGAGCAAAAACAGCCCGACCTTCTTTTGTTTCCCGACTTCGACGACGGCCTGCGTCAGGACCTCGAGCGCGAGACGGAGCTGTTCATCTCCAGCATCCTGCATGAAAACCGCAGCGTGACGGAGTTGCTTTCCGCCGATTACACGTTCTTGAATGACCGGCTGGCCAAGCACTACGGCGTTCCCAACATTGAAGGCAGCTACTTTCGCCGCTACACGTTTCCGAAGGGAAGCGTCCGCGGAGGGCTGCTCGGCCAGGGCAGCATCCTCACGCTGACTTCGTATTCCACGCGAACTTCGCCGGTGTTGCGCGGGAAATGGGTGCTGGAAAATCTGCTCGATTCCGCGCCTCCGCCTCCGCCGCCGAATATCCCAGCGCTGAAGACCGAAGGCAAGCAACCTGGCGAGACCCTGAGCATGCGCGAAGCGATGACCCAGCACCGCGCCAGTCCTGCCTGCGCCGGTTGCCACGCGCGCATGGACCCGATCGGCTTCGCGATGGAAAATTTCGACGCCGTCGGCCGCTGGCGCGACAAAGATGGCAATTCGCCCATCGACGCCTCCGGCTCGTTCCCGGATGGGACCAAGTTCAACGGCATCCCCGGTCTCAAGCAGGTTCTGCTGAGCCACCCTGAGCAGTTCATCAACACGGTCGCCAGCAAGCTGCTGATGTACGCCATCGGCCGCAACTTGCAGTATTACGATCAGCCCGCCGTGCGAACCATCGTGCGCAATGCCGAGCCGCACAACTACACCTTCACGTCCCTGATTGTCGGAGTGGTGGAAAGCGCGCCGTTCCAAATGCGCGAGTCGCAAGCGGCGCCCCGCACCTCCGCCGCTGCCGGCCACTGAGGCGAGGCAACCAGCCCTTCGCTCCGCTGCCAGATGCGAATTTCTTCAAACGACTGTCGCCCAATTCGCTCAGGCTGCTGCCGGCCTGCTATAGAAGAACTCCTCGTGGACGATCTTGTCGCCGGCCACCTGGTAAATGGCGATCTCTTCCATCTTCATCCGCTTGTTGTGCGGCTTGTCGGTGAAGTCCATTTTGAAGGTAATCGCAAAGTGTGAATCGGAGATCAGCGGACCTTCCACTTTCACCGAGTGCACTTCATGGTCTCTATTCCAGGCTTCGTCTTTTGCTTTCACCGCCGCGATTCCCCGCGCCTCGCGCTGCTGTCCCGGAGGCGCGAAGGGCTCCACGCTGATGATATCGGGTGAATAAAGAGCCGTCGCCTCCGTAAACTTTCCGGCTGAGCAGAGTTTCACTAATTCGCTTGCAACTTTTTGGGTACTCATATTGAGCTCCTTATGTACCTCTAAGAAGCTCGGGCGGGCGCGCCCGTTTCACGCCGGGAATTTCAACCGGCCGATCTTCCGGTCAGCCACTCGCGAGCGAGCGCGGCAGCATCCGCCTTCCCAACATCGACCCTCACCCGCTTGATCTCCGCACCGTCTTCGGAATACACAGCCACGATGCCATCCGCGGTAGGGATCAGCTCCAGCCGCTTGGTCTTGGCGTCCAGCCGCAGAATCTCGCCGAGCCAGGTGAACTGCACCAGCACCCGCTGCGCGTCGCCGCGCATTTCATGGGACAAAGCGCGACAGTGTGTCAGTAGTTCGCCCGTGAATGCCGATTTCTTCAGCGCCTCCGCATAAGGCGCGCGCAGCCGTGCCGCGTCGCGCTCGGCATCTCTCCGCTCTTGCTCGCGTTTCAGCGTGACCGGATCTTTTTCATCCCGGCTCTCCAGCGCTTTCAGATTATTCTCCAGATTGTCGAGAAAGCTCATTCGCTTCCAGTGTAGCGGCCATAGTTGTACGCGTGGACTTGAGAGGCGCGTTATAATCAGGTTTTCCCCCCGAGAAGTAAGGATCTCCCAGCATGGACGAAAAAGAACGCAGCCGCGCTCTAGGCGCAACTCTCAGCCAGATAGAGAAGCAGTTCGGCAAAGGCTCGGTGATCCGCCTGGGCGCGCAGCCGTCGGCAATGGTGCCGTCGATTTCCACGGGCTCGATCTCGGTGGATTACGCGCTCGGCGTGGGAGGGTTTCCGCGCGGGCGCATCTCCGAAATCTTCGGACCGGAATCCTCCGGCAAAACCACAGTGGCTCTGCAAGTGGTGGCTGAGGCGCAGAAGGCCGGCGGTATGGCGGCGTACATTGACGTCGAACATGCGCTGGACCCGGTCTACGCGCGCAAGCTGGGCGTGGATGTCGACAACCTGCTGGTCTCGCAGCCGGATTATGGCGAGCAGGCCCTGGAGATCACCAACGCGCTGATTACTTCCGGCTCCATCGACGTTCTGGTAGTGGATTCCGTGGCCGCGCTGGTGCCCAAAGCCGAGCTCGACGGCGAGATGGGCGATAGCTTCATGGGCGTGCACGCGCGCCTGATGTCGCAGGCGATGCGCAAGCTGACCGGCATCGTTTCAAAATCCAATACCTGTTTGATCTTCATCAACCAGATTCGCGAAAAGATCGGCGTCATGTTCGGCAATCCTGAAACCACCACCGGCGGCCGCGCGCTGAAATTTTACGCGAGCGTTCGCACCGATATCCGCCGCATCGCCGCCATCAAGGACGGAGAGGCGGTGATCGGCAACCGCACCAAGCTGAAAGTGGTGAAGAACAAATTGGCGCCGCCGTTCCGCGAAGCCGAGTTCGACATCATCTACGGCGAGGGGATCTCCAAAGAGGGCGACCTGATCGACCTGGGAGTGGCGCAGAACCTGATCGAGAAGAGCGGAGCCTGGTACAGCTACAAGGCCGAACGCATCGGTCAGGGCCGTGAAAACGCCAAGCAATTCCTCAAAGAGAATCCCGATGTGGGCAAGAAGATCGACACCGAGCTGCGCAAAGCCCTCGGCATGATCCGCACCGAGGCTCCGGCCGCACCCGCTCCCGCGCTTCCGCAACCGGCTGCCGCGAGGGCGAGAGGGCAATAGAGGCGGCCGCGGCTTCCTGGTATCGTTGGGCCTTTAAGACATTCTTTTGTAGAATTGTTTGCGCGCGTACGGTACTTGAGGTTCGCCATATATTCGCCTATAGTGGGAAAGCACGGAGCAGAACCAAATGAAGGAGCCGCACCGCAAATACGAAATCCGCTGCCCTATTCACGGTTTCGTTGAAATCAACGACTGGGAGCGCACCATCGTTGAGCAACCATCATTCCAGCGGCTGCGACGCATCCGGCAACTGGCCTGGACCGACCACGTCTACCCAGGTGCAATGCACACACGCTTTGAGCATTCCCTCGGGGTAATGCATACCGCATCCTTGCTCTACGATGCCATCGTCCGGAACTCGCCGGACGTTTTGCGGCTGGAGCTAGCGTACAACGACGATGGGCTAAGGCGGGACCGCCAGTTGGTCCGCCTCGCAGCTTTCCTCCATGACGTTGGACATGGCCCGTTTTCCCACGCGGCGGAGGAATTGTTGCCAGCGCGTGAAGACAAAGCGGAAAGATACAAGCACGAACAGTACTCAGCAGCCATCGTGCGGACCAAGCTCAGGGCCGCGATCGAGGATCATGAGTTGAACGGGAACTATGGCCTAATGGCGGAAGACATTGCCTCTCTTCTTGAGGGCAGCTCAAAGGCGAAACAGCGGCTCTTCTGGCGCGATCTGATTGACGGACAAATGGACGCCGATCGCATGGACTATTTGCTCCGTGACTCGTATCATGCCCGGCGTCCAGTACGGAAGGTTTGATCTCCATCGGCTCATCAATACCGTTTGGGGTTGTCCCCCGGGCTGAGACAAACAGTTAAGACACGGTTGACCGTTCGCTGAAAATTCATTGTGCCCGATCCCGGAACGGTTTTAGGATGGGCGTGCCGGTGAAGCGGAGGCGGGCAATGCTGGCGAGCAACCCGCTGAGGAATAATCGGCCGGGGCTCGTCGCGACGATGAGCAGGGCGTAAGAACATCCG
>JASHNT010000132.1 GCA_030041495.1 Bryobacteraceae bacterium | reverse complement strand
TCTGCAATCCGACTTCTCCCACACTCCGAATCAAGGCGAGGGGGGTCCGCAGTTCGTGCGATGCGTCCGAAGTGAAACGGCGGAGCTGCTCAAAGGATTGCTCCAGACGGTGCAACAGATCGTTGAACACGCGAGCCAAATGAGCCAGTTCGTCGTCAGCCGTTCCCACCGGAAGACGTTTCTGAAGCTGTCCCGCGGTAATTCGCTCGGCTTGTTGCGCCATTTGCTCGACCGGCGCCAAAGCGCGCCGGGCCAGCCAATACCCGACAAACCCGGCAATCGCCAGCGCAAACGGTAAACCGATCGCGGCCGCACCCGCGAGCTCCTTCATCCGCGTCCAAATGCTCGCCTCGCTGTATGCCAGCCGCAGGATCAGAGTGTGCCCGTCGAGGGAATGCTGCCGGCTGGCCAGACGGACCTCGGTTCCGTCACTCAAGCGCGCCGAACGGACGGAGTACCCGCCCACGCCTTCGCCACGAAACGGATCTCCGCCGAGAGATCTCTCACCCAGACGTTCATTCCGGTACAAAACTGCGCCGTCCGGAGATCGGACCTCCAGCAGCCAATCCAGAACTTTCTTCGATTCCGGGTGGTTGTGATAGTCCTCGTGCAACGAAAGATGCCCGGCAGTGTCATAGAACAACAGCCCCTCAACCGTCTCGATATCCTCGACCGCGTCATGATCGATCTGCCCACGCAATTGCACGAAGAGCAGAGCTCCGACGACCCCCCACGAGACTAAGAGCACTGCGCCGAGCAAAGCCACGTACCATAGCGTCAGGCGTGTGCGGACGTGTCGCAGAGGGAAGGAAATCATTGCTTGCCGGGACAAAAGTTCAAACTCAGGCTTAGCATCGGATCGTTCGATTGCTTCTTGCTGTGACCATATTCGCATCCTCGAGGGCCCACGCCAAGGAGGACGATTTCACACGGCAGACGAGGTAAGGCGTTTCCGGAACGCAATCGAGGATCTCTTGCTGCTTTGTCACCTTTTTGCACCCTGGAGCTCCATTTCGGTACGAAGGGTACGAACATAGCGGAGAGTCGGACTGGCCGAAGCCGGATCGAGCTTCAATGCGCGCTGGAAATGCTTCTGCGCCCCTCCAGTCGAATTCGAGAAAGCTGGAAAGATTCCCCGCACTACGTGGGCGTCAGCGGAATTGGGATCTAATTTCAAAGCACATGCAAGGGAAGCGAGCGCTGCCGGGGTCAACTGGTGCGTGTAGTAGCGGCTTGAAGCGCAAGGCCCCTGAATCCGCAACTGATCTGAAGCATACGCGGCCCGCGGAGGCTCTTCCCTCAGGGCTGATCGGGTGGCTCGAATCTCTGTGAATGCGTTATGGCGCCAAGAACAGGCCGGTAAGTGGCCGCGCACGCGTCAAAAGCCGATCGCCGCCGCTTTCTTACCATGACGCCGAACTCACCATAATGTTTTCCGGGCGGCGTTTCGAGCGCCGCACTGCGGTCGCCATTCCGGGTGCTCGGGAAATGAAGCCCCGCACGGTGTGGCGTTGTGGGTCGAGGTGGAAGCGCCTATCTGTTGGTGATTGCGAGAAACGTATCTAATGTAGGAATCCTATCAACGCGCCAACCGTCGTCAGAAAGATGGTCGGCCAAGCGAGACCCTATCGAACAGACTCCGGTCGGCTTCATGTACGTGATTTTCCCGAATACCGTCCAACGCTTCGCCGCCGTCGCGCAGACGACCCTATCACCACGCTGCTGATAGACGATCGCCTGAGCCGACGCGTCATACTGAAGGTTCGGGAGACTAACGATGCGTGGCGCTGGTCCACGATCAACATCTTCCAGTCCGGTGAGTTGCTGGGGATTGTTGTACACCAGCCGGATTCCCGCGCGGCCGTTTTGGGGGTTCACCTCGAAGGAGACGCTTTCGACCGCGTACTTTTCGTTGACGCTATCGATTCGGATAAGGTCGCTTGGTGCCGCGGCAGAGAACACCACACCAAGAAAATACAAGGCGCCGAGAATCAATCCTATTCGCATAAAGGCTTCCTATCAGTTTTGGAGGATGTAATCGTCATACGCTTCCGGGACTGCGCGGAAGTTCCAGCGACAACAAGCAAAATCTGTTCTTGAGCGCCTGAACAACGATAAAAACTACACACCACACAAAGTGCCGAATTGTTCTTAGGGCTTTGCTCTAATTTCTTTGTAGCTTCAAAGCCCCCTTCCTGCGCCTTAAGATTTACTTACGTTTCTCTTACGTCAGCGAGGCTGAATTAGGCACTGATTTTGCTACGTCCGCGCGGCATCAGAACCCGGTTGACGTGGCGGGCGGCATGATGGGCCCCGGATTCAGCTCGTTCCCGAGGGGTCTCTGGCGCGCTGCTGTAGGGGCTCGAAGGCCAAGGCGGAACCACCCGTCGTGGGGGGATACGAAAAGACTGAGCGGGTTCGCCGGGAGCTTGCCCACCGGCTCTGGGATCGCGCCCAGGGATGCCAAACTGGAAACGGGACCAAGGGACCTTACCTTGCACTCGCCATCGCGCGCCGGTTCCGTCTGGACCGGTGGGCGGAGAGTTTCAAGCTTCCGGCCCTGGAACAGAATGCATGCCACATCCTTCCGCCTGAGGCTAATAATCACCACTGAAGCTTCAGGCCGAACTGAATCTGCCGCGAAGTGGTGGAAGTCGAGGTGATAACGCCCGCTGTCGGAGCAGGAGTCGTCGTAGCGGAGGTGTAGACCACGGCATTCGGAGTCCCGAAGTTGGGGTGGTTGAAGATGTTGAAGAACTCCGCCCGGAATTGGAGATTCATTCGCTCGCTCAGGCGAGAGTTCTTCAGCGCCGACAGATCCAACTCGGTGATTCCTGGGCCGGTCAGCACGTCGCGGCCCACGTTGCCGTAGGTGCCCGCGGCGGGAGGCAGAAACGCATTCGGGTTGAAGTACTCATTCGGACTTCCAAGGATGACCGGGCCGCTGAAGGCCGGATTCCAGTTGGGACGAATGGGGTCGCGGCTGTCGCCGTTATTGGTGGGATTGTAGCCAAGCTGCAGGGTGAACGGGAGTCCGCTCTGCAACGTCTCAATACCGCTTAGCGCCCATCCGCCGAACAGTTTTTCCGTGAGACCACTCGCGTTCCCCAATAGCGCCTTGCCGTGACCAAGCGGGAGATCGTAGGTCGCGCTGATCACGGCCAGATTCTTCACATCGTAAGTGGAGGGGCCCCAGTCGAGCTTGGGGTAGAGCGGGTACATCACAAACCCCGGAGCGTTGGTGCCCACACTGCTGTTCATTGCGGTGCCATCGTCGAGGCTCTTGGCGAAAGTGTAGACGCCGCGCAGTTGAAGGCCGTGGCTGAGCCGCTTGGCTGCATCCACCTCCAGGGCGTTGTAGGAACTCAGACCCTCGGTAAACCACGTCGTGGAGTTCGCCAGATTGGGATTGGCGAGGGGAGCGTTGGCCGGGTAATAAGCCGTTCCGGCGGGAAGGGTCGAGGGGCACGGCGATGCCGGGCAAATGGTTGGGATGGGCTCGTTCGCGTCGAGCGAAAGCAGCTCATGATAGCCGTGGGACCCAACGTAACCGACGCTCAACGTTGTCGCCGGTGCGATCTGCTGATCGAGCTTAAACGTCCATGTCGCCAAGCCGGGGGTCTGCGCATTGGGCTGGATGCCGCTCGGCGAGACCTTGCTGCCGGATGGCGGCGCCTCTCCGGGATAGAACTGAATGCTCGAAAGCGCGACGTTCTTTTCGACCACCGTTGTGTTGAAGGGGCCATTCTGATCAAGCCGGTAATCCAGATCGTCGAGTAATGCATAGTAGACGCCGAACCCGGCGTGAATCACGGTCTTGCTGTGGCCGAACGGGTCCCATGCAAGACCCACGCGCGGCTCCGGCAGAAACCTAGCATTGTTGACGGTGAGCGCAGGGGTTCCGATCTGCGGATTCGTTTCAATGATGCCGCTGGAGTTGAACAAATAGTTCGAAGCGCGGCCGTGCGCCTCATCCCAGCCATCGGTGGATTCGAAGCGGAAGCCAACCCGCAGTTCCAGATTGCGGCGTAGCTTCATCCCGTCCTGCACAAAGCCTGCGGCCTCGGTCTGCCGCCAGCCCAATGGAGTGGGCGCCGGCACAACAGTAAAGGTCGAAATCGTGCCTTGAAGGAATGAAGTCAGACTGCTGAATGAAGCTTGCCCGTACTGATCCTGCGCCAAGCTGTCATTGGCCTCGATACGTTGTACCCAAGCGCCAGCTTGGATCTGGTGAATGCCGTGACTCCAGGAGATGTGGTCGTCGTAAGTGAAGAGGTTGCGCTCTGCGCTTAGGTTGCTGCCGGCGTTCGTGCCCGCGCCGCTAATTTGCGAAGCGCCGTTGAGCGCCGTGCCTCCGCCGACAACGACCGCACCGATCGGATCACCTTGTACCCATCCGGGAATGTCCACTGGCGTAGTTCCATCGAAGTAATAGCCGGCGCGCGAATATCCGGCGCGGAAAGTGTTAAGCAGGGAGGGTGAAAAGACGTGCTGTTCCTGCGCGCTCAGCACCTGCTCGCGGAGGGTTTCAAACGCCAAGCTGAGCGGATTGGCGGACGGAGTGTTTGCCGTGCTGTCGTCAATGGTGTAGACGGCGAACAGCGTATCGGTGTTCGACAGGGTGTAGTCGAGGCGGGTGGTTCCAAAATCCTCGCGGATGGTCTGGAGGGGATGGCTGAATGCCTCCGCAATGCCGCTGCCCAGATCGGGGCCGTTCTGCACGGGCCACAGCGATAACAACGGGACTACGGCGGGATTGACGCCCACATAGGTGTTGCCGACATATCCTTGCCGCGCCGCATTATCCGGCACCAGCGTCACATCGCTTAACGCTAGGTGCTGCCGATAACCCTCGTAGTTCCCAAACAAGAACAGCTTGTTGCGCTTGAGTGGACCGCCTAGCGCGGAGCCAAACTCATTGCGCTCGAAATGCGGGATCTTACCCTGATCGAAAAAATTGCGAGCGTCCAAATCGCTGTTGCGGAGAAACTCGTACAAACTGCCGTGAAGGTCGTTGGTTCCGCTTGCTGTAATGATGCTTACCTGCGCCCCAGGGCGCTTGCCATACTCAGCGCCATAGGTATCGGTCACGACATTAAACTCACGCACCGCATCGACGCCCAGAAGTTGACCGCTGGTACCTCCCGGAGTCAGGTTGATCTCGGAGGCCCCCGTGTATTCGATTCCGTTCAACAGGAACAGGTTCTCCTGCGGCCTCCGCCCTGATACCGCGAACATATTGCCGACCGCGGAATTCGAGGTTCCCACGCCGCCGGAACGCTCCGCCGTGTAGTTGACAATGGCTGGATTCAGCGTAATCAGTTGATCGTAGCTGCGGCCGTTCAACGGCAGATCCTTGACCTGCTCCTCTCCGACTAGGCCCGAAGTCTGTTCCGTCGAAGTGTTCACCGGCGTCGCTTCCGCTTCAACCGTGATTGCCTGGCTCACCTCCCCGGGCCTCAGTTGAATATCGACTTCCGACTTCTGCGCAACCACCAGCGTGATGCCGGTTTTCGTGGCGGGGCTGAATCCCTCCTTGGAGGCAGTAACCGAGTAGCTTCCAACGGCCAGTGACGGTGCGGCGTAATGCCCTACGTCATCGCTCAAGAGCTTACGCTCTGCGCCGGTTTCAAGATTCTTAACAACCACCCCGGCTCCCGGCAAAGCGGCCCCCGTCGCGTCGGTGATGACACCGGAAATGGTTCCTCCGACGACCTGCGCCTCGAGTTGCGAGGCCGCAAGAGTGGACAGAATGAGAACTGCCGCTCCTGTCACAAATCTCTTTGATCGGTTCATTATCTTCTCCATCAAGTAAGTAGACTAATTAGCCAGAGGAAGCCACTTCCTGGATCTTCAAGTCATGAATTCCTTAGAGGTGTGCGGCCTCGGTGGGTATCGCACCGGATTTGGCGCTGAGGGAATTTGTCCCGGCCGAGCCCGGTAAAAGGAAGGTGCGGTCTAGAATGGCGGCTGCGGAATCGTGAATTTCTTGCATGAATCGACGAATTTGGCAATTCTCTCCGTCCGTGCAGTCCTGGCACTTCCGGATGCCTGGTGTACCCAGGCACGCAAGACTCGCGAGTGGTCCATCAACAGTCCGGACGATAGCGCCCACGCTTACTTCCTGAGGTGCCATCGCGAAGACATAGCCGCCGTACGGTCCGCGACGACTTTCAAGGATCCCCGCATTTCTAAGTTGTAACAGGATCGATTCCAAGAAGCCCAGCGGCGCGTTGGTAGCTGCCGCGATCTGGGTTATGGGGGTCGGGCCATGGCCATGCTGGTGGGCGAGATAGAAGACCGCTCGCAAGGCATACTGGCATTTTCGAGTGAGTGAAATCATAAAATTAGCGTCGCCTTGGACCCATAATCCAACTAACCGCTCGATGTTTGCCTGAGTTTCGATAAACTCGATTTGGATCGGCATGTTCCGGTCCGCATCGATGCCGCCGCCAGCCGAGTGCATCCGGTGATGGGAGCCAAACCCGGCCTCCAGCCGGCTCACGGTGGCTCCAGCGCTGCGTTGAAACAGCAGAGCCAGGATCTCCCGGCTCAGGAAATCTTGCTGGGAGACCGTATCCGCGTTGAGATGTATCGTGACCTTCTTGGCGGGTCCGGCGGTGAGCACGAAATCGATTCCTATGGCGTTACATCCCACTTATAGCGTCGAATGGCTTGTGGAACTCTGAAGACTTTCTGAAATTATCGTTACGGACTCGTCAGAAAACAGTCAGAAACGCTTTTAGTAGCGATATCCAGGTCAGCAAATAGAGTGGTTGTCCCGTGGCGGACGTAGTCGTGGGTAACACCCTCGACATAGCCGAGCCCCATGGGCAGGACCGGTTGCGTACGGTTCAAGGCCTGAATCTGGCTCTTTTCGTCCACGCACAGCACCAGTGCATGATCGGGTGGGTTCAGGTAGAGCCCCGCAACATCGCGCACCTTCTCGACGAAGAACGGGTCGGTGGAGAGCTTGAAGGTGCGGGAGCGATGGGGCTGGACCGCAAAGGCCTGAAAGAGCCTATGCACCGTGGATTTGGAAATACCACTGGCCTGCGCTGCTTCACGGATGGTCCAGTGCGTTCCGGCCTTGGGTTTGCGGGTCAGGGTACGCTTCAAAAGCGCCGCCACCTGTTCGTCTTCAATCGAGCGCGGCCGGCCGGAGCGCAGTTCATCATACACACCCGACACGCGACGCTCCAGGAAACGTCGCCGCCATTTCCCAACCGTTGCCTTGGTCCACTGCACGCGGCTTGCGATCTCGGTGTTGTTAACACCCTCGGCGGACCAGAGAATGATCTTGGCACGGGCAACCAGGGCATGGGGCAAAGCGCGCGACCGTGCCAGGCTCCACAACTGGAGGTGTTCCTCTTCGTTCAACACGAGCTCAGCTTTGGGGCGGCCTATAGACATGCCCCAGATTACGGCAGCCCATCCTTTATGTCAATTACTTATGGGACAGAGCACTAGAGAAGCGGGGGGAAGCGATCGACAAAAGCCCAACGGGATGAATTTGCTCGGTGCTCGCTCAATCGGTGTCGCTCAGTCCGTTGACCGGGTGCTAACCATGGAGGCAAGTTACCTCGCATCTGTCATTACAGGGAAGCAGGTGGCGATGGTTTTCGAAAGCTCGCCGCCGACGGAACGAGAGACCGCGGTCAGGCGGCCAGCATCGATGAAGACGGCATCGCGAGCGGACGCGATCCTGTGTGCGGCGGAGTTTGCAAAGATCACCCGGCGCTCCCCATCGACGATCAAGAAGGCATAAGGATACTGCTCGATGTGACCCCGCTCACGCGGCGCTTCGTGGTCTATTATTGCTCCGCCGTTTATACCGTGCTCGGAATTCACGCGGCGTTGGGCATCGATCCGCAAGACCTGCCCCTGGCTCATTGACAAAATCCGACTCGAGGGCGTCG
>JASHNT010000131.1 GCA_030041495.1 Bryobacteraceae bacterium | reverse complement strand
CATTGAGCCGTTTATAGAAAGGGTGACCCGGCGCCGTGGCCAACTCGCCGCCGTACCACAAGCCCTCTTGCCGCTCCCGCATCTTCCGCGTCCCCATCGCCATACCCAAAGTTTAAAGTCAAAACATTTTCAGGTCCAGCCGTTTTTGGGGTTTAGACACGGGCTGCTAGGGATGACGAAGACCTCAGCGCAGATACCGGATCGGCCATGTCTTCAGTCCATCCACCAAGTCGTCCGCGCGCTTACGCCGCCCGCACGGGAACGACAGGGATCGGAGTGCACACCAGATCCGGCAGTATGTCGGCGAGGACGTCCTCGACGCGGTCGGCGAAGATGAAGGTCATCTCGTCGCGGACTTCTTTGGGCAGATCGCGCAGATCCTTCTCATTGCCGCGGGGCAGGATGACGCGCTTCAAGCCGGAGCGCCGGGCTGCGAGCACCTTCTCCTTGACGCCGCCGATGGGCAGCACCAGTCCGGTCAGGGTCACTTCGCCGGTCATCGCCGTATCGTTGCGCGCGGGGAGACCCGAGTAGAGCGAAGCCAGCGCGGTGGTCATGGTCACGCCGGCCGAGGGGCCATCCTTGGGGATCGCGCCTGCGGGAACGTGAATGTGCAATCCGGAGTTCAGGAATTTGTCCGGATCCAGGCCGAATTCGCGCGCGTGGCTCCAGAGGTAGCTGCGCGCGGTCTTGGCCGATTCCTGCATTACCTCGCCGAGTTGGCCGGTGATGACCAGTTCCTTGCCGTTGGGAAGCATCGCGGCTTCGATGTACAGCACGTCTCCGCCGGTTTCAGTCCAAGCCAGGCCGGTTGCGACACCGGGAGGCAGTTCCTTACGAGCCTGCTCGGGCAGAATGTTTTCCGGTCCGAGGAGTTCCGGAACATCGGAGTCGTTTACGGTGACGGACTCGGTTGAACCTTCGGCGAACTTCACGGCGACTTTGCGGATGATGCGGCCCAGCACCTGCTCCAAGCGCCGCACGCCGGCTTCTCGCGTGTAGGAGGCAATAGCTTTGTGCAGGGCTTCGTCGGTGATGACGAACTGCTCGGCGGTGAGGCCGGTTTGCTTCAACTGCCGCGGCAACAAGTAGCGCCGGGCAATCTGCATCTTCTCCTCTTCGCTGTAGCCGGAGAGGCGCAGAATTTCCATACGGTCCAGCAACGGCGCGGGAATCGTGTCCAGCGTGTTGGCCGTGGTGATGAACAGCACCTTCGAAAGATCAAAGGGCAGATCCAGATAGTTGTCGCGGAAAGCCTTGTTCTGCTCAGGGTCGAGAATTTCGAGCAAAGCCGCCGCGGGGTCGCCACGGAAGTCGTGGCCGACCTTGTCCACTTCGTCGAGCATCAGCACCGGATTCGCGAAGCCGGCTCGGCGCATGGCTTGGATCAGGCGCCCGGGCAGAGCGCCGATATAGGTCCGGCGATGGCCGCGCAGTTCGGCTTCATCGTGCAAGCCGCCGAGGCTCATGCGCTCGAACTTGCGTCCAAGGGCTCGGGCGATGGATTGGCCGAGCGAGGTCTTGCCCACGCCGGGCGCGCCTACCAGGCACAAGATCGGAGCCTTGGCTTCGGGATTCAGCTTCAAAACCGCGAGCTGTTCGATGATGCGCTCCTTGACCTTGGTGATGCCGAAATGGTCCTCGTCCAGGATCTCGCGAGCGCGTTTCAGATCCAGCGCATCTTCGCTGTGCTTCTTCCACGGCAGCTCGATCACGTATTCGAGCCAGGTGCGGATGACGCTGAACTCAGGCTGCGCGGCGGGAAGTTTTTCCAAGCGGCCCATTTCGCGCTCGGCTTCCTTGCGAATGTCTTCGGGAAGATCGGCCTTGGCCAGCCGCTCGCGGAGCTGAACGACTTCGGCTTGATCGCCGTTGCCTTCGCCGAGTTCCTGCTCGATGGCGCGCTTCTGTTGGCGCAGCACGTACTCGCGCTGCTCCTTGGACATTTCCGTGCGCGCTTCGTTGGCGATCTTATTGCGCAGCTCCAGCACGTCGACTTCATGCGACAGCCAGCCGAGCACTATGCGCAAACCCTCCAAGCGGGTGGGCGTCTCAAGCAGGGATTGCTCCTTGGCGGCGTCCAGGTTCATCACCGAAGCGATCATGAAGGCCAGTTGCAGGGGGTCCTGCTCGGCGGCGAACATGCGTGCGATGTCGGCCTGCACCGCGCCTCCTTGCGCCAGTTGCAGAAACTTGGTTCCGAGTTCCACCAGCGAGAGCGACAGCGCCTCGGTTTCACGGCTGGCGTCGTCGGGCAGCGCCAGAGGGCGGATGCGCGCGTGCATGTAACCGTCCTCTTCCACCTTCATGATGACCACGCGCTCAATGCCCAGCACCATGATGTCGAGCTGATCCGGCCGGGAATGGTGATGCCGGCGGATGGTGGCGCGCGTGCCGACGTTGTAGACGTCGGAGGCCTTGGGGTTGTCGGCATTCGGGTCGCGTTGCGCTACGACCACCAGCTCCTTTTCCTCGGTGGCCAAAGCCGCCTCCACCGCGGCGACGGAGCCTTTTCGCCCCACCGCCAGGGGCATCATCAAACCGGGGAACAGCGCCGAGTTCTTCAGAGCCAGTAACGGCAGCGTCCTGATTGAAGTGTCCACTTGTTCTGCCATGTGCCTCTCTCTTTCCTTACCTCTCATCATTTGGATGCAGCGGCGTGAGCCGGGGGTTCAAACACCAGTTCCCCGCTCCGTTCATCGATACGCACCTGCTCGCCGTCGCGGATTTCACCAGCCACCAGCTTGCGAGCCAGCGGCGTTTCAATTTCCCTTTGAATGGCACGCTTCAGAGGTCGCGCGCCGAAGGCCGGATCGTAACCGACCTGGATCAAGCGCTCCTTGGCGGCGTCGGTCAACTCGATCTCGATGCGGCGCTCCGCCAAGCGCGCTTTCAGTGCACCGAGCTGGATGTCCACGATCTGCTTCAGATGCTCCTTGGTCAGGCGATGGAAGTCGATGATTTCGTCGACGCGATTCAGGAATTCCGGCCGGAACAGGCGCGGGAGGTCTTCCTTGGGCGCGTTGGAGGTCATGATGATAATGGTGTTCTTGAAATCGACGGTGCGGCCCTGGCCGTCGGTCAGGCGGCCGTCGTCAAGCACCTGCAACAGCACGTGGAACACGTCGCTGTGCGCTTTTTCGATTTCGTCCAGCAGCACCACGCAATACGGCTTGCGGCGGACGGTTTCGGTGAGCTGGCCGCCCTCTTCATAGCCGATATAGCCTGGAGGCGCGCCGACCAGCCGCGAAACGGTGTGCTTTTCCTGATACTCCGACATGTCGATGCGCACCAGAGCGCGCTCATCGTCGAACAGGAATTGCGCCAGGGCGCGGGCGAGCTCGGTTTTGCCCACTCCGGTCGGGCCGAGGAACAGGAAGCTGCCGACGGGGCGTTTGGGATCCTTCAAGCCGCCGCGAGCGCGCATAACCGCGTCGGCCACGGCGTCGACGGCTTCATCCTGCCCGACCACCCGTTTGTGCAATTCCTCGGGAAGATGCAGCAGTTTCTGGATCTCGCCTTCGAGCAGTTTCGAGAGCGGAATGCCCGTCCAGCGGCTGACTACTTGCGCGATATCTTCTTCGGTGACCTCTTCTTTGAGCAGCACCGGCTCGCGCGTGGGTTTTTCCAACTCCTTTTCGAGCGCGGCCAAGGTACCGTATTTGAGCTGAGCGGCTTTGTTCAAGTCGTAGGCTCGCTCAGCTTGTTCGATTTCGACCTTGACCTGCTCCACGCGGGCGCGCAGCTCGCGCTGTTTCTTGATGGCCTCCTGATCGGCCTGCCATTGGGCTTTGAGCGAGGCCGATTCGGTTTTGAGCTCGGCCAGCTCCTTTTCGATCTTCTTCAGGCGCTCTTTGGAAGCCGCGTCGGATTCCTTTTTCAGGGCCTCGCGCTCGATTTCAAGCTGCATCTGGCGGCGCAGGCTTTCATCCAGCTCGGCCGGCATGGAATCGATCTCAGTGCGCAGCTTGGCCGCAGCTTCGTCGACCAGGTCAATCGCTTTGTCAGGAAGGAAGCGGTCGGAGATGTAGCGCTGACTGAGCACGGCGGCGGCGACCATGGCCGAATCCTTGATACGCACACCGTGATGGGTTTCATAGCGCTCGCGCAGGCCGCGCAGGATCGAGATGGTGTCTTCGACGGAAGGCTGATCGACCATGACCGTCTGAAAACGGCGCTCGAGGGCGGCGTCTTTTTCGACGTATTTTCGATATTCGTCTAACGTAGTGGCTCCGATGCAATGCAGCTCACCGCGGGCGAGCATCGGCTTGAGCAGGTTGCCGGCGTCCATCGCGCCTTCAGCTTTTCCGGCTCCGACCACGGTGTGCAATTCGTCGATGAATAGGATGACGGTTCCGGCGGAAGCCGAGACTTCTTTCAAGACGGCCTTCAGGCGCTCTTCAAATTCACCACGGAACTTGGCTCCCGCGATCAGCGCGCCCATATCCAACGCGACGACTTTCTTGTCCTTCAAACCCTCTGGCACGTCGCCGCGCACGATGCGCTGCGCTAGACCTTCCACAATGGCGGTTTTGCCGACGCCCGGTTCGCCGATCAGCACCGGGTTGTTCTTGGTGCGGCGCGAAAGCACCTGGATGACGCGGCGAATTTCTTCGTCGCGGCCGATGACCGGGTCGAGCTTGCCTTGCGCGGCGAGCTGGGTCAAATCACGGCCGTATTTTTCGAGAGCTTCGTAAGTGCCTTCGGGGTTCGGGGTGGTGACGCGCTGGGTGCCGCGGACTTCCTGGAGCGTGCGCATCAGACGTTCGCGAGTTAGCCCCAAATCCTTGAAGATTTTTTCGTCGGTGGCGGCGAGCAGAACGTGCTCAATGGAGATATAGTCGTCCTTGAGCCGCTTGGCTTCGCCTTCGGCCCGAGTCAGGAGGGTTTGCAGGCGCGGCGTGACGTAGACTTGTTCCATCCCTGCAGCGGGACCGCTCACCCGGGGCAGCTTGTCCAACTGCTCCGTCAGGCGGCGATGGAGATCCTCGAGCTGGACTCCGGTTTTGGCCAGAACGGATTGGGCGAGTCCGCCCTCCTGCTCCAGCAGGGCGAGCAGCAGGTGTTCGGCATCGACTTGCTGCTGACCTCGCTGCGATGCGAGGGATTGGGCCGCGCGGACGCCGTCCTGGAGTTTTTCAGTGAAACGGTTGAAATCCATAAATCACTCCATTCGATGCTCTTCTTTAGCCGAAGGATACCATATTAGTCCTTAACACTGCAAGAATCTTAGCGTACTATTATCAACAATGAACAACGACCTCCCGCAGCTCCGAACTTCACTTCCCGGCCCCAAGGCCCAGGCGATTATTGAACGAGATCAACAAGTTATCTCGCCTTCCTATACCCGCTCCTACCCGCTGGTCGCCGAACGGGCGGAGGGAGCCATGGTTGAGGACCCGGATGGCAACCGCTTCCTTGACTTCGCCGCCGGAATCGCCGTAGTCGCCACCGGGCATTGCCACCCTCAAGTGGTTCGAGCGGTTCAGGATCAGGCTTCCAAACTGATTCATATGTCGGGTACCGATTTCTACTACGAGAACATGGTTCAGCTTGCTGAGGAGCTTGCACGTTTGGTTCCGGGCGGCGTCGCTCGGCGAGTTTACTTCGGCAATTCCGGTACGGAGGCGATTGAAGCTGCCATTAAGCTTGCCCGATACCATACGGGAAGAACGCAGTTTGTGGCATTTACCGGCGCATTCCATGGAAGAACCATGGGATCTCTGGCGTTGACGGCTTCGAAGTCTAGGCAAAGGAAGGGGTTCTTTCCCCTAATGCCGGGAGCGCATCACGTCCCTTACGCCGACTGTTACCGCTGCGCGTATCGCAAGATGCCCGATTCCTGCGCGGTAGAATGTGTGGAAGCGATTGAATCGCAACTCTTTCGGACAGAGCTGCCGCCGGAGGATTGCGCCGCAATCTTCGTCGAGCCGGTGCAGGGCGAAGGCGGCTATCTGGTTCCTCCCCGGAAGTTTTTCGACGGGCTGCGGCGGCTGGCGGACGATTACGGCATCCTTTTGATCTTCGATGAGGTGCAGAGCGGGATGGGCCGGACCGGAAAGATGTTCGCCTGCGAGCACTTCGGGGCGGTTCCGGACGTGATCACGCTGGCCAAGGGAATCGCCAGCGGATTGCCGCTGAGCGCGACGGTAGCTCGCGCAGATCTAATGGCGTGGCCGCCGGGCGCGCACGCCAGCACCTTCGGCGGGAATCCGGTGGCGGTCGCGGCGGCGCTGACCACCATCGAACTGCTCAAGAAGGAATTGATCGACAACGCGGCCAGCGTGGGCGCGCATTTGATGGCCAAGTTGCGGGATTTGCCGCAGCGATTCCCGAACGTCGGCGATGTTCGGGGGCTAGGCTTGATGATCGGCATCGAGATGGTCAAGGACCAGAGAACCAAGGAGCGGGCGCCGCAACTTCGGGATCAACTGGTGCAACTGTGCTTCGAGCGGGGCTTGTTGGTGCTCGGGGCCGGGCCGAATACGATTCGCCTTTGCCCGCCGCTGATTATTACCAAGGACCAGGCCGACTTCGCGGCGGACACGATCGAGGATTGCCTGACAAAAATGTCGTGACGCTTGTCGATTCCAGGCTCGCCCATTCGACGCGTTAGTGAGAGCGAAAGAAAGATCGCTCCGGAAAAGGAGAAAAACACCATGAAGTTTTTATGCATCTTCAAGCCCAGCAAGGGCGAAGGCGTTCCCCCGAGCCAGGAAGAGATGGCGACGATGGGCAAGTTCATCGAGGAGTCCTTCAAGAACGGCCATCTGATCGCGACCGAGGGCTGCTTGCCGACGGCGTTGGGCGCTCGCGTTCGGTTAAAGGACGGGAAGTTCACGGTCACGGACGGGCCGTTCGCCGAGGCCAAAGAGGTGATCGGAGGGTTCGCGCTGATGCGGTTCGATTCGAAACAGGAGGCGATTGAGTACACCAAGAAATTCCTCCAGATCGCAGGCGAGGGCGAAAGCGAGCTGCGGCAAATTTACGAGGCGGCGGCCGGTCCCATGGCCAAGCAGTGGGAGCAGAAGGCGTAGGGGGATCAAAACATGCGATTCATGATGCTGATGATTCCCAAGGGCTACGAAAAGGCCGAGCCCGGCAAGATGCCGGACGCCAAGGATGTCTCCAGGATGATGAAGTACAACGAGCAGTTACAGAAGGCCGGAGTGCTGTTGGAGTTGAACGGCCTGCATCCGCCGTCCTCCGCCGCACGAGTCTCCTTCAAAAACGGCGTGCCCGCCGTGACCGACGGGCCCTTCGCAGAAGCAAAGGAAGTGATCGGCGGATACTGGATTATTCAAGCCAAGTCGCGCGAAGAGGCAATTGAGTGGGCCAAGCGGTGTCCCGGCACGGATGACGAGACCATCGAGGTCCGGCAGGTGCACGAGATGAGCGAATTTCCGCCGGAGGCGCAGCAGGCCGCGCGCAGGTTGCAGGAGTAGCAGGCAAGATGCTGTGATCGGAAGCGGGTGACCGTTTCCGAAGCACAAATCCGCGCCGCCATTGACGCCGTGTGGCGCATCGAATCGCCCCGGCTGATTGCCGGCATTGCACGAATCGTGCGCGATATCGGCCGCGCGGAGGAATTGGCGCAGGACGCTTTAGTGGCGGCGCTGGAACAATGGCCGGCCACGGGAGTCCCGCGCAATCCCGGCGCGTGGCTGATGGCTGCGGCCAAACATCGTGCGATCGACCATCTGCGGCGCCACAAGCGCGTCGAGCGCAAACACGAGGAATTGGGGCGAGAGCTGAAGGCGCTGCAGGGCGAACCCGCGCGCGAGATGGAAGCTGCGGCGGAGATGGAGGTGGATGACGATCTACTGCGGTTGATGTTTACCGCGTGCCACCCGGTGCTGACGAGGGAGGCTCGGGTGGCGCTGACGCTGCGGCTACTGGGCGGACTGTCGACGGAGGAGATCGCGCGGGCGTTTCTGGTTCCGGAGCCGACCATCGCGCAGCGCATTGTTCGCGCCAAACGCACGCTGGCCGAAAAGCGAGTGCCGTTCGAGGTTCCGCGCCGCGAGGAACTCGTCCAACGGCTGGCTTCGGTGCTCGAAGTTCTGTATCTGGTCTTCAACGAAGGTTATTCGGCGACGGCGGGCGAAGACTGGGTGCGGCCGGAGCTGTGCGAAGACGCGTTGCGGCTGGGACGGGTACTGGCCGAGCTTACGCCGGCCGAGCCCGAAGTTCATGGGCTGGTGGCGCTGATGGAGATTCAAGCTTCGCGGACGGCCGCGCGGACCGGGCCGGGGGGCGAGCCAATCCTAATGCTCGATCAGAATCGCGCGTTGTGGGACCGATTGCTGATCCGGCGAGGGCTCGCGGCGCTTGAGCGGGCCGAGAAACTGGGCGGGCGAGGGTCTTATGCACTGCAAGCGGCGATCGCCGCATGCCATGCAAGGGCTCGCATGGCCGAGGAGACGGATTGGCTGAGAATCGCCGCTTTGTATGAAGAACTGGCGCTGGTGATGCCATCGCCAGTTGTGGAGTTGAATCGCGCGGTCGCCCTCGGGATGGCGTTCGGCGCACAGGCGGGACTGGAGATTATCGATTCGCTCGCCGCGGAGCCGTCGTTGCGCGAATATCATCTGTTGCCAAGCGTGCGCGGGGATTTTCTGAAGAAGCTGGGGCGGCTTGCGGAGGCTCGGGCGGAGTTTGAGCGGGCGGCGGCGCTGACGCGGAATGCTCGGGAGCGAGAGATGCTACTGAAGCGGGCGCGGAAACTCGGATAAGATGGGCAGGCGCCGCGTCAGTTTCGAAAACAACCCCGGTCCGTTGGTCCGCCGGTCCGCGCGCCGGCAAGGGCGGGCCAAGCTCACAGGTCGATAAACAGGGTTCATGCAGTTCATCCGGAAGGAAGATGGTGGTCCGCTTCATTGCCCAGCGTCGGACCGGTGCACTTACTTCGCTTCTTCCCCCGGCGGCGGCGCGTTGGGGTTGACGGGGCCGCGGCCGCCGCGGGCCGGAGGAGTCCAGCCGTCGTTCGAAGGTCCGTTCTGGAAGAATTTTGCATCCTTACTCAAGGGATGGCCCGTGGCGTACATGGCGTTGGCCTGGCCGAAAATTTTGCCGGCTCGCAGCGTGTCGTCATGGATCTTGGTAACCATGGCTTGATACTCGGGTGAATTTTGCGGATAGCCAGAGAAGGAAGACAGATCGTTGTTGCCGATGATCACCACGTCGATGCCGGGGACAGAGGCGATGTCGTAGGCGTTGGCGACTCCGGTGGGAGTTTCGATCATCACCACCACTAGCATGTTGTCATTGATGGTCTGGCGGTAGTTGACTCCTTGCACGCCCCAGATACGCGGGGCCTGGCCTTGGCCGGAGCTGCGGCGGCCGACGGGAGGGAAGCGAGCCCACATGGCTCCTTCACGCGCGCGGGCGACGTCATCGACGGTGGGAATAATCACGCCGAGCGCACCGATATCGGTGGAGTGCTGGATGTGCCATTCCTGGGCATCGGGGAGCCGGATCATGGGCGTAGCGGCGACGTGCGGGCAGGCCGCGATCATGGCTTCGATGTCGCGGAATTCGAGCGTAGAGTGCTGCATCTCGAACCAGGTGAAATCGTAATGCTTGGCCTTTTCGCAGTAACCCGCGGGGTCGGCGGTGGATTGCGTAAAACTGAACACCTGTTTGCCTTCGAGCAGCTTCTGCTTGACGGTGTTGTAAAGCTTGCCCGGATTGGCGATGGGCGGCGGAGGGTTCTGCGCGGCCATCTGTGACGTCAGGAACATTGCTGCGGCCGCTGCAACGACCGTCACCAGCAAGAATGCTTTTCGCATATTAGGAGCCTCCCGATTCGAGATCAGGGATTATGATACTTCAGCGGTAGAGGCGATGCTCGTGGATATAACCGGCGACGGCGGGCGGGAGAACCGGGGGCGTCCGGCCGTGCGCGATTTCCTGGCGTATCTCGGAAGAAGAGACGGGCAGGGCGACGGTGTCGAGGCGATGGACGCGCGCACCGGCGGGACTTGAGTAATCGTGGCCCGGGCGCGTGACCACGATAAATTCGACCTCGCGCACTAAATCTTCCCAGCGATACCATGTGCGGATTTCGGCAAAAGCGTCCGCGCCGATGATGAACAGCAGACTCTGACCGGGGGCCATTAACCGCTCGATGGTATTGATAGAGTAACTTTTCTCGCGGCCCTCTTCGATGCGCGAGGGTTCGAAGCGCGGGTCGGCGGCGCAGGCCAGCTCCACCATGCGGAAGCGGTGTTCATAAGACGCGCCCGCTTCTTTGTGCGGGGGATTGCCGGCGGGGATGAAAAGTACCCGGTCCAGCCCGAAGGCCTCGGCGGCTTCATGCGCGACGATCAGGTGCGCGGAGTGAATCGGATCAAAGGTACCTCCGAAGATGGCGGTCCTCATCGCGCGAACCTCATAGAATCATCCGCAATAATTCTTCTTCGCGCTCGATTTCGACGCCCAGTTTCAGCCAGTACAGCGGAGGATTTTGAAACACTGTGGCAGCGCCGTCACACAGATTCATGAGGTCCTTTTCCGTGGTCACTAACGCCTCGACGCTCTGAGCCGAGGCTCGCGCCGCGAGGCGCTGAAGATCGGAGAGGCTGTAGGCATGATGATCGCGAAATGTTTCGCGAAACGCAACTTCGAGGCCGAGTTCATCGAGGGTCCGCCAGAAGGAGTTGGGCGAGCCGAGAGCGCAAAACGCGCCGACGCGGTGGAAGATTTGCGCCGGTTGGACGTCGCTCGCGCCAAGACGGACCCACTCGCGCGGAATCATTTTGCAGCGGAAAATCGGAGCGGAGTGATTGTAGCGGCGGATCAGACGCTCGATGCCGGAGATGTTTTGTCCAGCTTCGACGCGCGTGACGAGAATGGCGGTGGCCCGGGCGAGATTGGAGAAGGGCTCGCGCAGGCGGCCGAGAGGAAAGACGCCGCCGCTGAGGGGATCGAGTGCATCGATCAGAACGATATCCTGATCGCGCTTGAGGCGAACGTGCTGGAAGCCGTCATCAAGGAGGAAGACGTCGGGATGAAGTTGGCTCCCGATGGCGCGGCCGAGGGCGAAGCGGTCAGCGCCGATGCCGACCTGGGCGTGCGCGGCGCGGAGGAAGATTTGGGCTTCGTCGCCGGTGATGCTGGCGGGCGCGGTTTGGCCACGCGGGACGATCACCGGTTCATTCGATTTACGGCGGTAGCCACGGGTGAGAATCGCAGGCGATTTTCCGGCCGCGGCGATGCGCTCGGCGAGATGAGCGACGACGGGAGTTTTACCGGAGCCTCCCATCGCCACAGCGCCAATGCTGACGACCTTAGTTGAAAGCGAACGGCGAGGCGCGTTCAAGTTGACGCGATGCCCGGCTCGCCAGAGCCAGGAGAGCGGCGTGAGCGCGAGGCGCGCAGGGAGGGTTCGCGGAGGGTTCGGAATTCCGAGGCTGGCCTGCGCGAGGATCTCGGACGCGACGCGCTCGACCACGCCACGTTTAGCGCTCGCCAGCTTGCGGGCCTCCGCGCCGAGGGCCCGCGCGTGTGGGGGATCGTCGAGAAGTGTGGCGACCGAGGCAGCGAGATCGGCAGCGCTCGCGATCCGCACCAGACCGCCCCGCGCTGTGAATTCGTCGGCGATGGCCGCGAAATTTTCCATGTGCGGACCGGCGATAACGGGTTTCGCGAACAACGCCGGCTCCAGAATATTGTGTCCGCCGCGGGAGGCGAGAGTGCCGCCCATGAAGACGACGGAGGCTCGCTCGAACAGCGCGGCCAGCTCGCCGATGGAATCGAGCAGGAGCACGCGGGCGTCGGCGGGGGCGGCATGGATCGAGCTGCGGCGGGCGAACGGGATTCCGGCGTGGGTGAGCTTTTCCGCAGCGCTATCGAAACGCTGCGGATGGCGCGGGGCAAGAGCCAATCTCAGCTCGGGCCGCGCGAGAGCGAGAAACGCCGCGATTACGGTATCGTCTTCGTCGGGGTCGTTGGGCGCCTGTGGAGGCATGGTGCTGGCGGCGATCCAAACGGGCCCGGGACCACTGAGAAAACGCAGAATTTCAGGCGCGATACCGGAAGAAGGAGGATTGAAATCGTATTTGAGGTTGCCGGCGGTGGAAATGACTTGTTGTGGAGCGCCGGCGATTTGCAAGCGGCGCGCATCTTCTTCCGTCTGCGCAAGAATCGCGTCCGGCCAGCAGAGAACATGGCGGAAGAAGCCGCCGGCTCGACGGTAGGAGGGCAAGCTTCGGTCGGAGATGCGAGCGTTCACCATCATCAGCGAGGCTCCGGCGCGCTTGCTTTCGCGATACAGGTTGGGCCAGATTTCGGTTTCAAGAATCACTACGGCGGAGGGACGCAGGCGGCGAAGGACGCGGCGAATCATCCAGCGGTAATCGAGCGGCAGATAGAAGACGTGCTCTTTGAGGCGCTGTTCCGCGGCGGCTCGGCCAGTGAGTGTTGTGGTGGAAAGAAAGACCGACAGGCCGGAATCCTGGCTTTTCAAGCGCCGTATCAATTCGACACTCGAAAGTACTTCGCCGACGGAGACGGCGTGAAACCAGACGACCCTGGCTCCCGTCGTTTGGTAAGCGGCCGGTAGGAAGCCGAGGCGTTCGGACACATGGGTGAAGTAGGCGCGGTCGCGGATTCCCCGGTACAGTAGATACAGAGCCACCACTGGGCTGAGGATGATCTGAAAGACCTGGTAGAGGAAATAAATGAGACGCGTGGCGTTGATGGTTCTTTTGAGTATAGCGGCGGCGGTAGCCTCTCACAAGGCTGACGCGGCCGATAAGCGCTTCGCCCCCGGGCCGGCGGGGTCTTACCCCGGCCACCAGACACAGAACGGAATCACGATCGCGGCCGTGCCGTATACCCGAGAGGACGAGGTCAAGGCGGCGTTCGGCAAAGCGAACCCTTACAAGTACGGCGTGCTGCCGATTCTGGTGATCATCAAGAACGGCACGCCCGGCGCGCTGCGGCTGAACCTGAAACCGGAACTGGTGGATCTGCAAAACGATCGGGCCTTGCCCATGAAACCTCTCGACGTGCGCTTGTGGGATGGCGCGGCGGGCAAAGACTACCGCGTGCCGCAGCCGAGTCCCCTCCCCATTCCTCTATCGCGCAAACATAAGGGTCCGCTGGATGTGCCGGAGATCGACGGGCTCGCGTTCAGCGCCACGCTGCTGCCGGCCGGCGACCAAATCTACGGATTCTTTTACTTCGATAGCGCGGTACGTCCGGGCGCGTATCTCTACGTGAACGGGATCGCCGACGCGTCGAACGGAAAAGAATTCCTGTATTTCGAAGTTCCGTTCGAGGATCAGAAGCCACAGTAGCGGAAAACAACGAAGTCAGCCTGCTAGAAGCAGCGCCGGCCATTGCGCTATCGCCTTTAATTCGCGTTGTGGACGCTCCGTCACGGCCTTGAGTTTCCCCGAGTAAACGCAACCTGCGTTGGCGTCGAGCGACAGGAAATCGCCTTCGTTTAAAACCGCAGCGCCGAGCTTGCAACGGCGGCGTTCCAGGTCGATTTCCAATGCAGCGCACCCCACCAGACACACTTTGCCGAGGTGCCGCGCGACCACGGCCGCGTGCGAAGTGCGGCTCCCGGAAGCAGTGAGGATTCCGCTGGCGACGGCGATGCCATCGATGTCGGAGGTCGCGATATCGCGGCGCACCAGGATCACGGGCGAGCCTTGTTGGGCGATGCGCGCGGCGGCCGCGGAGTCGAGCGCGATGGCGCCGCTGGCGACCCCGACCGACGCCGCTTCCGCCCGAGCTAGCGTCACAGCGGTGTGGGCATCGAAGCGGGTTCGCGAAATGCGTTGCAGGTCGATTCCGTTCAGCCGCCGCCGCGCTTCGTCCGCATCGATCAGCTCTTCGCGTACCAGGTCGACAGCGATGCGTAGAGCCGCCCAATCCGTGCGCTTGGCGTCGCGGGACTGCAGAAGGTACAGCGCACCGCTCTGCACGGTGAATTCAAAATCCTGAGCATCGCGGAACAGGGTTTCGAGCGCCGCGGCGGCGGATCCGATTTCGGTCCAAACGCGGGGCAGGGCGCGCCGTAGGCGTTCGGTATCCGCGCTGGTGTGGCGCCCAGCGACGACGTCCTCACCCTGGGCGTTGAAGCGAAAGTCGAGATAGAGCTCTTTTTCGCCGGTCGCCGGATTGCGGGTGAAACCGACGCCGGAACCGGACTGGCCGCCCGCGTTGCCGAACACCATGGCCTGCACGGTTACGGCGGTTCCGAGATCGTCCCTGATGTTCTTCAAGCGGCGGTACGACACCGCTTTGAGGGCATCCCACGAACGAAAGACGGCGCGTGCGGCGCGGTGCAACTGTTCCAGCGGGTCTGATGGAAAAGGTTCGCCCGCCAGCTCTTCGAAGAGGCCGGCCATGCCGCGAGCCAGTTTTCGCAGTGAGCGGCAATCCAACTCGCGATCGCTGTCCACGCCGGACTCTGAGGCGGCCTGCGCCAGCAGATCCTCGAACGGGGCGGATGGCAGCCCTTGGACGACTTCCGCGTAGCCTTGAATCAAACGCCGGTAACAATCCCAGGCCAGACGCGGATTGCCGGTTAGACGGATCAATCCGTCGGCCGACTCCTCCGTGAGGCCGAGATCCAGCACAGTCTCCAGCATGCCGGGCATGGAGACGGCGCTTCCGGATCGCACGGAAACCAACAGCGGGTTGCGCGGCGAACCGAAATGCAAGCCGGTGCGCTTTTCCAGCACAGAAACGCCTTCCGCCAGAGCCTCGCGGAGCGCGCCCTCCTGCTGGCTGCGCCAAGATGCGGGCAGGACGAATCCCGGGGGCACGGGCAATCCCCCCGCGGCCATGCGCATCAGATTCCAAGCCTTGTTGCCGACTTCAGCAGCGGAAGTTTGGGGCAGCGGCCCGGGACCGATTTCGAAGATCTTCGTTTTGAGCATGGCTCATGCCCCCAAGACGGTAGCGAATAAATGATCCCGCGCGATGAGTCCGGCGCTTTTCAGCGAATCCGCCGCGGCTTCGAGACTCGCTCCGATCTCGGAGTAGAGGTGTAACTGGCGGAAATTGCGCGCGTGGCGGACAGCGGCGTAGGTCAAGGCGCGCTCCGCGTCGTTGGCTTGATGCTCCAAAGCGAGCACCCGGTCGATGGCGAGCAGGAAATCGCCGGCGTCTTCCTGCCGGCCGGCTTTCTTGACATGCACGGCGTGCGTGAGCGCTTTGACCCATTCCTGAGACGCTTCGACCAGCAGGCCGGCGAGAGCCGCGAGAGCATGCAGGGCTTCGCCGCAGGGCTTACTTACGTGAAGCAACCCGAGCAAGAAGACGACCTCCTCCAACTCATCCGCGGCATCGTCGGCGGTTTCCGCGACCCTGAAAAGCGCCGTGTACTCCGGGCGCTTGGCTACAGCCTCCCGCGCGGCGATCACCAACTGATCGGCGTCATGCTCAAAACCTCGGGCGCGTTTGGCGAGCTTTTCGTAGTTCGCGCAGTCCTGGCCGGCAGGAATATCGCGAACGCCGTCTCGCACCTGAGTGGCCAGCTCGAAGATGATTCCGGCGTGCTCTCCAGCCAATTGCAACAAGCGTTGGCCTTCGCTCGCGAGGTGGGCTTGAAGCTCCGCGCAGATGCGATCCTGAATAAGCCTCGCGGATTGCTGTTGCTTCAATCCGTCCGAAGCTGCGCCCAAAACGAAGCGCATGAAATCGTTCGCGGCTTTTGTGCCCAGCACATCGCATAGCCGGTCTCCGAAATGCAGCGCTGAGCCCGCGACCTTTTCGATGGCCTGATGGACCACGCGAGCGCCGCCGAGTTGGAGGAAAGCGCGATGGCCCGCTTCGGCTTCCGCCCCCCAACTGAGAACCGCGACCCTATCCGGTCCGCGCAGGAAATCGCGAAGTTGCTTGCGCGCGCGGTTCCAATCGATCAGGAACACCAGGCGGGAGCCGAGGAAGCCGAGATACTCTTCAAGCGCGGCCCGGCCGGGCGCGGCAAATGTACCGGTGAGTAGGGTAAAGCTCGCATCCGCGCCGGCTTCGGCAAGTTCGCCCGCGCGGCTAGTGTTCCAGGCGACCGGGTAATTTTTGAACATGTCACGGAAGAACTGGGCGCGCTCCGGGTGCACGTCGGTGTAGATGACTTGGACCGAAAGGCCTTCCACGTGGATCACCACGACGTGCGCGTCGGTCTCGCCGATATCGTTCTGGATGAGGAGTGTTGCGCCGGAGCGCGTGGCAGTCGTGGCCAGGCCGGGATGGTCGAATTTCAGCGGAGCAGTGCGATTCAATCCCGCCATGAAGGCGGCGATCAGCGGCCGGTCGGCTTCCTCGATGTTGTAAACGGCCGCTCCATCCAAGCGCTGCTCGGCCAGTTCCGCTTGCATGGCGTTGAGGCGCTTATGCAGGTCCATGACAAGCTGATGAAGGCTGTCTTGTTGGCCGCTGGCGGCGCGGCTCATCTCGAAAATCGCGGAGCCTGAAATCAAACCGTCCTGTGGGGCCGGCAAGCGATTGAGAAGGCATTCCAGCCGGCCCGCGAAGGACGCGGACTCCACAGAGAGAACCGGCTCGGCCATAACGCGCAACTCCTGGGTGATCGAGTCGAGTATTTTGGCGCAGCCGGGGATGCTGTAGCACTCGCCCTCCCGGCGGGTAGCGGCGGTTATTTCATCAAACGCGGAGTCCAGGACCCCGCAGGCGAGGCGCTCGGACCGCAGATCCGACGCCGGCTGCTCCGGGCGGTCCGCGCGGGCTATCGACATCTGGAGTAAGGAAAGATAGTACTTGATGCGGTCGTTAGCCGCCAGCGCCGCGTTCACCTGTGCTGCGCGGCCCAGCGCCGATTCACCCAGAGCGGTTAGAATCTGCGCTTTCATATTCGCTACTGAACGGAGCAAGCGGGTTTCCGCGGAGGGTGACAGTTCGATGACATCGCCTTGATGCTCATAGAATCAATGCTTGTGTCACATTTGGCCGTTACAATGGACCCGCTTGTTCTGCGAAGAGAGGGAAAACCTGAAGAGCGAGGTGGCGCGCACGGCGCGCCTCTACATCGAAGCAGCGGACCTCCGCAAAGACGCGCAGGGCTCCGCGGATGCCGAGCCGGCGCGCCGCCGGGAGCAGGAAGCCCGCCAGGCGTATGAGGACGCGCGGGCTGCGCTTGAAAAACACGATCGCGAACATGGGTGTTTGCATTGAAGCGAACCGTGACCTTACAATGGAGCGACGATTGGCGCGTCCAATATCGTCTTATGACAAGACTTTTTCCATTGCGATTGCGTAGCTGGACGGTGGTAATCGCGCTGGTTTTCGCAGGAATGGCCCTGACTCCGGCGCATGCCCAGTTCAAGGTGACTGGACCTGCGCCGTATTCGCCTGCGGTGGCGCGCCAGAAGATCCGGGCATTATTGGAAAAAGTGGATGCGAATAACCGGGAGCAGACCGTCACTACGCTCACCGGGTGGCTGGCTTGGTACCGCGATATTATCGATGAGGAACTGATAGCCGCCTGGCAAAAAGACACACGAGGCAATCTTACGGACGTAGTCAAATCACTGGCGGACGCCAAGGTAGCCGTGGGCGTGATCAACTTTTCCTGGGGACCGCAGCGCGCGGCGGCGTTCCTGCCGGGTTACGCTCCGATGTTCGAAGACCTGCTGCTGCGCTTCCCGGATAGCGGCCAGCCGATGATGAATGACCTGGTCCACGCTGCCGCGGCCGGGCAGCCGCTGGATCTGTCCCCAACGGAAGCCGAGACGGTGTGCCGGATTCTGATCGACATGCCGGATATCGGTTTGTGGAGGAAACAGGCTGTGCAGATTCTGCCGTTCTACCGGGCGACCGCGCAGAGCCTGCTGGCGCGGGATCTTCGCAGCGGTGATCCGGAGACAGTCGATCGGGCGAATTTCTGGCTGTACGATCCGCGATCCAGCATTCAGCAATCTTCGGAGGGCGGCGCTCCCTCGACCGGCCGGAGGAAGATGGTGCCTCCCGGCGAACGACCGGCGCTGATCGGCGCGGATCCCGATCCGTCGGCGGGCGCGCCCACGTTGCAGAGGCGAACACCTCAGACCAACCCGCAACCGGATCCGCCGCCTGCGGTTACCGCCGCGATCGCGCCTGATCCGAAATCGTATAACGGGCCGATGTCCGGCACTTTGCAATGCCGGGGAGAGGCGGTTCCGCAGAATGCGGAATATGTGTTTCGCAATCTCCCGCCGCTGAAGCTTCAGCTCGATTACGACACCAAGATGTGGGACGCGCGGCTGGTTCCGGGCGACGACGGCACGCAGCGGCTAATCTTGAGGAATAAAAGCTCCGGCGCGCAGAGGAAATGCGTGGTTCATTGGACCGTCAGCTCCAATTAACCGCCCGCAAAACGGAGCGCGCGGGCAGCTTACGGGGGTGTGATAATGGTGCCCGCGCGCCCTTTGCGGGCTAGTAACCGGCTGAACTCGGGTTGGAGGCAAGCATGAAGAAGACCTGGTTTGTTTTGTTCATTGCGTTGCTGGGGTCCAGCGCCTTAGCTGACGTCGTCACGTTGAAGAACGGGCAGCAGATCACGGGCACCGTGGAGTCCGCGGGCAGCAAGCAGCTCCTGGTCAAGGTGGGTGACGACGCGCAGGTGATCTCGATGGATCAGGTCGCGTCGATCCAGTTCAATCCCCTTCTGGAATCGGCCGCCGCGCCTGCTCCTCCAGAACCTCCGGCTCCGCCGGCGGCGCCTCTTGCGCCTGCTGTGCCGTCTGTTCCCGCGCCTCCAGTTCCACCGGCACCTCTATCTCCACCAACGGTTCCGGCTCCACCTACACCGGCAGCCGCGCCCAGACCAACTTTAGCGGCTGAGCCTGTACTTGCGCCTGCACCGGCGGCACCGCCTGTTCCCCCCACCGGGCCAGCGGCTCCGTCGGCTAGCATCACGATTCCGGCGGGCACGGAGATTGCCGCGCGCACAGTGGAGCGGATCGATTCGAAAAAAGCCGACAAGTACAAAGAATACTCGGCCAGTCTGGACGATCCGTTGGTGGTGAACGGCGTGACCATTGCGCCCATCAACTCCAATGCGGTTCTGCGCATCACCGAGATCAAAAACCCCAAGCTCAAGGGCCACGCGATGCTCGCGACCACGCTGGTGGCCGTGATCGTGAATGGCCGGCGAATCGAGCTTAAGACTGACAACGTGGATTCGCAATCCGGGTCGCAATCCAAGCGGACCGCGATTGGAGCGGGCGGCGGAGCAGCGGGCGGAGCGGCGATTGGAGCGGCCGCGGGCGGCGGAGCTGGAGCTGCGGTAGGTGCGGGAATCGGTGCTGCGGCGGGAGCGATCGGAGCGGCGCTGACCAGCAAAGGAGTGCAGATCCCGCCGGAAACGCGCTTCACTTACAAGCTGTCGCAAGACGTGGTGATCGACAATCCCAAGGGCACGCAATGACGAGAATCTTTACAGTTCTGTTCCTCGCCGCGCTCGGTTTTGCGCGCGCCGACAGCCTGACGCTGCGCGACGGGACTACTTTGACGGGTTCCTGGGCGGGCTTCAGCGACGGCCAGATCAGCTTCCTGGTGGACGGCATGGTGCGGACGTATCCTAAGTCGCAAGTCTCGAAGGTGACCTTCGGCGATGCGGGCAAGCCTTCAGAGGCGATCAAAATCGGCGAGACGTCCGAGCAGGTGAAGGCGGCTCTGGGCGAGCCCAAGATTGTCGCGGTGACCGGATCCAGCCACGAGATCTGGACCTATCCGGACCTCAAGATCACGTTTACCGACGGCAAAGTCAGCAGCGTAGAGTAGGGACTGGCTTCGATCTCACAAACGCGCTATTTTGAGTCTCATGATTATTAGACTGGATGCCTAAGAAAGTGGCACTCGGAATAAATCGAACGGCCGGTGTGCCTGCAGCGGTCCTGCTCAGTCTCTTAAACTTGCCTGCCGCACGGGCCCAATCGAGCGTCGGCAGCAAACCTGCTTTCGAGGTCGCCTCGATTCGTCATTGCGAGATGGGTGCACAGAACGGCGTTCGAGGTGATGGCTGGTCTCCAGGCCGGTTTAGCAGCGGCTGCAGCCCTCTGGTCTCCTTCGTCAGGTTCGCATACATTCAGTATGCAAATGGCCAGTCCCAATCTTCTTTTTCGACATCGGCCAAGATCGTCGGAGCCCCCGCCTGGGCCATCTCCGACGGGTACGAGATTGACGCAAAGGCGCAAGGCAATCCGAGCCGGGGAGTCGTGTTGGGGCCGATGCTTCAGGCTCTTCTGGAAGATCGGTTTAACCTGAAGATCCATCGTGAAACCAGACTGATCCCCGTATACAACCTCATCGTTGCCAAGAGCGGCCCCAAACTGCGGCGATTCCAACAAGGTTCTTGCGTTCCGAGGTCACAGTCTGCATCACCGCTAAAGCCAGGCCAAAACTTTTGTGGACCAAGCCCATTCACAAGAGAGGGAGCGCTCCTCGTACAGGAGCTGCACGGCCTGAGCGTCGGCGATTTTGCCAACATACTTGATGGAATCATGGATCGACCGGTCATCGATAAAACCGGTATCCCTGGACAATTTGATTTCAGCCTGGAATTCGAGCCTGAACAACAAACGATGCGAGTTGGTTTGCCTCCTCCGCCTCCCGGTGACGCTCAGGAAAATAATGGTGCCCCGGCCACGACCACGAGCTTTCAGGGGCCTTCGATCTTTACTGCCCTAGAGGAACAGCTTGGGCTCAAGCTCGAATCGGCGAGGGGGCCCGGCGATTTCTTCGTAATTGACCATGTGGACAGGCCATCCGAGAACTGATATGGGGGCGACCTGTCGGCCTTTTTCGCGCTAAGTAGGCCCAAGCTGCTCACGGTTTCCGATGCCATTCATCCCCAAGATGTTACGATGGTAGTGCGTCTTTGCGCGTGAACTCGTTGCGAGCAATCTTCTATGTGGATCGTTAGGTTAGCGCTCAGGCGTCCCTACACTTTCGTCGTGATGGCGCTGCTGATCGCCATTTTGGGCGGCGCGGCCATCGTGACCATGCCGGTCGACATTTTCCCATACATCGACATCCCCATTGTCAGCATCGTGTGGCAGTACAGCGGGCTGGCGCCGGAGGAGATGGAAGGGCGCATCGTCTCCAACTTCGAGCGCGCGCTGACATCCAACGTCAGCGGCATCGAGCACATCGAATCGCAATCGCACCAGAGCATCGCAGTGGTCCGGGTGTATTTCCATCCCAACGTGCAGATTGACCTGGCGCTGGCGCAGATTGTGACGCAATCGCAGGTGGTGGTGAGGAACATGCCGCCGGGCACCTTCCCACCGCAAATCCTCAAGTACGATGCCGCCAGTGTGCCGATTCTGGACCTCGGCTTCAACAGCACGACGCTAAGCCCGCAGGAGATGTTCGACCTGGCCAATAACTTCGTCCGCACCGGACTGGCAGTGGTGCAGGGAGCGACGGTGTCCTATCCGTTTGGCGGCAAGAGCCGCCAGATCATGGTTGATATCAACCCGGACGAGATGTACGCGAAGCAACTTTCGCCCATCGATATTTCCAACGCGCTGAGTCTTCAGAACCTGATTGTGCCCGCAGGGACGGCGAAGTTCGCGGGAATCGAATATCCAATCCGCGTCAGCAGCAGCCCTTCGCTGGTGTCCGAGTTCAACGACCTGCCGATCAAAACCGTCAACGGCGCAACGGTCTACATGAAAGACGTGGCCACGGTTCACGACGGTTATTCGCCGCAACAGAACATCACGCGCACCAACGGAGTGGATGGAGTGATGCTCACGGTGACGCGCAACGGCAACGCCTCCACGCTGGCCATTGTCAACGCGATCAAGAGCGCGATGCCGAAGATCATGGCCACGGTTCCAGCGGCGCTCAAGTCTTCGCTGTTCGGCGATCAATCCGTGTTTGTGCGGGCGTCGGTTCAGGGAGTTTTGCGCGAAACGCTGATCGCGGCGTTCCTGACCGGCGGCATCATTCTCCTGTTTCTGGGGAGCTGGCGCAGCACGCTGATCGTGTGCATCTCCATTCCGCTTTCGATTCTGACGTCGATTTGTATCCTCAGCCTGCTGAACCAAACCATCAACGTAATGACGTTGGGCGGGCTGGCTCTGGCGGTGGGCATCCTGGTGGACGATGCGACGGTGGAAATCGAAAACACGCACCGCAACCTGGCCATGAAGAAGCGGCTGGTGCGGGCCGTGCTGGATGGAGCCTCGCAGATTGCGGTTCCCACGCTGGTTTCGACGCTTTCGATTTGTATTGTTTTCGTGCCGGTGCTGCTTTTGACCGGCACCGCGCGCTACCTGTTCACGCCGCTGGCGATGGCGGTGGTGTTCGCCATGCTGGCTTCGTACTTACTTTCGCGAACGCTGGTGCCCACCATGGTGCATCATTTGCTTCGCAACGAAGCAGTGCTGTATCAGTCCGGCGGGCACGGCGGAAAGGGCGTTTTATGGGCCTTGCATCGCGTCGTGAATCATGCTTTCGAGCGGCTGCGCTATCGCTATATCGGCCTGCTGGATTTTTCGCTGCGCCATCGGGCTCCGGTGCTGCTGTTGTTCATGGGGATTTCGCTCGGGTCATTTTTCCTGGTGCGGCTGATCGGCGAGGATTTCTTCCCCGAAGTCGACGCGGGGCAATTGAGGCTGCACGCGCGCGTCGCGCCTGCGACACGCATCGAGGAGACAGCGGTGAGGTTCGATCAAGTGGAGCAAGAGATCCGCGACACGCTGCCGGCGGGCGAGATTGAAGGCATTACGGACAACATCGGCATTCCCAACTCCTGGAATAGTCTGGCGCAGGGGGACGTGCCCAACATTTCGTCGGCCGACGGCGAAATTCTGATTTCGTTGAACCGCGAAAAGCACGGCGCGGTGAAGGACTACAAGGTCCTGCTGCGCAAACGCCTGACCCAGCGTTTCCCGGACATGGTGTTCTTCTTCGAACCCGCCGACATCACCAACCAGATTTTGAATTTCGGCTTGCCGGCTCCGCTGGATCTCCAAATCGCCGGACGCGACGTTCCCAACGATTACAAGATCGCGCAGCGCCTGCGCGACGAGATCGAACGTATTCCGGGCGCGGCCGACGTGCACATTCACGAGGTCTACCGCGAGCCGCAGATTTTCGTCAACGTGGACCGCACCAAGGCCGGCGAGATGGGCCTCACGCAGCGCGACGTTTCGAGCAGCCTGCTAATTTCGCTCAGCGGAAATAATCAGGTTGCGCCGAGCTTCTGGATGAACCCGCAGAACGGAGTCACCTATAACGTGGGCGTGCAGACCGCGCAGTACCGGATGGATTCGCTGGAGACGCTGATGAACACGCCCATCACCAACGAATCGACTCCGGTGGCGGCGAACGATCCGAAATCGCTGACCGGCGACGCCTCAGCCAGCAACGACGCGGGTGCGCATCTGCTGACGAATATTGCGAACGTGGAGCGGGGCTACGGTCCGGTGATTGTGAATCACTGGAACGTCACGCCGGTGTTCGACATTTACGCCAACGTGGACCGGCGCGATTTGGGCAGCGTCGGCAAGCAAGTGGAAAAGATCGTGCATGAAGAGGAGCCGCATTTGCCGCGCGGGGCAACGTTCAACCTGCGCGGCGAGTATGAAACGATGCAATCCTCCTTCTTCCGGCTGGCCCTGGGCATGGCTTTCGCGGTGGTGCTGGTGTACCTGCTGATGGCAGTGAATTTCCAATCCTGGCTGGATCCGTTCATCATTCTGACGGCGCTGCCCGGCGCGATCGCTGGAATCCTGTGGATCCTGTTCGTGACCGGCACGACCCTGAGCGTTCCCTCGCTGATGGGCGCAATCATGTGCGTCGGCGTGGCGACGGCGAACAGCATCCTTATGGTGACCTTCGCCAACGATGAGCGGGCTCTGATTCCGTTGGCGAAAGACGCCGCGCTTTCGGCCGGATACGCCCGCATCCGTCCGGTGCTGATGACGGCTTCGGCGATGATTCTTGGAATGCTGCCGATGGCGTTGGGCATGGGCGAAGGCGGCGAGCAGAATGCTCCGCTGGGCCGCGCAGTGATCGGCGGATTGCTGGGCGCGACCGTCACTACGCTCTTTGTCGTGCCGATCATCTACTCCTACCTGCGCACCAATCCGCCAGTCGACCAGGAGAAGAGATTGGAGGACGAAGAAGCCGACGCGGCGCTCGAAGCCGAACTGGACGCGATGGAACCTGTTTCATGAACGATTCGACCGAACAACAACTGCGCCGGGAAATCGAAGAGCTGCGCCGGCAGCTCCAGGCGCAGCATCAATCTCATCCGGGCGCGCCGCAAGAGCACTGGCGTCCTTCGGGCGTCACTGTCACGGCGCTGCTGTTGGGCTTGGCTGTACTGCTGGTGGTCGCGTTTTTCGCCGGCTATCTGCCGCTGCAGCGGCGCGACGCCACGGTGGAAGCCGAGGCCGCGCAGCGTGAAAAGTCACTGCCGCGCCTGGAGGTGTTGCGCATTGCGCGGGAGGCCGCCAAGAGCGGCATCACTCTACCGGGAACCATGCAGGCGATCACGGAAGCGCCGCTGCTGGCCCGAGCGGACGGGTACATCAAAAAGCGCATTGTGGATATTGGCGATCACGTGCGCGGCGGGCAGACGCTGGCCGAGATCGACGCGCCGGAACTCGACCAGCAGATCCGGCAGGCTGAGGCCACGATTGGGCAGTCGCAAGCGGCGGTCGATCAGGCAACAGCCGCTGTCGGGCAAGCACAGGCCGACCTGGCGAAGGGCAAGACCAATCTCGAACTCGCGCGGGTCACGGCTGCACGCTACAAGACTCTGACGCAGGAGGGAGTGGTCTCCAAGCAGGACAACGATCAGTTTCAAGCCCAGTTCGCTGCACAAACCGCCAATCTCCAGGCTCTTGAAAAAGCGGTGACCGCCCAGGAAAGCAACCTGAATGCGGCCAAGGCAAACCTGGCGGCGTCCCAGGCCAACCTGGCGCGGCTCCAGGAGCTGCACGGATATCTCACCGTGAAGGCTCCTTTCGACGGCGTGATCACGCAGCGCAATGTCGATATCGGCGCGCTGGTCAACACCGGCAGCACGGTGCTGTTCCGGATGGCGCAGATCGGGGTCTTGCGTACATTCGTCAACGTTCCGCAGGTCAGCGCGAACGCGGTTCACGTGGGCCAGCCCGCGCAGGTGATGCTGACCAATTTCCCTGGGCGAACGTTTCATGGCTCGGTCGCCCGCACGTCAGACTCGCTCGATCCGTCGAGCCGGACGATGCTGACGGAGGTCGACGTTCCTAATCCTGATGGCTCATTGTTTCCCGGTATGTACGCGGACGTGACCCTCACCAGCAACTCGGCCGATCCGCCGCTGGTGGTTCCGGCGCCTGCGCTGATTGTCCGGTCGGATGGGGCGCAATTGGCCGAGGTCGCTCCCGACGGCGTCATTCATTTGCGCAAAGTGACGGTCGGACGGGACTATGGCGATCGCGTGGAGATCCTGCAGGGCATCGAGGATGGGGCGACAATTGTTGCGACACCGGGCGATTCCGCGCAGGAGGGTGTCAAAATCGTTCCGGTGCCTCAAAGCTGATGGCCAGCAGCAGTCAGCTTTGCTGACGGCTGACTGCTTCAAAACCGATACGTCAACGAAACCTGATACATTCGCGGCGGCACGAAGTGGGTGCCGCTGAAGGTTGAGAGGAAATTGTACAGAGCGACTTTGTCGGTCAGATTGGTGATCGTGAAGCGCACGCGGGCTTGTGCGGGCCGGCAAGTCTAATACCGCCTGCGCGATAAGGCGTACCGCGCACCCAGCTTGAACGAGCGGCAAAATCTTGGCGGCGCACGTCCCGCCGCGCACGGTTTTCTCAGGCAAAATAGCACGTTTCTGAATTGCGGCCTCTGAGTTGCACCACTCAGGCCGTCATGGTCGACGCGACTACATCGAGTCTTCAGCGTTACATGGATCTTCTGAGCGCTCGCCAGAAGCTGGTGGCGTCCAACATCGCCAACGCCGACACTCCCGGCTACAAGACGAAAGACGTCGATTTTCAGTTTGAATTCACCAGCTTGGTGAACGGCCAGCAACCGCAAACCATCGAGGCTGAGGGACTGGAAGAGAAGCCCGACGGGAACAACGTCAGCATGGATCGTGAAGCCCGGATGCTCGCCGAGAATGCGATGCGTTTCAATGTGGCTTCCACTCTGGTACGGAGCCAGTTCAAACAGATACGCGACGCCATCGATGAGGGCAAGAGTTCATCATGAGCCTGTTTTCGTCACTTCAAGTCAGCGCTTCCGGGATGGAGGCCCAGCGTGCACGAGCGGAGCTGCTGGTGGAGAATATGGCCAACGCCGAGACCACGCGCACTCCGGAAGGCGGTCCGTACCGGCGCAAAGATGTGGTTTTTTCGAGCGACGCGCAGGAGTCGCCGTTTTCGGCGGCGTTTCAGAATGAGCTGGCGACTGGCGTCCGCGTCTCCACCGTAGTCACGGACGACAGTGCGCCGCAATTGCGTTACATGCCCGGGCATCCCGATGCCGACGCCAACGGGTATGTCGCGTTTCCGAATCTGAATCCAGCGGAGGAGATGGTGAACCTGATGAATGCGCAGCGTTCGTATGAAGCCAACGTGTCCGCCATGGCCGCGGTCAAAGACATGATCAACCACTCGATCGACATCATGAGGTAGTCGAAAATGGCGCCTATAATCCCCATCCAAGCACCTATCGCTCCGGTTCAGACGCCGGCGTCCCCGGCTGTAGGAACTTCAGGCGGAACGGCGTTTCAATCCGCTTTCACGGACGCGATTCAGCAAGTGGAGAGCTTTGGTCAGAACGCGAAAGCCAGCATCAACAACTTCCTTTCGGGCGAGGGCGAAGAGCTGCACGACGTCGCCATCAAGACGCAGGAGGCCGAAGTGTCGTTCGACCTGTTTCTGCAAGTCCGTAACAAGATCGTTTCCGCGTACCAGGAAGTAATGCGGATGCAGGTGTGACTCTTACCCGCCCATGAACCAACTCACGCAACTGTGGAAGAAGCTCTCCTGGAGCCAGCGCATATGGATCGCGGCCGCGGCTCTCGCCGTTATTGGCGGACTGGCCGAGCTCAACCATTGGAATCAGGAACGGGATTTCAAGCCGTTACTCTCCGGCCTCGCGCCGGAGGACGCCGGCGCGGTCACAGCCAAGTTGCGCGAGCTGAACGTGGATTACCGGCTCGGCGATAGCGGAAGCTCGGTTTTGGTCCCATCCGAAAAAGTCGCGGAAACGCGCCTGCAGCTCGCTTCCGCCGGCTTGCCCAGGAGTGGACGCATCGGCTTCGAATTGTTCGACAAGACCAATTTCGGCGCGAGCGAGTTCGCCGAACAAGTGAACTATCACCGCGCGATTGAAGGCGAGTTGGAACGCTCCGTCATGTCCATCCGCGAAGTGGAACAGGCGCGGGTCCACATCACCATGGCCAAGGATTCGCTGTATAGCGAGCAGCGCGAGCCGGCCAAGGCCAGCGTGTTGGTGAAACTGCGCAGCGCAGCGCCGCTTTCGCCTCTGAACATCGCGGCCATCTGCCAGTTGACGGCCAGCGCGGTCCCTGGGCTTTCTCCCGACCAGGTTTCGCTGGTGGATACCAATGGCAACCTACTGAACCGTCCCCGCTCGGCCACGCCCGGCGACGGCGAGGAGGCATCCGAAGGTGTACTTGAATACCGCAAGGGCATCGAGAGAGATATTCAGGCGAAGATCGCGCAGACATTGGAGCCTTTACTTGGCGCCGATCACTTTCGAACCGGGGTTTCGGCCGAAGTCGACATGACCAGCGGCGACCAGAGCGAAGAATTGTACGACCCCCAGAAATCGGTCATGGAGACTTCGCAAACCTCGCAGGATGGACCGGCTCTGGCGTCGGCTTCGGGAGTTCCCGGGACGGCGTCGAATCTGCCGCCTCCGGTTTCAAAGCCGTCGACAGGAGCCAGCAACTACGCACGGCACACCGAAAACATCACCTATCAGAACAGCCGCGTGGTCAAACACACGAAGCTCCCGCAGGGAACGCTCAAGCGCTTGTCCCTTTCGGTGCTAGTGGATCACTCCTTGCGCTGGGATGGTCCCAAGCGCACCGTCGAGCCTCCTTCGCCCGAGAAGCTGAAGGTGATCCACGACCTGGTGGCGGCGGCGACGGGCTTGAACACGGATCGCGGGGATCAACTGGTGGTGGAGGCGTTCCCCTTCGAGGCCACGCTCAATTCCGAGCCGCTCACGCTGGCGCAACCCGAGGACAACGCTGCGCGGAGCGGGATCAATTTGCCGCCGTGGCTCGCCAAGCTGGTAGGGCGGAAGAATTTCGCCCTGCTCGCCGCAGTGGGGGGCGCGGCAGCTCTTTCGCTTGTGATTGGATTTTTCGGGCTCCTGAGCCGCACGCGCAAGAAGAAAACAATGGCCGCGGAAATCGCGGCGGTCGCGCTCGAAGAGGCCAAAACCAAGGAGCTTGGGCCGTCACCGCAGGATCTGGAACGGCAGCTCAACGAGCAGATGAATCAGCAGAATGCCGAAAAGGCCCGGCAGGAAGCCGAAACTCTGATGAAGCTCAAGCTACCCGCTGTATCCACCAAAAAAACCGAGGTATTGATAAAGCACATCGGCGCGGAAGCGAAAAAAGACCCGACCGCTTTAGCTCAAGTGGTCCGGAGTTGGCTGCATGAGGGCCAACCACGATAGATCATGCCGGCGAATACCGAAAACGAGCAAGCCGAAAAACTCGGAGGACTGCGCAAGGCGGCGATTCTCTTGATCATGCTCGGCGAGGAAGCTTCGAGCGGCGTCCTGCGCGGCCTCGACGAAGACGAAGTTCAGGAGATCAGCCGCGAAATCGCCCGCGTGTCTTCGCTGACCTCGGAAGAAGCCGAGGGCGTTCTGGAGGAGTTCTACCAGATGGCCGTCGCGCACGACTACGTGGTCAAAGGCGGCCTGGACTACGCGCGCAAGGTGCTGGTGAATGCCTTTGGCCCGGAAGCCGCCAAGAAGATGCTAGACCGCCTGATGAAGACGCTGGGCAATGAAACGCTCAGCTTCGACGCGCTGCGCAAGACCGATCCCCAACAGCTCGCCAAGTTCATCCATAGCGAACATCCGCAGACCATCGCCCCGATCCTTTCGCACTTGAATCCATCCCAGGCGGCCGGCCTGCTCTTCTCTTTACCCGCGGAGCTGCGCGCGGACGTCGCGCTGCGCATGGCCAGCCTGGATGAGATTTCGCCCGAGATCATCTCCAAAATCGCCGCCGTGATCGGCACGAAATTGAAAGCGCTGGGCGAGCTCAGCCGCGAAGCCTATGGCGGCGTGCACGCCGTCGCCGAAATGTTCAATCGCCTGGATTCCAACACCAGCAAGGAGATTCTGGAAAGCATCGAGCAGGTCAACCCAACTCTGGTCGAGACCATCCGCCATCTGATGTTCGTGTTTGAGGATCTGCTGCTACTGGACGTTAACGCTCTTAAAGAAGTGCTGGCCAAGGTGGACCGCAAGATTCTGACCGTTGCACTGAAAGGCACCAGCGAACAGATGAAGACTCATATGCTGCAAGCCATGAGCCAGCGCGGCGCTGAGATGCTGCGCGAGGACATGGACGCGCTGGGCCCGATCAAAATCAAAGAAGTCGAAGCGGCGCAGCAACAGATCATTGCGGTGGTACGGCAACTGGAAACCGAGGGAGTCATCAGCTTGAAGGGCACGGCGGGAGAGCAATATGTCGTCTAAGATCGTTCGCGGGCAAAATCCAGCCATGGCTGACGCCCAGCCGATTCCATGGCGAGTGCGCGGGCAAACTGCCGCAGCCCGCTCTGCCGGACCGCAAGCAGCGCGCGGAGGAAATGGCGAGGCCCCGGCCGATTCCGAACAAGTCAAACAGCTTTGCGCCAACGCCTACCAACGGGGGCTGGCATCCGGAGAGGCGGCCTCCGCACAACGCGCGCAGGCCAAGCTCGATCCCGCGCTAGCTAGCTTCACTTCCGTGGTTGCCGAGCTTGCGGGCACACGCCAGAAACTACGGGCCGAGGCCGAAGCGGCCGCTGTTGCGCTGGCGATGGAGGTCGCGCGGCGAGTGCTGCATCGTGAAGTAGCGGCGGACCCGGAAGCGATCCTGGGTCTGGTCAAGGCTGCGTTTCAGAAGTGCGACGCCCGGACTACAAAGCGCCTGCGCGTTTCGCCGGCGGATGCAGAAATCATCCGGGAGAACCAGATCCGCTTGAATCTTCCTGCGGGGCTCGAAATTACCGCCGACAGTAGCCTCGCTCGCGGCAGTGCGATCTTCGAGACTTCGCGTGGCGACCTTGACGCGAGCGTCGACACGCAGCTTGCCGAAATCGACCGCGGCTTGGCCGACGTACTGAAAAGGAGGCATCCGGAATGCGCGCGCTGAACTCATCGCTGCTCGAAGACTACGCCGCCGCGCTGGCCGGCATCGACACGTGGGTTTGGAGCGGGCGCGTCCGCGAAGTGGTCGGATTGCTGGTCGTCTCCGACGGCCCGGCAGCGGGGGTCGGCGCCTTCTGCGACATTTACTCGTCCGGCAATCGCATCGTGCGGGCCCAGGTGGTCGGCTTCCGCGAAGGCCACGTCCTTCTGATGCCGCTGGAAGAGACCGGCGGGCTTCAGGCCGGCGACAGAGTGGTTGCGCGGCCGGGAGAGGCTCGAGTGCAAGTGGGGCCCGCGCTGCTTGGCCGCGTGCTTGACGGCTTCGGCAAACCGATGGACGGCAAGGGACCCATCGCTTTTGAATCTACGCGCGACCTGTACGCTACTCCTCCCGGCCCGCTCGAGCGCGAGCACATCACCGAACCTCTGGTCACCGGTGTGCGCGCGATCGACAGCCTGCTTCCGTTCGGCAAGGGCCAGCGCATCGGCATCTTCGGCGGCTCGGGAGTCGGCAAGAGCACTCTGCTGGGTGCCTTGGCGCGTCACCATTCGGCGGACGTCAGCGTGATTGCGCTGATCGGCGAACGCAATCGCGAGGTGCGTGAATTCCTGGAGCGAGACCTGACGCCGGAGGGCATGGAGCGTAGTGTGATTGTGGTGGCGACCTCGGACATGCCTGCGCCGTTGCGCATCCGCGCCGCCTTTGTGGCATTGGCCGTTTCAGAATATTTTCGCGACTGCGGAAAGAGCGTGCTGCTGGTGGCGGATTCCGTCACGCGGCTGGCGATGGCCCAGCGCGAAATCGGTCTTGCGGCGGGCGAGCCTCCCAGCCAGAAAGGCTACACCCCCAGCGTGTTCAATTTGCTTCCGAAGATATTCGAACGCGCCGGAAACTTCGGCGCAGGTTCCATCACCGCGTTCTTCACGGTGCTGGTGGAGGGGGACGACTTCAACGAACCGATCGCGGATGCCGTGCGCGCGATATTGGACGGTCACGTCGTGCTCTCTCGCGAGCTGGGCGCGAAAGGCCACTATCCGGCCATCGACATTCTGAATTCGGTGAGCCGCCTGGCGAGCAAAATCTCGTCCAAGGATCAGCGCGAGGCCGCGCGCAAAATCCGCGAGGCTCTGGCTGCGTACCGCCAGTCGGAAGACTTGATTCATCTGGGCGCTTATGCCTCGGGATCCAATCCACAGCTCGATTCCGCAATCCAGCTCCAGCCCAAGTTGAGCGAGTTTCTACGGCAGGAACCGGAAGTGAATGAGCCGCTCGAAGAGACGCTGCAGCAATTTTATGCGCTCGCGGGCATGAATAAGACGTGAAGAAGTTTACGTTCCCGCTGGCCCGCGTGCTGGACTGGCGCCGCACCCAACTTCGACTGGAGGAAAGCAACCTGGAGCGATTCTACACCGAGTTGCGCGCGATCGAGACGCGGTTGCGCGAGACTGAACGCGCCCGTGCGAAGGCCGGCCGGGAGTTAATGGCAAGTGGCTCGGCCACCGGCGCGGAGCTGGCCGCGCTCGACCGGTTCCGGCGAGCTTCGACGGAGCAATGCGCCAAGCTCGGCGAAAGCGCGTCCGCTTCACGAAAGCGAATCGCCGCACAGATGCAGGCGGTGCTGTGGCGCCAGCGCGAGGTGCGGCTTCTGGAGCACCTGGAAGCGCGGAAACTGGCGGCGTGGAACACGGAGCTGGCTCGCGAAATCGACCGGGAGGCTTCGGAGTTGCATCTAGTGAAATGGCGCAGCCGGTAAAATAGGATATGGCCCTCAAACGAATCGGTATCCTTACCGGAGGCGGCGACGTTCCCGGCCTCAATTCCGTCATCAAAGAAGTGGTTTACCGCGGCACGGAAAACGATTGCGAAGTGATCGGCATCCGCCGCGGCTGGGAAGGCTTGACGCATCTGAACCTGGACGATCCGGCCAGCGTGGAGCACTACATCTTTCCGCTGGACCGCTCCAACACCCGCACCATCGACCGTTTCGGCGGCACCATTCTGCATTCCAGCCGCACCAATCCGTCCAGGATGCGGAAGCTGCCCGATTTTCTCTCTCCCGGACTTTTTCCGCAAACCAACGGCACCTGGGACATGAGCAAGCAGGTGCTGGCGAACCTCGGGGAACTGCACCTGGACTATTTGGTCGCCATCGGCGGCGACGACACGCTCAGTTATGCCGCGAAGCTCGACAAGCTGGGGATGAAGGTGGTCGCGATTCCCAAGACCATGGACAATGACGTCCGCAACACCGAATATTGCATCGGGTTCTCGACGGCGGTCACGCGGGCCATGGACGCGATCCAGCGCCAGCGCACCACGGTCGGCTCGCATGAACGCGTCGGGATCTTTCGAGTATTCGGGCGCGACGCCGGGTTCACGGCGCTGTACACAGCGTATGTCACTTCCATTCGCTGTTGCATCCCGGAATACAAGGTCGACCTGGATCACTTGATCGACATCCTGGTCACGGAAAAGCATGCCACGCCGAGCAATTACGTTCTGGTGGTCCTTTCCGAAGGCGCCCAGTGGGAAGGCTACAAGGTGCAGGAGTACGGCGAGCCGGATGCTTTCGGGCATCGCCACAAAGCCAGCGTGGGCGAGGCGCTGGCCATGGAAATCACCAACAAGACACGCGAGGAGTGCATCGTCAGCGACCTCACCTATGACCTGCGCAGCGGTGAGCCGGACTTCGCCGACAAACTGGTGGCCGCTACCTTCGGTAATATCGCCATGGATGCGGTACTATCCGGACGCAGCGGGCTGATGGCCGCGCTGGTGCACGGCTGCTACACTCTGGCGCCGATTCCCGATCCGGCGCTGGGGCCACGTAAGGTCGATATCGAAACGATGTACAACAAGGAACGGTATCGCCCGAATTATTCGAACAAGATGGGCTTGCCGATCTTTCTCGCCAAGCCGGAATAAGAGGTCCTTGGGAATCTTCGATCGCCTGCGCAAGCGCCGCCTCGCAAAGGCTCCCGCGGAAATCCGCGACTACTTCAACAAAGCCGCCGCGGACGAGGAGCATTATCCTTCCACCATCGACCCGCGCATCTGGCACGTGAAGCTGGTGCTGGAGCACCTGGGGGATCTCACGGGCAAACGCGCCGCCGATATCGGTTGCGGAAAAGGCCGCTTCGCGCGAATCGTGAAGGAGCGCTTTCCCACCGCGCAAGTGGCCGCGGTCGACCTCGCGGAAGCGATGCTGTCCCACGCTCCGCCAAATCTCCAGCGCATCGCCGCCAGCATGACCGGGTTGCCGCTAGCCACGGAGTCGATGGACGCGGCCTACGCGACCGAGTCCCTGGAGCATGCGGTCGACATCCCCAAGGCGGTCCAGGAGCTGGCGCGGATTGTAAAGCCCGGAGGGCGCATCGTCATCATCGACAAGAGCGCGGAAGCGTGGGGACGGCTGGAAACTCCGGAGTGGGAGCGTTGGTTCGGCCGCAAGGAGCTGGAAGGGCTGCTGGCGCGCCACACGCGGCGGGTCTGGAGCCAGCCTATTTCGTACTGGGAAGACGTGCCTCCGGACGGGCTGTTCCTGGCGTGGTTCGCCGAGAAGTGAGCTGGTTCGCTCCCAAAGTATACTTCCGACAGTACCCTGGTTCCATACCCGCGCCGGTCTCGAGTACCAGCCGCAAATGGGAGCTCGAGGCTATTCCTCCTATCGCCACGGCGACCTAGAATCAAAATGCAATGGAACTCGGTCCACACCAGATGCAGATATTCGCCAGCGTGATGGTGATACTAGGAGCAGCCTTAGTTGCCTTGATTTGCGATCTCCTCAAGGGCAACAACGACCAGCTTCGTGAGCTCGCTTTGGAGCTCAGGGTACGGCGCGAGGAGGAACACAAGCGCTTCCACTTGCTCGCGCCGCGTGTTCTGGCGGAGGCCACTGACGGAGTTCCAGACGCCGCAATAGCCGAGTCCCCCGAACCCGTAGTTGCGCAAAAAGCGGTTGCACCCGCCGAGCCGAAGCCGAAGCGGCCGCGCGATCCGAACAAGCGCCCGCTTTCCGCTGACGCTCTGGCCGCGATTCAACTGGGCGAGCAGTTGGCGGCGTCGCCGAAGCGCCGCCGTGCGTCTTCGACTGCGCTACAACCTGAAGAGCCCCAGGTTCAGCTCCAATGTGAAATGGTCCATCCGCCGGTGGAGGTTCTGGCGCCTGCCGCAATGGTGGCGCAGCCCGCTTCAGCTCCTTCTGGCAGGCCGCGCGACTGGAGCCAATTACTGAGCGTGCGCCGGCCGGCTCCGCTGAGCATGAAAGAATCCCGTCAGGCCCAGAAGCCGACCGGTCTGCTGGACGCGGTGATGGCAGCGACCCATTCGGCGGTCTCCTCGCCTTCCGCCGAGTTCGCGCTCCCGGCCGGATTTCAGGACGGCTTCGTCCTCACGCGCTTGGTGGAAAGCCGCCAGCCGGTGAGTGGCCTGGTGGTCTCGATCGGCGCAAGCTCCTTCGACAGCGAAGACGCCTCGACTCTCTCCAACGTTCGCAATCTGATCCAGTCCTTACTGGGACCTAACGATTTCGCTACGCAATCCGGCAAAGAGGAGTTCCTGTTGATTTATCCGGGCGAGCGCGGCGCGCAGGCCCAGCGCAAGCTCAGCCAGATCGCCGAACAATTGTGGGACTTCCAACTGCGTTCCATGGGAACTCTCTCCATCCAGTTCAGTTGGGGCGGCGTGGAAGTGCGCAGCGAATCCATCGACGAAGCTATCGCCTCGGCCATAGAGCGCATGCAGGAGACGCGGCGCGGCCGCAAGATTCTTACCATGGAAGCTCGGCCGGAAGCGGAAGCTCCTTTGCGCCGGGCGGTGTAATTAGCGAAACGCTTCCTCGGTAGCGTCTTTCGGCTTGCCGATGCCGAGAGCGTGGCCCACGGCTTTCAGCACACGGACTCCGCGGTTTTCATCTCTCCGTCCAGGAGCCACCACGATCACAGGACCCTTCGGCTCTTCCACCGATGCTGTCGGGGTAGCAGCGGGAGCAGCCGACGCATTATCCGCCGGGTTCACCTGAACGTCTCCGCTCAAGATCACCTGATTGGTATTGGCAGGGGCGGGCTGCCGTGAAACCACTTGCGCGGTTCGCACCGGAACTTGCGGCTTCGATACTTTGACCGGTGCGGGAGCCTTCTTTGCGGGCTGAGCGGGTTGCGATTCCGGCACAGCCGGCGGTGGGGGGACGTTGGGCTGAGCCCCGGAGGCCTCATCCAGAATCGTGTTGTTCTGAGGACGCGGAGGGTCGACCGTCAGCACACGCGAAACTACCAGGCTCACCAAAAGCGCAGCAAGTGCGAAGCCAGCGATCCGGATTCCGCGAAGGACTTTCCTCACAACGCAATGATCGGCAGGCGGCACGGGACTGCTTGTAAGGTGATTCCCTGCCCTGCCGCCTAGGTAAGCACCTTAAATGTCGCGGCGTCAAAGGGGGCAGGTTCGCGTCCGTCACGGATCTTCGCGGCCCATGCGGGGTCGCTGAGCAATGCCCGGCCGACCGCGGCCAGATCCACTTCTCCCGATGCGATCATGTCGACCAACACATCGATCGGGGCGACGCCGGAGTTCTTGCGTTCGCGGAAACTGGTGGTGAAGTCGGAATCCAAGCCGACCGAGCCCACCGTGATCACCGGCTTTCCGGTAAGCTTCTTGGTCCATCCGGCCAGGTTCAAGCGCGAGCCCACAAACTCCGGCTCCCAGAACCGGCGCGTCGAACAGTGGAACACGTCCACACCGGCGTCTACCAGCGGTTCAAGAAAAATTGCAAGTTCTTCGGGAGTAGTCACCAGCCGCGCGGAAAAATCGAATCCTTTCCATTGGGAGAATCGTAAGAAGATGGGGAATTCAGGTTTCACCGCACCGCGGCAGGCACGCACCACTTCGCAGCCGAAGCGAGTGCGCTCCGCGATTCCGCCTCCGTATTTGTCTGTGCGGAGATTGGTCCCGGCATAAAAGAACTGATCGATCAAGTAGCCGTGCGCGCCGTGAATCTCGACACCGTCGAAGCCCAGGCGCTCGGCGTTTGCGGCGGCTTTCGCGTAAGCTTCGATGACGCGCTCGATTTCCGCGTCGGTCATTGGCTCATTCACCGGCTGGCCCGGCTCGGCCAGCCCGGAAGGACCAAGCGGGCGGACCTCGGGATTGGGAAGATCGCCGGGCTTGCGCCGCATGCCGACATGCCACAACTGCGGCATGATCAGACCACCGGCGGCGTGCACTGCGCGCTCGACTTTTTTCCATCCTGCCAGCGGCGCGTCGCCGTAAAAAAGGGGAACGTTAGGATCGTTCAGAGCCTCCGGACTGGGGCCGGTTCCTTCCGTCAAAATCAGACCGACTCCGTTCTGCGCGCGGCGTGCGTAGTAGGCGGCTACATCATCGCCGGGAATGCCTCCGGGAGAATGGCTGCGCGTCATGGGAGCCATGACAATCCGGTTGGGCAGGGTCAGGTTCTTGATCCGGAACGGAGTGAACAAAGCTTGTAGAGCGGACATTGAACTTAGGCGTACTTCAACGCCGCCAGCACGCGAGCGGGAGTCATGGGATATTCGTGCATGCGCACGCCCGTTGCGTCGAAGAATGCGTTGCCAATCGCGGCCGCGCAGGCAGCCATCACTTCTTCGCCCGCTCCGCTTGAGCGCTCATTCAATCGTTGCACGACGACAGCCGTCACTTCCGGCGATTCATCGAAACGCAGAATCGGATAGCTTGCCCAATCGAGACTTGTGACGTTGGTGGTGTTGAACTTGACCTCTTCCTTGAACATGCGGCTGGCCGCTTGAACAAGCTGCCCGCCGATTTGCGCTTCGACGTTACCGGGATTGACGACCTGGCCGGCATCGATGGCTCCATATAAATGCTTGGCGACAACGCGTCCGGTATCTTTATTGACTTCGATCTCAGCGACTGCTCCTCCGTAAGAAGCCAGGTGAGTGCCGATGCCAATGCCGCGGCCGGTCACCACGCTGGCCTTCGACAAATCGGACGCAGCTTTGCGTGGAGTCCATCTGGCAGCCTTCGCCGCCGCATCCAGCACTCCCAGCCAGCGCGGATCTTTGATGTTGTGCTGGCGGAATTCGTAGGGGTCCATGCCGAGTTCGTAGGCAAGCTGATCGATGGCTTGCTCGGAAGTAAAGCTGAAGGAAAGATCCAGAGGCGAGCGCAGCCACGCCCCTTTCAGATACAGCAGACCCGGAATCTTGTGATTCACCAGGCGGAAGTTGGCGATATCGTACATGCCTCCGCAGTTCTGGCTGACCATCTGCGCCGCTCCGGTGGCCCACTCGGCGGCCTGCTTGCTCAGACCCAATTGCTCGGAAGTTTCCACGTTGGCCCAGTTGTGGTGCCAGCCCTGATATTCGTACGCGACGATCTTGCCGGAAGCATCTGCCCCTGCCTTCACTTCTCCCACGTGCGCCGGACCGTAGTTGTCCCAGCCGTGCTCATCCCAGCGCATGAACTGCAGGCGCACGGGGGCTCCGGCGAGTTGGGAAAGCAAAGCCGCAGCCTGCGCCACGTCGTCATAGCAACTGTGGCCGTAGGTTCCCGCGCCATCCTGATATTGCACGCGGACCTTGTTCAGTGGAAGGCCAAGCACGCGAGCCACGCCGCCGCGCGTGCCATACACATCCTGGGTGGAACACATCAGCAGAGCGGAATCCGGTTTCACATCGGCAAGAGCGCAGTTCGGTCCGAAGCAGGCGTGCATCTGATACGGACAAGTGGAATTCAGGGAGACGGTGTGCGCGGCTGAGGCGAGCGCGGCAGCGACGTCGCCGCGGTTGGTCACAACGCGATCCTCGGCCTCGCCGCTGCGCATCCTCTGATACAGGGCCTGATTGCCGGGAAGCGTCGGCTTAATATCCCAGGTAGCCTTCAACTTCTGCGCGGCCCGCACCGCGTCCCACTCCTTAGGCGCGACCACTCCCAAAAAATCGCCCTTACGAAGAACGCGCGCGCCGGGGATATCGCGAATGGAAGATTCGTCGAGGGTCAGGATCTTCGCGCCGTCGCCGTAGGCTCCTTGCCCGCGCGGCCGGACGACACGGCCGTGCAGCATGCCCTCGACACGCATGTGCTGCATGTAAACATACTCTCCGGCGACCTTGGCCGGCATGTCCTTTCGCGGCACCGATTTGCCGACGAGCTTGTACTCGGCGGGCGATTTCACCGGCACAGTGCCGGCGAACGCGAGGTGGAATTGCTTATCGCCGATCAGCTCGCCGTAGCTGACGCGCGAGTTGGGGCTGCCGTTCACCGCAACAATTCCCTTGTTTACGTTCAACTGCTCTACCGGCGCATTCAACTTCGGCGCAGCCATTTTAAGCAGCGCCGCGCGAGCCTCCGCAGCCGCGGTGCGAACCTGCGGCCCCCCACGCTGGATCGATGCGCTCGAATAAGTCCCGCCCTGATTCGGCGTGATGTTGGTGTCGAGGCGCACCGTCTTGATCTGGCTCATGTCCAGGTCCAGTTCCTCGGCCGCGACTTGTAGCAGAGCGGTCGAGTTGCCCTGCCCCAGCTCGGCAAATCCGATGTAGACGGTCGCCGTGTTATCGGAATGAATGGCGAGCCAAGTGTCGATCTGCTTGGCGTCGGGCGGACCGGCGACGGCACCTGAATGATCCTGCGCGGAGATTACGCCGCGTAGACTGAATCCGACTACCAGAGCTCCGCCGGATTTGAGGAAATCGCGGCGGGACTTCATTGAACACCGCCCGTCATCGCCTGCGAGGCTCGTTTGACGGCGGCGATGATGCGCGGATAGGTCCCACAGCGGCACAGGTGGCCGTTCATCGCAGAGCGGATCTGCGCGTCGGTCGGCTTTGCGTTCTTCGAAAGGAGCTCCGATGCTTTCACGATCATTCCGTTGAAGCAGTAGCCGCACTGCAGGGCCTGCTCATCGATCATCGCCTGTTGCACCGGGTGCAGCGCCGGAGATTTGGCGAGCTTCTTCTGCGCCGCGTACCATTCCGGAAGGCCCTCGAGCGTAGTGACGGATTTTCCTGCGACCGCGGAAACCGGCGTAATGCAGGAGCGGGTCTCGACGCCGTTCACCAAAACCGAGCATGACCCGCATTGCGCCAAGCCACAGCCGAAACGCGGTCCCTTGAGGCTCAAATCGTTGATCAGCACGTAGAGCAAAGGCGTCTCCGGTGCGGCATCGACGCTCCAAGATTTTTCGTTGACCCGGATTTTGAGTTCAATCGCCATATTTCGCGTCTTCTAGAGTATCAACCTCGCCGCTTGCATGCAGCGTGCGAACTACGTGGTAGACTGATACACTTTTCACACAGGGAAACTATGCTTGCCATCGACGAAAATACGATTACAGACGCCGCACTGGCGCAAATGTCGGAAACACCAAACCCGCGCCTGAAGCAGATCATGGCCATCCTGGTGAAGCACCTCCACGCTTTCGCTCGCGAGGCCGATCTGACCCCGGAGGAATGGTTGGACGGAATCAAGTTCCTGACCGCGGTCGGCCAGACCTGCACTCCGTACCGCCAGGAATTCATTTTGCTCTCGGACACACTGGGCCTGAGCAGCCTCATCAACGCTCTTCACGACCGCCGCGCCGTCGAGCACGGCACCAAGACTAGCCTGGTAGGTCCGTTTTATCGCCAGGACTCGCCGCACAAGGAGCTTGGAGAATGCATCGCGGAGAGCAACGCCGGGATTTGCATCTATGGACGAGTGCTCAACTCCGCCGGCCAGCCAATCCCTGGAGCCTCGATCCAGATTTGGCAGACCGATGACGAAGGCGTCTATGATTTGCAGCGCCACGATCCTTCTCACATGGACCTGCGCGCGACTTTCACGGCCGATGCGAACGGCGACTATCATCTGCGCACCGTGCGCCCGCTGGGCTACATGATCCCGCTGGATGGTCCGGTTGGCGACATGATCCGGGCGCAGCGCCGCCACGGCTATCGCCCCGCGCACATTCACTTTATGATCGGCGCTCCGGGGTATCGCGAATTAGTGACGGCATTGTATTTGCGCAAGGACGACCACATCAATTCCGACACAGTCTTCGGCGTGACCGATTCGCTGGTCACCGAGACTGTAGCGAACGACCCCGGATCGCCATTCCGGGAGCTGCCGTCGATCCGTTTCGACTTCACGCTCGCCGCGGCGGACGCAATCGGAACCGGCCGCGTCGGCGCAGACCCTTCGCAGATCACCAAGCGCACGGCTTCGCACTAACGGTCATGCGAGCAACGCGCGCAGCGCCGGTGGCGACCGCTTTCGCGACCGTCTGCTGGCATGGCCGCAGCGCAATCCAAGCCATCGCCGACTTTCTACAAGGACGTCCTGCCGATATTGCAGAATCACTGCCAGGAATGCCACCGGACCGGAGAGATTGCGCCGATGGCGCTGCAGACTTATCAACAGACGCGGCCATGGGCCAAGGCCATCAAGACGAATGTGCTCTCGGGCAAGATGCCCCCTTGGCCGGCCGATCCGCATATTGGAAAATTCGCCAATGACCGCACGCTGAGCCGCGCTGAGATCAACACGTTAGCCGCTTGGGCGGATTCCGGGGCGGCGGAAGGCGGGGCGTCCGACGCTCCTCCGCCGCGCGCGTTCGTCGAGGGCTGGAACATTCCTCAGCCCGATCTAGTGATCAAGATGCCGGAGCCGTTTTCGATCCCGGCGAAGGGCGCCATCGAGTACCAATACATCATCGTCCCGACCGGCTTTAGCGAAGATAAATGGGTCCAGGCAGTCGAAGTCCGGCCGAGCAATCGTGCAGTGGTGCATCACGCCGTCGTGTTCCTGCGGGAGCCCGGTTCGCGCTGGCTGGCTGGAGCGAAAACGGGAGTTGCGTTCGCACCGGAGGTTTCCAGTCCGCAAGAACGCCTGATCAACACTGGCGGAGGCGGGAGCGATATTCTCACCACCTACACTCCCGGCATGGTCCCCGACGACTGGGGAACGGGCCAAGCCAAGCTGATCAAGGCCGGCTCAGACCTGGTCTTCCAGATTCATTACACGGCCGACGGCGCCGCTGGGACGGATCAGACGGAGATCGGCCTGGTCTTCGCCAAAAAACCGCCTCTACAGAAAATCGTTTCCATCAATACTGCCAACCGGACGTTCCATATTCCGCCGGGTGATCCCGACTATTCCGCCGAAGCCGTTTACACGGTGCGCACGCCGATGACGCTAGTGAATCTGTTCCCACATTTGCACCTGCGCGGGAAGGGCTTCCAATACGACGTGATCTATCCTGACGGGCGCACGGAGTCGATTCTTAAGGTCGATAAATGGAGCCTGAACTGGCAGCTTTCTTACACACTCGCTCAGCCACTGGCCCTTCCGGCGGGAACGCGAATCCGGGCGACCGCGTGGTGGGACAACTCAGCTAACAACCCAGCCAATCCGGACCCCAGCGCCGAAGTCTCCTGGGGCGAGCAAAGCTGGGACGAGATGCTAGTGGGGTTCATGAATGTGGCCGTAGATCCTTCGGCGGAGATTCGCCACGTGGCCCGGTAGCCCCCGACGCCATAGAGTATGCCATTAGGCATAATCCAATATACTGGACCAGGCCCATCAATGAGTTACAGGTTATTGGAATCTCGCTGCTTCGCTTTTCCTACCATCCAGCCGCAACCCGATGCCTAAAAATTTCGTCTTATCCGGCAGATGTGGTTCTATCCCCGGTTCACTACCCGTGCGCTTTGTGTCCTCGGACTTCTCAGCGCAGGCCTTGCCGCCGCTGAGGATGCCCCCAGCGGGGACGCTTTGCGCCCGGATCCTCCCGTCCAAGCGGCAGCGCAAACGACGCAGCCGCCGGCCACGGGTGAGCCGGACAAACGGGTCTTTGGAGTGCTGCCAAACTATCGGACCGCCGAAGACACCGGTCTCTATACGCCCATCACGCCCAAGCAGAAAATGATCATCGCGACTAAGGACACCGTGGACTATCCGCTGTTCCTGTTGGGGGCGGGCTTGGCAGGAATAGCGCAGATCACTAACGAGCATCCGGCATTCGGACAAGGAGTGGCGGGATTTTTCCACCGCGACGCGACGGCTTATGCCGATCAGGCCAGCGGCAATTATATGACAGAAGGCATCCTGCCGGTCCTGTTTCACGAGGACCCACGCTACTTCCGGCGTACTTCGGCGCGCGGTGGAATCTGGTCGCGAACCTACTATGCAGCGACGCGCATCCTGGTGACCAAGACCGATAGCGGCGCAACGACCTTCAACTACGCTGAGGTGGTCGGCAACAGCATTTCGGCCGCCTTGGGAAATGCGTATTACCCAGGCGAAACACACTTGCTCGACAACGTGAGCCGCCTGGGAGTGGCACTGGGGACCGACGCAGTTTCGCAGGTCCTCAAGGAATTCTGGCCGGACGTCAAGCGGAAATACTTTTCCCGGCATAAGGATACTTCGTACCTGCCGGCTTCCACCACAACAAGGCGATCAGGATCGTAACCACCTGTACGCAAGCGATGAAAGCGGCGCAGGCCGGCCATCTTCCCCAGGAATAAAACGGCCCCGGCGCGGCTGCACCGGCGCTTCCGCCTAAATAGTAGAAGGTCGCGTATAAACCGACGGCAAGACCGCGATCTTGCTCCGCCGCCTCTCCGATGAACGCGCTCGCCGAGGCCTGCGCCGAGAAGACTCCCGTGCAGCACACCGCCAATCCGAGCGCGATCGCCCACAGAGAACCGGCGAGCGTGATCGCCACACCCGCGATGCTGACCGTGATCGCCACGGCCAGAGTTGGGCGATGGCCGAAGCGGTCAATCGCTCGCCCGGCAAGCGGAGTCACCACCACACCTGCCAGATACGCGCAGAAAATTAGGCCGAGCGCGGCGGGCCGCAGGGAATACGGCGGCGCAGCGAGGTGGAACGTGACATACGTAAAGATCGCGACCAGCGAAAACAGCACGCAAAAACCGACCGCAAAAGTGGTCACCAGGGGACCGTTTCGCAGGTGCGCGGACACGGATCGCCAGCCCGGGATCTCGCTGCGCTCCCGGCCTGATGGTTCGCCCCGCTCCGGAGGCAGCCACGCGGCGATCACGAATGCCAGCACCAGGGTCAATCCGCCGAGCGCGACAAACACCGGCGGCCAGGAGCCACGAGCCGCGATCAAGCCCGAGAGAATCCGGCCGGAGAATCCTCCGGATACGGTGCCGGAGACGTAGGCCGCAATTGCGCGTCCGGCGCCCGACTCGCGCCATTCGTCGTTGATGTAAGCGACAGTGACAGCGAAAACGCCCGGCGTGAAGACGCCTTGCAGGAAGCGAAACACGATCAGGCCGGCAAGAGTTTTTGCGCCTGCCGCCGCCAGGCCGCTCGCTGCCAAAAGAAACGCCGACCACACGATCACCGTGCGGCGTCCGATTTTATCTGCCAGGATTCCGCAGAACGGAGCCGACACCGCGACCCCTAGGCTGGCCATGCTGACTGTAAGGTTGACTGCGTCGCGTCCGGCATGGAACACGCCGGTGAGCATCGGCAGCAGGGGCTGGGTCGCGTAGAGTTGGAGGAACGCGCAGTAGCCTGCCAATACTACCGCGACGGTGCGACGATTCCAGTTAACGGGAGATCGCCCTCTTTTCCCATGGACGCGGATAGCGGGGAGCATCGCGGTCCTCCACCCGGTCGTAGAGATGTTCGTCCGCGGTGGTGCCGAGCGAGAGATTGTACAGGCTGGTCAAACCCAGAGCCTCGCGCAAATCTTCATCGAATTCGTGTAGCGCGGTGAGCTGCGAAGCCAGCGCGGGAAGCTCCTTGCCGGAGGGCGTGCGCAGAAACATCTGGTATCCGCCGCTGATCAGCAGTGCGATCTCCTTGCCCACCAGCACTCCCGCTTTGCCGACCTTCACCCTCCCGCCGCCGGCATCCTCAATGACGGCGCCGTCGCCGCCACGGGTCACTCTGGCGCGGCCGGGCGTCTCACGTTCCACTTCGAATCCAGCTTGCTTCACTTTGCCGAGGTGTTCCTCAAACGTCGCTTGATGCGGCTGTGGGTTGCGGAAAAACATAAACTACCATTAGAGCACGGCGCGGCATATGGATCCCGTCGCGGCTTTCATTCACGCGGCATTTCGCCGATCTCGCCGCGAATCGCCGCAGCGATGGCGTGCGCACGATATTCGACGCGGTCCAGCGCCGGACCCTCCACCATCACTCGCGCCAGAGGCTCGGTTCCGGAAAAGCGCACCAGCACGCGGCCCGCGGGGCCGAACTCGGCTTCGGTCTGGCGGATCTCGGCAGCGACTTTCGCGAGTTCCTCTAGAGGCTTCCGCTCACGAACCCGGACATTGACCAGAAGCTGCGGATAGGTGGTGAGCTCCGCAGTCAGCTCGTCCAGATTTTTTCCAGTTGAACGCATCGCCTCCAGCACACGCAGCGCGGTCAGTAGACCGTCGCCGGTAGTGGCGTAATCCCGAAAGATGATGTGACCGCTTTGCTCACCACCCAAAGGTGCGTTGCGGCGGATCATCTCCTCGAGCACGTACTTGTCGCCGACTGAGGTGCGCACCAGCCCAATGCCGTGCCGCTTCAGCGCCAGCTCCAGTCCGAGGTTCGACATCACCGTGGCGACCACTTCCTTCAATCGGCCCCGCGCGTGCAGCGGAAGAGCGGTGAGCAGCATCACAGCGTCGCCGTCCACGACCTTTCCGGAATGGGACACGAAGAGGGCGCGGTCGGCATCGCCGTCAAACGCCACGCCCAGCTCCGCGCCGGTTTCGAGCACCTTCGCGCGCAGGCTTTCCAGGTGCTGCGAGCCGCAATTGAGATTGATGTTGCGCCCGTCCGGCGAGCAGTGAATGCGCTCGACCCGTGCGCCCAACCTTTCCAGCAGCTCCGGCGCCAGGTAACTGGCCGAACCATTGGCTCCGTCCACCACCATGTTGACTCCGGCAAGCCCTGCCGGAAGAGTCGCGGCGAGGTGATCCAGATACTCGCGATCGAGCCCGGGGTCGGCCTCCAAGCGCTTGGGCCTTGCCGCCGTTCTATTTACCGCTCCTGCCCCCAACCAGGCGAACAAATGCCGCTCAAGGGAAGACTCCTGCTCATCCGGCAATTTGAAGCCGGAGTGATCGATGATCTTGATGCCGTTATCGTGATAAGGATTGTGCGACGCCGAAATCATCACGCCCGCCGCAAACGGACCGACTTTGGCGGTGTGCGCCAAGCCGGGAGTGGTGATCAGGCCCGCGAAGCGCGTGCCGACGCCCGCATGGGCCAGCCCTCCGGCGACGTGTTCCGCAATCCATCCGCTGGATTCGCGGGTGTCCATCCCGATCACCACTTCGGGATTCAGACGCCGATCTGAGATCCAGCGCGCCAAGCCGACGCCGACCGCAACCGCCGTGGCCCGGTCCAAGGGATATTCGCCCGCGACACCGCGGATGCCATCCGTGCCGAATAATTGCCTCATTCTTTAACGAGCCGCCTCCGTTTTCTCAACCATCAAGTGCACCGTGACCAGCGGCGGCGAACTGAATTGCGCGCGCTGCTCCGACACAAACGCGTTGACCCTCACATCGATATCACGCGTCACGCCGCTCAAATCCACGGGGTCGGTCTTTGCGGACTCGATCCCGCGGACGTTGGTTTCCGGCCCCGAGACCTGCAAGCTTTCCGGCTGCACAGTCTTGGAAGTGAGCCGGTACCCCTGCGGCAAGTTTCCGGTGAGCTGAATTTGGACGGGCACGGTCTTCGATAACATCCGATCGAAACGCAAGCTGACCTGCGAGGGAACCGCCCGCAAGAATCCGATCCCTTGCGGCAGGCTGAAATCGGACTCCGAGAGTGTGAAGGTCTGCGTACCGGGGTTGGTCACTCCGGACAGGTCGATCGCCGCGAAGATTTCCGCCAGAGTCTCGCGCGTGAGCCTGCCTGAAGGTCCCCGCAATTCCGCGCGTACCTGATCCGGAGCGTCGGACAACAACAGCAGATTGGGCGGAAGATTGCGATACAGCACCGGCACAGGCTGGATGGCCACCAGCTCGGGCTCGCCGACCACGGCCAGCCACAAGGCCACCGACAAAGCCAATGAGGCCAGCTTCCAGCCGAGATTGTGCATGAGCCGCCGCCAGAACCACTGGCCTTTCACGATTGCACCCGCTTGAATTCCTCATTCGAAGCGCCGTTTTCTTCCGCCAGAAGGCTGGAAGTTTGCTGGGTCAGCCAAGCCTGAACCCGCTCGATGGTAACATTCGATTCCAAATCCCCGCGCGAAGCCACCGAAATCTGTCCCGTCTCCTCCGATACGACGATCGCCAGCGCGTCGGTTTCCTCGGTGACACCGATGGCGGCGCGATGCCGGGTGCCCAGCCGCCGCGAAAGCTGCGGGTTGGTGGTCAGCGGCAGGAAGCAGGCCGCTGCCGCCACGCGGTCTCCCTGTACGATGACCGCGCCGTCATGCATCTCGCCGCCGGGATGGAAGATGGAGCACAGCAGGTCGCGCGAGACCCGTGCATCGAGCGCCACGCCACTTTCGATAAACGTTCTAAGCCCGATGTCGCGCTCGATCACGATCAGCGCGCCTCTTTTTTCCTCTGCCATTTGCCGCACGGCGAGTAAGATGTCATCGACCACTTCGCGGCGCTCGAGTTGGCCGCCGAGTCCGAGCCAGCGGACGCGTCCGATGCGCGCCAGCATGCGCCGGATTTCGGCCTGAAACATGACGATCAGCGCGATCGCGGTGTACGGCGCCATGGCCGCCAGTACGGAGCGCAATAGTTCCAGGTGCGCCCACACGGCCACCAGATAGGCGAAGACCAACACCCAGATTCCACTCAACACGTGCGCCGCGCGGCGGCCCCTTACCATCAGGAAGAAGTTGTAAATCAACACAGCGACCGCCAGAATGTCGATTACCGCGGTAACCGTGAGCTTCGGGATCACTGGCTGCAAAAATTGGAAAAACTGCGGCACTGTAACCAGTATGATTGCTCTATGGCGAAAAAGCAGCCGCCGAAAAACCCAACATCCGGGCTGAGCGATGCGGCGCTCGCCGCCTTCCTTTTCCTTACAGCTTTAGCGGCCTACTTACCGGCTCTTCAAGGCACTCTTCTCTGGGACGACGATCAACACGTGACTCCGCCGGCGATGCAGTCGCTGCACGGCCTATGGCGCATTTGGTTCGATCTCGGCGCTACGGCGCAATACTACCCGCTCCTGCACAGCGCTTTCTGGCTGGAGCATCAACTGTGGGGCAGCGCCGTTCTGCCCTATCATCTGCTCAACGTCACGCTGCACGCGGGCTCGGCTTTCCTGGTGGTCTTGATTGCGCGCGAGCTCAAACTGCCTGGCGCGACTCTGTCGGGCTTCGTCTTCGCTCTGCACCCTGTTTGCGTCGAAGCCGTGGCGTGGATTTCGGAACAAAAAAGCACTCTTTCCGCTGTTTTCGTGCTGGGCTCCGCGCTTTTGTATCTGCGCTATGACGAGACGCACGGCCGGCGAACCAGGTGGCAAGCTTTCGCGCTCTTCGTCCTCGCACTTCTGTCGAAGACCACGGCAGCAACCCTCCCCGCCGTGCTGCTGGTGATCCTGTGGTGGAAGCGAGGGCTCCTTCGCTTCAAACAGGATGTCCTTCCGCTGGCGCCTTTCTTCGCCGTCTCCATTCCTGCAGGCCTTCTCACGGCGTGGGTTGAGCGGCGATACATCGGAGCACAAGGCGTCGAATTCGCGCTGAGCGTGGAGCAGCGCATTCTTCTGGCCGGCCGGGCTCTCTGGTTTTATGCCGGCAAGATCGTGTGGCCCGCCGGTCTGACTTTTTCCTATCCGCGATGGAGGCTCGATCCCGCACAAGCATGGCAGTGGCTGTTCCCCGCCTCTGTGTTGGCCGTTGCTACCGCACTCGCGATTCTAGCCCGCAAGAGGCGTGGACCTTTGGCTGCTTTCTTGATCTTCTCCGGCACGCTGTTCCCCGCCCTGGGCTTTCTCAACGTCTACCCTTTCCGTTACTCCTACGTCGCCGACCATTTTCAATATCTGGCGACGCTCGGAATTATCGTCCCTCTTGTTTCCGTGTTGACTTTGGGAATCCAGAAAATCCATGCTCCGCAGCTCCGCACGATTGCACCGGTGGTTTTGGCCGCGAGTCTGGGTTTGATGACGTTTCGCCAATCCGCTAACTACGCCGATTCAGAGACGCTCTACCGCGCCACGCTCGCGCGCAACCCCGAAAGCTGGCTCGCTCACAATAACCTGGGTTCGATTCTCGTCGGTATGCCCGGCCGGCTGGACGACGCAGTCGCGGAATACGAGGACGCCATTCGCATCGAGCCCGGCTACCCGGAGGCTCACTTCAACCTGGGCGCGGCGCTCATGTCGGCGCACGACCCGTCGCTGGCGCCGCGAGCCATCTCGGAATACGAAACCGCGCTGCGCCTCAAGCCCGGCTACGCGCAAGCCCATAGCAACCTGGGCAATGCTCTGCTCCACATGCCGGATCGCCGGGCGGATGCGGAAACTGAATTCCGGGCTGCGCTCCGCGTACAGCCCGACATGGTGCAGGCCCACCTGGGATTAGGCAACGCGCTCGCAACCGCGGGCCGCTTCGCCGACGCTGCCGCCGAATACCGCACCGCGCTGCGCCTTGATCCCTCCGCCGCCGAGGCGCACTTCAATCTCGGGAACGTCCTGTTGCAACTGCCCGGCGAACTCCCCAACGCGATTGCGGAATATCAATCGGCCCTCCGCCTTCGTCCGGACCTGGATGCTGCCCGCGAGATATTGGACCGGCTGGGGTCGCGGTAAGGGACAGACTTCACCCGCTGTCAGGAGTCGAGGTAAGCTGGTAGAAATTTGTTTACGGATTAGGACGCATAGACAGAATGAGAATCTGGTTCAGTGTAATCTTGACCGCCGGCACCCTGGCCGCAGGCAGCGCAATGTTATTCGCGCAGTGGCCCTCTTATCCGACGGGAGTTCCCAAAACTCCCGATGGCAAGCCGGACCTCACGGCTCCGGCTCCGCGCGCCGCCGACGGCCATCCGGATCTTTCCGGGACCTGGGAGCTAGTGCGTCCACCGGGAGGACGCGGCGGACCAGGAAGAGGCGCGGACGCGCCCGCGCCACCCCCTCCGCCTTCGGACGGTCCGCCGCTGGCGACGTTTCAGAACATCGGCCGTGGCTTTCCAGACGGCTTGCCTCTGCGCCCTTGGGCCGCGGATTTGTTGAAGGCGCGGAAGGACCAAAACAGCAAGGATAATCCCGACGCACATTGCCTTCCGCTGGGCCTGATGCAGCTCCACATGCATCCGCAGCCGCGAAAGATCATCCAGACCTCCAAGCTGATCGTGATGCTTTACGAAGCGCAAGGCGGAGTGCGGCAGATCTTCATGGACGGCCGCGCCCTGCCTCCCGCCGACGTCGAGCCGTGGTGGTACGGTTACTCAGTGGGACACTGGGATGGCGATACTTTGGTGGTGGAAACCACCGGCTTCCGAGACGATGTCTGGTTGGACATCGACGGCAGTCCTATGACGAACGCAGGCAAAATGATCGAGCGCGTGCGCCGGCTAAATTACGGCACTCTCGAAACCGACGTCACTATCGACGATCCCAAAACCTATACCAAGCCTTTTACAGTGCGCGTGAATCACCGGCTGATGCCGGATACGGATCTGATCGAGTTCATCTGCAACGAGAACGAAAAGTCCGACGCCCACCTCGTTGGGAAGTGAAGCGTTGGGAAGTAAAGGCTCAGTTTCGCGGGCTACTTCTTTGTGTCGACGCCTGGGCGGGCAACCTCGTAAGGATCGGCGTCCGGGCCCGAGGAGCCGAGGAACAGTTGCTGCCCGTTAGGCAGCTTGAGGTCGCGGCCGTTGGCGCGATGGGAACCGTCCTTGGACTGGTACCCTTCCACCTCAATCTTCTGTCCGACCTTCAGGGTATTCTTTGTGATGCCGCGGCGCAGCAGGATGTTCGGGCTGCCCGCTTCGATGGCCCAATTCTCGACGCTGCCGTCGGGCATCTTCACGTCCACGTGAATCCAACTGTGCGGATTGATCAATTCCACTTTGGTGACCACGGCATCCTTGAAGGTGATCGGTTTGTTGGCGTCGAACTCCGCCGCGAAGGCGTGATGCGCCTTGAGCAATGTGGGCGATAAGAGCACCGTGATCCCTGCAACAAGAATGGCTCCCAATGTGAACTTGGCTCTCACGATACTGACCTCCCGAAACCTCATCATCTCACACCCTCCAAGCTACTGTTTTGTCGCGCCCCCGCCTGTCGCGCCAGCGGGCGGATTGCCCGAAACGTAGCGCTCAAACACCGAATCACCGGGCGGAATTTTGCGCGTGATATCGACATTCATCGTGGCGCCTTCCCAGTGCTTCACCAACTGGTTCTTGCGCAAATGGCCGTACATGGTCTCTTCCACCATCGGCACGCAGCGGAACTCCATAAGCTGCGCGTTTTGCTCCAGGTGCCGGTACAGCGGCATGCGGATGGTCCAGGGCCGCGAAAAAACCTGCGGATCGGTGATGGTCGCGGTGTAGCGGATCACGTTGGGACCATCCGGAGTGAAGCGCTCCGACACGGTCATCGCATCGCTATGAAAATCGCCCGCGCGATCGAACCAGGTGGCGTCGTTGAAGTCGGTCACCTCGGTCACCAGCGTGTCGCCTTCCCAATGACCCACCGAGTAACCCATCCAGGCGGTGTTCGGATAATCTTCCATCTTGTTCAGATGGATGGTGCGCTGCGCGTCGGCGTATTCGTAGATCATCTGCACCTTGGTATTGCTCTCGATGATCTGGAACGGAAACGGCATGTACATGCCGCGGGGAATGCCGGGCTGGAAGCACTTGGTTTCCGGATCGCGATCCAGCCAGTGCTCCTGATTCTCTTTCTTGCGAGCCGCGGCCCACGGCAGATACGGAATGTCGTTGCCATCGACGACTCCCAATCCTGGAGGAACCCAGCCGATCGATCCCAGCGCCACCACCGGCGCGGCCAGCACCTGTGTGCCTGGAGTAATTCCCGGCTGCCCTACCATGGGTCGCGATTCATGCGTCAGCAGATCCCAATTCGCCGTGTTGTTGGCTTCCCAGATTCCGCTGAAATCCGGCTTGCCCGCGATTCTCGCGACGCCCGTACTCACCACGGCGGCCTTCGCCGCGGGAGCACGCCCCGGACTCTGCGCCACGGCCCATGTCACCAGTCCCGCTGTCAGAGTAATCGTAGCGGCAGCGACCAACCATCCTCTCCGCCAGCCCTTACGCCATGAACGCATGTTCGAACCTCTTCTTGTTCGCGCGAAGGCCCCCTCAAGGGCCTAAGCGCGGGAGCAAACAATTATTTACACACGCGCTGGCGGGAATGTCAATCGTTTGACGAATGTATCGCGCAGTGGTATCCTCTTCGCTGGAATCGGGAAAGGTGTAGCATGCGCAAACCAGAGTCGCCCCACCAGGCAATTGTTTCCATGAGTGTAGCCGCAGGCGTGGTAGCGCTGGTGCTGGCTGCGGCCCTCAGCATGTCCGGACAGGCGCCCGCATCGAAATCGTCGACTCCCAAAACTCCGGCTGCTACTTCCACGAAAAAGGCTGAAGAAGCCAAGCCGGGCCCCGCGCCGCGCACGCCCTGGGGCGAACCCGATTTGCAAGGTACCTGGGAGTTGGAAGCGAACATTCCTCTGGAACGCTCCGCTGCCAACGCCAACAAGGAATTCCTGACCGATGAAGAAATCGCCGCCGCGGATAAAGCCAAGTCCGTCGATCCCGGCCGCAACGCCCGCTCCGGGAATGCGGAGCAGGACGTCAACGGAGCCTATAATGCCGTCTTCAATTCGGTGCTGAAGACCGGCCGGCGCACCTCACTCATCATCGATCCGCCGGATGGCAGGCTCCCACCGCTGGTTCCGGGAGCTCGTGGCGGACGTGGCTTCTTTGGTGGAGGCGGAGGCGGGCGCGGAGCCGGAGGTGGCCGCGGACGCGGCGCAGTTCCGGGCCTCGGACCCGACGCTAACGACAATCCCGAGACGCTAGCGCAGAATCCGCGCTGCCTCGGCGTGCAAGCGACCTTCATGCCTGACAATACTCTGTTCGCGCAAGGCACCGTGTTCCAGATCGTGCAGTCGCCCAGGACCGTGGGTATTTACATGGAAGACGATCACGCCGGCGGAGGCAATCGAGTGGTCTACATCGATAACCGCCCGCACCTGCCGGCGAACATCAAGCTGTACCTGGGCGATTCGACCGGTCACTGGGAAGGCAACACCCTGGTCGTTGAGACCACCAATTTTGAGCAGGGCTACCGCGGCGCCGACCCGGATTCTTTTAAGATGACCGAGCGCTTCACTCGCATCGACGCGCACACTCTGCGCCGGGATGTGACCTTCGACGATCCCAAGACCTGGACTCGCCCCTGGACGGCACGGATCGAATATGGCCGCGCTCCCTCCGACCGCCACCAGATCTTCGACTCCGCTTGCCACGAAGGCAACTACGCCATGACCGGCATGCTGGTGGGCGCGCGCCGCGAGGAACAGAAAGCCGCCCAGCAGAAGAAGTAAGACGACGAAATAAGACCGCGAACCAGTAGACTTGCCTTCCTGCTTCCGCTTGCCTGCGGAAGCGGCATCGCCGCACTCATCTATGAGCTGGTGTGGTTCCAGCTTCTGGAGCTGGTGATCGGCTCAACCGCGGTTTCGCTCGGCATCCTGCTGGCCACCTTCATGGGCGGAATGTGCCTGGGCAGTCTGCTGGTGCCGAGCCTTCCGCCTCGCTTTCCTGCTCTCAGCGTCTACGCTTCCATCGAGCTGAGCATCGGCATTCTGGGATTGTTGGTCCTGCTGTTGATGCCGATCGTGCATAGCACCGGAATCGCCGTAGCGGTGCTTGTTCCTCCCACTCTGCTGATGGGCGCGACCCTTCCGGCTCTGTCGCGTTGCCTTGAGGAACCCGCGCATCTTGGGGCCTTGTATGCAGCCAACATCGCCGGAGCGGTACTCGGATCGCTGGCCGCCGGCTTTTACCTTCTGCGCGTGCACGACGTATCCTTTGCTACCTACGCCGCGGTCGCGACCAACATGGCCATGGCTGCGCTAGCTTTGCTGCCGCGGCCGGCTGCGCCACCGAACCAAACTGAACCGCACGCACGTTCCACGCAAGCCTCCGGCAGCTCGCTCGTTTACGTCACCATCGCGCTCTCCGGATTCACGGCCCTAGCTTCCGAGGCGCTCTGGACCCGCGCCCTCGGCCTGTTGTTCGGAGCCTCCGTCTACGCGCTCGCGATTATCCTGGCCGTGTTCCTTGCGGGCCTGGGCCTCGGCAGCGCCCTCGGTTCCGCGCTGTGCCAGACATCTTCGTCGCCACGCACCGCTCTCGGTTGGAGCCAGCTTGTGTTGGCCTTCGCCATCGCCTGGACCTCCTATAATCTTTCCGCCTCCTTACCCTACTGGCCCATCGATCCGTCACTGGCTTCGAGCATCCGCTTCACTTTCGAGCTCGACCTCGCGCGCGCATTCTGGGCCGTGTTCCCCCCGACACTGTTGTGGGGCGTGAGCTTTCCCCTGGCGCTCGCAGCGGCATCGCCAGGGCAGCGGGACTCCAGCGAGCTGATGGCGCGCGTCTACTCCGCCAACACCCTCGGCGCGATCGCCGGAGCACTCCTCACCAGCCTGCTCCTCATCCCGCGTGTCGGCTCCCGGCACGCCGGGCAGTTGCTCGTCGCGGCGTCGACCGCGGCGGGCTTGTTGCTGATCGTGAACACGGTCCGCTGGACACGCCTGGCTCTCGTCGCGGCCGCCGCAGCGCTGTGCGCGCTGCTGATTTATACCGTTCCGCCGATGTCCGAACTGCTGATCGCCTACGGGCGCTACGCGGCCACGTGGGTAGGCAAAAGCGACATTGTCTACGCCGCCGAAGGCCGCAATTCTTCGGTCGCCGTCGCCAAGTTTTCAAGCGGCGCTGTCACCTTTCACGTCGCCGGCAAGGTGCAAGCCTCCAACGTCCCGCGCGATATGCGGCTCCAGCGCATGCTGGGACACTTGACGACTCTGACGGTTGCAGAGCCTCGCTCCGTGCTGGTGATCGGCTGCGGCGCAGGCATCACCGCGGGCGCGGTATCCATCGACCCTCGCGTGGAGCGCGAAACCATCGCTGAAATCGAGCCTTTGGTTCCCCGCGCTGCCGCAGAGTACTTCACCGGGCCGAATTTCGATGTGCTCCACAATCCGAAAGTGCAAGTCGAGATTGCCGACGGCCGCCACTTTTTGTTGACGACCAAGGAGCGATTCGACGGCATCACCATCGATCCGCTCGACCCCTGGGTCAAAGGCGCGGCCAATCTCTATACGCTGGAATTCTTTGAGGCGATGAAGGCGCATCTCAACCCCGGCGGCTCCGTCACCATGTACATCCAGCTTTTCGAAACCACACCAGAGGCAGTGAAAAGCGCTGTTGCGACCTTCCTCGAAGTTTTTCCCAACGGGACTTTGTGGTGCAACCCGTACCAAGGCCAGGGGCACGACATGGTGCTCCTGGGTCAGGTTGAACCTTTGCACATCGACCTGGATGAGATGGAGCAGCGTTTTGGCTACCGCGATCCCGCCAACCAGATCCCGCGGTCGCTTTCCGAGGTCGGCATGAATTCTCCCGAGGATCTCTTTGCGACTTACGCCGGCCGCAAGTACGATCTCGCGCCCTGGCTCGCCGGCGCGGCTGTCAATCGCGATCGCAACCTGCGCATGGAATACCTCGCCGGCCTGGGATTGAACTTCGACGAGGCGGCGACCATCTACTCCGAAATCCTGCGTTACCGCCGCTTCCCTTCCGATATCTTCAGCGGCACCGAGGGACGGGTGGATTCCCTGCGGTCCGCCATATTGCGCGGTGCGCCGTAGTGGGCGTTCATCCGCCGCACATCTCCGACCATCCTTCTTTGCAGCCCACCGCGTACAGCTTCTCCGGATCGCGCTCTGTGATCTCGCCCTTGCTGCCACGCAGGATGATGGGGAGGTCCGAAACTCCGGGCGGACCGCTCGCTAATTCCCCTCTCCGGCTGCGCATCACGATTTCGTTCCCACAGGCAAGCCGATACCCGAGCTCGCAGCCTTGCATGAAAGGAGCTACCGCTTGCGCCGCGTTCGTCCTTCGCGCGTCTTCGCCCGAGCGCGCCAGAGCCACGTTCATTAACCCTTCTTCATTGCACGCCCACCCCGACCCTTGCTCGCAGAACAGCGATTCCATATCCGCCAGATAAGGACACGCGTAGGCACGGCCGTCGCTGCAGGCTTGTTTCCAAAACGGCAGATACTGGCCCGGATGATGATCGTTCAAGCCGGCGTAGCTCATCCCCGCGAAGGCTACAGTCCACAGAGACATGTACGCCATGTTACGCCGTGGCGGAACCAGCACCCGGCCAATTTGCCCCGGGTCGAGCCAGCGCAGATATTTCGACCGCGCGGCCGCATCGATGGCCTTGATCGATAAATTCAACAGCGGAACTTGAAGCAGCTTGTCGTAGAAGGTCGGCATTCCAAGGCTCCCGAAAATCTCGTACAACGCCACCACGCTTAACCCGTACATCACGCCATAAATGACCCGCCCCAGCTCCGTACACGGCGAGGTCGAAGGGTCATTGAATAACAGGTGCATCCCCAGAAAGATCGCGATCGGAATATAGGAATCGTAAAAGAAATAAATTCCCGTAACGGCGAAATAGATCCGGCTGAAGGCGAACGTGGTCAGGGCGGCGGACATGGTCATGGTGGTCACGCCGAAAAAGTACTGCCCCGGCAGCCCGATCAGAAACAGCATCAGGTACATTTGTGGCGGAAGGAACTGCGTCGTCGCGATCTCCTGTCCCCAACTGATGCCCTGTTTACCCGTAAGCAGCAATGCAAGCGAGAACACGGCCAGCGGAAACGAGGACGGATTGAAGATGTGCACTCGCCGCCCGTCCTTGTTCCAACGGATCAACTCCTTCGCGGCCAGCCCAACGGCGATCATCAGGAACTGCAGATAGAACCAGTCCGGCTTGAACCACAGGAATAGATTCGTGCTGAAAACCACCGGGAATTGCGCGAAGCCCAGCGTATATTCGTCACGGCGCGACCACCCCAGTAATATGTCGAATGCGTAAGCGAACACCAGTTGCGCAACGATGTATACCGCGTAGGCATGAGCCGCCTTCCAATACCATCCCCAATACAGCAGCACGGCGCCTTGCGCACAGGCTTGTATATAATGCTGCCGCTTGGGAAACACCTCGAGGCGAAGCAGACGTCCGGCCTTGCGGGCTTTTGCGAGTAGCGCCGCGTTCCAGGCTGCCAGCAAACCGATCGCCCCCAAGAATGAAGCCAACGCGCGCGCATTGTTGCGGATCGGAGGAAGAACCGCCAGCGCCGCCAGCCCGCCGATAAATACCAGCGGCAGCCAGGGTGAGGTTCTGACAGCCGGCTGAGATGGAGCTGCTGCGATCAATGCTTCAATGCGTCAACGAATACATCACGTAATTGACGCCAATTCTGATTCCGAGCTCGGAATACTTGTCCGGATAATCCGGATCGTCGGCGAATTCCCAGGAATCGCCCACATCGGAATTGAACGTCATTGCCACCATCAGCCGGTGATGATCGTCGTAAATCCCTTTCCACTCGGCCTTGGTTCCGGCCACGCGGCGGTTGTACATTCCCCCACCCCGGCCTCCGCGTCCCAGCGCCCACTGTCCCAAAATTTGATAGCGGTCGCTCAAATCGTAGACTGTATGGAAAATCGCGTCGGCGTTGCCGATCTCCACGATCGGCCGGTCCGGAAACACCGCGGTCATACTGACCATGAACCGGTCCCATTCCTCGGGGCCCCAAAAATCGTCCATGTAGAGAAAGCCGCCGCGCAGCAAATAATCGCGCAACTTGGCCGCTTGTTGCGGAGTCAGCAGCCAATCCCCCATCTCGCCCACGGCGAGCCAGGGCCAGTTGAAGACATCGTCGCCGTCATCGAGATTCACCGGCTGCTCCACGCTCCGGACTTGAATCCGGCTCAAGCGCCGCAGAGCCAGCGCGAAGTGGCGATCGGCCCGCGGATAATCTTGAGTCCAGCTCGTGCCGCCCTGACGCCAATCGCTGAATCCAAACCTGCGGAATCCGCCGCCGCGTCCCACTGGATTGTTGGGATACATCAACCGCGCGAAAACCCAGTCGGTCTTCTGTTGATAATCGGGAGGCAAAGGGATGTCGTCGTAAGGCTCCATGCTGGTGTAGACGCGGAAGGGCATCTGAAACGCGGCAAGAGCCGTGGCGAAGGCGAGACCGCCCGCCCCAAGCCACGCGGCTTTTTTAACCGCCCGTTTCAATCAACCTCCATCACGAGAGCATACCACCCGCCGCTTGCCTGCCATACGCACATGCGATCGCAGGATCTCCGGTCGTGTGCTTACCCGCTACGATCTTCAGTCCCGCCTTCTCAGCCGCGCCGCCAAATACTCCCAGCACCGCGCCGGTCTTGCCTTCCAGGCGAGCCGATTCGAGATACCGCTCCATCTCCGCGGTGCAATCGTGCGGCGCAGCCAGGATGACCACCTGCGCCCACTCTGCGTCGATTTCGCGGGGCGCGATGTAATCCTTTGTCATGCGCTCGAGATTTTCGTTCCACTCGGCGTCGCGCAGGATGGTCTCTGCGCTCGCCAGATCCGGAAGCCTCCGCAGACGAATATTCGCGCGAGCCTGAATCGCTCCCACGCCAGCCGCCAGGGCCAGCTTCTCTGTCTTACCACGCCGCGAATAAAACACCACCAGAACGTTGCTCATGTGCCTTCACGCAAGATCGATCACCAGGAACTCCCCGCCGTTTGCTCCAGCGCCTTCAATCCGCAGCTCCTTCTCGTCCGAAACTGCCGCACCATCGCCCTCCTTCATTTCGATCCCGTTCATCACGATATTGCCTTGCGCCACCTGCACCCACGCATGGCGCCCCGGCGCGATCGGGTGTTCAATCGTCTTGTCTTTCTCCAGCACCGAGGCGTAGGCACGGGCGTCTTGATGAATGAACGCCGCACGCTCGGCCGAATGCGGGTCCGGGCCGACCAACAATCGCAGCCGGTTTCGCTTTTCCGAAGCATCGTAGGCGAACTGCTCATACCGCGGCTCGACGTCTTCCACGTCCGGCAGGATCCAGATCTGCAACAGGTGTACCGGCTCAGTTTTCGAAGCGTTGAACTCGCTGTGAATCACGCCGTTGCCGGCGGACATCGCCTGAATCTCGTTCGGCCGGAGAACGTGATTCTCGCCGGTGCTGTCGTTGTGCGCCAGCCCTCCTTCCATCACGTACGTGAAAATCTCCATGTCGCGATGGCCGTGCGCACCGAAACCGCGGCCTGGGGCGACGCGATCGTCATTGATCACCCGCAGCGCGCGAAAGCCCATGTGGGCGGAGTCTTTGTAGCCTCCGAAGGAAAACGTATGATACGTGTGCAGCCAGCCGTGATCGAAGTGGCCGCGGTCTTCCGCCTTGCGGATGGTGATCATGCCTCTATCATCGCTCACCTAGTAAACCGGCGATTTCGTCCAGCCGCGTCACGGTCATATCAGGCTCGAAACCGAGGCGCTCCATTGGCGCGCCAGCGCGGTTGCACCAGCAGACTTGATAGCCGAACGTCTTCGCCCCGGCTGCGTCCCAGGAATTTGACGACACGAAGAGAATCTCGTTCGCGGGCAGCCTCAGCCCCTCTGGTCCCAGCGCGTACACTTTCGGCGACGGCTTGTAGGTCTTCACCCGGTCCACTGAAACAACCGCTTCAAAATATGTTTCGAGCCGGTTGTGGCGCAGAGCGGCCTCGAGCATTTCCATCGTGCCGTTGGAAAGAATCGCCAGCCGGCGGCCTTTCAGAACCTCCAGTGCCCTTCGAGCATCTTCAAATGCCGACGGCCGCCCGTACGCATCGAGCACTTCCGCGATGCGCCAGTCCGTTAATTCGATTCCAAGCTGCGCGGCCGCCGCGCCCAGTGCATCTTCAGTGACCTTCGCGAAGTCCTCATACCGCTCCATCAGCGCCCGCAGCCACGTATATTCGAGCTGCTTCTGCCGCCACAGCGCCGCAAGCGCCTGGTCGGGAACAACCGAGTAAACGTCGAGTAGCGTGCCGTAAGCGTCGAAGATGATCGCGCGGGGAGTCATGAGCCTTCACGCTACCACGTGAAGCTGTGGATCAATTCCCTGCGCATCGAAGACCTAACGGATCCTTGCACGGGCGCCCCCCTACTTCTTCGCCTTCGCGGCTGCGGCCGCTTCGTCCGCGCGGGCTCCACTCAGAATATCCAGCAGACCGATGTTGCCTTCATGGCAGGCGTACTCGTAAATCCTGAAGCTGGGATCGCGCCGCAGCGGGAACGCGACCTTCCACGGTCGGACCCACGTCTTCGGATCGTCAATGGTGGCCTGGTAATTGATGACGTCCTTGGATACGCGCGTGAAGCGCTCGGTTAGCCTCAACTCTGAGCTGTGTGGAGTCCCTCCGCCGTTCAACCCGATCCCGTTGGTGTTGCCGATAAGATTCGTCGTTTCCACCACCAGTGTGTTGCCCTCCCAGTGCCCGCGCGGATCGCCCATGTAGGAACGAACTCCCGCTTCCACGTGCGGACGCCCATCGAGAGGTATGATGCGCGTTTCGTGGATCATCTCATAGCGGATGATGACCATCCCCGGCGCTTGCAAAATTTCGTTCCCATTGTTGTAGATCACCGGCAGAATCGAGCCCATGACGCCCCGCGAAATGCACCGGTCGTAGAAGCTCTGGTCTTCCCAGGTATCATTGTTCTGGCCCCGGCGGGCGTCGGCGCGCTCCTCGGCGAGCCGCTGCGCTTCCGCGGTCAGCGCCGGGATTCTTCCGTCGGGAGGGTCCACCACCAGCGATGCCTGATAACTCGGCTTGCCGTGCTCCAGCCAATAGGCGGGCGGATTGATCCCCGGCTGCGTGCCTTCGCGGACATATTCCTCACTGTCGCGCTCCTCGGTTTGCTTGGCTCGAGCCACCTGCTGCTGGTATTCTTCGTCGTTCAGCACCGCGCGAGTACCGAACTCCGGCCGCCTTTGCAGCGGAACGTTGATCATGTCCGTGGCCGGCCACAGCCCTTGCAAATCAGGATCGCCCCACGATGTTTTGGGCTGCACCCAGGCTTTTTCGGGCGCTCGCGGCGCAGCAGCCGCGTTCACGGCCGAAGCCGGCGCGGGCGCCTGGCCAAATGCCGGTGAGAGCCACAGCGCCGCAATGACACTGACGCCAATGCTGATTCTTCCTTCCATAGCGCTCCCCAAAACCATCCACGGAAGACGGTTTGGGAGCATCCTATCGTCTCCTGCAGCCGTGGTCAACCGCAGGTCGCACCGGGCGCCTACGACGCCCTCCGAGTTCCAGTCGATCGGTCCCAACCCCGCAAGTACGTGGGTACTGTGAGCGAATGGACCGAGTACCCTATTGCCGCATATCTCTTTTCAAGAGAAACTCTTTCAGGGAGTTGCAGGAGGGCTACCGCGGCCCACAAGCGACTAAAGAAGAGGTGTTCGAATTGACGCAAGAACAATCCAGCAACGCTGACCGGCGCCATTCGGATCGCTTTCCGATTGAGCGCGATGTTCGCTACCGTGTTTTGAGCAAGCGGACCGGCGACGAGTCGGGTGACGGCAAGACAGTGAATATTTCGAGCTCAGGTGTGCTGTTCACCACGGAGCACGTGCTGTTGCCGGGACGACGGCTTGAGCTATCGATAAGCTGGCCGGCTCAGCTCAACAACAAATGCGCCCTGAAGCTGGTGGCTCGCGGGCGAGTGGTGCGGTTCGAGGACGGACGCACCGCGATGGAGATTCAACAATACGAATTCCGGACGCAGTCGTCGCAGGCGGCTGGGCCGGGTCCGCAGATGGTCACTTAGATTCTCTCCTTTACTTCTCTTCTTTGGTAGCGCGCCGGGTTCAGTTCCCGGCGCGCTTTTTTGCTTGTAGCGATTCCCCGCGCGGCCTTGTTAGCTTAGTAGGTGGCGCATGCGTAAGATTTACGGGCAATGGATGGAACGATGGGAGAACCGGCTGTGTTCCCGGGCGACGAATCGCGTAACACGCCCGTTTGAGTGGGGTCTGGAATGGACGCGCGGCTGGCCCGTAGCCCAAAGGATGCCGCAAAACGGGCACGATCCGCACGGGTACCTTAAGGTCCTCAACCAGCATGCCCTTGCCGACAGCCATGAGTTCTACGGCTACACGCCGCCCACCGATTTTGTTCTGCGCGACCGGATACTAACCTTCACTAGCGCGGTGGAAACGCCTTATCCGCAGAACAATCTGGTCAAGGCGCAGTGGTTTCCCGCCGAGCAAAAACCCCGGCGGCGGCGCGTGGCGGCCATCGTTTTGCCGCACTGGAACGCATCGGCCACGCAGCACAACGCGCTGTGCGGGGGTATGGCGAAGCTCGGCATCGGGGCGCTGCGCTTAAGTCTCCCCTATCACGATTACCGCATGCCGCCGGAACTGGAGCGCGCCGATTACGCCGTCTCCTCCAACGTCGCCCGCACCATCGACGCAACCCGCCAGGCCGTCATCGACACGCGCAGTTGCGCGGATTGGCTGGAGCGCGAGGGCTTCGAAAGCATCGGCATCGTCGGCACCAGCCTAGGCTCCTGCTACGCGTTCCTGGCCAGCGTGCATGACCACCGGCTGAAGGTGAACGTCTTCAACCACTGCTCCACTTACTTCGCAGACGTAGTCTGGGAAGGATTGTCGACCCAGCATATCCGCCAGAGCATCGAGTCGGAGTTGACGCTGGAGCAATTGCGCGAAGCCTGGCTGGCGATCAGTCCGCCGCTGTACATCGAGCGTTACGCACGCTTAGGCAAGAAGCCACTGTTCATCTACGCTCGTTACGACACTACCTTCCCGACGCGCCTTTCCGAACAGGTGATCCGCAAGGCTCGCGAGCTGGGCTTGGACCACAAGGCTGTGGTTCTGCCGTGCGGACACTACACCCTAGGCGAGACTCCGTTCAAGTTTCTGGACGGGTATCACATCTGCAAGTTCCTGAAACGCAACCTTTAGACTTTGGTTTGAGGGATATACCCTACTCCGGCGGGGAAAATCTGCCGATGGAACGGGGGATGAGGACGAGCCTTCTGAATCTCGACCCTGTTGTGGAGCAGGCAGCCTCCCCGCTTGGCCGCGCTCCGGTAAATGCCGCCGCCTCGGCGGCTCCGGCCCCCGCCCCTGCGCCCACGCCGCCGGAGACCTACCAAGACCGCGCGGTCGATTTCGAAATCGTGTTCGGCCGCCGCCAGGTGGCCAGTACCGGCTTGGTGCTGATGGTCGTGCTGGCTTGCGTCTCGGGGGTTTCTTATCTGATCGGGAAGTCAACCGCTGCCAAGGCTTCCGCCACGGTTGGGGTTTTGAATTCCGCGACAGTCCCGCCGGCTCCAGTAACAACTCCGGCGCACGCGCAGCCCGCGCAGGTCAAGACGGCTCCGGCTCTTCCGGCGCTCGATAAAACGACGGAATTCTCGAAAATCCAGGGTCCGTTGTTCGCCGAAGCGGTCGTCGGCCAGGTTTATATCCAGGTCGGTGCGATCGACAAAGGCTTAGCGGGAGTCTGGGCGGAGGGCTTACGGACGCACGGTCTGCCGGGATTCGTCGCCCCTGGCCCCAGCGACAAGATATGGCGTGTGCTTGTCGGCCCTCTGCCCGAGCCGAAATCTTATGAGCAGGCCAAGAGCATACTCGACCAGCTTGGCATCGCCACCTTCGGGCGCAAGTACACGGAGGCTCCGGCAGCTCCCTCAGTTCCGACATCGCCGCAGCACTAGGGCACGCTCCCGTCTACTTTCTTGAATCCGTCGGGAACATTGAACAGCGCGGCCTGTTGCGCACCGCCGCCGAACTTTCCCAGGTGAATCGATACCTCCATGATGGATTTCTGCGGGCTGGCGATCCTGATGGTGGTGTCGATGGGCGCACCGACCGATTGATTCCACTGTTTGATTGCCGCATCCAGACCGGGGAGCGAATCCGGCACGCGCAGCGCCTGCTGGCCTAAGCCCGCCGCGAACGGGTAGCCTAGCTTAGCGGCTAGCCGGTCAATAAAATCGTGCATCTGTTCGTAGCCCGGAATCGTTTCGAGCCAGGTGTCGATGTTAATGTTGAGCGCGCCACTCGCGCCCGCCATATCGATCACGGATTCGGCCGCGTTCAGAATGCCGATCGGCTTGGAGGCGGAGCCTCCGCCGGGGCGCGTGGAAACCCGGAAGCCGGTTTCGCGAGGCGCATGCGCGGCGGCGTCATCCAAAGCCTTTTTCCACGTTGCGAACGGAATCACAGCGTAGGTCTTCTTGCTGTAATCGATGTCGGTGATCGTCTGAGAGTCCAGATCGATCACCTCCGTGTGCTTGTGCGTGAGGATCGCCATGCGCAGTCCCTTGATGGCGCGCGTGACGGTCACGGGTTCGCTGCCGTTGATCTGCACCCGGCTCTGGTAGCTGAAATCCGCGCGCGCGACCGCGCAGAACAACAGCACCGCTAGAACCGTTCGCAAGCTTCTATTTCACCCGTTTGGCGACTAGGTTTTCGGGGTCGAAGCCCTCGGCCACGACGCGCGTGAACTTGATTTCGTCGCCCGAGATTCTGCCCTTGTATACGATCATGAGCTGCATCCCCTGGTAGGTGAGATTCTCGGTGAAGGCGATGTCGTCGCCGTTAACCGTGCCGTCGGTGATGGTGCCCTCACCCAAATTCGATTTTGCCGTCCCCGTCAGCTTCCCGCCGTCCACCTTGAATGTGTACGTGTAATTCTGTTGCCCGACCTGGGTATCGAAAGAAGCCGTCCAGGTCCCGCTCACATCCGCCGCAAACGCCACTGCCGATAACAGCAGCGCCAGCAGCGCTCCCCGAGCAAAGTTACGCATAGGCTCACTCTCCTTCCCAATACTCTATCGCTATTACGCGAGCTTTTCGCGGAGGGTCTTGATCAGGTCGTCCGCAAAGCGCGAGGCGCTCGCTACCTTGCTGGGATTGATCAGCCCGAGGATGTCGAACCCGTGTCTAGTTTTGTGGTATTTTCCCTTAGCCGTCCCCTTTGTGTTTGTGGCGGCTTCCAGTCCGTTCATGACGTCGCTCTTCGCGATCTCTTCGATGTTTGGGTTCTTCGGAAGCGCTTGTTCCTTGAATCCCTCGCGATAGTAACCCACGAGAACCTTTTATCCGCGAGAAACCACGACTCCATGCATTGGACCATGAGGTGGGCTTGCCCATCGGGAATCGGTTTCCAGTGGCTTTCCCGATCCCGCAGGTGCGCCGACGCGGTCTTGCTGCCGGGTACAGGGTCCTCCGCGTCGACCAACAAAAGCGCGAATATGTCGGAATCGCTCTTCAGCGATTTCTGGAAGTCGTGATAAGCCTGGTCGCGGCTTCCGGATGCGACGACCTTTGGCTTTGGTCCGTCGCCGAGGGCTTCCTCAAAGAACGCGTGGAAGGCTTTGCGGCATGCAGTCGCAGTATTGCTACTGGCGCTTGGGCCGCCTCCCTCGACAAAGACGCTGACCTTCACCAGCGCGTGCCCCCTAGCTGCCCCTTCGTCCACAACTGCCCAAGGCTGTAGTCCTCTAGCCACACTGAAAGCTTTTCCTTATCGAGCCTGCGGAGCATCGACGCCCCGTTCTCCTTTTCGCAGACAACGACCGCTTCAGGGGTGTCTGTAAACTCCTCGACCAGCCGATCCGAGTGGGTGGTGATGATCAGTTGCATGCGAGTTGAGGCGTCGACGAGAAGCTTTGATAACTCATGGATCATGTCGGGGTGAAGGCCCAGCTCGGGTTCTTCGATGCAGACCAGCGGCGGCGGGTCAGGATTCAGCAATATGGTCAACAAGGTTAGCCACCGTAGCGTGCCGTCTGACATCCGGATGAGTGGAACCGTCGCGTTGAGGTGCTTCTCCCGAAGGCGCATCTGCACTTTTCCCCCCTCTACATCAGTGAGGAGATCCTTCGTGTCCTCGTAAAAAGTGCGAAGGGAGGCGAGAATCTGATCCTTGACCTCGGGAAATTTGAAGAGACGGCTCAGCACAACGCCAAGATTCGAGTAGTCCTCGTCCAAATGTTGGTTCGGCAGGCTCGCGTCGCACGGCACGCGAACGCCTGCGGCCGTTCCGAACTCCCAATTACGGTAGAGGCGAAGTTTCGCAAAGACGTCACCAACGTGCGTGAGCTGAGGGTAGAGCAGCGGGTCCCTTCGCTGTGCGAGGATCGAGAGCTGCGGGTTGAAATCCCCGGCTGGGCGGGCAAGGGACAGCTTAAGATCGTCTAACCTGAGGGCGTCAAGTGAGGACCTGAGGTTCGGGCGGCCGTTTTCCAGCCGGTAGTAAATTGAGATCTCGTCCGTAAGGAGCTCGTCGGTGATTTCGAGGCGATGGTTGGTCCCTCTCGTGAAGGCCATGCGGTAGCGGAGGGCGGAGCGATTCGTCTGCGGGTCTACAACGGCCTCTATCGACGCCGTGGGAGCGGTCTTGGGCTTGGCTCCGCCCTTCCAGAGCCACTCATCAATCGGTCCGCCTTTGCTGATCGCCCTTGCCAGATCGTCGGGGACACTCCGCAATAATCCCAGAACCTCGATCAAGTTCGTCTTCCCCGACCCATTCGGCCCGATCAAGACATTCAAATTGCGTAACTCGACCGTGGTCGGCTCAGGGCCGAATGACAACAGATTCTGGATCGTCAGGGAGCGGATTGCCGGTTCCTTGGCCATGTATGTCTCGATAGTATCTCAGGACTGGTCGGAGGTTGCCGGGTCTCTGTTATAATCTTCCGCGGAGGTGACGATTCATGTCGCTCGTACAAGGTCTCCATCACATCACGGTATGTGCCTCCGGAGCCCAGGAAGATGTCGATTTTCTCACGCAGGTGTTCGGCCAGAGACTGATCAAGCAGACGATTCTGTTTGACGGCCGTTACGCTCACTATCACCTGTATTACGCTAACGCGGATTGCCAGCCCGGATCGGTGTACACCACCTTTCCTTACAAGCGTGTCCCGGGACGCGTAGGCTCGGGGCAGATTTCCTCCACCGCTTACTCGGTCCCGAAGGGATCGGTGAAGTTCTGGAAGGAGCATCTGGACCGCCACAAGGTCCCGCACAGTGGAGCGCAGGAGCGCTTCGGGCAATCCTTCCTCCGCCTGAGCCATCCTTCCGGTCTGCAACTGGAAGTGATCGAGGATTCCGACGATCAACGCAACGGCTGGACCACGGACCAGATCAGCAAGGACGTAACCACCCGCGGTTTCCACGGTCCGGTGCTGAGCGTGCGCGAAGTTGCTGAAACGGAGCGCTTCTTTGTCGACGCGCTGGGTTTCAAGAAAACCGGCACGGACGGCGCGTACCACCGTTTTGAAGTCGGCTCCGGCGGAGCCGCCAAGACCGTGACGCTGGTGCATGAACCGGATCGCGCGGCGGGAAGCTGGACCTTCGGCGCGGGCACGGCGCATCACGTCGCTATGGACCTGGAGAGCGACGAGAAGCTGGCCGAGCAAAAGGGAATCTACGACGAGCTCGGCTACACCGCTTGTTCCGAAATCAAGGATCGCAATTATTTCCATTCGATCTACTGCCGCTGCCCCGGCGGAATCCTGGTGGAGTGCGCGGCGACCGCGCCCGGAGCCTTCGCGCGCGACGAAGCGCCCAGCGAGCTGGGCACACACCTCCTATTGCCGCCGTGGTTCGAAGAGAAGCGCGCCGAAATCATCGCGATGTTGGAGCCCATCCAGGTTCCGGAGAACAACCGGCTTGCGGGCTCGCCGGAAGTGATCGCGGCTCCCGTCCCCGGAATGACCGAAAGCTCGGACGGTCCTTCCCGCCGTAAAGCCCTCTTTGTCAGCGGCGAGGGCAGCAAGAACTGAGTGGGAGTTTTGGAAACGCCTCGGCGCTTGCGGGAGGCCGGGGCTGCGCGAGGCCGGGCTCGCCGCGCCGGAGTGTTGTTGCATGGGCGCGGGCACACACCGGACGAAAAGGTCGATCTCGCCGCGCGGCTCGGCATCCTTGATGGAATGCGCTGGGTCGCGCCCGGAGCCGATCTCGGAAGCTGGTATCCGTATCGTTTTTGGGACCCGGTTTCGAGCAATGAGCCTTTTCTGTCCGACGCCATCGCCCGCTGCGATGAGGCCGTCAGCGAAGCGTCCGAAGACGGCCGGCTTCTTCCGGAGCAGCTCGCGATCATCGGATTTTCCCAAGGCGCGTGCATCGCGCTCGAATACGCCTTACGTCATCCCGGACGCGTGCGCACTCTCGTCGTGTTTACTGGCGGCCTCATGGGGCCGCCGGGAACTAAGCCAGCCACCGCGTCGCTCGCCGGAACGCGCGTGCTGCTGACCGGCAGCGACAGCGACGATTGGATTCCCGAAGCCTCCACGCGCGAAACCGCCGACGTTCTCCGGAAGTTAGGCGTGGAAGTCACTCTCCGCGTGTATCACGGCCGGCCGCATGTGGTCAGCGAAGAGGAACTGGCGGAAGCCCGCTCGATTCTGGAACACTTGTAAGGACGGTACTCGAAGAAAGGACAGAACCTGACATGGCTACGCAAGGCCCCGCTGCACAGAGCGCTCCCGGGCCCAATCCGATGGGCATTTTTGACGCGTTGAACGCCTACCAGCAGACCATGGCGCTGAAGGGCGCGGTAGAGCTCGACATCTTCACCCACATCGCCGATGGCGCGATGACCGCCGCGGAAATCGCAAAACGGTGCCAGGCAACCGAGCGCGGCGTGCGCATCCTGTGCGATTTCCTGACCATTCACGGCTTACTGACCAAGTCCGATTTCAAATACGGCCTGAGTCAGGACGCGGCTGCTTTTCTTAACCGCCATTCGCCCGCCTACCTCGGCAGAGCGGCGAAATTTCTTGCGCACCCTCACCACCTGGCGCATTTCCAGGACGTCGCGGCCACCGTGCGTAAGGGCGGCTCGCTCGATTCCGGCAACATGGGCCCGGACGATCCGGTGTGGGTGGAATTTGCCGAATCCATGGGCGAAATGGTCGGCGGCATCAGCAAGCTGGTCGCACCCGTTGTCACCAAGCTGGTCCATCCGAAAAAGGTGCTCGACATCGCCGCGGGCCACGGATTCTTCGGTATTGAAGTCGCGCTACTGAATCCGGACGCCGAAGTGGTCGCGACCGACTGGACGAACGTCTTGCAGGTCGCTTCCGCCAACGCCCAAAAAGCCGGCGTCGCGAGCCAATACCGCACCATCCCCGGCAGCGCGTTCGACGTGGATTTCGGCTCCGGCTACGACCTGGTTCTGCTGCCCAATTTCCTGCATCACTTCGATCCGCCCACCAATGTGAAACTCATCAAGAAAATCCGAGCAGCGATGATGCCCGGCGGCCTGGTGGCGACGGTGGAGGAAGTCCCGAATGAAGATCGCGTCTCCCCGCCCATCGCCGTTTTCAGCATGATGATGCTGTGCAGCACCCCGGGCGGCGACGCCTATACTTTCCGCGAGCTCGAGGCCATGTTCCGCGGAGCCGGTTTCAGCGAGACCACCATGCAGCATCTGGAGCCGGGTATGCAAACTTTGCTGCTCACGAAGTAGTAACACGGAAGGAAAATGGAACTCCCTACCAAGAAAGTCTTGACACTGGAAGCGGCGCAACGCATCGCCCAAGCGGCCCGCGCGGAGGCGCACAAGAACGGCTGGAGGATGGTCATCTGCGTCGTCGACGACGGCGGCCATCCCATATACCTCGAGCGTATGGACGGAGCGCAGCTCGCCAGCGTCCAGATTGCCCAGGACAAGGCTCGCACGGCTGCTTTGTTCAAGCGCCCCAGCAAAGCCCTGGAAGAAGCGGTCGCCGGAGGGCGGACCGTGATCATGAAGCTGACCGGCGCGATTCCAGTGGAGGGCGGAGTTCCGATCACTTCCGGCTCCGATCTCATCGGCGCGATAGGCGTAAGCGGCGCTTCCAGTCCGCAGGACGGCCAGGTCGCCGCGGCGGGTTTGGCGGCCTTGAATTCATGAAGAGCTAGCCGCACAGCGCCTGGTGGCGGGAGCGGCTTCTCTTGCGTTTCGGGCCCCGCCGCCACCCGGCTGTACGGCTTCTGACTCGGCTAGCCGTGCGCCAGGTCAATGCCGAGCTTCTTCAGCTCTTCCGCGTAATAGCGCTTGTGCAGCAGATCCCACTCTTCGGTGCCCTCGGGAATGTCGCGCTTCTGAGTGCGGATCTTGGTGCGCGCGGCGCGGTCAACTTTGTCCTCGGTGTGCAGCACCTCGGTCATCACCTTGACCATTTGCAGGCGGACGTCATTGGGATCACGCTTGAGGCGGAAGTCGCGGCTCTTGCGCAGCGCGGCCACCACTTTATGGGAAATATCGTTGATCTTGTCGCGCGAGAGCTTCATGGAGTCGCCCGAATCGCGGCCCGATGCGCGGATAACCTTGCGCTGCTGGATCAGGTTGTTCTTCACGCGGCGGAACATCTCCTGATAACTGACGCCTTCCCGGCGCATGTAGTCGCCGTACTGGCTGAGCAGCTCCCGGACCTCTTCATTCAAATGGTCCTCGACCGCCAGATCTTCTTCGATAACCCCCGCAATAAACGTGGCGGCCACGTGAGGATCCGTGGTCTCGATCCACTGCGGACTTAACTCTTTGACGATCTGGCGCGAAATGTAGGCGACAAACTCTCTGGCGAGCAGCATCCTATACTTTCAGTCTATCGGCCATGAGAGAAATGTGTCAATTCGACGCTTCAATTCAACCGCCCGGATGCGTCCGCGCGTCCGTCTTCGCTTTCATGACCTTCCAGAAATTCCTGATCGATCGGCTTGCGCCCGCGAAAACCTTCCTCCAGACCGTGCCAGAAGCCGATGCGAGATTCGCCGAGCTTCCAGCACAGCCACACGTCGCGATCCCGAAAGCGGGCCAGAAAATCGATCAGTCCAATATCCAGATCCTTGATTTGCGCCCCCAGCTCTTCCACTTGTTCGATCGCGTCCTTGAGCGCGGCAGCACTCGTCTCGAGCCGCGCCCGCGCCGCCATCAGCTCCGCCGGATTCACGCGCATGCCGCCCATGGTGCGGATGCGCTCCGAGGTGCGCTCCAGTTCGCGGTGCGCATTTGTGGCTTCCGCCTTGTGAAACAGAGCGTCGCGCAACGCGCGCTCCACTTCCGGCAGAATCCGCTCGGCTTGAGCAACCGTAAAGTAACGAGGCATCTAAAACAGTGTCCCACGCACTAAAATAGAACTACAGATATTATGAGCGATTCCGGATTCCCCCTTCCGCCGCCCACCTTCGAATTCCTCGTGTTTTCGCTGAAGACCCAGGCCGAGATTCGGCTAGGGCTGCTGCGCTTTGGCGCAGAGGCCGACGAGGATCCCATTGACCTGCCCTCCGCTCGCCACGCCATCGACCTGCTGGGCATGCTGTCTGAAAAGACGCGCGGCAACCTGAGCCTGGAAGAGCAGCGGCTGATTGAAAACTCCTTGACCGAGCTGCGCTTCCGCTATGTGCAAGTCAGCGAGTCCGCGAGCAAGCAAAGCGCTGCCGCGGCGGACTCCACTTCCGAAGACCCCCCGGCGACGACTGAGGAGGCGTGAGCCCCGCGCCACCAATCCGCATCACGGTGTTGGGGTCCGGCACCAGCTCCGGCGTGCCGACCATTGGCTGCACCTGCGAAGTCTGCCAATCGACGAACCCTCGCGACAAACGCCTGCGCCCTTCTATCCTGCTGCGCTACGGCGGCCACAACGTGATCGTCGACACCTCGCCCGATTTCCGGGCCCAGGTGTTGCGCGCCAGGCTTGACCGGCTGGACGCTATCATCTACACCCACGCGCACGCCGATCATATCCTCGGCCTCGATGATATCCGGCCGTTCAACTACCGCCAGAAATCGCCGACCCCGCTCTACGGGACTCCGGAAACGCTGGAGGTGATCCAACGCGTCTTCGCCTATGCCTTTGCCGAACAGGCTCAGTCTTCGGTCCCCAAGCTCGACTTGCGAACGCTGGACGGAACTCCATTCGAGGTCTTCGGATTGATTTTCACACCCGTTCGCTTGTGCCACGGCGCCGGCACGGTTCTCGGCTTCCGCTTCGGACGCGTCGCTTACCTGACTGACCACAGCGAAATTCCTGAAGAGTCGCAAGCGCTGCTGCACGGGCTCGACGTTCTGTTCTTGGACGCCTTGCGACATCGTCCGCATCCCACGCACACCACCGTCGAGCAGGCGCTCAAATGGGTGGAAAAGTTTCAACCGCGGCGCGCTTTTTTCACGCACATGTGCCACGACCTGGGACATGAGAAGACCGAGGCCGCGCTTCCCGCACATGTCCGCCTAGCTTACGACGGCCTCGAAATCGAGGTGGACGGCGAGCCCGCATGACCGGGTCTGTCCTCACCATCGGCAAGTTCGACGGCGTGCACGCGGGCCACGCTTATCTACTCAGGCAGGTCGTCGCCTTGGCGAAGGAACGCGGCTTGATGCCTGCGGCCATGACGTTCGATCCGCATCCGGCTTGCGTGGTCGCGCCTTCGCGCGCTCCTTTGCCGCTCATGCCGCTCGAAGAGCGCATCGCCAGAATTCGCGAACTGGGCATTGAGCAAGTCTACGTGCTCAAATTCACTGCTGAAATCGCCCAACTCACACCCGAACAATTTATCGCGCAATTTGTCTGCGATGAACTGCACGCGCGCGTAGTCATCGTCGGCGCGAATTTCCGTTTCGGCAACCAGCAGGCCGGCGACCCCAAGGTGCTCACGGAGCTTGGGTTGCGCTATGGATTCGAGACGCGGCTGGTCGACGCGGTGAAGCTGCGCGGATTGATCGTGTCGACCAGCGAGATCCGTAAGCGCATCCGCGAAGGCGGAGTGTCGCTCGCCGGGCGGCTGCTGGGCCGTCCGTACTCGATCGAGGGCAACGTCGTGTCTGGCCACGGAGTCGGCTCGCGGCAAACGGTGCCGACGCTCAATTTACGAACCACCGCCGAAGTGCTGCCGCGCGACGGAGTCTATATCACCCGCACGCATGCCCTCGACGGCGGCCGCCGCTGGAATTCGATCACCAATATCGGCCTGCGACCGACGTTCGACGGCCATGCCCGCACCATCGAGACCTTCTTGCTGGATCCTCTCACAGGCGCGGGTCCCACGCGCATGCGCCTGGAATTCTTGCGGCACGTCCGCGAGGAACGCAAATTCGAATCGCCCGAAGCCCTAAAGGCCCAAATCCTGCGCGACGTGGCTCGCGCCAGCGCATATTTCCGGCGCGGCCGGCGGTGGGTAGCGCACCAACCGCGCCCCGAACTACCATAGTCGCTATGACCCCCTCCACCGGGAAACTGAGTCATCTGAAGGCGCTGTCCAACAAGAACGGCATCATCGCCGCCGCCGCGATGGATCAAAGAGGCAGCTTGCAGAAAGCGCTGGCTTCGGCCAAGGGCATCGATTCCAAGTCGATCGCGCCGGAAATGATGCAGGAGTTCAAGACCATCGTGTCGCGGGTGCTGACTCCGCACGCTTCGGCCATTCTGCTGGACCCCGAATATGGCCTGCCCGCAGCCAAGGCTCGCTCGTCCAACGCCGGCCTGTTGCTCGCCTATGAAGAGAGCGGCTACGACAACGCCAAGCCCGGCCGCTTGCCCGATCTTCTGCCGCACGTTTCCGTAAAGCGGCTGGTGGATTGGGGCGCGGATGCGGTGAAGATCCTCATTTACTACACGCCTTTCGACGATCCGCAGGTCAACGACATCAAGCACGCCTTCATCGAGCGGGTAGGCGCGGAGTGCGAGTTCTACCAGATCCCGTTCTTCCTCGAATTCGTTGGTTACGATCCCAAAGGCGGCAACGAAAAAGGCCTCGAATACGCGAAGATCAAGCCGAAAGTGGTGATTGGGGCGATGAAGGAGTTCTCCAAACCGCAATATCATGTCGACGTGCTCAAGGTAGAGGTGCCCATCAACGCAGTCTTTGTCGAGGGAAGCTCCGTTTACAAGGGCGAAAAAGCGTACTCGCACGCCGAAGCTTTGAATTACTACCGCGAAGCGGCATCCGTCGCCGCCAAGCCGTTCATCTATCTCAGCGCCGGAGTCGGCAATGCCGAATTTGTCGAAAATCTCAGCATGGCTGCCGAAGCCGGCACGGATTTTTCGGGCGTGCTGTGCGGCCGTGCCACCTGGAAAGACGGCATGCCGATCTACGCCACCAAGGGCCCCAAGGCTCTCGAAGACTGGCTCTCCGATCAAGGCGTGAAGAACATCGAAGCAGTCAACACGGCGCTGAAGCAAGCCACGCCGTGGGCCAAGAAGCTCGGCATCGCGGCCTGAGCCATGCGCCGGCGCGAGTTCATCGCGGCTCTTTGCACCGCACCGCTGGTCTTCCCGCGAAGCGCTTCCACATCGCGAAGACACGACGGCGGTCCCGTGATCGACCTCCACGCGCACTATTTCCCAGAAGCCTGGCTCAAGTTGGTCGAGGCCGAAGGCCAGCACGACGGCATGAAGCTGACCCGCACGCAAGGCGGAGGGCTCCAGTTCACTTCCGACAAACTTTCGCTGGCTTCGCCTCCGGAGATCGCGGCCACATTAGAATCGCGCATTCGCGCGATGGATCGGCGCGGCGTCGATATCCAGGTCCTTTCGCTCACCTCGCCGATGGTCAACTGGGCCTCGCCCGATCTGGGCGCGCGATTATCGCAGGCCTTCAACGACGCGGCCTCGGCCGGCTGCCGTGCGTATCCCCAGCGATTTTTGTTCGCCGCAGCGTTGCCGGTGCAGGCCCCGGATCTGGCTATCCAGGAACTCGTCCGCGCCGCCCAGCTTCCCGGCATGCGCGCGGTTTACTTCCCGACTTCCTACGGCGGAAAAGAGATCGACGATAAATCCCTCTGGCCGATCTACGCCCAATGCGAACAGCACGGCTGGCCGGTGCTCCTGCACCCCTCCGAGACCATCGGCAGGGAGCGCACTTCGCGCGCTTGGGGGCTCGATAATCTGGCCGGCAATCCTTACGACACGGGCATCGCAACGGCGCATCTGATTTTTGGAGGAGTCCTCGACGCGTTCCCCGAACTCACCGTGATGCTGCCGCACGCCGGAGGAACCGTGCCTGCCGTGATTGGGCGTTGGGATCGCGGCGTCGAAGTCCGGCCGGAGTTGAAGGACTTCAAGAAGCCCGCCAGCACCTATCTGCGGCGATTCCTGTTCGATATCATCGCGCACAACGATCAGATTCTGTTGAACCTGATCCACATGGTCGGGGCCGACCGGGTTGTACTGGGGGACGACTATCCGTTTAACATGGGGTTAGATCGTCCTGTCGAAGTAGTCGAGAGGCTCAAGGGACTTTCGGCGAAAGACAAGGACGCGATTCTGGGCGGCAACGCCGCGGCGGTGCTGAAGATAGCCTGAGGAACGCGAGGAAACCGGGTAGCGAATGCGCCGCTGGGCGGCAAAAATCAGAGAGAGGCTGGAGGAGCTCCGGGGTAGCGATCAACTGCTGCTGGTTCTGAGCCTGGTCATCGGAGCCCTGGTCGGCCTGGTTGTAGTCGCCTTCATCCTGCTCACCGGGCGTCTGGCCGCGCGGATGTATCCGGCGGGAGGGTCGGGGTGGCGCAGAGTCCTGGTTCCGGTGCTCGGATCGCTCTCCACCGGATATCTGTTGTGGCGCTATTTCCCCTTTGCGCGCGGCAGCGGCATTCCACAGACCAAGTTCGCCCTGTTCGTCAACGACGGCCGCATCTCCATTCGCACCGTTTTCGGAAAATTCTTCTGTTGCTCGGCGTCGCTGGCCACCGGTATCGCTCTGGGCCGCGAAGGACCCTCGGTGCAAGTGGGCGCGGGCATCGCATCGGTGGTCGCGCGCAATCTGGGGCTCAACGCACGGCAGGTGAAGGCGCTGGTACCGGTTGGCTGCGCGGCCGCACTCGCCGCGGCGTTCAACACGCCCATCGCCGCCGTGCTGTTCTCCCTCGAAGAAATCATGGGCGACTTGCACGCCTCCGTGCTGGGCTCGGTGGTGCTCAGCTCCGCCACATCCTGGATGGTCCTGCACCTGGTTCTGGGCGACGATCCTTTGTTTCACGTCCCCGGCTATCAGCTTGTGCATCCCGCCGAATTCGGCGTGTACGCGGTTCTCGGAATCATCGGAGGACTCGGATCGGTGGCGTTCGTCAAGCTGTTGCTGGGCCTGCGTGCCTGGTTCCTGCGGCAAGCCAAATCGACAGTCTGGGCCCAGCCGATTGCCGGCGGAGCGGCAGTGGGCATCATGGGTTTCTTCGTGCCTGAGGTCATGGGCGTCGGCTACAACAACGTCGATAAGGTCCTGAACGGCAACGCAGTGCTCAAGATGGTGGTTATCTTCGCCGTGCTGAAGATCATCGCGACGGCGGTGTGCTACGCCTCCGGCAACGCGGGCGGCATCTTCGGACCGGCTCTGTTCATTGGCGCCATGATGGGCGCATCGGTGGGCAGCGTCGCGCACACCCTGTTCCCGCACTACACCGCCGGACCCGGAGCCTACGCCCTGGTCGGCATGGGCACCGCCTTCGCCGGCATTGTGCGGACGCCGCTGACTTCCGTGATCATGATTTTCGAAGTCACGCGCGATTACAACATCATCGTGCCGCTGATGATCTCGAACCTGATCGCCTTCTTCATCTCCTACCGCTTGCAGCATGAGCCGATTTATGAAGCCCTCGCGCATCAGGACGGCGTGCACCTGCCCACTGCTCAATCCCGGGCCGGCGACGAGCGGATTCAGGTTCGCCAAGCCATGCGCGCCGCTCCGCCCGTGCTGCATCCGGATGAAGAGATCGGCATGGCCTTGAATCAGGTTCGCGACGGCCTCTTCGACGCCTGGCCGGTCGCGGGCAAGGAAGGACTGTGGGGCATGGTCAAGAGCGCCGATCTGGAGCGCGCGGCCGCAACGGTTCCTCATGAGACCCTGGCGAAGATGCTCGGTAGCCAGGACCCTGGTGCGCCGCCGGACGCCGAACAACTCCCCCACGTCCATCCCGATCACAGCCTGAGCCTCGCGCTCGAGCGCATGGGCGCGACCGGACTCAACGCTCTGCCCGTCGTCAGCCGCGGCAATGTGCGCGAGCTGATGGGGATCGTGCTGCTCGGCGATATCCTGGGCGCGTACGGTCTCGGCAAGCCGGGAACAGGCAAGATAGACGCTGAAGAAGTGGACAAGGAGTAGCGCCGTGCTGCCTTCGGCGACCGGCGGTCAATTCTTGCGCACCTTGAGCCTGGTGGCATTGGCCATCGCCGTCACGTTCGCCGTGGACACGTTTCTCGCCAAAATGGAGCAGTCGGAAACCCGCGTCGAAGCCGCTCGCCTGTACGCGCAGGGCCGGCAGTTGCTGGCGCAAGGCCGTTACGCTGAGGCCGCCGACAGCCTTCAGGACGCCCTCACTATTCAACGCAACAACCGCGACTATGAGCTTGCGCTGGCGCAAGCCCAGCTCGGTCAGGGACAACTCGCGGATGCCGCCGCGACGCTGGATCGTCTACTCACGGCCGACTCCACCAACGGTCCGGCGAACCTGAATATGGCGCGCGTGCTGGTAAAGCAGGGCAAAACCAGTCAGGCGATTTCGTATTACCATCGCGCCGTCTATGGCTCATGGCCGGACGATGCCACCGGCAGCCGCTTGAACACGCGTTTCGAGCTGATCGACTTGCTGGCGCAACAAAACTCCAAGGAGGAGCTCCTGGGCGAGCTGCTGGCAGTGGAAGACCAGTTCCCCCACGACCTTCCCACGCGTCTGCGGATGGGACAGTTGTTTCTCCAGGCCGGCTCGGCTTCACGCGCCGCGGTAGTGTTTCAGCAGATTCTGAAGGAACATCCCGAGAACGCGGCCGCCTATTCGGGACTTGGTGAATCCGAATTCGCGCAGGCGGACTATCGAGCGGCCGCGAACGATTTTTCCTTGGTGCTGAGATTGAATCCGCAGGATCATGCCGCCGCGCGGCTGGACCTGTGCGAACGCGTTCTCGCTCTCGACCCGACGCGCCGCGGCCTCGATCCCGCCGAACGCTTCCGGCGCAGCCATGCTTTGCTGGAGATGACCCTCAACGCGGTTCAACCCTGCTCCTCGTCCGAACTCGTCGACCAGGCGCGGAAGGCGCTCGACGCCAAAGTAACCTCGGCCCGCCGGGATGCCAGGGCTGAAGCCGACCTCGATCTCGCGGAAGAGCTCTGGCAAGCACGCGCCCCCGGCTGCGGAGTTCCGCCGCAGGATCCTCTGGTGCTGGTGTTGACCAGGGCGGCGAAGTAGCCGCCTGATTGAAGCGAAGCTAGTCCAGCACCTGCACGAATTCCGCGATCACCCGCAGGTTCTCCGCTTCGCGCGCATCCAGGTCCCACGCCTCGAATTCGGGATTCAGCGGCTCCAGACGGATACGCGCATGCGTCCACTCCTCACCCGCGCGAGCCTTCTCGCTGCGATAGCGCTTCACGGTGTAGCGGTCGTTGGAGCCGCGCCCCAGCGCCTCCACCAGCACCAGCCTTCCCTGCCTCGACCCCGTGACTCCGGCGCGAAAGACGCATATGCTGCCGTCCGGAATCACCGGCTCCATGGAACGCCCGACGATGCGAGCGGTGAACATGTCGCGCGTGAGCTTGAGCCCGCGCGGCGCCTCATCCCATCCCTCGCCCGAGACCTCGTCGTTTTCCAGAAATCTTCCGGCAGCGACCGCGAGGGAATAGCGCGGGAGATGCGTGACAAACTCGCGCACCGTGGCGTGTACGTTTTCCCGATACAGACGCTCGATCGCGCGCGGAAAATCCTCGACCATTGCAGAGCGGCGCACGCCGATGGTGAGCAGGTTCGACAGCGTGCCTTCCAGGTAGGCCAGCAGGCCTTCAGCGCCGAGCTCCGCGGCTTTCGTTTTAAGATCGGTCTCCAACAGGGACAGCACCTCAGCTTCCTCCGGGGCAATATCCTGCCAATCCCGGCGCAAGCGCAAATACAAACGGTCCCCCACGGGGTCGTGTAGCAACACTCCCGCAGGTACGGGATCGCGCCCGGGCAAAGCCAGTTCCAGAATGGAATAGGTGGCAGAGTAAGAACTCACCAAAGGCATGGTCCTCGTGCAGCTTATCGGCTCCACGAATGATGACATACCACAAGGCTCAATGGGGACTAGGGGTGTCCGGAGCGAACGGGTAATACTCCTGGCGCGCCCTGACCTGGAGATCCGGTAGATCTACCGTCACTTTGATATCACGGCGCGTCTTTGAATTGGGCGGGATGTCGGGGGCGTAGCGCAAGATATATTGCGTGGTGATTTCACCGGTAATGTTGGCGATCGCTCGAGCGATCTGGTTGGCCTTGGCGGCAGCGTATCCACCCGTTCCCAAGTCGTACTGGTAGTTCCCGCCGTCCCTGGGCACTTCCAAGTATCCAGAAACATCCTTATACACACCCTGCAAGGGGTACTCCACTTTTCCACCAGTCGCCACGGCCAATTTCACCAGCACGTCATCGTCGGCATCGTTGCCGAATCCGTACGAAGTCGTGCTGACCCCGTAGATGGTGACCAAATCGCGCTGCGCCTTTTCGAGAACCTCGTCCAGAGTCTTGTTGCTGGCGTTATCGTGACCGTCTCCCATGATCACCAGCACGCGCCGCGGCTCAATTGGCTCGCCCGTGACCCCGGTGCGGCCGGTAAACGCCATCCACATGGCGTCGTAAAGCGCCGCCCCTCCGCCCGGCCTGGCATGCCTGATGGCCGCGACAATTTTCTCGGGATCGCTGGTAGTGTCCACCATCAAGTCCGGCTGCGTGGTATAACCGATCAAAAAACCCGAGTATTTTTTGTCGCCCGGCAACAAAGTGTCGACCAGATCGATCTCGGCTTGCTGATAGTCCTTCCACTGGCTCTTGGTGTTATTACTCAGGTCCATCAGGAAACCGACCACGATCGGTTGATCGCGATTGCGCGAAAAGTAGGTGATGGTCTGCTGCTGGTCGTTGTCGAAAATTCTGAAGTCGTTTTTGTCCAGATCCGTCACGAACTGCCCTTTAGGAGTCGTAACAGTCACCGGAACTTCGACTTCCGTGACGGAAGTTCGAAAAGGCTCCTGCGCTGATGCAAAAATTGCAACCAGCACGGCCGCATAGCCGAAACGGCGCACCAAGCACTGCCTCATCTCACTGGATTATACCCGTTCCTACGGGCGCTGAGAAGCTCCCCGGTAGGGGAAGGCTCAAGGAATCCGGTTGTGTAGCGGGCGAAGTGGACTGCTGAGGGGGTGTTGGGTTAGGTGGTCACTAAAGTGAGGGTTTTGAGGGGATGGGCAACCAGGATTCCTTGAGCCCTCGACATCATCGTCATACGCTCGTTAAGGCAGCAATTGGCGGACCAAAGCTCTGGGCCACGCAAGTCTTTGAAAACACGCCACCGCAGAGCGACGCAGGCCGGATTGGAATGTCGAAACGGAAAGACTTACCGGAAACTAGCGCGGCGCTGTCGAGGTTGCGTCACTGGGAACCGCAGGCGGAATCGGGCTGGGCGGACGGGAAACCTGGCCGCTGCGCGCCTCGGCTATCTCCACGTGATTGACTTCGAGCACCGATCCCACTGCCTGATCGAGCTGCACCTTAGCCAAGGCATATGCCGTCACTGCCTGCACCTCGGAAAGTTGGGAATTGGAAAGATCCCTCTGCACCAGGATCACAGCTAGGGGAGTTGACGTGCCGATGCTTAGCTTCTTCTTCTCGTCGTCCAGTAGCTCCGTTTCTAACCCCACCTGCTCCACGGCCGCTTCATAGCGAATGCGCACCTGATCCAGGGCGATAATCGCGTTCTGCACGTCCAGGCGGATCAAATTGCGGAGCCGCTGCACCGACTGTTCGGTCATGCGTAGATTGACTTGCGCCGTCGCCATATTGGCCTCGGCGGCGCGATTGCGCAAGGGAATCGTCACGTTCACCCCGACGGCATAGTTCGGAAAATCGCGATAGAAAAGCTGGCTCAAAACGTTGGAATACCCGCCCACCAGGATGGGCGGCGCAGCCGTGGACGAGAGCGAATTGACCGCGCCGCTCAACGCGTTGTTGCTAAGGCTCGCGACCGCGTCGACTTGGGGCTGCATGTTAGCTCGGGTGCCCTCCAGGTTGATCTTGAAGCTCTCGATCTGAAGCGCGGCCTCCTGCAATTCGGGCCGTTGTGCAAAGGCCTGCTGAACCAAGTCTTCAGCCACGCGCTTGGGCTCCGTGGGAGGAATCACCATCCGGTCGGTGGGAATAATGTGCGCGCTGGCCAGTTCCGGCGAGGACGCACCGGTGCGGCTCAGAACCGTCTTTAGCACCGTCTCCTGTTGCAACACCACGGTCTGCGCCGTAATCAGGTTGCCCTGATCGCTGGCGAGCTCGGCCCGCGCTCGCGTCACCTCCACCGGAGCCAGCGTTCCCACGTCGACCTGCTTCTGGTTGTCATCCAGCAGCTTCTGCGAATAGTTGACCGCCTCTTGCGCGACTTCCGCGCTTTCGATCGCGCTCACCAAATTCCAATACAGTTGCTCGACGTTGGCGACGGTGTTGATCACCTGCTGCTGGAACACCAGGTCGTTCACTTTCTGGTTAATTTTGGCGATGCGGATGGGACGGTCGTTGACGGCCAGAGATCTGCCCTGCAACAGGTGCTGGGTGATCTGCAGATCGAAGCTGGAGGTGGTGAAAGGATTCAGCAGATTGAGCAACGAATTCTGATCCTGGCTGAGATTGCTGTAAGTGAAGGTTCCGCTGGTGCCGCTCAGAAACGATTGCGAAATGCTGAAGTTCGCAGTCTTGTTGTTCGAAATCAGAGAGCTGGTTCCGGTGGTAATGATGTTCTGCTCCGGCGTGGTCTGATGGCCGAACAAAACATTGCTTTGGAACACCGGGTCGTAGCCCAGCGGAGCGTTGTTCAGCAGCGTCAGGGCTGGAACAGTGTTGGCCGTGCTCAGTGCGCTCAAGTCGGTGAGCTCGTTGGTGGTCCCGATGGAACTGGTGAGCGAGGTGGGCGAAGCCGCAAACCCGTTGACCGTCCCTGGAAGGCCGGCGATGCCGTCGATGTTTCCGGTGGCCTTGGCGCGGAACAAGTCCGTATCCGCCAGGTCGAACCCGTAGCGCTGGATTTCGATGTCGATGTTGTTTTCGAGCGCCAGCGCGATGGCGTCCTGGAGCGAAAGATACAAATTCCCCGCTCGCATCAACCGCCCCAGCCGGCTGGAGTTGGAAAGATCGATGGGCGCGACGTTGCGCCATTGGTACGGCTCACTTAATCTCGTATACCAGTGCGAGGGTGGTGCGGACTCGAGTCCGGCGGGCGAGTCTCCGTTCCCGGATGAAGGGACATGCACGGCGTTCTGCTGGGCATTTTCTGGGGCATGGTCCTGAGCATTTTCTTGCGCCACGGCCATCCACGGCGAGCCCGCCAGCAGCAACGCACACATCCACGCTATCTGAGAACGAATCTGTTTCATATTGTTTGAGACCCTCGCGCTGTACAAAGGAATTCTTGGGGCGAAATCTCCATGCTAACACCCCACCCGATCTCGGCTCCTCCTGTTGTATAGTGGCTCCCAGTGTCGGCAGCGAATCCCAAAACATCCAGCGCGGTCATGAACGCGTTCCGCCAGACCGGGGCCTACCTCAAGGGCCACTTCCGTCTCACCAGTGGATTGCACTCGAACGAATATCTGCAATGCGCGCTGGTGCTCCAGCATCCGGCGATCGCCGAAAAGCTCGGGCGCGAGTTGGCCTCGGCACTCCCGGAGTGCGATTTCATCGCAGCTCCGGCGCTGGGCGGACTGATCATCGGACACGAGGTCGCGCGCGCCAAAAGCGTGCCGTTCCTGTTCACCGAGCGCGACGCCGGCAAAATGACCCTGCGCCGCGGATTCTCCGTGCGTCCGGGGCAGATCGCCGTGGTCATCGAGGACGTCGTCACCACCGGAGGCAGCACGCGCGAAGTGATCCAGGTGCTGGAAGGAATGGGCGCGCGGGTGGCCGCCGCCGGCTCCATCATCGATCGCAGCGGAGGCAGCGTCGATCTCGGCGTGCCCAGAGTCGCCCTGGCCACGCTCGAGGTCACCAGTTGGGATCCGGAGACTTGCCCTCTGTGCAAGCAAGGAATTCCGGTGGAAAAACCCGGCTCGCGGCCGGCAGCGTGAATGCGGCGATTCAAAATCACGCTCAGCTACGACGGAACCAACTATCACGGCTGGCAGGTGCAACCGGAGCTGTCCACCGTCCAGGGAACTCTTGAATCCGTCATCGCGCAGATTGAAGGAGCAACGGTGCACGTCGAAGGCTCCGGACGGACGGATGCTGGCGTGCACGGATTAGCGCAAGTCGCGGCGTTCGACCTGGAGAATCCGATCCCCGTTGAAAATCTGCGCAAAGCCGTGAACCGTCTTCTGCCGCGCGATATTCGCGTGCTCGCCGTGGAGGAAGCCGCTGCAGATTTCCATCCGCGCTTCGCGGCGCGCGCGAAAACCTACGAGTATCGCATCCTCCGTTCGGAGCTTTGCTCGCCCTTTGAGCGCCTTTACGTCTATCATCATCCCTACCCGCTCGATGAGAAAAAAATGATCGAGTTTGCGCCACTGGCGGAGGGTGAGCACGATTTCTCCGCGTTCGCGGCCTCCGATGACACCGATGAGCTGGGCCGATCGAAGGTGCGGACGATTTTTTCTTCGCGCCTCGCCCGCGAGCAGGACCGCTTGATTTATCGCGTCCGCGGCACGGGTTTCCTGAAGCACATGGTGCGCAACATCGTGGGCGTCCTGCTCGAGGCCGGTAAAGGAAATTTCACGCGAGCGGATCTGGAGGCTCGCTTGAAACCGGGCTGCGGGATTCCGCCCGGACCATCCGCCCCCGCGCGAGGCCTCTTTATGATCGGAGTCGAGTACGAATGAACTCGACTGCTTCGCTTAGCGGCACGTCAACTCTCTGTTTGGATCGCCGCTCGACCACTTCCACGATTCCCTGCTCCAGTTTTTTGCCGATGGTCACGCGCCACGGCGCGCCGATCAAATCGGCGTCTTTAAATTTGACTCCCGGCCGCTCTTCGCGATCGTCCAGCAGCGTTTCAAGGCCGGCTGCGGAGGCAGTATCAAGGATCTCGCCGGCCGCGCGCTGCTGCGCTTGATTCGAGTACTCCACAGGAGTAACAATCAGGTCGAAGGGCGCGATTGCGGGAGGCAACACCAGACCGTCCGCGTCATGATGCTGCTCGGCCGCCGCCCAGAGCATTCCCTCGATGGAAATCGCGCAGCACTTGACTTGAACGCCCACCTCTTTGCCAAACTCGTCCGTAACATGAAGGTCGCCGCCTGGCACGTCTCGTGAAACGGACCCGATCCGGGCGGCTCTTTCGACGCGCAAGGGCTGGCCGTCGTGAATGTCACCTTCTTCGGCCTGCCGCAAATCGAAAAATTCCGCCAAGAAGTCTTTCCCGGGAGTGACATTCCGCAGATGGTAGTCGTCGCGATTGGCTCCCGAGATCATGTTGCGCCGCCCACGCAGAGCCTCGTCGGCGAGAATGCGGATACCCTTGACTCCGGCGGGACCGAGCGATCCGGCACTGGCTCCGAAATAATTGCAAATCTGCGCGGAACTCGCGGGTGTCAGGCCGAAGATACCAAGGGCGGTCTCCAACTTCAGTTCGCTCAACTGGTGGTCGCCGCGCAACAGGGCCAGGAAAAGCGTCTCCCCGTGAGCCATGACCAGGCTCTTAATCAGCGAGGTCTCCGGAAGGCCGGTGAACACGGCCAGTTCGGCGATGGTCTTGCAATTCGGCGTGTGCAGGAGCTCGGGAGCGAAACCGCCTTCCGGGTCGGGAACCACAGGGGGCTTCGGCGTGCTCACGGCGCTCGAAAGCTCGGCTGCATAAAATCCAGCGTGAGCCACAACATCCTCGCCCGTGGCGCAGGGAACCACGAATGTCTTGCCGCCGATCCATTCCGCTTCCAGACACTCGATGCCGCAGCGCCGGAGAATGGATCGGGCCCTTTCCAGAAAGTCCGCGGGCGTCAAGCCGAACGACCAGGCCTCCAGGCCATTGCGCAAGTGATATGAAGCGGCGGCGTGTCCGCTCCATGGTGACTGATACCAGATCTGCGGAAGTTGCCTGTAGCTGCGCAGCTCGCGTGCAATCAAAGCTATCGGCGTGCTTACCGAAGAGAATTCCTGCCCGTCGAGCTCCCCACGAATCACGCCTGCGATTCTGTCAAGAGACCGCTTGCCTAACGGCAAATGTGTAGCGCCGCGAATGTAACCGGCGCGCGTCAGCAAACGTCCGCCGATGGTCGCGATTCCGCCCGGAGCCTCGCGCAAAGTGGGAATGAACAGGCGGCTCCAGCGCATGCCTTCGCGATTCTAACACGCGCCCACTTCGGCGGACTCTGTAAGTACAGTCACGCATGGCGAATGGTTACAAATAGAGTCGCTCTGTCCGCTTGTGGGACTGCGCATCTCACAAGTGAACCGGTCGCACACACAATCGCAACACGAACGCTCGCTCCTTCTTCGATTTATCAGACAGTTAGAAAAATGCGAACGAATGGCCCACCTCGTGCGTATTAGTTGGTATGATCGCGATCGACACAGCGGCTGCGCAGACCCCTCTTGCGCAGCCGCGCACCCTGATCGCGGACGATCAGCCGCACGTGGTGGAGGCGCTCCGGCTCCTTCTCAAAAATGAGGGCATCTCTTCGGACGCAGCGCAATCGCCCGCGGCAGTGCTGGATCGGGTAAAATCGCGCGCCTATGACGTCTTGTTAGTGGACCTGAATTACACGCGCGACACAACTTCGGGTGAAGAAGGATTGCGGTTGGTGGAGCAGGTGCGCGCTATCGACGACGCCTTACCGGTGGTCGCGATGACGGCTTGGGGCTCCGTGGAGCTCGCGGTCGAAGCCATGAAGCGCGGCGTGTGCGACTTCGTGCTGAAACCGTGGGAGAATTCGCGGCTGACGCGCACTTTGTGGAACCAAATCGAACGCGGCCGGCGCAAACGCGAGCAGCTTCGCCGTCAACGCGAGGAGGCGGAAGCGGAGCGTGCGGCGGGCCGGGCTCTGTTGCCGCAATCGCTGCCGCATGTCGCGGGCATCGACATCGCCGCGACCGTGCAGCCGCTGCGCACATTGAGCGGCGACTATTTCGACGTGTTGGAGCCGGCCGAAGGAAAGCTCGCGCTGGCCATCGCGGATGTGGTCGGCAAGGGTGTTCCCGCGGCTCTGCTCATGTCCAACGTGCAAGCTAGCGTGCGCGCGCTAACCGGCGGGACGTTCGATCCGGCGGAGCTTGCCGGCAGGCTGAATCGCAGCGTGAAGCGCACCACCACGGCCGGAAGATTCGTCACGTTTTTCTGCTGCCTTCTGGATACCGTTTCGCGGCGCATGTCTTATACCAACGCCGGCCATTGCCCGCCCATCCTGATTCGCGCCCGCGGCCAAGCCGAACGCCTGGAAGCCGGCGGCGCCGTGCTGGGAGTCTTCAAGGATTGGCAGTATGAGCAAGGGAGCGTGGAACTCGCCCCTGGCGATCGCCTGCTGTTCTTCACCGACGGAATCACCGAGGCTACCAACGCCAGCGCGGAGCAGTTTGGCGAAGAGCGCCTGATCGAGCTCACGGGCGCGCTGCGTCATCGCCCAGCGGCGGAAATGCGCGACCGGATTCTCGAATCGGTCTCGAACTTTTGCGGAGGGCGCGCCGACGACGATATGACGCTGTTGGTGTTGGCGGTCGAATAGCGGCTCAAGACGCCGCACAGAAATCCTTCAAGACCGCTTGCCAGGGTGCGTAACCGCGCGAAGCGGAGTATTGGTCCTCTTCGATCTGAAACGCGACGTCGATCCGCGCGCCGGCTTCCACCTCGTCCGCTCTCTCGGCGAAGTCCCAAGCCTTCATGCGCACCATCCGCCCGTTCGAGCGCAAGCGGAGGAACAGGTGCCGCTCATTGCGAACCTCCGGCGGAGCGGCCACTTCCAGGTTGCGCGCGACAAATAGCGGCACAGGATTTCCGAACCCGAACGGAGCCAGGCGCAGCACGTCGGCCGCGCTAGCGTCGGTCAAATCCGCAAAGTCGATTTCCGCGTCGATCACGAGCTCGGGCTCAAAATCGGCGGGCGTGAGGCGTTCGCTGGCATAGGCGCGGAAGCGCTCGCGAAACACTTCGACTAGTTCCGAGGCCATGCTCAAGCCCGCGGCCTGGCGATGTCCGCCAAATTTCGTGAACAGGTCGGGCATGGTCTCCAGAGCCTCTAACAAGTGGAACGCCGGAATGCTGCGGCCCGAGCCTTGCGCCACGCCGTTCTCGATCCCCAGCACGAACACCGGCCGGTGAAACCGCTCCACCACCCGGCTGGCGACGATGCCCACCACTCCGCGATGCCAGCCTTCCGCGGCAAACACTAGCGCGGCGTCGGTGTCGGTCACCGGCTGCGAAGCGCACCGTTCGAAGATCGAACGCGCGATCTCGGCTTCGGTCTGCTGGCGATCCTGATTCAGCTCATGCAGCTTCGCGGCCAGCTCGCGCGCGCGGGACGTGTCCGCGGTCAGGAACATCTCGATCACTTCCATGGCGCTGGCCATCCGGCCGGCGGCGTTGATGCGCGGGGCGACGCGGAACGCCACCTGCCCCGCACTGGGCGCAAGGCCGGCTTTAAATCCGGACACGTCCAGCAGCGCCCGCAGTCCCGGATTACGCACGTTCTTGAGACCCTCCAAGCCGCGCTTGACGATGATCCGGTTCTCACCGGTCAGCGGCACTACGTCGGCAACCGTGGCGATCGCCACCAGCTTCAATAACGAATCGAGCAGCCGCTCACGCCGCGCTTGCTCCCAGCCGAGCTTCGAAGTCAGCGCGTCGATCAGCTTGAACGCCACGCCTGCGCCGCACAGATTTTTTTCCGGATAGGAGCAATCACCCCGGTTGGGATTCAGCACCGCGACAGCAGGCGGCAACTCGGCCTCGGGAAGGTGATGATCGGTGACAATCACGTCGATGCCCAGGGTCGAGGCGTGGCGGACCACTTCATTGGCGCGAATACCTGTGTCCACGCTCACAATCAGCTTGACGCCGGAGGCCGCGGCTTGCTCCACCACGTCACCGCGCATGCCGTAGCCGTCGCGTATCCGGTGCGGGACGTGAAACGACGCCTTGCATCCGGCCAGCTCCAGCCCCTTCATCAGGATCACCACGGCGCTAGTGCCGTCGGCGTCGTAGTCGCCATAAAGCAGAATGCGCTCGTTTTGTTCGATCGCCCGGCAGAGCCTCTCGACCGCGGCGGACATGTCCCGGAGCCCCCAGGGATCGTGCAGATCCTTCAACCCGGGATCGAGGAAGCGCCGGGCGTCCCCGATTTCGCGATAGCCCCGGGCCCAGAGCACACGGGCGGCCGGCACGGCGATGTCCAGGCCCTGCGCGAGCCGCGCCACTTGCGCTGGGTCAGAGGGGCTAAGGTTCCATCGCATCGCCAGAGCTTAATTCGGAACACGCTTTCCCGCAGAACACCCTTTGTTTGCAACCGAGGGAGGGAGCCGGTCCGGCTGTCCAGCTTGCGCTTCGACAAGCGCGGCCTTTCGTATACACTAGCACATGCGGAAATCTTGTGGTGGTGTAAACCTTTTCGTGCTTTTGGCGTGTTACAAACCCGGCCAGCGGCGGGTAACCTCACGAGATTACAGAACATCTTTACACCGAAGCGGATATCCGCTATTCCAAAGGAAAAGGTAGGAGGCAAATGAAAAACCGGGTGATTTGGTTAAGCGCGGTCGTGGCATCGGCTGCTGTGCTGGTGTTCGCGGCAGACATCGATGGCAAGTGGACCGCCGAAACACAAGGGCGGAATGGGACGGTAACCCAGACGCTCACACTCATGTCGAGTGGCATGAATCTGACCGGAACGCTCGATAATGGGCGCGGCATGCCGGTCGAGATCAAGGAAGGTATGATTCACGATTCCGACGTCACGTTCAAGGTAACCACCATGGGACGTAACGGTGAAGTCACCACTACTTACACCGGCAAGCTGGACGGGGACGACTTGAAGCTGACCCCGATGCGCGAGGGCGGCGGTGGTGGTGGCCGCGGACCTCAGCAACTCGACTTCAAGCGCGCGAAGTAGGGACATACAAGAGACAAACAGCGGCACACGCTCAACTGCTGCAAAGCGAGGGATGAAGTGATCGGATACAAAATGCTGAGAGTTCTGGCAGCGTTGGGTGTGTGCCTGCCGTTTGCGTGCGCACAATCGGGGACGGTGACTTCCGGCGGACAGCCGATTCCCGGCGTCGTGGTACGGGCTACGCAAGGCGAAAGAGCCTTGACCACGATTAGCGACGATAACGGCGCATTCCAGTTTTCCGGGATGATGCCGGGGATGTGGACGATCGAAGCGGATCTGTTCGGCTTCGAGCATTACCGGAAGGATGTGACCATCGCCGAGACGCCCATCAAGATCGACATCGGGCTGACGCTCCAAGGCCGGCAGCAGTTGACGCAGCAACAAGGCGGTCCCGGCGGCCGTGGTGGAAGAGGTCAGGGAGGACCCGGCGGCGGGCAAGGCGGACCGGGCGGACAATTCGGACGAAGCCGGGGAGGTCCAGGAGGAGGCGGCCCAGGAGGCGGGCAAGGCCCGGGTGGCGGGCAAGGCCCGGGTGGCGGGCAAGGCGGACAACAAGCGGCAACCCCTCAGCCGGACTTGCTCGCCGAGATCCCCGCCGAGCCTTCTGAGATCCCTTCCCAGGTGAATAGCAGCACCGCCAACGACTCTTTCAATATCGCCGGCACTGTGAGCAACGGCCTCGAAACAAACGGCAATGATTTCCGGCAGGATCGCGGCTTTGACTTCGGACCGGGCGGTCCCGGCGGGCCGGGAGGCGACTTCAATGGTCCCGGCGGTCCGGGCGGCCAAGGTGGCCCCGGAGGCGGCGGGAATTTTCAGGGCGGTGGTGGAGGTGGGCGCGGCGGCGGCGGAGGAGGCGGTTTTGGCGGAGGCGGACGCGGCGGCGGTGGCTTTGGGGGCGGGGGCTTCGGCGGCGGCGGACGCGGCGGTCGCGGCGGTCGCGGACGGGCTCGCGGATTAATCGGTAACCGCAGCCGGCAGGGTGCAAACCAGATCCGCATTAACGCCTTCGACAACGTGAGCGATTCGGCGTTTGATGCCCGCAACTACGCCATCAACGGCATCTCGACTGCCAAGCCGCAGACCGAATCCAATCGTTACGGAATCAATATCGGTGGCCCGCTCGTGATTCCTCACTTGTTCGATCTCAGCCAGAAGTTCAACTTCACGGTCAACTATCAAGGCACCATCCAGACCTCGGCGAACAACAACTTTTCGAACGTGCCCACGCAGGCCGAGCAGCAAGGCAACTTCGCCGGCGCCGGCGCGGTCATCTACGATCCGCTCTCCGGCGGCACGGAGCCTTTCCCGAATAACATCATCCCGCCGACGCGGCTGAACGCGGTCGCCCTCGGCCTGGAACAATATATCCCGCTGCCCAACCAGAACGTCGCGGGAACCATCAACAATTATCAATTCGTCACGGCGCCGCCCACGAATTTGCAGCAGGTCAGCGTCCGCCTGCAATATACCGTCGATCCCAAGGACCGGCTGTCGATTCAATCCCAAACCAACGACACGCACAAGCAGAGCCCCCAGAACTTCGCGCCGTTCATCGACAAAACCGCGGGATTCGGACAAAACCAAAGCGTGCAGTGGACCCACAACTTCACGCAGCGCGTATTCAATACGTTTCAAGTCGGGTTGAACCGCAACGCTAATACGGGAACTCCCTATTTCGAGAGTCTGGGTCAAAACGTCGAAGGGAATGTGGGCATTCTGGGCTACTGGGACAATCCCACTAACTACGGCCCACCCTCAATCAGCCTCGGAAACGGCTACACCGGTCTGAGTGACGGCACTCCCTCGCACAGCGTGGTGCAAACCATGAATCTGCAGAACGCTTTGTCCTGGCGTAAGGGTAAGCACAATCTTCAATTCGGCGGCCTGTTGACCAGGCTCGACCAGAATTACCTGTTCGATTCCTCCGGCCGCGGCAGCTTCAGCTTCACCGGTGCGGAGACGCAGGAGATGCTGCCCAGCGGTCTCGCCGTGAACGGGACCGGCAATGGATTCGCCGATTTTCTGCTGGGCCTTCCGCAGACGGCTTCAGTGACCTGGGGCGACACCCGTTACTACCGCCAACTCGGCTATAGCGCGTGGGTCAACGACGACTACCGTCTTCGCAGCAATCTGTCTTTAAGTTTGGGCGCCCGTTACGAATACACTTCGCCCACCGACGAAAAATACGGGCGGCTGGCAAACCTGGCCTTCGCGGAAGGCTTCTCCGGCATTCCGGCGGTTTTGACCGCCGCGCCGGCCACCACGTGCACGGCGTTGAGCGCCGGGATCCCGTGCGTAGCCAGCGGCCTTTCCGATCCGCTGCTGGATGCGCAGCACGGCGCGATCGAGCCGCGCATCGGTTTGGCGTGGCAGGCAATGCGGCGCGGTAACCTGCTGATCCGCGCTGGATTCGGCACGTATTATAACGAGGGCATTTACAACCAGATCAGCCAACGGCTGGGTGAGCAACCGCAGTTCGTCTACTCCTCCGGAACGTTGGAATCCAGCGGCAGCAACCTGCTGAACTTCGCCAACGCCCTGACCCAGATCGCTCCCACCACCGTCATCAGCAACACTTACGCCTACGCTCCCAACACTAAGCTGCCCTATTCTGAGACCTGGAACTTCCAGCTCCAGCGCAACATGCCGGGTAACCTGGTGCTGCAAATCAACTACATTGGAGTTGAAGGACACCACTGGGGATTGTCGTTCGATCCCAACCAGGCTACACCCGGACCGGTGTCGACATATACCAGCCGCATCCCGATTTCCTACGCGGGCCTGCTGACGTACACCGAACCCGGCGCAAATATGTACAGCAACACGGGGAGCGTTTCCGTAATCCGCCGCATGCGCGACAACGTGTCGTTCCAGTTCCAATACCAGCTTGCGAAATCGATCGACGACATCACCACGGCGCAGAATCCAGCCGACATTCGAGCGGAGTATGCGAACACCTCGACGGTGCGGCGCAACCAGATCAGCTACACGATGATTCTGGAATCGCCCGTCGATCAACGGCGCGGATTCATGGCCAATCACGGATTTCTGACCAAGGCGCTCAAAGATTGGACCTTCCAGACTCCGGTGAGCTGGGGTAGCGGGCTGCCGTTTACGGCGACCGTATTTGGCGATGTCGCCGGCATCGGAACTACAGCGACCGAGCGCGCCCAAGCTACGGGAGAGCCCATCACCAACGGCACCGGCTTTTTCAACCTCGGCGCTTTCACCACACCGGCGCCGGGAACCTTCGGCAACGCGGGGCGGAACACCATCCCCGGTCCGGACATCTTCTCTTTCAATATGAATATGTCGAGGGTGTTCCAGATCAAAGAACGCAAGAACCTGGAGATTCAGATCAATTCGACCAACATTCTCAACCATCCGGTTCCGACGAGCTTCGGCACCGCGGTGAATGAATTGAATACGTACGGCGTGGTTCAGGCCGTCAACGGCATGCGCGTGATTAGCGGAACCATTCGTTTCCGGATGTGAGGTTTTCCATGAGCAGATATAAACTCATCGCACTCGCTATTGTGTTCGCCGCGTTTGAGCGGGTCCCCGCGCAGGTGACCTTCACCAGCGAAACCAAACTGGTCATCGTCAACGTCAGCGTCAAGGACAAATCCGGAAATCCGGTTCCCAATCTCAAAAAAGAGGACTTCGAGGTCACCGAAGACGGCAAAAAGCAAGCCGTCGATGTCTTCGAGTTCGAGAAGTTGTCCAACGACTTGCTGCCGGCCGTGGCGGACCAAAACGCCCCCAAGCAGCTCGAGGAGCGCGTGACCCCGGCGCCCAAGCCCGTGGCTCCTGCGGCGCCTGCCGCTCCCGCTTCGGTCACCGGAAGCCTGGAAACGTCCAAGCGGAAGGACCGGCGCCTGCTGGCCATGTTCTTCGACATGACCACCATGCCGCAGTTCGATCAACTCCGCGCGGTCGAGCAGGCCACCAAGTTCATCAAGGAGCAGATGACCTCCTCGGACCTGATTCAGATCATGAACTACGGCACCAAGCTGAATGTGCTGCAGGAATTCACGGATGACCGCGAGCTTCTGTTGAATACCCTGGACCATATGGTCATCGGCGAGGGCGCGGAGCTGGCCGGGGCGGCCGCGACCACCGGAGCCGAAAACGACGACACCGGCACCTTCACCCAGGACGACACCGAGTTCAACATCTTCAACACCGACCGCCAACTGGCCGCGATCACCGACGCGGTGAAGATGCTGGCTGCGTTCCCGGAAAAGAAAGCGATGATTTATTTCTCCAGCGGCATCCCCAAGAACGGCATCGATAACCAGAGCCAGCTTCGCGCCGCCACAGCAGCGGCCACGCGGGCCAACGTCGCCATCTATCCGGTGGACGCTCGCGGACTGGTCGCCAGCGCTCCCGGCGGAGACGCCACCAGCGCTTCTCCCAAAGGCACGGGAGCGCAGAGCGGCTCGCTTCAATCCGGCCGCATCAGCAGCATGAACGATACGCAGGAGACCATCACCACGCTGGCGGCGGACACCGGCGGCAAGGCTCTGCTCGACAACAACGACCTGACGTTGGGCATGAAGGATGCCCAAAACGACCTCAGCAGCTACTACATCCTCGGCTACTACAGCAACAATTCAGCCGAGGACGGCAAGTACCGCCACATTAAAGTGCGGTTGACCAACGCGCAACTCGCTTCCAACACCAAGGCGCTCGAATACAAGGAGGGCTATTACGCCTCCAAGGTGTTCCAGAAGTTCACGGCGGCCGATAAGGAACAGCAGCTTCAGGAAGCGCTCACGCTGGGCGATCCTTTGAACGACCTTCCCCTGGTGTTGGAGGCTGACTATTTCCGCGTCGCCCCGGGCCGCTATTTCGTGCCGATCTCGGTGAAGATTCCCGGCTCGGACGTGACTCTGGTGAAGAAAGGCGCGCTCCAGACCCTGGACTTCGATTTTGTCGGTATGGTGCGGGACATGGAGGGAAAGACCATCAACAACATGCCGAATTGGGCGACCCTGGGCGTGCGCGACGAGATCACGGTCTCGCTGAAGGATAACGAGGCGGCGCAACTGGAGAAACATAACTTCCAATACGACACCGGACTTACCCTGCCCCCCGGTAAGTACGACGTCCGGTTCCTGGCTCGCGAAAACCAAACCGGAAAAATGGGAACCTTCGAGACCTCACTGACCGTTCCCGACCTGAACACCGAAAAATCGCTGCGCGTGAGCTCCATCATTTACAGTAGTGACCGGAAGCCGGCTACCGCCACGGTGGGCGCGGCCAATAGCGACCGGCGGGCCTTGGCGAACGATCCGTTGATCGAAAGCGGCCAGAAAATGGCCCCCAGCATCACACGCGCTTTCCGCAAAGACCAGACCATGTACGTCTACTTCGAGGTCTACGATCCCACTCCGGATGAGCAGAAGACGCCGAACGTCACCGCGGACGTGGAGCTGATGCGCGGCGCGCGCAAAGTCTACGCTTCGACTCCCGAGGATGTGACCAAGCTCGATGGTGGGCGGCCAGGCGTCGCGCGCTTCTTGTTCCAGATCCCGATGGCGAAGTTCCCCGCGGGCCAATACACCACGCAGGTGAACATTTTCGACACCACGGGCAAGAAATTCGCGACTCCGCGCAACGCAATTTACGTGCTTCCGGAAGAGACCGCGGCAGCGGCTGAGCCGACCGCTCCCGCGCAGCCCAACCAGTAACACGCGGAGGCAACACTGCTTCGCCGGGCCGCGAGGGCCCGGAAGTGAGTGCTCTATTTTCTCTACGGCCCTTCTCAGCTCATCAGGTGCACGCCGACTACAAGGCACCCGAAAACGGCCAGCGCCGCGATGGCGACGATGGCCCAGCGCATCATCCTCTCTTTGGTGGATACCATGCGCTTTTCATCCATCTTCATTTGCTCGTCCAGGCTATCAAACATTGATTTAACCTCCCTGACATTCGAGTCACACACGAGCTTGCAGGCAGTATAGTCCTACAAAACCTGAAAAGATAGCCCCACTTCGCCCGGCTTGAAAACCGGTCTGCGGAACGTGCGCGGCACCGGAAACGAAGTAGAATGGTGAATCGCCCCCGCGCCTGCGGCAACCGATCATGGCAGAACTGCTCAATTCCTCGCCGATGGTCTTCCCGGTCCTGGAGTGCATCCACATCTTCGGGTTCATTCTTCTCGCCGGAACCGTCGCCCTGATCGATTTCCGCGTCTTGTTCGCATTGCTGCCCGGCGAATCCCCAGTCGAGCTCGCCGAGGACATGCTGCCATGGAACCTGGCCGGCCTCGGTCTTGCGCTCACCTCGGGCTCGCTGCTGTTCGCTTCCGATCCGGATCACTACTACTTGAACCGCGCTTTTCAGATCAAGATGGCGGTTCTGCTGATCGCGCTGGGCTTCGACCATACCATTCACAAGCGGGCTCTGCGCTCCGGCTCAGGCAAGCTGGTGCCGTGCATTTCACTGGCCTTGTGGATGCTGGTGATCGGCGGAGGCATCTTCATCGGGTTTGTGACGGGGCCGGAATAGATGAACCCGCTGCTCGAATTTGCCCAGTGGCTCCAGTGCACGGACATTCCCACCGCCTTGAGAATGTCCACTTACGTCTATCCCATCGTCCTTACGACGCACCTGATCGGAATCGCCTTCTTCGGCGGCATGATCTTCATCACGAATCTGCGCCTGCTGGGAGTGACGCTTCGCAAGCTTCCGGCTTCAAAGGTGATTCAGTCCTTGCGAATCCCGAAGCAAATCGGCTTCGCGATCGTCGCGACGTGCGGCCTGCTCATGGCTTCTTCCAAGGCCGAGGAATACTACTACAACTGGATTTTCTGGACCAAGATGTCGCTGCTGGCGCTGATCGGCATCCATGGGCTGGTGTTTGGAAGAAGCGTATACCGCAGCCCGGGTGACGGCGTGCCGCCGCAAGCCAAGCTCGCCGCGTCGCTGAGTCTGATTCTTTGGACGGGCGTGATGATCGCAGGCCGGGGAATTGGCTACGTCGAGCCCCCACTCGATAAACTACACGCGCTGCTGCTGCGATAAGGAACGGGCGAGGGCTAAACCGCCTTACCCTTGGCCTTGGGACGAGGCGAGTGACCGGGGGAGCCCCGTGCGGGCTTGCGGGCAGGCTTGGCGCGCACGAGCCGGCACACGGCCCGCACCAGGTGCGAAACCTCGTTGGCGCTCTTCTGGATCACTACGTCGGCGTTGGTGTTATCCTCGTTCAAGCCGAGCGTGTCGGCAAATCCGGAGATCAACACGATCGGCAGGTCAGGCTCACGCTTGCGCAGGTTGGAGATCAGCTCCAAGCCATCCATGTGCGGCATCTTGTAGTCCGTCACCACTAACTTGAAGGTGCGGGGCGTGAACTGCTCCAGGGCATCGCGTCCGTTGGAAGCTGTCACAATCTTGTAACCGAGTTCTTCCAGGACCATCTTGCGCGCCCTCAAACCGTGCGCATTGTCGTCGACCAAAAGGATAGATTGAGGGGCTGCATCAGAATTTTTCGCTCGCATGTTTTCCCGACCGGCAAGTGAAGTTAACAGGTCCGCAACCTAAATGTCAAACACTTCGTAAGAATCTCAAAAGCAGGAAGATTGAGTGCTTGACTTTAGGCTTCAATCGACTGCATGCGGAGCTGTGTAGCCGGATTTCGCGTAGATGGTGTACTTCACGGGTTTATTCTTCTGGTCCACCATCTTCCACGGAAGATTGGTAGCGGGATCCACCAATTCCACCTTGATCCTGCGATATTTGCCATCACGCGCCTGGTTGGTGGGCGTGTAGGTAAGGGTGTAACGGCTGCGCAGGGCGGTGGACATATTACGGAAGATCTCTGGAAGCTCAGTTACAAAATGCGGGAAGAAAGCCATCCCACCGCTCTCGGTGGCGAATGTTCTCATCTGGCTGTCGGCCTGGAGGAACGTGAGTTCCTGTGTACCACGCAAAGCACCCTGCGCTTCCGCGATATCACGGATGGACTGCATCAGCCCGACAGCATAGATCGGTACGCCGCCAAGTTGAATGGCATGGCGAGCCTCGTCGAAGGTTTGCTTGCTGAAGGTGTCGACGCCGGAGGAAAGCAGCAGAATCGCTTTGCGGCCTTCGATGCCCTGCATCCGCGAGATCGTGTCCGTCAAGGCGTCATAGAGATTGGATTCGGAGAAACCGGGGAACCGCAGCCGCGATAACGCCTCTTGAATTTGGCCGCGGTCCGTCGTGAAATCGGTGAGCATCTCCGGCCTCAGGTCGTAGGCGACGATGGCCAGGTAGTCGTCCGGCCGCAGCATCTGTGTGAAGCCGTAGGCGGCCTGCAAGGTTTGGAACCAGGTGTAGGAATAGAAACTTTGGAAGCGATTGGAGAACTCCACCACCATCGCCAGCGTCATGGGCGCCTCAGTCGTGGAAAATGTGCTGATCTGCTGAGGCACGTTGTCTTCCATGATCCGGAAGTAGGATTTGTCCAACTTGGGAATGAAGTGGCCTTTGGAATCCTCGACCGCCACGTCCACCGTCACGCTGGTGGCATCCGTGGAAAAGGTCGCTACCGGATTTGGCGCGTTTTTGTTCTTGCCGTACTGTGACGGGATCTTAGGCAGGTCGGCTTCGCCGTTGGATGTGGGCGGTGGAGCCGGTGCGGGAGCGGCCGTAGCGCCGGCGTCGGTTGGCGGATTCGTGGATGAATCCGGTTGTGGTTGTGCCTGCGGCCGCGGGCGCGAAACGGATTGAGTATCGCCGCCGGTAATCGGACCCTGAGCGCGGGAAAACATCACGAGCCCGACCGAGCAGGCGGAAACAACAGCGAGAACTCGTAGGGTCTTCATGCTCGCAATATAGCATCAATGAGACGCGGGCAACACGCTACGGGTTTCGCGGCGTCTCTAGCGGTCGCCCCGTCCGGGATGAGAGAATAAAGCACCCGGATGCACCTTAACAAGAAGTCGATCCTTTGAACTACGCCGGCCGAAAAGCTCCATTTATGGAAGATCTTTGGGCAATCCCGCTTCGGCACCCGGTCCGTTCCCACAATTGGCAGCAGGAGGAGCTTGCCCGCCGGAAGGCAAGCCTTGTCCAGAATCCCGACTCCGGGCTCGAATGGGGCGAAGTGAAACGCAAAGTGTTCCCAAGGCATGACCGCCGATCTGTCGAGCCGCGTGCCGTGGAAGTTGAGGGCCTAGCGGGGGAGATTCACCGGTACCCGGCGGCCTGTAATTCGAACAGCTCCGCGTAACGGCCCTTCGCTCTCAGTAGTTCCTCGTGACTTCCCAACTCCGTGACCCGTCCATCGGCAATCACCGCGATCCTGTCGGCGATGCGAACAGTCGAGAACCGGTGCGAGATCACGATCCCGATCCGTCCTTTCAGGTTCTCCTTCAATTCGGCGAAGATCGCGGCTTCGGCCTCGGGGTCGAGCGACGCCGTCGGCTCATCCAGAATCCAGATGTCGGCATCCCGGAACATGATTCGAGCCAAGGCTAGGCGCTGCCACTCACCGCCGGAAAGGTCGTGGCCGCCTTCAAACAGTCTCCCCACTTTCGAGTCCAATCCGTGGGGCATTTTCTTGACCAGCCACTCACTGCGTGAGTCGCGCAGGGCCTTCATCACACGTTCATCGTCAACGTCGCCGCCGGGCCGGCCCATCGCGACATTTTCGCGGACCGTCAATTCGTAGCTGGTGTAGTCCTGGAACAGCACGCCGATGCGTCCTCGCAGGCCCTCCGGATCTACGTCCTTGACGTTCACTCCACCCACCCGGACGGCCCCGCTGTCGACGTCATAAAACCGAAGCAGCAGCTTGACCAGAGTGCTTTTGCCGGCGCCATTTTCGCCCACCAACGCAACCAATTCGCCTTTGCGCACCTGCAAACTGAGTTGGTTCGCGGCCAACTCCGTTCCGCCCGGGTAAGTGAAGGTCACGTTGTCGAATTCGATACCGTCCAATGGCGGCGGCGGCATGGGAAGGGGCCGCGCCAGCACCGGCAGAAGCGGCTCGATGCCCAGGAATGAAAAGTAGTCGTCAAGGAACGTGGTGTGCTGGTCGACCGCGACGAATGTGCTGGAGATCTGCCCCAGCGTTCCGGACACGGACCCAAACGCTCCGATCACCAGAACCACTCCGCCGGGCGAGATCGCTCCCGCCGCGCCCTGGATCGCCACGAATAGATACGCGAGAGCGAGCGCCGTCCCCGTGACCAAGCCCGTCATCAGTGATATCCGCGTGCCTTCGCGATACATGCTTGCTCGTTGGCGGAAAAGCTCCTCTGATCGCTGCGTATGCCTGCCGAGCAGATAATCAGCCAGCACGTAGGCGCGGATTTCCTTCGTGTTGCGCGGCTGGACTAGCAGATCCCCAAGGTATTCGCGCTCCCGCTCTTCAGGAGTCTCCTTGTAAAAGAACTCGTATAGCCGCGCGGTCACGCGGCGCTCCAGAATCAAGGAAAGGATTGCGGCGCCCAAAGCAAGAACCACCAGCACCCAGTGAAGGCTGGCGAGCAGTGAGGCCATCAGCAGGATCGTGACAATATTTCCGGAGAGCCCCAGAACTGACCAGGTCAGATCCCCGGGCCGCCAGGAAACGTCGCGCTTGGCGCGCGCCAGGCGGTCGTGCCAATCCGAGTTGTCGAAATGGCCGAGGTCGAGCTTGGAGGCCTGCGCCAGCAAGCGCCGTTCGGCTTCCAATTGCACGCGGCGAACAAATAGGTTTCGCCCGTATCCCATGTAAGCGCCGACCGCTCGCTGCACGCCCGTGACCACCCATAGTCCGATCACAATGGGGAGCATGTCCGTCAGGTGAAGCGAATGTGCCTGGGTTTGGGCGATCTGGTTGGTTAACCTTGCTCCCAGATAGACCGCAATAGGAGGCATGGCCGAAATCAAGATACCCAAAAGCGAGTAGCGGATAAGGGAACTGGGCGAGGCTGACCAGGCGAGAGACATCCCTTGCCACAAGTTCTTTCTCACCCTTTGAAAGCGGCCCTGCGGCTTCACGTTTCTTCCTCCTCCGATGATGCGGCGCAAGGGCGGCGCCAGAGTCCCCGCTCTCGCACCGCCGGTAGATGCTATAAGCATGCCAGGGCCGATGGCCCCGTGCATCATTGTTCCGCGAAGGAGTGGCGCCGCCGGACGGTGCCGGCCGAAGCTATCCCTCTAAAAGCGCGCGTGAGGCCATCCACTTTAAGCCGGAGACGACGCGGTCCAGCTCCATCTCCGCGCCGAGCGCTGCGGCAATCTCCGCCTGGGTGCGTGTTCCATCGGCGAGCTGCACCAGGCGTCGTCCGATTTCATCGAGCTCTACGGCGCCGTGGCGAGCGGTGGTCACGAAAGGCGATCGCGCTGCCTGGTAGCGAGCCAGACGGCTCGCGCGAGGCCGGTCTGAGACGCGTTCTTCACAAGGGAAATGATAGACGTGCAGATCCGCGAAACCGGTGATCGCCAACGCGAAAAGGATCTCGCACAACGCCTCCTCGTTTCCCACGTAGGGAACCAGTTCGTTGAAGGTCAACGGAAGCGGGTAGACTTCGCCCAACGCCAACGCCACGGCGGAGCTAACCTCATCCGCGGCGGTGATCCGCACGCCGCGCAGTCCGGCGATCTTGCCGTCGTCTTCGCGGCGCGCGCAGGAGGAAAAGAGGAATCCGGGCATCTGTTGCGCCGCGATGGAACGATTCAGGGACCGTTCCGCGCGGCAAACCAGCGCCTGATGAAACCGCCGCGCCTTCAGAAAATCGAGATGCTCCACGCGCTCCAGGACGTCGCCCGCGAGACCATCCATGCCTCGGGAGGGATCGAACATCTCGTGCGGCTCAGCCTCGCCCAAGTACTGCAATTGGTGACGCTGTGCGGCGGCGGCGAATTCGTGGAGATAGAAACGCTGATTGAAGGGTGCCAGCTCGTCGTGATACAGACTGCCATCGTTCCACTTCAGCATCGCCTTCACCTCGTGGTCCCGCATTTCCCCCCAGGCCTTCGGCCAGTGGTGCGACTCGAGCAGCGTCCCCAGAAACTCGCGCGCCTGCCGGATTCGCTCCGCAGCATCTTCCGTATTCCTCACATGATGCAGCATCATCTCGCGCAGCATCTGCCGGACGTGCCCGCCGGGGAACGAATTAAAACTGACGTAAGCGATGCCCTCCGGCGCAAGACAGGCACGGCAGACGGCCAACAGGCCTTCGCGCACTTCCTCGTGAACCCAGGAATAAACGCCGTGCGCCACGATGTAGTCGAACTGGCCTGCCTCCGGTCCGACCTCGCGCAGGTCGCGGGAGTGCAGAACCACGTTCTCAAGGCCGAGGTCCTGGATTGTGCTCATGCCGTCGGCCACCGGTTCGGCCGCCAGATCCACCCCCATGAAGCTGCTGTGGGGCAGTGCATAAGCCATCGGAATCAAGTTGCCGCCCGAGCCGCAGCCAATCTCGAGAACCCGGCAGGCCTCCACCGGGGCAGGATTCATGCCGAAGAGTCTACCCACGGCAGCCAGGCGGTCAGGATGGGTTTGAAACTGCGGAAAAGTGGGATAACGGACGAGATCGTACGGGTTGGCGGCCACGCACCATTATCGCCGGGCTCAGCGTCTGGGGGGCGCGCCGATCACGCGCCTTTCGATTTCTCCACGTGCCCGCCGAATTGAAAGCGCATCGCGCTCAGAAGCTTGTCCGCGAAATCCGCCTCGCCGCGCGAGCTGAAGCGCTGGTACAGCGCAGCACTCAGCACCGGCACGGGCGCGGATTCGTCAATCGCCGCGTGGAGCGTCCATCGCCCCTCGCCAGAATCGGAAACGCGTCCCGAGAAATTCTTCAACTCCGGCTGATCCAGAAGCGAACTCGCGGTCAAATCCAGCAGCCACGAAGCCACTACGCTGCCGCGCCGCCAGACCTCCGTGATATCGGCGAGGTTGAAATCGTACATGTAATGTTCCGGATCGCGCAGCGGAGTGGTCTCAGCGTCCGTCTCTTGCACGTGCTTGCCTACGTTGGCCTTGTGCAGAACGTTCAAGCCCTCGGCGTAGGCCGCCATCAAGCCGTACTCGATGCCGTTGTGCACCATCTTCACGAAATGCCCTGCCCCGCTCGGCCCGCAGTGAAGGTATCCATCTTCAGCGGTGCCTCCGGCCTTTTCACGGCCCGGCGTTCGGGCGATGTTTCCCCGCCCCGGCGCCAGAGATTTGAAGATCGGATCGAGATGCTTCATGACATCCGGCTCACCGCCGATCATCTGGCAATAGCCGCGCTCCAATCCCCACACTCCCCCGCTGGTGCCGACGTCGACGTAATGCAGACCCGATGCCTTGAGTGTTTTAGCGCGGCGAATATCGTCGATGTAATATGAGTTGCCGCCGTCGATCACGATGTCGCCGGCAGTCAGGTGCGGCGTCAGCTTCTCCAGAGTCGCGTCCACCGCGCCGGCCGGAACCATCAGCCACACGGCCCGCGGAGCGCCCAATTTGGCGGTAAAAGCCGCCAGCGAATCGGCTCCCCGCGCGCCTTCGCCCTCCATCTGCGCGACGCTCGCCGTGTTCATATCGAACACCACGCATTCATGCCCGTTCTTCATCAATCGGCGCACCATGTTGGCGCCCATCCGTCCCAATCCAATCATTCCCAATTGCATGAATTCCTCCGTCCTTTGCGTTAAACTGCGCCCGATTCCAAAGCCCGCACGACAATCCCGCGGGCCTCTTCCTGAATTCGTTTCAAATGCGCTTCGCCACAGAAGCTCTCGGCGTAGATTTTGTAGATCTCCTCGGTCCCGGACGGCCGCGCGGCAAACCAGCCGTTGGCTGTCACCACCTTCAGCCCTCCGATCGGCTGCCCATCGCCCGGAGCCTTGGTGAGGATTTGGAGAATCGGATCCCCAGCCAGCTCAGAAGCATGCACCGCCTCCGGCGCGAGACGCGCCAGGGCAGCTTTTTGCGAGTGCGTCGCGGGAGCGTCGATTCTCTGGTATGAGGATTCGCCGAACTCGCGTGCCAGCCCCGCGTAAGCCTCGCCCGGATCGCGGCCCGTGCGAGCGGTCATCTCCGCAGCCACCAGAGCCGCGGCAATGCCGTCTTTATCGGTGGTCCAGACGGTTCCGTCCCGCCGCAGCAGAGATGCCCCCGCGCTCTCCTCGCCCCCGAATCCCAAAACGCCGCCCAGCAAGCCGTCTACAAAATATTTGAACCCGACCGGCACTTCGTACAAGGTGCGGCCCAGCTTCGCCGCCACGCGGTCGATCATGCTGCTCGAAACCAAAGTTTTTCCGACCGCCGCTTGCGGACTCCATTGCGGCCGGTTCGTGTACAGATACTGAACGCACGCCGCCAGGTAATGATTCGGCGGAAGCAGGCCCACGCTGCGAGCGACAATTCCGTGCCGGTCATGATCCGTATCGCAAGCCAACGCGACGTCGAAGCGGTCCTTCAGTCCGATCAGCGCGCGCATTGCGTAGGGCGAAGAAGGGTCCATGCGAATGCGGCCGTCCCAATCCAGGGTCATGAAACGGAACGTGGGGTCGACTTCCTGGCTCGTGACAGTCAGGTTCAGCCCGTAGCGTTCCGCGATCGCGCCCCAATAATGCACGCCTGCACCGCCCAGCGGATCAACGCCAAGTTTCAAACCTGCCGCGCGCACCGCTTCGAAATCGATCACGTTCGCCAGGTCCGCCACATATGCTTCGCGAAAATTGTGACGATGCGTCGTGGAGACGCGGAGCGCTTGAGCGAAGCCAACGCGCTTCACTCCGTCGAGACCCGCCGTCAACAATTCGTTGGCTTGCGCCTCTACGGCCGAGGTCGTCTCCGTGCTGGCGGGCCCTCCTTGCGGAGGATTGTATTTGAAGCCTCCGTCCTCCGGAGGGTTGTGCGAAGGCGTGATGACGATTCCGTCGGCGAGCCCGCTTTTGCGCCCGCGATTGCAGGTAAGGATGGCGTGGGAAATGGCAGGGGTGGGCGTGTATTCGTCATGCTCGGCTGTCAATACGGCGACTTGATGAGCGGCCAGCACCTCCATGGCGCTGCGGAACGCCGGCTCGGATAAAGCGTGCGTATCGAAACCGATGAACAGCGGCCCATCCACTCCCTGCGCCGCGCGATAGCGGCAGATCGCTTCCGTCACTGCCAGAATGTGCGCCTCATTGAAGCTCAACTGGAGTGACGATCCACGATGGCCAGAGGTCCCGAAGCTGACCCGTTGTTCTCGGATCGAAGCATCCGGCCTTTCCGTGTAGTAGGCGGCGATCAGGCGCGGGACATTCACTAGTACTTCCGGCGGGCCTGGTTTACCGGCCAGTTCATGGAGTTTGCTTGCGCTCGAACTCATCCGAGGAAATCCTCTCTCTCGTCGAAAGCCTCTTTTCACATGATCCCAAAACGTCCGGCGCTATCGACGAGGCTTCCCGGGTCCTTAGCCGCAGACAAGGTGGGTGCGGTTGATCCAGCCGGCCTGTCCCGATATGGCGAAGCTAGCGCGCGTACAGGGAACGTGCATCCGAACGCGGTGCTCGATCGCGACGGCAAAATTACCGGGCTCAAAGATAATCTCCGGCAACCCCCTGCGGGCCGAGGCGGCACGCAAGGCCGTCTTGCACTGGCGTTACAGTCCCACCTATCTGCACGGCCAAGCGGTGGAAGTGATCACCGACATCCTCGTCATGTTCCGGCTTACTCCTCCCGCTGGCTGACGCGCCGGGGGCCGCGCGACCGGACGTACACGTTTGAAACATTCCTAAGTTGATTTGTAGCCGAGAAAAAATGGTTCCGCGAACGAACTGTAACCGCTGTCCGCCTATTCTTGCCGTAGGTGGGATTCATGACCAACAGTACGGTTTCGTTCCTGGATCAGAGCGTGGGCGGCGCCTCGGATTCACGCACCGGAGTCTGCCTGCACGGCCACACGCTCCATTCCGAGGAATGCTTGTGGTTTCTGCCGCGCTACCTGAGCCATATCCCCGGCGCGGCGCGGCTGACCACTGGTATCGATTTTTCGCGCGCCTTCTTTACGCCGCCGCTCGCCCCCGCTTGCGCCTTCCGGTTGGAACGGGCACAAATCGCCCGTCTCGGGTTGCGACCGCTGGTGTCCCTCACGGATCACGACAATATCGAAGCCGGCCTCCAGCTTCAGTCCGCCCCGCTGGATGAGGAAGTTCCGGTTTCCGTGGAATGGACCGTGCCGTACCAGCGTTCCATTTTTCACCTCGGCGTTCACAACCTGCCTTCTGGCTCCTCTCGCGCGTGGATGTCCGCGATGGCCGGCTACACGGCCGCGCCTCAAGAATCTCGCCTGCCGGAGATTCTCAGCAGCCTGGCGCGCATCCCCGACGTGCTGATCGTGCTGAATCATCCCTTCTGGCTCGAAGAGGGCGTTGAGGAGCCTCTGCACCGCATCGCGCTCGACCGCATCCTGCGCGAGTGTGTCTCCTGGCTGCACGCTTTCGAGCTGAACGGCACGCGCGAATGGGCCGAGAACCGGGATGCGCTGAAATTGGCCGAGGCTCATTCTCGCCCCGTGATCTCCGGAGGCGACCGCCACGGATGCGAGCCCTCAGCGTGCCTCAATCTCACCAACGCGGCGTCTTTCTCCGAATTCGCCTGCGAGGTTCGCGGCGGCCGCAGCTCAGTCGTGTTCCTGCCGCATTACAGCCATTCGATGACCCTGCGCGTCCTGGAAGCCGCCTGCGACGTTCTGCGGCAGTACCCGGAATACCCGCAGCGCCGCCGCTGGATGGACCGCTTCTTTTATCGCGGCTTGGACGGAACCGTTCAATCCCTGGCGGCTCTGTGGAAGAATCGTGAGCCTCTTTTGCTGCGGCCGGCCACCGGCACCTTGCAGCTTCTGGCTGCTTCCAGCGTGCGCGGTGCGCTCCGCTCCCTCTTCGCGCGGCAGGTCGAGGTGCTTCCATGAAGCGCTTGATCAAAACGCTGGCGGCTTCGCTCTCCGGTCTTTCGGCCGAATCGGCTGCTTTGATCCTGGCCCTCGGCTTGACCTTGGGCATGTTTCCGATCTACGGACTCCCCACCCTGCTGTGCGCTTTGGCGAGCTTGATTTTGGGCGTGAATTTTCCCGCGGTCCAACTGGTGAACCAACTCGCCACTCCTTTACAACTGGCGATGCTGGTGCCGTTCGTGCGGCTGGGCGCGCGACTGGTTGGTTCGCCGCACGCGGGGAATTTCTTCACCGGCCTCGGCGCTTCTGCCCTTCAGGGGATCGCTGGTTGGTTCAGCGCCGGCGTTCCGCTGGGCGTGATACTGTATTTCGCGCTTCTCTGGATCCTGCGGCGGCCATCCCGCCTTGCGTCATCCCGCCAGGTTTCATCCCGCCAGACCTTCCAGTGCCCGCCGCTCGCTCAGGCTGGCTGAAAGAATTTTCTCCAGGAATTCCGGGATTTCGTAAACCGCGGAGTTGCGCATGCCCGCGGCGCGCGCGCGAAAGCGCTCGAAGTTCTGCGGAGCAAGCAGCGTCTCGACTGCCCGATAGATGTCATTCGGGAAGCTGCGCACAACCAGCCCTACGCCCTGTTCCTCCACCCAATCCACGTTGTAGCGTTCTTGCGCCATGGTCCAGACGTTGCGCTGCACGATCACGGGAAGCCGCTTGGCTAACGCCTCGCTGATGCTGCCCGGACCCGGCTTGCCGATGAAAAAGTCGGCCAGCTCCATGTAATACGGTATCTCGCGCGTGAAGCCTTCCACGTGCATGGGAATCCGCCGGTCCATCGAGCGCAACTGCCCGGCGACCGTTTCATTCCGGCCGCAGATGGCGATCAGTTGCACCGGGCTTTCCGTGCGATTGAGCGCCGCGGCGATCTTCACCATCTCCGGCGACCCCTCGCCTCCGAACAGCACCAGGCCCGTCGGCCTCTCCGGGTCCAGCCCCAGCTTGACGCGTTCCACAGAGCGATCCAGATTTAGATGCTCGTAAAACTTCGGGCTCAGAATCATGCCCGAGCTGCGCAAGACGTGTTGCTGAGGAATGCCCAACTCGCGAGCCTGCCCCACTGCGTGTTCTGAGCCGCAGATTACGTATTGATCCTGATTCTCGATCCAGAAGTGAGGCGGATAGTCGGCAATATCGGTGAGCACCGTGACAAAGGGCATGCTGGGCAGGACCCGGTCGATCGCCTCCTTTATGGCGCGGTTGTAGTGCGGCACCAGCGAGACCAGCAGGTCCGGCCGCAGGCGCGCCCAGTGATGTTCCAGCACGCGCACTTGCGCGCCGTGAAAAACGCGGATGGCCAGGTGCATCAGCGCGATCAATTGCGCCGTGCCCAGCGTCCAGCCGCGCCGCAACATGATGTTGTAAATGTCTTGAAACGGAATGCCGGTGGATTTGCGGACATAGTCGATGGAGTCGAGCAAGTCCTGCAATGAGAGCATCTCCACCTGCCAGGGGCGCTGCTGCGCCCGGATCACTTCCCGCAAGGCGGTGGCCGCGGCTCGATGCCCGCCGCCGGAATCGACATAAATCAGAGCAATTTTCGATTTCACGTTGGTTTATTTTTGATGAATGTGTTCCAGTTCCCGCGCGGCGTCTGCCGCGGTCGGCTCATTGCCCTCCGGCTCCTGGCTCAGGTAAATCTTCAAGTACCGTTGCGCTCGCGCCAGTTCCCGGCCATCCCCGGCGAGTCTCTCCGCGGCGCGATAGTAGGGCGTGAGATCGTCCGGCACCGCGGCTGCTGCTGCGGTCAGCGTGGAGTCAAGCTCAGCCCACGCTCCGCTATGCGCCAACGTCTCCGCCAGCACTGCGTAAGCGCCTACACGCGTGCCATCCAGTTGCAGAGCCTGGCGCGCTTCCTTCTCTGCATCGTCCGCATCGAAATGCGACGGCTCCAGATAGAATTTCGCCAGCGCCATGCGAGCGTCGTAGCTCGGCGGCCTCGCTTCCGCGGCTTCGCGCAGCAGTTTCTCCCTCTCCACGGCCTGTTTATGGAACTCCGCAATGCGCGCCTCAGCAAGGAATCCCAGGGCCGGCTCGATCTTGGCGATCTCCCCAGCCAAGCCCGGCGCCTTGTTAGAATCTCCGCCGACAATCCCCGGAGCTACCAGGTAGAATTCGAGCAGGTCCCGCAGCGCTTGGGGATCGCGGCCATTCAGTGCCAGCGCGGCATCGATCTCTTTCCGAAAACGTCGCGCCAGGAACAGTTGTTGGAACGCATTGGCGCGTTGCGCCATCACTCCCAGCACCTCGGCTACCTGCCGGTGGTACTTGGCTGTGCGTCCGTCCAGCGCGACGGCCTTCTCCGCCAGAGGCAGCGGCGTTTCCTGCTCTCCGAACGCGTTGCGAATTTGCGAAAGCAGGTAGTTCGCTAAAGGGTCATTCGGATTCTCGCGGAGCCGCACTTCCTCGAGCGCCCGCGCCCGCTTCCAATGTCCGCCCTGAATCAGCACTTCGGCGGGACTCGATTGCGCCACCGCGCAGGCCGGCAAAAGCATCAGGAGGAGCCGTCTCACGTTTCTGAGCTACTATCGCGCGAATCGGTTTCGGTTGGATAACGCTTGGATGAAAGTCTGGTTTGAGCCAGCCGCCCGTCACTTCGGCGTGACAGTGGAGTTGGCAGGGGCGGGCCAAAGCTGCGCGTGCAGTTTGCTGAGCGGTGGGTCGATATACCCGATGCCCCGACCCGCGCAGGCAATGCCGGTCCAGATCAGCAGCGATAGCGACGCGGCTACCTTCGCGCGCGTCGGGATCCGCGGCGCGCGGTCGATCTCCTCCGTGTTGTAGTACACGCTGCGCCGGAAATACCAGCCGTGCACGAACATCAACAACAGCAGCGTCAGCTTCACCTTCACCAAGATGTTGTAGTAGTATTCCTCCGCCTTCGACCCCAGCATCAGAATGCCGCAAGTGGCGATCAGGATCAGGCCCACGCGCTTGGCCACGCGAAACTGCCCGATGACGTCGCTAACCGAGCGCCCGGTCATCGCCAGTCCCAGCAGCCGCAGGTTGGTCAGCAGCACCATGCCACCGAACAGCGCGATGCCGAGCAGATGCGTGGACATCACCACCGGATAGACGTACCAGGATTCGCGAAGGTCGCGGAAGAAGACCGTCGCTTGAATCCACTGTGCCAGCGCTAAAATCATCCGAGTCTCCCGTCACCGCACATACAGAGCGGCATTCACAAAAGCGATGAAAATCCCTCCGAATACCACCGCGCCCCATAACGCCAGCGACGTGCCGCCGACGATCTTCGCATACGGCGGCATAACCTCGGCCGAGGCCGTCTTGCGGCGGATGGTGTAGTTGAACAGGATTGCCAGCGCAAGAACCACCATTTTGAAATTGAACGCCGGGTTCGGAGCGTACATGTCGGGATCGGAAGAGAACAGCAACAACCCCGAGAAAATCATCACGACAATGCCTACCAGGCTCCAGATCCAGGTGTCCTCCAGAAGCTGCGGGGGGCTCTGATGCCGCATTCCCAGGCCCAGCAGCCTGAAGTCGACAATCGCGATGGTGCCAACCGAAAACGCGAAGCCGACAATGTGAATGCACTCAAGAATCGGGAAGGACCAGGGAGATTGGTTGAGGGGATTTTCGATGAACATGAACAGGAGGCCCCTTTTGGGTCAACGAGACAGTCTATCACGTGCTTCCCTCCAGCAACCGGCCGGCTCGCCGGCGCATCAAACAGATGGAGGCCGATATGAATGTGCATCGGCTTTTGGTTTTGGGAACGGCCGCCCTGGTCCCGATCGCAATCGATCCAGAGTTTGCGGCGGCCACGTTGAACGTCGCGCCGGCCCCGGTTCAGATGGTCATTACGGCCCTTCCGGCTCACGGCAAGAGCCCGGTCGAGCCTCTCACCCCGTCGGCTCTCGCGGTTCTTCAAGGAGATACTCGCACGCAGGTGACCTCGGTTGAACCGCTCACCGGGGACAGGTCGGACATGCAAATGGTCATTTTGCTGGATGATTCGACGCGCTCTGCCAGCCTCACGCTTCACTTTTCGGCCCTGCGGTCATTCCTCAAAGGTCTCCCGCCCACGGCGGAGGTCGCGGTCGGATACATGCGCAACGGTATGGGGCCGCTGGTCCAGCCCTTTACTCTCAATCACGAAGCAGCAGCCAATTCCCTGCACGTACCCCTGTCCGTTCCCGGCTCGAACGGCAGCCCGTACTTTGCGCTCTCGGAGCTCGTGCAGCACTGGCCATCCAAGAAACCCGCTCCACGCCGCGTGGTGTTGATGCTGACCGATGGCGTCGACCGCTACTTCGACAATTCCATGATCGATGACCCGTATGTTGACGCCGCCATCCTCGACGCCGCGAAGCAAGGCGTTGCGGTTTATGCCATCTATCTTCGCGGAGCCGGCGGCGGTGGCCAGGGCGCTTGGACGATGGACTTTGCCCAGTCCCGTCTATCGATCATGGCCGAACAAACCGGCGGTTACGCTTACTTCGAAGACTTCACCGATCCGGTGACCATCGCTCCCTTCCTGGGCGATCTCCAAGCCCGCCTGTCGAATCAGTACCGGATCACGGTCGCCGGCTTGCATGGCAGGGGCTTGCAAGCGGTGAAAGTCCGCAGCGAGTTGCCGGGCGTTAAAATCACGGCTCCGGAGCGCGTGTATCTTCCGTAGCGCTGGAGTGGCGCCGCTCTGCGTCGTGGCCGAGTGTGGGTTATGTTGGTAGCAGAGTGGCCATCGCAACCGTGTCACGCACTTCGCTTCTCTCAGCCAACTCGAAGCGGCAGTTGTGCCCTTTTGCCAGCGGCATCATGTTGCCCGCCTGGAGGTTTTCGGTTCTATCGCCCGAGGGGAAGCAAAGCCCGGCAGTGATGTCGACTTGCTCATTACGTTTGAACCGGGAACCCGCCTGGGTTGGGATTTTTTCCAGCTTCAGCAAGAGCTCGAGCGCATTCTCGGCTGCAAAATAGACCTGCTTACCCGCCGTTCCGTCCACCAGGATCCAAATCCCACTCGCCGCAAATCCATCCTCGAATCGGCGCGTGAAATTTGCCGCCTAGGCAGGTCGCCCACCTGCTCGACATCCTGCGATCCGTGGAAACGATCCGCAGCTATGTTGCCGGGATGACCCGCGAGCAATTCCTAGGGAAGATGGCAAAACCCAAGACGCGGTCTTTAGCAGCCCGTGCCTAAACCGGGCGTTTTCGGCCAGCCGAGAAATGCAAGTGGGGTCGATCTGAACGGCGGGAAAATCGAAGCTTGCGATAAAGAGTTGGCCGCGGGGCTGTGAAAGTGCCTTCGACGGCCTTCAGGACAGCCAAAATCGTCAAAATCGCGTCCACGACCTTGTCATGAGCCGCCCGGGGCTTGC
>JASHNT010000130.1 GCA_030041495.1 Bryobacteraceae bacterium | reverse complement strand
ACTGCCTGGCTCAACGCCCCCTTCCAGCCGCCCCCGGAAATGCTGGCCGCCGAGCAACTGCCGCTGGTGCTGGTTTGAACTTGGACAGCAAAGTGAAACAGCCAGGGGTCTGGTTTGCGAATGACCGAAATCAGGACGCTAACTCGTCCCCCAGCAATCTGTCCACTTCGCCCTGCCTGCTAATTTGGACAGCAATGGTCTGAGGTGGATCGGGTTCAACCTGGTTTTCAATCTCGCCGCGCAAAATGTAGCCGAAGACAGGACCGGCATGGGTGTGACCGGGCCCCATTGCGCGCGGCGTAGGCGGGGCGGGCGCGAGCGGGATGCTGACAAGCTGTATGGAAGGTTCGGTGTCCTCGGGAAGAGGTTTTTCAAGGAGGGTTTCCCATGTTCCGGATTGTCCCAGAAGCTCCATTGCCGGAACGGCCGCGAACGCGGCCAGCACAACCGGGATGAGCCAAGACTGGCGCATTATTTGTTGCTCGCCAGGAAGACTTTGGTCTGCGGATGAAACTCCGACCAGGCGAACCAGAATTCCGGCTCGAGGATCAGGGCCTTCAACTGAGTTCCCTTGAGAGGCCCCGCGACGCAGAGCCCGTAGGCGTCCCAACTGGAATGCGTTTGGAGATCGGTCAGGGAGCTTGCGTCGGCGTTCGCGGGCTCGAAGCGCAAGACCTTGCCCTTTGCACGAGCCTCGAAAGCAGTGGTGGTATCCGAGGACGGCTGGTAAATCACCAGCACCGGCGCGCCTCCCAGGCGGTCGTTGACCACGCGTGCGATGCGCAGTTGCGAGAACGGAAACGCTTTCTCTTCCGTCCCCACCCGCAATCCGGCGACGATCTCCTTGGGACGCAGCCGATCGTCGTGGCCGAACGCTCCTTTCGGCGCATCCCCTTCTCCTGATCTCGACCGGCGGCTGAAGGTTCGCATCACCGGCAGGAGTTCGAGGTATCCGGGTAGAGGCTGGAGCACCAGCGTGTTGGGATAGCGCCTGCGCCACTCCCTCCAAGTGGTGCGGACAAAGGGATAGAGTTCCAGGTGACTGCCCTTGAGCGGACCGGAGATCGCTTCTCCAGTTGACTGTTGCCAGCGGCTGCCGGTTTCGCGATCCTTGTGAACTTCATTCGCGCCAACCATGCTGTCGTAATCGAAGTGCAGGAGCTTGCCCTTATACTCTGCGCGAAAGACCGCGCCCGTGCTGCAGGTACCGCACCAGGTCACTTCGATGGGTCCGTCCGGCATCTGGTCATTGACGGAGCCGTGCTGCGCCAGGTCGCCCTGCGGGTAAACCTTGGCGACATTGCCGTTGGCGACCCCAATCACGACGTCGTCATCCTCGAGAAAGCTCGCCTCGGAGGCCGCGACAAAGTGAGGATCGAGGATCGCTACATAGGGCATCATCCCCGGCGGCGTCTTCGGATGCTCCACGGGCGGTAGCGTCTGAGCCAGCGCTGGGATCGCGAGTCCGGCCAGCGACAACGTGACCATGCACCAGTGTTGTATTTTCACTGCCGTCTCCCTTACTTCGTCTCAATCCCCATCGCGAGCGGCTGCCCCTTGCCGCTTACCTCGAAGACGAGCAACTCAGCGGAATCGGTTTTGCTGACGTTCCGAAACAACCGGTGGGCGTGCATGGGAGGCTCGTAGAGTACGTCGCCGGCGCGGTAGAGCTTGGGCGGGTCCGGATCGACCTGGCTCTCCACCTCACCTTTCAGGAGGTAGGCAAATACCGGACCGGGGTGTTGGTGGGCCGAGGGGGCGACCGCTCCCGGTTCAGCGACCAGCGAAATTGCGCTTACCTCCTGATCGGTGACCGTTGCCAGCGGCTCCTGTAGGAGCGGCTTCACGTTAGGAGGCAAAGCGCCCGTGTTTTGGAAGATGAGGACCTTCGCCGGCTCTGTCTTGCTCAGGTTCCGAAAGATACGATGAACCTGCATCGGGCGCTCATGGAAGAAACCGCCGGGATGGAAAATTTGCGGCGGGTCCGGCTCGATCTGGTTCTCGATATCGCCCTCAAGGACGTAGGCGAAGACTGCTCCTCGGTGGGTGTGCGTTGAGACCGTCGCGCCCGCGGGCAGGGTGAGGATGAACAGCGACATCTTCAGCTCCGATGTCTCGCCCAGGGGCTCTCGCATCAACACCTTCGACGACATGCCGGCCTGGGTAGCGGGCGTCTGCGCGAGCAGACCCACGCTAGAGCAGCCGAAGAAGAACCCGGCTAACGCGAGGAGTTGGGTGTAATTAGCTTGGTGGCGTGCCGGCATCGTGGTTCCAGTATCGGGAAGAATGCCCGACGTGGCTAGACCGCTTGCTGCACAGGTCCGTGGACTCCCTGCAACGTTGCAGGCCGTGCGCTATTCAGCGGACCGCATCTGCCCCATTTGGTGAATTGCGGCTTGTAGTTTCTCGCGATATCCGCGGCTGACTTTCAATCTGGTCTCATCCCGCAACACGACTTCATATTCGCCGCCGATATCGAGACACAGGTCCCGGACGCGCTCCAGGTTAACGATGGTCGATCGATGGATGCGGCAGAAGCGCTCCGCTTCTAGCTCGCGTTCAAGCTCAGCCATGCTGCGGCGTAGCAGGTGCGTTCTCGCTCCGATGTGCAAGCACGAATAATAATCCGCCGCCTCAATCCAGTCGATCTCCTCGGCGCGCAGGAAGGAGATGCGCCCGGCGCTTCGGACCATGATTCGTTCAAAGCGGCTCTGTTCGGGGGAACGTTGCACCAGCAGGGCCTTGGCGCGCGCCAGCACACGGAAGAATCGAGCGTTGTCGTAGGGCTTGAGCAGGTAGTCGAGTGCCTCCGCTTCGAAAGCCTTCAACGCGTACTGGTCATAGGCCGTGACGAACACGACTGCGGGGGGAACGTTAGCTCCCAGCTCTTCCAGCACGCCGAACCCATCGCAGCCCGGCATCTGCACGTCCAGAAACAGCAGAGACGGACGCAGTTCGCGCACCACCTTTGCCGCATCGGCCCCCGAGCCGCATTCGCCCAGAACCCGGATTTCCGGATCGGTCTGCAGCAGGCTTACGATATTGGCGCGCGCCAGCGGCTCGTCATCCACAACCAAGGCGCTGATGGGAGCGCACAGGCGGTTAGCGCCATTGTGCGCGATGGAATACGGAGTCACACCGACGTCCTGTAGGGCACTTTGATAATTGTTTCCACGCCCGCCTGATCGCCGTTGCGAAGTTCGACGCTGCTTTCCGCTCCGTATAGAGTGACCAGCCTTCCGCGAGTGTTCGACAGACCGACACCGGTTCTGCCGCTGCCAGACAGCGCGAGCGCCGGACCGTCATTGTGGAGATAGATCGACAGCGTTCCTTCGCATTCGCGCGCTGTGACGCGGATCTCTCCGCCGTCCACCAATTTTCCGATCCCGTGCACGATGGCGTTCTCCACCAGCGGCTGCAGAACAAGCTGAGGGACCAGAGCGCCGTAAAGCTCGAGCGGGACATCAACGGTGACCTTCAGCCGGTCGCCAAAGCGCATCGCCTGCAGGTCGATATAGCTGTCAAGGAACGAAATTTCCTCTGCCAGCGGGACCAGTTGGCTGCCGGAGGCTTCGAGCACACGCCGTAGCAGGTCGCTCAAGCCGGCGATCATCTCCACCGCGGTCTCATTTCGCTTTTCTCTCACCAGCCCGGAAATTCCGTTCAGGGTGTTGAACAGAAAATGAGGCTCGAGCTGGCGGCGCAGCGCGTCCAATTGGGCTTTTGATAGCTCGCCTGCCAGCCTTGCCGCCTCCGCGTCACGGCGGGCCAGCCGGCGGATGGAATCCACGGTATTGCCGATTGCCATTGTGGCTGCATAGATGATCACCCCGGTGTGAAATTGCATGTAGACCGTGGTGAAGAACACCTGCCGAAACGAAGGAAGAGGACGGGTGCCGAGCGGATTGAACCACCATTCCAGCAGGGCGGACCATGCGATGTGCCCGACGCCAATCCCTAGCGCAGCGATCAGATGCACCGGAAGGTTTCTCCAGTCGCCGGCCTTGGCTAACGGAAACCGGCGGCTCAGCCAGAGGATGGCCGGCGTCGCGGCGGGAAAGATCAGCCACGCAGCGACGGTGGTGAAGAACAGAACAATCCAGTTTTGCCTTCTCCCGACCGCAGCCATGCCAACCACCACCTGGGCGGCTGTAACCAGGCTGACGGCGAGCCAAAGGACAGCAATCCACCAGGCGTCGGAGCGGGTTTGCCGCAGATATCGGAACCGAAGACCAAACATCGCACTCTTATCCAAAGTTTAAGCCCGAACCGGCCGCACGAAGGGCCGATGCAGCGAATCCACAGAGCCATGCAGCGAACGGTCTTTTCAGTCCCTAGGTTCTTTCCGCCGGGCGCAAGTCCCCGGAAGGGTTTAGAAAGTGGCTTTGGGGAGGAAGTCCGCCAGGAGCTTGTTGAATTCCGCCGGCTTCTCTAACATCACGAAGTGACCAGTGCCGGGGACCTCAACCGTTCTGCCCTCCGGGAAGATTTTCTTGAAGTACGCCGGATCATCAGAGGCGGAGTGATCCGCGTAGATGCCCAGGGCAGGAACGTCAAACTCATCGTCTTTCCAATTGGAGGCCGCAAAAGTCGCGACCATCGCCTGGTAAGCCGTGGTTTCCGGCGCCGCCAGCATCATTTTCAAAATGTGTTGCTGAATCCCCGGCGAGGCGGACTTGCCGAACATTCCGCGGATCATCGTCTCACGGTATTTCAAGCCGTCCGGCCCCTTCACACGGTCCGGGTTGGGCGCGTTGGAGCTTCCCGACAAGCGCAGAACTCCATCGACGGGAACCATTCCGGCTACATTCGACGGATACATTCGCGCGTACTGCCGGATCACGGGCGTACCCATGCTGTGGCCGACCAGCACGATTTTTCCCGCTTTTGCTTCCACGCGTACCGCTTCGATGGACTTGGCGAAGAGCTCCATGGTCAGCGGACTGTTCGCCGGCGAGCCGCTCTTGCCGTGACCGGGAAGGTCCAGAGTGATGACGCGGTAGTTCTTATCGAAGACGGGCACTTGTTCGCGCCAGGAAGATTCATCGCAAGTCCAGCCGTGGACAAAGACGATGGTTTTGGGTCCTTTGCCGCGCACGGTCGAATGGATGGAGACGCCATCCACCGAAGCGGCCGGCGCGAGCACCGACAGAGAGAGCGCCAAAACAGGAAGTAGGGAGCGCATAGGTTGAATTATATAGCTCTGCTCTCAAGCCAATCCAGAGAGGTTCTTGAATTCGCCGGTGCTATCGCCGAGATGTTCGGCGGGCACGCCGAGCATGTTCAGGAGGGTCAACTGCAGGTTCGTGAGAGGCGTGTGTTCCGGGTAGATCAGGTGACGCCCGCCCTTCAGCGATCCGCCTCCGCCGCCCACCAGGAACGTAGGCAGAGGACCGTGCGTGTGCCGGTCGCTATTGCTGATGCCGGAGCCGAACAAGAGGACGACATGATCGAGCAACGTGCCGTCTCCATCCGGCGTCTTGCGCAGTTTTTCCACGTACTCCGCAAACAATCCGATGTGATAGCGCTGGATCTTGCAGCACTTGTCCATTTTCTCCGGATTGTTTTGGTGATGGGTGAGCGGATGGTGCGGCTCCGGGACGCCGATCTGCGGATAAGGTCGTCCGGTCTGCTCGCGGCCGTACATGAACGTGGTGACGCGCGTCAGATCGGACTGGAACGCCAGCAGTTGCAGATCGTAAAGCAATCGAACCTGTTCTTCGAAGCTCTCCGGGATTCCCGCGGGCTGTGCGACGTCGGGTAACTGGCGCGAGCTCTGCTCCTCCGCTTTCTGAATCCGGCGCTCGACGTCGCGTAGGGATTCGAGATAATCCCCCATTTTGCGATTATCGGATGAGCCAAGCTGGCGGCGCAGCTCATTAACGCGATCGCTGACGGAGTCGAGCAGGCTGTGATCCTGCTGCAGCCGCGCGGTGCGCACTTTGGCGTCGGTGCTGTCACTGGCGCCGAACATGCGCTCGAACAGCACGCGCGGATTATTTTCAGCCATCAGCGCAAGAGTGGGCGTGAGCCAGGAAAGAGTGCTTGAATACGCGCAACTGTAGCCCAGATCACAGGAGCCCAGAAGGCTGTTTTCGTCCGCGGTCATTTGCAGCGAAGAAAGCTGCGTCTCGCTTTCGAATTTCTTCGCCAGGATCTGGTCCATGGAGACTGAATTTTCGACGTTGCTGTCCGATTTCTTGACGTGCACGCCGGTCAGGTAGCTTCCGCAGGCGCGGGAGTGGTCCCCGCCGCCGTCGCCCAGCGCCTCGGCCTGATCGCTGAACAGTCCGGTGATCACGATTACTCTGTCCTTGAAGGATTCCAGGCCCTTCAGTGTCGGCGAAAGCTCAAAGTCGGTCCCTTCGCCGGTACAAAGCCACTGATCGTAGATGACACCGTTGGGATGATAGACCACGCCGAAGCGGCGCACGGGAGCCGAAGCTGCCGCGAACGCCGGAATCATCGCGTCCAGCAGCGGCAATGCAACCACCGTGCCCGCGCCGCGAAGCATCGTCCGCCGGGAAATGGATTTCTTGCTTACGAACATGATCCTCTCCTCACTGCGCCTGCGATGATACCTGCGCCGCCGTCCGCATCTCGAACGGCGCGCTCTTCACGATCCCCAAAATCAACGATGACCAGCGATAGTCATCGGCCGCGGCCGCGCGGTCGATTTCGCGAACCGCGGGCTCATCGTAATATTCGAGTCCTCGGCCCAGCGCGTAGGTCAGCAGCTTCTGGGTTACGGCCGTCATGAATTGCGATCTCTGAGCCAGCAAAGCCTGCCGCAGTTCGCGCGGGCCGTCCACTTTTGTGCCGTCCAGCAGGACTCCGGAAGCATCGATCGGATGACCGGTGTCGGTGGTGCGCCATTGCCCGATAGCGTCGAAATTTTCTAGGCTCAGGCCCAGCGGGTCCATGCGCGCGTGGCAACTCGCGCAAGCGGGATTCGCGCGATGCAGCTCCAGCATCTGGCGCACCGAAAGCGGCTTGTTGTCCTTGTTGCTGGTCTCGAGCGCGGGTACGTTCGGCGGAGGAGCGGGCGGCGGCGCAGCCAGGATATTTTCGAGCAGCCACTTGCCGCGAATGGTCGGCGAGGTGCGCGTCGTATACGAAGTCACCGCCAGCACACTGGCCTTGCCCAGCAGACCGAAGCGGTTCTCATCGGTGAGTTTCACGCGCCGGAAATGGCTCCCGTAAATTCCCGGGATGCCGTAGTGCCGCGCCAACTGCTCATTCAGGAACGTCTCGTCCGAGGTCAGCAGGTCGATGGCGCTGTAGTTCTGCTTCAATTGATCGGCAAGAAACAAGTCGGTCTCGGTGACGAAGGCTTCACGGAGATTGTCGTCGAACCAGGGGAATTTCGTGCTGTCCGGATTCAGCAGCCACACGTTGCGGGTTTCCAGCCAATCCGAGAAGAAATTCTCAACCAGCGATTCACGCGCGCGCGGATCGGCAAACATGCGCGAGGCCTGCTGCTCCAGCACCGCGGGCTCGTGCAGTTTTCCGCGGATGGCCAGGTCAAGCAAAGTATCGTCCGGAATGCTGCTCCACAGGAAGAATGATAGGCGCGAAGCCAGCTCGATATCGGAAATGCGATAGACGGAGCCGGGAGCCGCGCCCGCAGGATCGGTCTCGATGCGAAACAGGAAATCCGGGCTCACCAGCACGCGCTCCACGGCGGCGCGAATAGCGTCATCGAAGCTCCCTGTCGCGCGGGTACGCTGGTAGAACGCGAGCAACGTCTGCACATCTTCATTGGTAGCCGGACGTCGATATGCCCGCCGCGCCAGGGTCGAAAGGATTCTGGTTGCGCAGGGTGCTTCCTCGGCCGGACTCGCAGGACGGCACACGAACAGAAGCTTCCGGCTGGGCGATTCATACGGCGTAATCGCGTTGTATGGCCCGCCGATCAACAAGGCCGCAATCGCGATGGGCGCGGTCGCATTGTCGGACTGGCGGCTGTACAGCGGCAGGCGATCCGGACCGACGCCCTCCGGCTCCAAGTCGTCGGTCTTGAACATGGTCGCCATCACCTCATGCAACCCGGCCTTCACCGGCACCCGAGCTTGCAACACGTCATCCGCATCGTATTGATAAGTCTTCGACGGCGATTTCTCGCCGCCAATGGTAAACTCCGCGACGATTTTTCCATCCACGCGCGCCTGCAACCGGGTCGGCACGTTGAGGCCGCGAATGATGTTGTCCCAGGCTCGCTGGAGACGCAGCTTGAAGACGTATTCTCCGTCGACCGGAAAATAGTGCTCCGCGGCGACACCGCCTTTGGAGCCGAGCGGGAAATCCTCACTGAGGCGTTCGGTCTGGCGTAGATAGGTCAGATCATTCGCGTTGTCTTTGATCGCGCCGTAGCGCGTGAACGCGGGCGGCAGGCTCGGGTCGCCGACAGCGCGGCGCGCGACGGCAGCCGCAGCGGAGACGTAGCGGTCGAGCAGAGCCGGCTGGATCGACAGGACATCGGCGTTGTTCTCGAATCCGAAGGCTTGCTCATCCGGAGGCAGCATTTGATTGGCGTCGACTTCGACGCCGAGCAGGTCGCGCACCGCATTCGCGTACTCAGCGCGATTGAGACGATGCAGGCTCGGCGTGCGCCCCGGATTCACATGCGCCGCAGCCATGCGGTCGAGCTCCGATTCCAGCCAGCCCGCGGTGCGATCGTAAGCGGCGCTATCCGGACGTTTCATGCCTGGGGGCGGCATGACGCGGCTGCGCAGCTTAGCGATAACTTTTTCCCAAATCTCTGGCGCGTTGGCGGGGTGGTCGGCGTCAGCCACGTCGAGAGCAAGATTCGCCGTCTTGGCTTTCTGGTTGTGGCACGTGACGCAGTAGGTGTTGACGAGCTGCCGCGCCGGGCTCGGCGATGCGGGCGGGCTTGCCTGGAAGCCGAAGGCTGAGACACTAAACAGCGCCCCGCACGCGATGACAAGGTACTTGCCGCGTGGCATCACTGCGCCCCCGCCAGCGCGCGGCACTTGTTCTGGGCTTCGCACGGATGCCCGAGTTTCGGATCTGCGCCGTGCTTCAAAAGCATCTCGGCGCCTTCCCTGTTATATAAGACTCCGCCCAGCCGGTCGCCCTGGCCGTTGGCGGCCAGGTAGGGCGTGACTCCGGCCTTGCTGACCGAGTTTACCTTCACTCCCAGGTCGATCAGTTGCGCCAGCAGAGTGTTCCATCCGCGATAAGCCGGACCGAACAAAGCGTTTTCACCGAAAGTTGTCTCGCCCTTGGGATCAAGGCCGAGTTTCAGCAGGAAGTTGACGGCTGCACTCGCTTGCGCCTCATCAACGAGGCTTTCTCCGATGCCGCGATTCAGACCTGTCGCCGCCATGATGGGCGTGGCGTTGGTCGTGGTGGGGATCTTAGGATCGGCGCCGGCTTCGAGCAGGATCTTCATGACCTCCACATCGTCTGCCGAAGCGGCCAGCAGGAACGGCGTCGCGCCGACCGAATCCGTGTAGCCGGTGGCGAAGTTCGGCTGCTTCTTAGTCATGCGCGCGTTAACATTCGCGCCGTGAGCGATCAGAGCGCTGATGATCCGCAGCTTGGCCTGGCGGTCCGGAATGCCGGCCATCGGGTCGATGAATCCGTAGACCGAATTCGCGGCGAAGCTTTCCCAGGTAGTCGAGGCCCAGTGCAGCGGCGTGAAGCCGGCCGCGCCAACATTGGGGTCCGCGCCGTGGTCCAGCAGGTACAGCGCGAGATCAATCTGGCCGCGCATCACGGCCACCAGCAGAGGCGTGTAGCCAACGTTGCCGGGCGTCAGGATGTTCACATCGACTCCCGAAGCCAGCAGCAGCTTGACGGTGTCCAAATCGCCGAGCCGTGCGGCGAAGTGCATCGCCGTAAATCCCTGTTTGCTCGCGGCTTTGAGATCGGCATGCGCATCGATCAGCGCCTTCACCACGTCTGCATGCCGCTCTGCCGCGGCCCACATTAACGCCGTCTGGTTCTGCGATGACTCACCAGCGTCGATGGCGGCGCCGAACTCGATCAGCAGCTTGACCGCGTCCACGTTGCCGGTTTTCGCGCAGGTCATCAGAGGAGTCTCGCCGGTATCGATGGCCGTGTTCGGATTCGCGCCGGCCTTTAGGAGTGAGTGGACCAGGTCAGGGCTTGCGTTGGTACAGGCCTGCGATAGCGGCGTCATGCCGAAATCGTTGGCCGCGTTCGGGTCCGCGCCGGCGGCGAGCAGCAGATCGGCGGTGCCGGTGTCGTTCCAGTGCGCCGCCCAAAGCAGCGCCGTCGAACCGTCGTTCGATCGCGCTTTTGCGTCGGCTTTCTGGTTCAGCAGCGTGCGAATGGCGGCAAAGTCCTGATTGCGGGCGGCTTCGACCAAGTCGGCTGCGCAGGTCAAACCCGCGAAGGCGGTCGCCGCAAGCAACGCCGGAACCAAGCGATGGAACATGCCGCCTCCTCTTAAGGTGAACTCGCGAAAAGCCTTCCGGCTCGCGGCCATTATACGTGATTTGAAGCGTGTATATGATGTTGAGGAGGTTTGCGATGACGAAGCTGGCGAGGCTCAGCGTGACGCTTGCGTTCTGCGCTGGAGGGCTGTTCGCGCAGTGGCCCGCTTATCCGGCCGGCAACAAGCCGGACTTGACCGGGCCCGCTCCACGCACCGCCGGCGGCAAACCCGATCTCTCCGGAATCTGGCAATACGTAAGGCAGGCGGCTCCGCCGACCGAAGAAGCCGTGGCCGCGGCTCGGTCAGCGAACGATATCACGCCGGTTTCGGTCCGCACCAGCCAGTTCTGGAACCTCGGCGCGGCTTTCCCGGGAGGGCTCCCGTTCCAGCCCTGGGCGGCGGAGCTTCACCGGCAACGGGTTGCCTCCAACAGCAAAGACAATCCGGACGCGCATTGCTTGCCGTTGGGGCTGATGCAGCTTCACACGCACAGCCAGCCTCGCAAGATGATCCAGACCCCCGGCGTGATCGTGATTCTTTACGAGGCCAACGGCGGCGTGCGGCAGATTTTCACCGACGGCCGGTCGTTGCCCGGCCCGGACGCCGAGCCGTGGTGGTTCGGCTACTCGACCGGCCACTGGGAAGGCGATACGCTGGCGGTCGAAACGTCGGGGTTTCGCGACCTGGGCTGGCTCGACGTGGAAGGCAGTCCTTTATCGGATCAGGGCAAAATTCTGGAGCGCTTCCGGCGCGTCGATTTCGGCCATCTGGAAATCGAAGTCACCATCGACGATCCAAAAGCCTACACCAAGCCCTGGACCGTCACCGTGCACCAGCGCCTGCTGCCGGCGACGGACTTGATCGAGTTCGTCTGCCAGGAAGATGAAAAAGACGACCCGCATTTATCCGCGAAGTGACGCCCGCAGTTATCGGCAAAGTAGAATAAGATAGCTCAAGCGCAAGGAGGACCCTATGCGTCTTTTCGCCGCTTGCACGTTTTTTCTGGGCGTGGCGCTGATCGCCACGGCACAGTCCAAGCAGCCCATCGATCCCCACACGCTGGTGCTGGCGGGTGGCCGCTTTACGCCGCTCAAATACGACGCCATGACGCCGGAGCAGAAGATCATGGTGGATCATCTGCTGGCCGGGCCCCGCGGAGGAGTGCGCGGACCGTTCAACGTCCTGTTGCGGAGTCCGGAGGCCGGTGATCTCGCAGCAAAGTACGGCGAATACATGCGCTTCCGCACGGATCTTCCTAAGGATGTCTCCGAGACGGTCATCATCACGACGGGCCGTTTCTGGATGGCGCAATACGAGTGGAACGCCCATAAGGCCGCGGCCCTTCAAGCCGGCGTAAAACCGGAGATCGTGGCAGCGATCGCAAATGGAAGGCGGCCAACCGGCATGCCCGCGGAAATGGGGGCGGCGTACAACTTCATCGATGAGCTGCTGACGACTCACCAGGTCTCGAATGGCGCATTTCAGGCGGCCAAGGCGGCCTTCGGCGAAAAAGGCATCGTGGACATGACCGGCTTGAGCGGCTGGTATTGCCTGGTCTCGATGATTTTGGATACCGATGAATATCCGCTGGGAGCGGGCGTTCAACCCGAGCTCAAGCCGCTCGAAAATCCCTTACCGGTTGCCGGAATGGGTTTCGCAACGCCGGTGCCCGGGCCGGTTTCGCCGAAGAGCGCAAGTTCGACGGTGAATGGAAAGGCGCTGAATATCCGAGGCGACCGCTTCCGGCCGCTGACCTACGACGAGATGACGCCGGAGCAGAAGAAGTACACCGAAGGGGTGGTCGCTGGGCGCGGTCCCGGCGCGACGTTCAACTTGTTCCTGCGCAGCCCGGAAGCCGGTCAACTGTTTTTTGCCATGGGCGAGCGGGTGCGGTTTCATATGAGCATGCCGGACAAAGACAAGGAACTGGCGCTGGCGATCACGGCTCGTTATTGGGCCGCGCAGACGGAGTGGAACGCACACAGCCGCGCGGCAGTCCAGGCAGGCTTGAACGCGGATGTCGCGAGAGCCATTGCCGAGGGAACACGGCCCGCGAACATGTCAGCCGATGAAGCGGCCGTCTACAACCTGCTCACGGAGTTGTTCAAGAACAAGGCGGTCGGCGACCTCACCTTTGCAGCAGCCAAAAACATTTTCGGCGAGCGCGGCGTGGTGGATCTCCTGGTCAGCTCGGCGTACTACCAGATCGTTTCGATGTTCATGAATGTCGATCGCCTGCCGCTGGCTGCTAATCAGCAACCCGGATTGAAGTATCTTGCGCGGCCGCTTCCCTGAGGGGGTAGAACATGAAGAGACTCAGGTTGATTGCCGCGCTGGCTGCTTTCGCAGCCCTTCCCGGATACCCGCAAAGCAATGACGAGTTGGTGCATGACGGCCGGAGTACTGAAAACGTTCTCACCCAGAGTATGGGCTATGACCGCCAGAGTTACAGTCCGCTGAAGCAGATCAACAAATCCAACGTGAAGCGGCTGGTGCCGGTCTGGAATGCGAGTCTGATGAACGAGGAGGGCGAACTGGCCGCGCCGGTGATTTACGACGGCGTAATGTACGTCGTCAACGGCAAGTGGACCTTCGCCATCGATGTCGAAACCGGACGCCAGATCTGGCGAACCGCGGTGGATCTTGAACCCGGAGTGACGCGCTCCGCCTACAATCGCGGAGCGCCGGCGATTTATAACGGCAGGCTGTTTCGTATAACTGTGGACAATCACATCCTCGCGTTGGACATGAAGACCGGCAAGGTGCTGTGGAACCAGAAATTCGCGGACTTGCATGAGGGCTACTACTCGACCGGCGCGCCGATCGTGGCCAATGGCGTGGTAATCTCCGGCGAGTCCGGAGGCGAGTCCACCACGCGGGGGTTTCTAGACGGTTGGGACCCGGACACCGGGAAAAAATTGTGGCGCAGATACACGATTCCGGCGCCGGGTGAACCCGGTTCGGAAACCTGGCCGAAGAACTCGGACGCCTGGCAACAGGGCGGAGGCCCGACGTGGCGCTCCGGCTCCTACGATCCGGATCTCGATCTGGTGTACTGGGGCGTCGGCAATGCAGAGCCGTACGATCCTCGTCCGCGCCAAGGCCTGGATAGTCTGTTCACCAATAGCGTGCTGGCCATCCGGCCCAAGACCGGCGAGGTTGCCTGCTACTTTCAATACACTCCCAACGACGTCTATGACGTGGATGCCACCGATGAACAGGTGCTCGCCGATCTTCGCGTGAATGGGCAACTTAGGAAGGTGATGATCCAGACCAACAAGGGCGGGTTCTTGTATGTTCTGGACCGCACCAATTGCACGTTGATCGCTGCGCACCCGTACGTAAAGGTGAACTGGGCATCGGGAATCGACATGAAGACTGGCCGGCCCATTCTGACCGGCGTGTACCGGCGCTTTGCCGCAGGAGAAGAGGTCGAGATCTGGCCCTCCCGCGGCACCAACGCGGTGCCCATCGCTTTCAATCCTTCGACGGGTCTGATTTACGCGAGCACCTGGAACGTCCCACGCATCCAGAAACTCGACGCTCCCAAACCGGTTCAACTGGGCGGCACTTCTACCGGTGTTATCGCCAGGCAGCCGGAAAATAAACCGGGCGACGTGCTCGGCTATTTCCTGGCCATCAATCCTCTGAGCGGTGAGAAAAAGTGGGAGATTCCCTTGGCAGATTTGCCGAGCTCGGCGGGTATGCTGGCGACCGGAGGCGGTCTGTTGTTCACGGGCAAACTTACCGGCGAATTTCTGGCGCTGGATGAGAGCACAGGCAAGACTCTGTGGCAGTTCAAGACCGGCTCCAGCGTCAACTCGACGGCCATCACCTACACGTACAAGGGCCGCCAGTATGTCACGGTTCTGTCGGGCATCGGCGGAATCGCGGCGTCGCGCCTGGCGGCCAGCAAGGTGCCGGCGGGCGGATCGGTGTGGACGTTCGCGTTAGTGACCGAGTGACACTTGACGTGATAGCGTAGACTGTTATTCGCCGAAATCGGGAGGTTCCTTCATGAAGCGATCTCTTCTTAACTGCACGCTCGCGGTGGGCCTGTTGTTTCCGGCCGGGTCCGCTCTGGCACAGACCAAGGCCAAGGCGCAGAACGTGCCGGAGATTCCCTACACCTCGGTGCCGAATTATCTCAAGCTCCCGTCCGGCCTGTACCTGGGTGAGGCGATGGGCGTGGCCACCGACTCCAAGGGGCACCTCTTCGTCTTCACGCGCAGCGCCAACACGCGTCTGTTCGAGTTCGACCAGAATGGCGTGTTCGTGAAGGAGTGGGGTGAGGGCAACTACGGCTTCGAGTTCGCGCATTCCGTCCGCGTCGATCCGCAGGACAACGTCTGGGCCGTGGACGAAGGCACCAACATGGTGATCAAGTTCAACCCGGCGGGCAAGATCGCGATGGTGATCGGGCACCGGCCGGAGGTAGTGGCAGGGATGCTCGCGACAACCAACGGGCCCGCGCCGCCGGCGCAAAAATATACACTCGCGCGGCCGACCGACGTTGCTTGGGATCCGCAGGGCAACATTTTTATCTCCGACGGATACACCAACCACCGCGTGGTGAAGTACGACAAGAACGGCCGCTTCCTGAAGCAAGTGGGCAGCGAAAAACCTGGGTCCGAACCCAGCCAGTTCAATACTCCGCATGCGCTCGCCGTGGACTTGCAGGGCAATGTTTACGTTTCGGACCGCGCCAACCATCGCATCCAGGTATTCGACAACAACCTGGAGCGCAAAGCGATCTACGACAATATCGGCGATTCCTGGACCGTGTGCATCTCGCCCGGGCCCCATCAGTATCTGTTCACATCGAATTCGAATCCCAACGGCAACGGGCCGGGGACGTGGGACATCACCGGGGAGATTTACAAGATGGAGCTGGACGGGACAATTCTGGGCAAGTTCGGCCACGCGGGCAAGGATCTGGGCGGTTTCCAGGTGGTGCACATGATGGATTGCCGCAACCCCAATCAGATCATCGTGGCGGAAATCGAATCGTGGCGCGTGCAGAAGCTGCTGCTGAAGCCGGGGAAATAGACCAGGAGAATCTCCATGAGACGCATATTTGAAATTTCACTCGCCGCTGCGATGCTCGCTGGGATTCCCGCGGCAGGGCAATCTTCCGCATCGGCCTCCGTGCCGGAGATCCGTTTCGACTCCGCCGACGTGTTGAAGCTGCCGGACAATATCTTTCTCGGCGAAGTCGCAGGCGTGGCCACAAATTCCAAGGGCGACATCTTTGTCTACACCCGCACCGGCCATCCGACGCTTTCGCTTGGCACTTCGCGGCCGTTCGCGCATGGAGGCTCGCGCTTGTTCGAATTCGATAAGACCGGAAAATTCGTGCGCGAGATCGGCCAGAACACCTACGCGATGCTGGTGGCGCAGCAGGTGCGCGTCGATCCGCAGGACAACGTCTGGATGGTAGACCAGATGTCGAGCATGGTGATCAAGTTCGATCCCAATGGCCAGTACCAGCTCCTGTTGGGGCGGAAGTCGGAATCTGAGCGCGTGCCGGCTCCAGTGCCCGGAGCGGCGCCGGCTGGCCGTGGCCGCGGGCGCGGACTTCCTGGAGCCGGACAACAGAGCGATGTCTTTCAACGGCCCACCGACGTTGCTTGGGATGCGGCGGGCGATATATATGTCGCGGACGGTTTCGGCAACGATCGCGTCGCCAAGTTCGACAAGCACGGCAAGTTCATCAAGAGCTGGGGATCGCGTGGTTCCGAGCAAGGGCAGTTCAACACCGTGCACGGCATCGCCATTGACACGCAGGGCAACGTCTACGTCGCCGATACCGGCAACAAGCGCATCCAGGTATTCGATGGCGACGGCAACTTCAAATCGCAGATTGAGAATGTCGGCGAGCCTGCGGCGATTTGCATCACTCCAGGCTTGCATCAATATCTCTACACTTCCGATTCAAATCCGGAAGACGATATCGACAGCGGCGGCGAAATTTACAAGGTCGAGCTGGACGGGAAGATCCTGGGCAAGTTCGGCAAAGCCGGCAAGCTGCCCAAGGAGTTCGGCACGGTCAATGCCATCGACTGCCGCAGCGAAAACGAGCTGTACGTCGGCGAGCTGGGCAACTGGAGAGTGCAGAAGCTGACGCTGCACCCGTAGCTCGGACTCAGCGCGGCCGTCGCGGGCTCTGCCGCACGTCGCGAATGCGATTGTGCAGCTCCTCGAGGATCGACTCACGGTGGGGCTCTTCCCATTTGCCGTTGAAGTCGATCCGCTCCAGGTGGCCCGAACGCGGGACTTCGCCGCGCCGCATGCCCCCGACGAAAACGTTGTTCTTCCAGTTGGGAATTTGTCGCCAGTGAGAATGTCATGCCGGAGATGGCGATCGCTGGAACCCAGTAAACCACCGGCAGCTCCATGCCCTCGTGCCACGGGTTGTCGCTGACGCGCGGGCCGAGGTAGAAACGGCCGAAGCTGACCACGGGCCAGCCATAGTTCTTGCCTGGCTGCAGAATGTTGACTTCGTTGCCGCCGTTGGGTCCGTCCTCGCACTCCCAAATCCCGCCGTTATCCGGCTCGACCGCGAGTCCCAGGGGGTTGCGATGGCCCATGGTGTAGATCTCCGGCCGGTAGCCGGCGCGGCCGACGAACGGATTATCCGGTGGAACAGCGCCCTCGTCACGCAGGCGCAGCACCTTGCCGGCGAGGTCGTTGGGGTCCTGCGCCGTCGCGGCCCCGGGAGGATCGGCCACGCCGACGGTCGTAGATCATTCCGTCCGGGCCGAAAATAATGCGCGAAGCGTTACCGCTCTGGATCGCGGAGATTAATATCCTGGACGCCCACGAGTCAGGAAAGCCATGCTCCAGGGCTGATTGAGACCCTTGGTGCATTCTGCTGCGCACCCGCGCGATCGCCGGCAAATCCGGCCAGCGCAATCAGCACCGCTGCTGCCGCTGGGATTGCGCCTGCTCTCGTATGCTCAAGAAGATCTCCTATCTATCGGAAGGAGAGAATCCCCGGACGAAAATCAGATGCAACTGTGCGGTTAGGGTCAATCCCGTCAGCGTTTTTTCCCGGTGTTTTCGCCCGTGGCGATTGACTTCCGCGGCCCGGCGGGATAGGATGCATCCTTTCGGCGCGCGCATTTCTGCGCCGTTGGGGGGAGCCATGAACCGACGCGTAATTTGTGCTCTAATTGCAGGGACGACGCTCGCTGCGCTGCCGGCGGCCGCGCATCATTCCTTCGTGATGTTCGACACCACCAAGCAGGTGACGCTGAGCGGAGTGGTGTCCTCCTTCGAATGGACCAATCCTCACACTTACATCGAGATCGACGCCGCGGACACGAACGGCGCCATCAAGCACTGGAGTATCGAATTGGGCAGTCCCAGCATTCTGCGCAACAGCGGGTGGACTCATTCGACCCTCAAGGCCGGCGACAAGGTTACGCTCATCATCAATCCGCTTAAAGACGGGAGTGCGGGCGGTTTGCTGCTGCAAGCGGATCTGGCGGACGGACGCAAGCTCGGCAATGGGCCCGGGCGCGGGCCCGAAGGGAAGCGCTGAAGACCATGAATGCACGAAGCCTGATGGTTCTATTTCTGGCTTTGCCGGTGGTCTTTGCTCAGCCGCCCGACCTTAGCGGAGTCTGGAGCCCGGCCGGCGGCCGCGGCGGAGCCCCTCCGCAGCCTATGCTCCTTAAGCCCACATACAAGCAAACCTACGACGCCAAGCGAGCCAAAGAACGCGAAGCCGCCGCAAAGGGCGAGCAATTGGCCGCCGCCGGGCTTTGCGAACCCTATGGCATGCCGAGCATGATGCAGGTCGCCATCTACCCGATGGAAATCATCCAGCGGCCGGAACAAGTCACCATCATCGGCGAGGCGTTCAGCGAAGTCCGGCGCATCTACATCGGCAAGAAACAGCTCTCGCTCGATGACGTCGATCCAGGCTACTACGGGCATTCCGTCGGGCATTGGGACGGCGATACGCTGGTTGTCGATACCATCGGCATCAAGGAATCCGTCCGCGGCTACCAGGAGATGCCGCACAGCGAGCAGATGCGCATCGGCGAGCGCATCCGCAAGACTGGGGCCAACACGTTACAGGACCAAATCACCATCGATGATCCGGTGGTGCTGGAGAAACCGTACACGTACACGCTCAACTACAAGTTCGTCCCCAATTACGAAATGGTCGAGTTCGTGTGCGAAAACAACCGCGAGTACGTGGACCAGAACGGCGTGGTCCGGATGAGGCTGCATGACAAGTAAAAGCATGAACATTTTAGCGGCCTTGGTGCTGTGCGCCGGGGCGTATCTTAAGGCGCAGTCGCCCGCGCCGCTCGATGAAAATGGCAAGCCGCTAGGCGCTCTTGCGCCCGCCGCCATCGCCAAGCAGCGGCCCAAACCCGCGTTTGATGTGACCGGGACCTGGCTGCACGCCGGAGGTCCGGCCAATCCGTGGCAATTCAGTCCTCCTCCGGGGTTCAAGCTGACCCCTCCGGCGCAGGCGCAGTATGACGCCTACAAGAAAGCTCAGGCTGCGGGCAAATCCTACCGGGACGATATCGGCCATTGCTGGCCCGCCGGATTGCCCATCATCATGACGCGCGTGTGGCCCATCGCCATGATCCAGAAGCCGACCGTAATCTTTATGGTCAGCGGATTCATGAACAGCGTCCGCATCATTTATCTGGACGGACGCAAGCACACCGATCCCGACGTGATCATCTCCAGCTTCAACGGCGAATCCATCGGGCATTGGGAGGGCGACTCGCTGGTGGTGGATACAACCGGCTTCGTCAACGATCATCACTGGATCGACAACGGTGTCCCGGCCAGCGATGCTTTGCACGTGATCGAACGGATGCGGATGCTCGATAATGGCGCAACGCTCGAGATCCAGTACACCATGACCGATCCCAAGAGCTGGGAGGGCGAATGGAAGTGGACCAAGCGTTGGCGCCGCGTGGACGATCAGGAAATTACGGAAGCCGAGTGCCTGCCGGACTTGAATGAGCACTTGCTCAGCACCAATTCCGACCGTTAGTGAGGAAGCCAATGAGAATCATGAATGCCCTTTGGATCGCCGGCGCGTTGGCGCTGGGTTTTAGCTTCACCGCGCCGCTCTCCGCGCACCATTCGATGGCCGGCTTCGACCGCAAGAATCCCGTCACGCTCATCGGGACGGTCAAAACCTTCAGTTGGCAGAATCCGCACTGCTACATCGAAATCGAGGTTCCGGGAAAAGACGGCGCCGTCAAAACCTGGAACGTGGAGATGACCGCGCCGGGTTATCTGGCCCGCGCGGGATGGAAAAAGACCGTAGTTCAGCCGGGCGACAAAGTCAGCATCGTGGCGGCTCCGTTGATCTCGGGCGAGCCGGGGGCTCTGTTCGTGTCGCTGACCCTGGCCGACGGAACCACGCTGACGGAGCGATCGATTACGGCGGCCTCCGCGAAGCCGAAACAATAATTGAAAAAAAAGAAATGACAGCGAAGCTGGCGTGCTGCGTGCTGTTCAGCGCTCCTGCGTTCGCGCAATGGTTGCATTATCCGACTCCCGGAATTCCTCGCACGCCCGACGGCAAGCCGAATCTTTCCGCTCCCGCGCCGCGCACCGCGGAGGGTCTCCCGGACCTTTCGGGAATCTGGGAACTAGAACACGCGCCGTGCCCGAAGGACGGATGCGGCGATTACCTTGCGGGACCGGAGTTTCTGAACCTGGGCGCGAAGCTTCCCGGAGGCTTGCCCTATCAGCCCTGGGCCGCAACATTGGTGAAACAGCGCACCGCCGCGGAGGGTCGCGACGATCCCGTCGCCCGCTGCCTTCCCGCCGGAGTCGTGCGCCTGCTCACCTTTCCCCCGCCGCGAAAAATCCTCCAGCTTCCCGGCGAGATCGTGATCCTTTCGGAACGCGACGTCACCTTCCAGCAAATCTTCGCCGACGGACGGCCCTTGCCCGTCGATCCTGCTCCCAATTGGAACGGGTATTCGACAGGCAATTGGGAAGGCGACACGTTGGTGGTCCGGACTAACGGTTTGCGCAATGGCACCTGGCTCGACCGCAACGGTAGTCCGCTAACGGAAGCTGCCAAGCTCACGGAGCGATTTCGCCGCGTGAACTACGGGCGCCTGGAAATCGAGCTGACCGTAAACGATCCGGGAGCGTACACAAAAGCGTGGACCGTGAAGCTGAATCAAAACATCGTGCTGAATACAGAGCTGCTGGACTACTTCTGCACGGACAATGAAAAGGATGCCCAGCACGTGGCGAACAAATGAAGGGAGTATCATGCGATTTGTCATCCTCGCGCTTGCGGGCTGTGTCGTTGCCAAGGGACAAACTCCGGTGAAAAAATCCGTTCCGCCGCTGGTCCAGGAGCTGGTTCTCGCGAATCACATCCTGGCGCACGAAGGCGTGCTCGACGCCTACGGCCACGTCAGCGTCCGCGATCCCAAAGATCCGGCGCATTTTTGGCTCGCGCGGCACATGGCCGCGGGAACGGTCACTGCCGCTGACATCATCCAATACGACCTCGACAGCAAGCCGGTGAACGCCGACGCATCCGCCGGCTACACGGAGCGCTTTATTCACGGCGAAATTTACCGCGCGCGTCCGGACGTGATGGCTATTGTGCATTGCCACGCTCCGGACGTGATTCCGTTCGGCGTGAGTTCCGTGCCGCTGCGGCCGGTGTATCACATGGCTGGATTTTTGGAAGTCCCGGTGCCGATCTTCGAAATTCGCGATGCAGCCGGTTTGACGGACATGCTGATCCGCACGCCGGAGTTGGGCAAGGCTCTGGCGCAGACGCTCGGGGCCAAGCCCGCGGCTCTGATGCGGGGCCATGGAGCGGTGGTAGTCGCGGATTCGCTGCACGTTGTCGTCGGCCGAGCCTACTACATGAACATGAACGCGCGCCTGGAAATGCAGGCGATCTCACTGGGCGGCTCGGTGACGTACCTCGATCCGGTGGAAGCGCAGAAAACCGGGGCGCAGGATGGCTTCGAGCGCGCCTGGAATTATTGGAAGAGTCAAGTGAAGTAGAGGAGCAAAGGCGATGATGCGAGTAATCCTGGCCGCCGCGGCGATGTCTTCGACTGTATGGGCGCAGGGCATCGACTACGCCAAGATCGAGATCTTGACAGAAAAACTCGCGCCGAACCTCTACATTCTCTCCGGCTCCGCGGGTGCGGACCCCGGCCATGAGGACGCGGCTGGCGGCAGGATCGGCATACTCGTGGGTCCGGACGGCATCTTCATGGTCGACGCGCAGTACGCGCAGATCACGGATAAAGTACTCGCTTCGATCCGCAAGATCAGCAATGAGCCGATTCGTTTTCTGGTGAACACTCACGTCCATCCCGACCACACGGCCGGCGATGCGTTTTTCGTCAAGCAAGGCGCTCTCCTATTTGACCGCGAAGAGCTGCGGGATGAGCTCCTGCGCCAGCCTGCTCGCGGCAATGCTCCGCCCGCTGATCCGGCTCGGCTGCCCGTGGTGACTTACGGGATGGGCGATCCGGTGAAGCTGCGCCTGAACGGCGAAATCGTCGACCTGATTCCGGTTCGCGCGGCGCACACCGGCGGCGACACCATGATCCGCTTCGAAAACGCGGACGTGATCATGATCGGCGATTTCTACCGCAACTACGGATACCCATTCATCGACACTAATAACGGCGGTACGCTCAAGGGCGCGCTGGAAGCTCTGGATGAGACGATGAAGATCGCCGGTCCGAACACGCGCCTGGTTCCGGGCCACGGCACCATCATTCATCGTGAGGACATTGTTCCGTATCGCGACATGATCCTGGACGTGCAGAGCAAGGTGCAGAAGATGATCGATCAGGGCAAGAGCGTGCAGGAAGTGATAGCCGCGAAGGTGACTACGCCTTATGATGCCAAGGTCCCCGGAGGACTGGAACGGGCGGGCAACGGCACCAGCGCGGATCGCTTTGTCAGCATGGTGTATTCGCAGTTGAAAACCGCCAAATAATCACGCAACCTGCAAAAGAGGCCGCAGGTCGCGGATGTTCGGGACGTTCTCCAGATGTAGAACGCGATCGATCAACCGGTTGCACTTCTCCGCGCCCAGCACCGGCGTCATCAGATCGCGCGCTTTTGCGACCACCTCTTCGCGAGTCATGGGGTTTTCCGGCGCGCCGCGCACGGCCTCCACGCGTTCGGTGAGCTTCGTGCCGTCGTTGAGCGCGACTTCGACGATCGCTTCCCGCTGCGGCAAGCGGCGTTGCAGCTCTTCGTCGGGAATAAGTTGCACCTTGGCGCGCTGCTTCAACACTGCCGGATCTTTCATCCGCGCGAGGTCATGCGCGGCTTGGAACGACGCCGTCTTATCGATCAGCATCACCGCGACCATGTGCTGGAGACAGATGTCCGGAATCTCGCGATTGTTGACGATGGAGGCCTCGTTGGTGGCGACGCGGACGGTCACGGAACGAACGTCGTCCGCGGTGAAGATGCGTTTGCCGAAGATGATCTGGAGGGCGTCCAAGGGCGCCTGAATCGGCGAACCCACAGTCCATTTCTTGATGCTGGTGCGAGTGACTTCGTAACGTTCGCCCAGCTTCTCGATGAGTTTTTCAGGGTCGGCGCTAGGATTGAAAGCCGCGAAGAAGTTGTCCGCTCCAGTGAAGATGTCGGCGAGCCCAGTGCCTCCGGCCTGGACCAATAATGCCGCCGTGACTCCGCTGCGCGCGCCGAATCCGGCGAAGACCAGGCTCTTTTCGATGTGCTCGGTGTCACGCTGCCAAGCGGCGATGCCAGAGGCCTGTTGCGCGGCGTAATCCAGCAGCCAGCGCATCTGCCGTTCATTGAGATTGGCCGCGCTTCCAGCCGCGGCGGCCGCTCCGAATTCGCTCGAGATCGTATGCGTGCTGCGATGGCTATCATCCATATACGCCAGCGCTCCCAGCGTCATGGTGACACGTGGGCCGATGTCGTAACCCAGAGCGATGGCGCGAAGGAATCGGGTTCCGTCGATTCCGAATTTCTCACCCGCCGCCAGCGCCGCCGGTACGACGCCGCAGCCCGGGTGGGATTGCGAGGGCGCATGTGAATCGTCGGTTTCGTCCGAATGCGCGAGCATGCCGTTGACCAGCGCCGCTTCCATCGGTCCGCAGAGCACCGTCGATCCAGCTACCGTAGCGACGTCAGATCCCGCGTTGGCTCCCGCGAATGCGATCGCCAGGCGTCCGGGAGGCAGCTTCGAGCCGGAAACCATCGCGGCGAAAGTATCGAGCGTGTGCTGCTTGGTTTTCTCGATCACCTCGGCGGGCAGGGCATGCTCGCGAGCCCCGGCCATGTAGGAGCTGAGGCGCAGCATGACGGAGCTGGGCGAATCCTCAGCCCGCGCGATCGGGCCGAGCGCCGCGGCAGCGATCATTCCTCCCGCGCCGCGCAAAATTGCTCGCCGTGACAATTGGTGCCGGAGCGTCGTTCCGTCCTGCAACATGGCGTACAGTATATAAAGTCTGATGGCGACTACGCTCAAGCCCGTTGACGTCGCGGTGATCGGCCTGGGAGCAGCCGGAGGCGTTGCCGTGCTGCCTCTGGCGCGAGCCGGTCTCAACGTCGCGGGAATCGAAGCCGGCACTTGGATGGACCCGCACCGCGACTTTCATCCTGACGAAATCTACAACAACGTCCGGCGGCTGGTAACTTCGAGCAACAAGGCTCAGGCCGAATGCCCGACTCTGCGGCAACATCCCGACGAAACCGCACAGCCCGCGCGTCCGCATCCCATGATGAACGCAGTCGGCGGCACAACCATTCATTACTGGGCGCAGAGCTGGCGGCTGAAGGAGTGGGATTTTCGCACTCTCTCCGCAGTCGCCGCGCGCTACGGCTCGAGCCGGATTCCCAGAGGTTCGACGCTCGAAGATTGGCCCATCACCTACGACGAACTGGAACCGTATTACGAGATCATCGAAAAAGAGGTCGGCGTAAGCGGCAAGGCCGGCAACATTCAGGGAAAGATCGATCCGGCGGGCAACATTTTTGAGGCGCCTCGACGGGTGGAATACCCGATGCCGCCATTGCGCGGGAGCGGCTTCACCGATCACATGGCGCAGGTGGCGAAGCAACTGGGATGGCATCCGTTTGCTCCGCCGGCAGCGATTAATTCAGTTCCCCACGCCGGTCGCGGGTCGTGCGCCTACCACGGCTACTGCGCCACCGGCGGCTGCCACGTTAGCGCGAAGAACTCGACTGCGGTGACGACCATCCCGGCCGCAGTCAAGACCAAGCATCTGACGATTTTCGACCGCGCGCAGGTCACGCGTATTGTGGTGGACGCGAAGGACCGCGCGAGTGGCGTACACTATCTGCGCGGCGGCAAGGAATTCATTCAGCCCGCCAAAGTGGTGCTGCTCGCTTCTTATACCTACGAGAACTCCCGCCTGCTGCTGCTTTCGAAATCGCCGAAGTTCCCGAACGGCCTCTCCAACAATCGCGGCCAGGTGGGCAAGCATTACTTCGGTCATTGGGTCGATAACGTGGGCGCTTTGTTTCCCTTCGACGTAAACATCTGGTACGGGTTGCCCGCGCAGGGCGCCTGCGTCGACGATTGGGCCGACGATCAATACGATCACAACGGGCACGATTTCATCGGCGGGACCAGCTTGCACGTGCGAACAGAGCGGCACCCGATTGAGGCAGCGGACATGACTACCTTCGGGCGCGCGCCGAGGTGGGGCTCGCGGTGGAAGGAGTTCGTCCATGACAACGCCGCGCGCTTCGCGGTGACCTATCTGCAAACCAGTAGTTTTCCCTACGAGACTTCGTACCTGGATCTGGACCCGGTGGTGAAAGATCCCCTCGGCGATCCGGTGTGCCGCATCACCACGGGAGGTCCGAAGGAGAATGAGCAGCGCGCCGCGCTGTACGCGCAAACCAAGATGGAGCAGTGGTTCCGGGCGGCCGGAGCAACCGACGTGCTGAAGAATCCGGTGAACGGCCCGGGTATTTCGACGCACGCCTTCGGTGGCACGCGCATGGGCGATAATCCCGAGACCAACGTGGTCGACCCGTGGTGCTTTTCGCACGAAGTGCCGAATCTCGGCGTGCTGGGAGCATCGGTAATGGGCTCGGGCGGCGCCCGCAACCCCACACTAACCGTGCAAGCGCTCGCCTGGCGAACAGCGGAGCGATTGGTAAAGAACTGGAAGTCGATCGCGGGGTAGGCAACAATCCAAACGCGGCGCGAGGAACAGACTGAAGGAGACCCCATGCAGCAGAACGAAATCGACCGGATTTTAGCGTCGCTGGCAGGCTTGGCGGCGATGGCCATAGGCAGGCGCACGCTATAGCTGCGGCGGCCGCGCCTCTAGAGATCCCGATGCCGGTCACTCTGATCGACCTCTTCAAATACGCCCTGCTGGTGGTCGGCGCTCTGTTCCCGATCGTGAATCCGATCGGCAATACGCCAATCTTTTTGTCCCTGACGCAAGGATTATCGAGTCAGGCGCGAAGTTCGCTTGCCAAAGCGATCGCGCTGAACGGGCTCGCTCTGATTCTGGTATCCATCTTCATCGGGACCCACATTCTTGCGTTCTTCGGCATATCGCTGCCGGTCGTCCAAGTGGGAGGCGGGTTGGTGGTGATCTCCACCGGCTGGGCTCTGCTACGCAGGCCGAATGAGGAGCTGGGCGGCGAGAAGAATCCCGGCCACGAGATAGGACCGGAGGATTGCGAAAGCCAGGCGTTCTACCCGTTGACGCTGCCGTTGACCGTGGGGCCGGGGTCGATTTCGGTCGCGATCACGGTGGGCGCAAACCGGCCGGAGGGCTCGGAATGGCGCTGGCCGCTGATCGCGGGGATGCTGCTGGGGTCGGCCATCATTGCGGCGTCCATCTATTTGAGCTACCGCTTCGCGGAACGCATTGGACGCACGCTGGGGAATTCTGCAATGAACATTCTGATTCGCCTGTCGTCGTTCATCCTGGTGTGCATCGGGGTGCAGATTTTGTGGAACGGCTTAAGCGCACTGCTGCGAACGGTGATGCATTAGATCCAGTCCGCTAGTGCCGCTCCCTTGTACCGGCTCCGCGTTCAAGATATGCTCCTTGAGATGCGGATCGTGCTTCTATTTGCGTTAGCGGCGTGGCTGCAGGCCGCCGACGACCCTTTTGCCGCCGAAGTCTTCGCCCAGCATTGCGCGTCCTGCCACCAGTCGGAAGCTGGTGCGAGCGGGCGCATTCCGCAAATCGACGCTCTGCGCAAGATGACATCGGCCGCGATTCAGAAGACGCTCGAGAGCGGCATCATGAAGACGCAGGCCGCGCCGCTTTCGGCCGATGAGCGGTCGAAGGTCGCCAGCTATCTGGGCATCACGGCAACGCAACAGAAACAGCGCGATCAAATCGCCAATCCTTGTCCCGCAAATGCTGAATGGAAGAGTGGCCCATCCTTCGCAAGCTGGGGCGGCGATCTCTCGAACACTCGTTTTCAGTCCGGCGCAGCCGTCGGCTTTCGTGCCGAGGATGTACCGAAGCTGAAGCTCGCCTGGGCCTTCGCGTTTCCCGATACATCGACCCTGCGCTCGCAGCCAGCGATTTACCGCGGCCGCGTGTTTGCAGGCGCGCAAGATGGTTCGTCTACGCGCTCGACGCGGCCACCGGGTGCGTCCACTGGGCCGCGAGCGTGGAATCGCAGGTACGCTCCGGCATGGCGGTCGGCGAGGTCAACGGCGCTCCGGTGCTGTTCTTTGGCGATTCGTCGGGATTCCTCTACGCCTTGGACGCAACCACCGGAAAGCAGTTGTGGAAAATGCGCGCGGAGGACCATCCTTCGGCCACGCAGACCTCGACGCCGGTGCTCTATCAGGGGCGGTTGTACATCGGCTCGGCATCACGCGAAGAGTCGCTCTCGATCACGCCCAGCTACCTTTGCTGTACGTTCCGCGGCAGCGAAACCGCCATCGATGCAGCGACCGGCAAGATCGTCTGGAAACGTTACACAATCAACGAGGTCGCCAAGGAGCGCGGTAAGACGCGCCGCGGCGCGAAGATTTATGGCCCTTCGGGCGCGGGCATCTGGACCGCGGCCACGCTCGATCCCTCGCATGACTCAATGTACGTCGTCACCGGCGACAATTATTCCGAGCCTCCCACGGCTCTGAGCGACGCGCTGGTTGCGCTCAAAATGTCCACGGGCGAGATCCTCTGGTCGAAACAGTTCACCGCGAAAGATGTCTACAACAGCTCCTGCCAGGTTTCCGATAAAGTCAATTGCCCGGACGTGGAAGGGCCGGATTACGATTTCGCCTCGCCGGCAATTCTGGTAACGCTGGCGAACGGTAAACGCGCGCTGCTGCTTGGCCAGAAATCTGCGGTTGTCTTCGCCGTGGATCCGGACCGTAAGGGCGCCGCGCTGTGGCGGACACGCATCGGCGAAGGTGGTATCGTCGGCGGAATCGAATGGGGCTCCGCCAGCGACGGGCGCAACATTTATGTTGCATTGTCCGATATCCGCTACAAAGTCGACCGCAAACCGGGCAGCAACGACCGCGTCTACCAGCTCGACCCAGATAAAGGCGGCGGCTTGTTCGCGCTTCGCGCCGATAACGGCGAACGCGTGTGGAAGACTCCTCCGCCGGGCTGCAATGGACGGCCCGCCTGCAGTCCCGCCCAATCGGCGGCGATCACAGGCATCCCCGGAGTGGTTTGGTCGGGCGCGGAAGATGGGCACCTGCGCGCGTATTCGACCAACGATGGCAAGATCGTGTGGGATTACGATAGCGCGCATGAGTATAAAACCGTCAATGGCGTGCCCGGCCACGGGGGTACCATCGACGTTGCCGGGCCCATTGTGGCCGACGGCATGCTGTTCTCCGTCTCCGGTTTTCCGTCGCGAGGCGGAATGTCGGGGAACGTGCTGCTAGCTTTTCGGGTTGAGCCTTGAGGGAATCATGAAAAGATCTGGTATCTTCATCGGGTTGTTGTTGTCTTTTGGCGCTTCGGCGCAAACGCAGAAGGCTTTGCCATCAAAAGCTCAGCCGCCGAAATCCCTCCGTCTCTACGTCTTCGATTGCGGACGTTTGGACATTCCGGACACCTCAGCCTACCGGCTGAAGAAGGAAGAGCTCGCCAGCAGCGCGATGTCCGCGCCGTGCTTCCTGGTCGCACATCCGAAAGGAACGTTGATGTGGGACACGGGCCCGGTGGCCGATGGCACGTTCCAGAACGGCGTGGGCAAACTACGCTACGCCACCACCACCAAGACGCTGACGTCACAGCTCGCACAAATCGGCTGCAAACCTTCCGATATCACTTATCTTGCGCTGTCGCATTTCCACTGGGACCACGTGGGTAACGCGAACCTGTTCGCCGGCTCGATCTGGTTAACGCCCAAAGCCGAGCGCGACTACATGTTCATGGATCCTCCCTCCACTCGCACGGAGCCGGAGAATTTCAGCGCGCTCAAGAACGCCAAGACGGTTTATATCACTACGGCCGACTACGACGTCTTCGGCGACAAGACCGTCATCATCAAAGCTGCGCCGGGCCACTCGCCGGGGCACCAGGTGTTGTATCTGAAGCTCGCTAAATTCGGGCCGCTGGTTCTGAGCGGGGACCTATATCACTATCCGGAAGAGCGCCAACGCGGGCTGGTGCCGACCACCGAATACAACGCCGATCAAACCGTTGCGTCCCGCGCGGTGATCGAAAAATTCCTCAAGGACACGCACGCGCAGTTCTGGATTCAGCACGACATGATCGGCTACGAGAAATTGAAAAAGTCCCCCGCCTACTACGAGTGACGCGGCGTTTCGCTGACGCGGCTTCGCCGCTTGCCGGTAACCATCCGCTAATCGCCGAATCGAGGTGGGAAATCGTGAACTCCGGCCGTAGCATCGATCTACGGAAGGAGCTTTCACAATGGAATACGCACTCTCTCAAAAAGGTCAGGTTTCTCAAAAAGGCTACAAGGGGCTGGGCATGGAGGGCTTTACCGCCCGCTGGTATGCTTCGCTCACCCACAAATCAATCCAGGATTTCAAGGCGCTGGCGCGCCGCGTGGCCGAGGACCTCGCGCCGGGAAATCAGGTGCTGGAAGTGGCGCCCGGCCCAGGATATTTCGCGATCGAGCTGGCGAAGTTGGGATCCTATAAAATCACCGGCCTCGATATCAGCCGCACCTTTGTCGAAATCGCGCGGAGCAACGCCAGAGACGCTGGAGTCGCGGTCAAATTCCGCCAAGGCGATGCAGCCAATATGCCGTTCGAGGACGGCACTTTCGATTTTCTGCTGTGCCGCGCGGCGTTCAAGAACTTCACGGAGCCTATGCGGGCGCTTCAGGAAATGCATCGCGTGCTCGCGCCCGGCGGCCGCGCGGTAATCATCGACCTGCGCCGTGATGCGCCTCCGCAATCCGTCGGCCGGGCGGTGGACCAGATGCATCTCGGGGTGGTCAACGCCTTCCTCACCAAATCCTGCTTCCGCCTGATGCTGTTGAAGCGCGCGTATACGCGTAGCGATTTCGAACGCTTCCTCAGCGAAACCGGATTCGGGCCAATCGAGATCCGGGAAGACCTGATCGGCCTGGAGCTGACGCTGCACAAGAGCGCCTGAAGGTTAGCGAAAATCGTGTCCGATCGGCGCGGACCTCAGACTGCTGGCGTTCTCAGGTCGACGGGGCTACCAAGGGGTAGCCGTCAGCCCTGCCGCACCATGGTGCCGCGGCAGTTCTTCGCCCCGCAGCAGCACGGCGGCACCTCGGTATCCTTGGCGAAGTTGTAGTTCACGGTCAGCTCTTCGCCGCGTTTGATCGGCCGCAGACTCATGTAAAGGATGTGCCCCTTCATCACCCGAGCCACCAGGTTCGGCTCGCAGCTATGGTTGATGATCTCCGCGCCGCTGCCGCCCACCGCCCCGTCCAGAGTCCAATAGCGGTTCACCTCGAACAGGTAGGTGTACTCGCCCCAATCGCGGCGGTTGGCTTCGCGGTTGCTGATGCGTTCGCCGGTGTATTCGATCACCTTGCGGTTGGCGGGGATGCGCTGCTCCGCGTAAACCCCGAAGCGGTGGATCTTGGAGGGCTTGATGGCGAGCTTAAAGCAGACATAGCGCGGATCGATCCGCGGTGATTCGACCAGTTTTCCCATGCGCGGTGAATGCTTGTATTTTACCTGAGCGGGGTTGGAGAACGCCCCAAACTTGCGTGCTAACGGGCAAAGGACTAAGATCGTCTTACTTGTGTAACAGTTCGGGAGGTTTTGGATGATTCGCAAGTTGGCGCTGGGCTTCGCCGTCCTCTTTTTGCCTTGTTTGGTTTTCGGCGAGGCCAAGATGCTCCGCCACCCCACCTACTCTAAGGGCCGCATCGCCTTCACGTATCTGGGCGATATCTGGGTGGTCAATGAGGATGGAAAGAACCCCCAGCGTCTCACCGATAACAAGGCTCGGGACATCCTGCCGCGGTTTTCGCCGGACGGCAACTCCATCGCCTTCTCTTCCAACCGCGCCGGCAATTACGACGTGTACGTGATGCCGGCTTCAGGCGGCGCTCCTCGCCAGTTGACGTTTTATTCGGGCGACGACATGGTGGTCGGCTGGACTCCCGACGGCAAGAAGATCATCTTCGTTTCGGCTCGCGGAGATGGCGCGTTTCCTGAGCTGCGTACCCTCTATGAAATCTCCGCGGACGGCGGCATGGAGGAACCGATCAAGACCGATTGGGGCGCTTGGGCCAGCTTCTCGCCTGACGGCTCTAAAATGGCGTTCACTCGCCACCCCAGCGAATGGAACCGGCAGCACTATCGCGGCAGTTTCGCGGCGGATCTCTGGGTCGAGGACGTGAAGGCGCAAACCTTCGGGAAACTGGGCGACGAGGATTACAAGGGCAACTACCTGTGGCCGATGTACGGCCATGACGGCCACATCTACTACGTCGCCGACGAACTCCCCGTGGAAAGGGGCATCAAGTTCGGCGGTCCGGAAGTGATGCAGAGCGTCAACAACATCTGGAAAATTCCGGAGAAAGGCGGCAAACCGGTTCAGGTCACGCATCACACCGACGGCAACCTCTACTATCCCAGCATGTCGGCCGACGGCAAGGTTATCGTCTACGAGGACAACTTCGGTCTGTGGAAACTGGACGTCTCAAGCGGAAAGAGCACCGAAATTCACGTCGACATCAAGGCCGATCTCAAGGACAACAACGTTCAAACGGTCACCTTCAACAACAACGCCGACGATTTTAACGTGTCCCCCTCGGGCAGGCGCATCGCCGTGGGGGTGCATGGCGAAATTTTCACCATCGCCGCCGAACGCGGCGAAACCCAGCGCGTCACCGATACGCCGTGGCGCGACCAAAGCCCCAAGTGGTCGCCCGACGGGAAATGGATCGCCTTCATCTCCGATCGCACAGGACACGAAGAGATCTGGATCTCGGATGAGTTGGGCAAGGATGTCGAGAAGCTGAGCGACGCCGATTGTGAGAAGGGCGAGTTTGAATGGTCGCCGGATTCCAAGTCCGTGATGTGGAATTGTTCGGACCACAAGCTGCGGCTGACTACCGTGGAGAGCGGCGAGACAGAGGTCGTGGCCAGCAACGACGTCGGCAATCTGGATTCGCCCGCCTTTTCGCCCGACGGCAAATGGATTTCCTACGCCAAGGAAGACAAGCTCTCGCGCAGCCATGTCTACGTGCGGCAACTGGATGGCGGCCAGGAGCAGATGATCACCTCGCCGGAGTTCCTGATGTCCACCGGAGCCCAGTGGACCGCGGATGGTAAGCGGCTTCTGGTGCTGGGCGGAACCGGCACCGCTAGCACGGTTGGATCGGACGGAGTGACCTATCAGCTTTATAGTTTCGCGCTGACCCCGGTCGAAAAAGATCCGAATGACCGCGACATCAACACGGAGGCGCAGGCCGAAGCGCCGGAGACTAACGGCGGCGGGGGACGCGGATTCGGCCGCGGGCGCGCCTTTCGCGGAGGCGGCGATTCCGAATCCCTGGGTCCGCAAGTCAAGATCGATTGGGATGGATTGGACCATCGCGCCCAGTTGCTTACGCGCGGCGTCGGTTCGGTCTCCTATGTCCTTCCCTCGCCGGACAGCCGTACCTACGCGATCCTGGCTGAAGGAGGAGGCCGCGGAGGCGGCGGAATCTTCGCGGTCTCCGAAGATGGCACCCGCATCACCCGCGTGTCGCAGGGCGGACCGGCAGGCGGCGTTAGCGAGCCCCAGTGGTCTCGCGATAGCCGCAATCTCTACTTCCTGCAAGACGGCGCGATTTACGCGGCCACCGTCACCGGTGGCGGGGTTGATATCGGCCCAGATGAGGGCGGAGGCGCTGCCGGAGGCCGCGGCGGAAGAGGCGGCGGTCGCGGCGGACCCGGCGGACTGACCATCGCCAACGGTCCCACTCCGCACCGCATTCCTTTCACCATCCGCATGCAGATTGACGAAGCCGCGGAGCGTCAGCAGGTCTTCGAAGAGGCTTGGCGCACCATGAAGTACCGCTTCTACGATCCCAACATGAACGGCGTCGATTGGCAGGGGCTCAAAGACACCTACGAATCCATCCTGCCGTACGTCGCCGATGAAGACGAATTTCACGTGCTGGTCATGGACATGATCGGCAAACTCAACTCCTCGCATACCGGCATCAGCGGAGGCTCGCTCCCCGGCGAGGCTCGCGAGATCGGCGTGCAGACGCGCTACCCCGGGTTCGATCTCGCCCCGGACGCCTCCGGTTATTACAAAGTCTCCTATATCTACAAAAAAGGGCCTGCGGATCACGATTACGTAAAGCTGCACGTTGGCGACTTGATTCTGGCCGTGAATGGCCAGGAGCTCAAGACCAGCGACAATTACTGGAAGGATTTCAACGTCCTCACCGGGCAGAAATTCGAGTTCACGGTGAACGCGAAACCCGACCTCGACAGCTCCTGGACCGTGGCTCTGGAGCCACTCACCGCGCGCCAGCAGGACGATCTCGAATATCAGCGATGGGTCGACCAGCGCCGCGCTACCGTCGAGAAAGCCTCCAACGGCGAGATCGGCTACCTGCACATTCGCGACATGGAAGGTGCGTCGTTACGCCGCTTCGAGCAGGAGCTCATTGAAAATCTCGATAAGAAGGCTCTGATCCTCGACGTGCGCTTCAATAGCGGCGGCGGAATCGACCAGCAGTTGCTGCAAATCCTGAACCAGCACATTCGCTATCAGACTTCCCGTGCGCGCGATTCCTCGGAAGTCTCCCGTCCCACTGAGGGCTTCTTCGGCCCCATGGTAGTACTGCAAAATGAGCGCTCCGCCAGCGACGCCGAAATGTTCCCGGATGGCTTCCGCACGCTCAAGCTAGGCAAGATCGTCGGCGTGCCGACCTACGGCGCGGTGATCGGCACCGGCGAATATGAGCTGCTGGACGGCTCGACCATCCGGACTCCGGAAATCGGCATCTACACCGCAACCGGGCAGAACATGGAAAATTACGGCGTGCCCCCGGACATCTACATCGACGACACGCCCGCCGATTTTCTTGCCGCCGAGGACCCGCAGCTTAAGAAAGCTGTCGAAGTTTTGCAAGACGAAATGAAGTAGCCAGCCCTTCAAGAGCCGTTGGGTTATCGCTTTAACGAGGGCTATCTCTTTAATGGGTCTTCCACCCAGGGAGGCGTTGCCTCCATCAGCCGCCCAAGCTCCGGCTCCAGGGTTTCCATGGCGAGCATCATCTCCCAGGCGATTTTGCGGTAGCTGAAGTGGCCTTTGACGCCGCTGCGCAGCCGCGCGATGTATTCGGCTTCGGCGAAATCCATCTTGAAGAGGAAACGCGAGCGGGCGGCGAAGGGTAGCAGGTAATGCGCGGATTCGCCGGGCAGTTGCGCCATCGCGGCAAAAGTTTCCTTCATCGCCGTGGTGTAAACCTCGGACAGCCCCGCCGCGCCGATCGCCTCCGGCGTGTCATACCCCAGCCGTCCCGAATAAGCCTGGCGGAACTGCTGGCATCGCCGATGACGGTGCAGGTCTCGATACGCCCCGATGTCCATCACGATATCGAAGACGTACGGTCCGCCGCGGAAGGCGCGGAGCAGTTCTTCGCGACGCGATCGCGCGCCAAGGGCCAGATCGATCACTTCATTGCGCCGCGCCGCTGGCCAGGATCGAGCCAGCTCATACAACTCGCGAAAGCGGCGGTCCGTCGCCGGATAGAGCAGCGTCGCGGCGATTTCGGCGTGCGTGTCCTCGGGCTTAAGAAGATCGACGGCTTCCGCGGGCTCGCCGCCTGCCCGAGGCAGATTCTGCTCCGCCCACAGCGCCAGATTGCGGCGCGAGCTTATCGCATGCTCATCCGGATCGACGTGCCGCGCCAGCGTCGGAGCCACCGGCTCGGCCGGAGCCGACGGATCCCAAACACACTCGGGCTTTGCCGCGCACGCCGCCGCGATCTCACCGGCGATCTCGCGCAGCTCCGCGTACTCCGACGTTTTCAATCGCCGGATCTGTCGCTCCAGCGTGCGAATGCTGGTAACCTGGCCGACGCCGGTCGGAATGCCGAAGAACAGCGTGTAGCGAGCCAGGTCGAAGGCCCGGGCGGCGATGTTGCGCTGGTAGGCGTCCGGCTTCATCTCCTCCGGACGCGGCAGCTTCTCCGTCAGATACTCGACGGTCTTTTTGTGGATCGCGTGATAGGCTTCGAGCAGCCGCGCCGCAGCGCTCGCGTAGATTTCCTCCTGCGTGGGATCCAGGCCCGGAGGCCTCACAAATCCGCTGCGCGAGAAATCCTGATAACGCGAGGAACGGGCCTGCCCGTCCCACAACTGCTCGTCTTCAATTTCCGTCGCGGCCAGTTCGGAGACGCCTTCGAAGCACAGCGCCACGTGGCCCAGATCCGCGATCGACGCGTGGCCGTACTGAAAATAGAAGCTCTCCAGAAACTTAGTGGAATCGTGCGTGCGCACCCAGGCGATGGAATCGCGGATCGAATCCGGCGAGCGGCTGTAGCGCGCCAGCGCGTAGGCGCTCTTTTCCGGAGGCATGGGAGCCACAGTGATGACTCGGGAAGAATTGGGCATCGGGAAATGGTACGGCGAAACGGTTATGATAGCGAATTCGCTCATGACCATCCGCATCAAGAAACTTCATCCGGACGCGCACGCGCCCGTTTACGCTCACGGACCCTCCGAAGACGCCGGCCTCGACCTGCGGGCGGTGGAGCGCGTCGTGCTTCAGCCGGGCATCGCGCAGGCCGTTCCCACCGGCATCGCGATCGAGCTCCCTCCAGGCTATGAGGCGCAAGTGCGCCCCCGCAGTGGCATGGCGCTGAAGCATTCCCTCACCGTCAACTTCGGCACCATCGACCCCGGCTATCGCGGCGAGATTCGCGTGGTCATGTTCAACCTTGGCCGGGCCGATTATACGGTTGAAAAAGGTGACCGCATCGCGCAACTGGTGATCGCCCGCTATGAGGCCATCGAATGGGTGGAGGGCGAACTCGGGGATTCGGCGCGAGACGCAGGCGGATTCGGGTCGTCTGGGCGATAAAGATTCTGCCCAGCGAACGACGCAGATAACCCGGCATAGCCCTTAAGGCCATCAAGAACTAAGGTTTTCCCCTGCCGCAGCCGATGCTCACGCTTGGAGAGCTTTCTCCCCGAATGGGCACTCCAGTTGAAAAGGACTCTGTTGTGGCTGCGTCGGATCGCAACCCGGTTTTTGCCCCCTGGCTGGACTTGCGCGCTTACAAGATTCAGGACCCGGTGGAGCGGCTACGATTCCTCAGGCAGGAGATGCAAGCTCTTGAATCGGAAGGTGTTTCGCCACGCGGGCCAAGGCGTTCCACCGGGCATTGGCGATGGGCCGTCGGCGCGGGCGTGGCGTTGATTGCGACTCTGGCCGCCGTCCGTCCGGCGCACGTCGCGGCCATCGCACCCCAACCAGCTCCACTTGCACGAACGCCTCTGGTTTCGGCGCCCCGCACGCTGAGCACCCTGGCAGTGCCCGAGAAAGTTTGGCGCGTGGAGAGTTCGGGCACCCTTGAGACCTATAGTAACGGCCTGCGCGTGGATCTCACCTTTGCGGAAGCGAACAAGGCGCGCAATCCTTACCCAGTGTTTCCGCTGGAAGGGGGCGCGACGCCGGTGCGTTATCAAAGCGCTCCTGCCGGGATCGTGTATCACACGACTGAAAGCAACCTGGCAGATTTTGAGGAGACTGAGAACCGGCGGCTCCAGTGGCTGGGCCGCAACCTGCTGGAGGTGGTTCACGACGAGCACGCCTACCACTACGTCATCGACCGTTTCGGGCGCGTGTTCCGCGTGGTTGAGGAAAGCGACATTGCCAACCACGCCGGCCATTCGGTTTGGGCCGATTCGAGCGGGATCTATGTCAATCTGAACGATAGTTTCTTAGCGGTCGCCTTCGAGGCTCAGACCGGTGAGGCGAATTCCGTCACCGCCGCGCAGATTGAGGCCGCCCGCATGCTGACCGAGATGCTGCGCTCCAAGTACTCGATTCCGGCCGGCAACTGCGTGACGCACGCGCAAGTTTCCGTCAGCGGCGTCAACAACCACATCGGAGTGCATTTCGATTGGGCCTCGCAGTTCCCGTTCGCCGAGGTCGGTCTGCCCGACAATTACGCCCGGCCCCTGCCCAGTCTTACCGCTTTCGGCTTCGAATACGATTCCGCGTTCGTGCAGGCCACCGGCGGGCCGTGGAAGGGACTGGGGCTGGCGGAGGCGCAAGTGGAACGCGAAGCGGCGGAGCGGGGAATGTCCGTGGCCCGCTACCGCGCTATATTGCAGCATCGTTACTCGGATGTCCTCGGCGTGGTCACCGGCGCCGAGAGTGAAGAGGGAGGTAGTTGAGATGAGCGCACTGGGTTTGGACGTCGGCACCAGCCGGATCGTGGCCGCGCGCCGCTCCGGCGCCGACAATTCCTACGATTCGCAATTGAACGCCTTTGTCAGCGTTCCCTACTCGAAGATCACCGCCGCCACGCTGCTCCGCGAAAACGTGCCGCACACCGTGGAAGCGCAACAGATTCTGGTTCACGGAAACGAAAGCGAAAAATTCGCGGGCCTGCTCAACGCCGAAATCCGCCGCCCCATGAACCAAGGCGTGTTGGACCCCAAGGAGCCGGACAGCCTGAAAGTGACTCGCGAGATCCTTTCGCGCATGCTCACCCCCGCCGGTCAGGAGAAGTCCCGCCCACCCACCAAAGTCTGCTTCACCGTCCCCGCCGCTCCACTGGGCGGCACCGATTCGCTGACTTATCACGAAGCTACCCTGCGCCAGACCCTGGAGGAGCTCGGCTTTGAGCCGACCAGCATCAACGAAGGCCTGGCGGTAGTTTACGGCGAACTGGAGGATTCCAATTACACCGGCATCGGCATCAGTTGCGGCGGAGGGCTGTGCAACGTCTGCCTCGCCTATCTTTCCGTCCCGGTTCTGAGTTTTTCCATCCCCAAGGCCGGCGACTACATCGACTTGAACGCCGCGCAGGTCACCGGCGAACGCGCCAACCTGGTCCGCTTGGCCAAGGAAGATTCGTTCCACTTCAACGGCTTCTTCGCGGATAAAATGCAGCAGGTGATCGGCGTTTATTATGACGACATGCTGCGCTCCCTGGTCGCCGCGCTCAAAGAGGCTTTTGCCCGCACCTCCAGCCTGCCCAAGTTCAACCGCTCGATTCCAATCGTGTTAAGCGGCGGCACGGCGCTCCCGTCCGGTTTTCGGGATCGCTTCGAGAAGTTGTTGTGGGAACTGGAGTTCCCCATCAAAGTCTCGGAAATCCGCCTAGCAGATAAGCCGCTTTATTCGACGGCAAAAGGCGCTTTGACCTGCGCCCTGAGCGAAGCCTGAAGCATCTCGTTATACTGAAGGGCAAAGAGCAACGCCCTCCAGCATGCCGCCAACACTGTTGCAACCGACCGCCTTGCGTCGCATCTCCTTACCCCAAGCCGCTAGAAAGGCTTGGCTGCGCGAGGCCCTGGCGCTGACCTTCCCCGACCCGCTTAACCTCACCGGGTGGCGCGATTTCGTGGACGCCTCCGTCGCGCTGGCGCAGCGCCACTTGCCCGCGGATGCCCAGGAAGCTATGGCCGCTTTCTTCATGCCGGAGGGTTCCGACGCTCTGCTCTTCGAAAAGCTGCCCGTCGATCCGCGCCTGCCGCGGCCGCCGAAAGATGGCAAGCGCCCGGCATCCAAGACCGCCGTTTCGGAAGCCGTGATCGCCGGACTGATCGAGGGCCGCGCGTCTATCCTTTCCTACGTCAACGAAAAATCCGGCGCACCGATTCACGAGATCACGCCCGTGGCCGGTTCCGAGCACACCACTTCCAGTGCCGGCCGCGCGCCCTTCGCCTGCCACACAGACGCCGCGTTCCTGGCGCCGCGTTTTTCGCCCCGCGGGCTGCTGCTGTTCGGTCTGCTGAATGAACCCTCCGCGCCCACTGCCGTGCTGTCTCTCGACCGGATTCTGGCGGCAGCCCCCCCCGGCCTGGTCCGCTCGCTCGAAAAACCGGTCTTCCGCCATCCATCGCCCTCCAGTTTCGAAATTGCCGCCGCAGTGACTGCGCCGATCGTGTGGCGCGACGCGGCCGGCATTTTCCGCATCGCCGTGCAGACTCACGCCGTCCAGCCCGTCAATGACGAAGCTCGCGAGGCCATCGCGCAGTTGCGCGCCCTCCTTGACACCCTCGAAACCGAGAGGGTTGTGCTCGGGCCGGGCGACGCCCTGATGTTTAAGAACGACCGCGTACTCCACGGACGCGACGCGTTTTCAGGCGAACGCTGGCTCCAAAGGGCCTACTTCACCGATTCGCTCGCGCCCCTTCGCGAGCGCACAGGCGAGCCTCGTAACGCTTTTGTCTTCGATGCCGCGAAGTTGCTTTAGTACCTGGACGAAAATCCAAAAAATTGTTGCGCCCTCCGGGGGCTTCGGTCATAGTAGGAATTGGGTGAACTCTATCTTGGCCATGGGATCGCCCCAAATTAACTTGAGTATGTCTTCGGGTCACCGATGGCGGACGAGAGACTGTTCCTCACCGAACTGTTGGGCCTCAAGGTCTTCGACCTTAAGGGGCGCAAGATCGGTGTGGTCAAAGACGCCGCAATCGTTCCGCTGGTTGACCCCGTCCGCGTGGATCGTTTCCTGATCGGCAGCGGCGCCGCCTGGCTCAAGGTCCGCTATGAACAGGTCCGCTCAATCTCGCTCGACGGCATCTTCCTGCTCGACGAGATCCTCACCCCGCACCACTCCGATGAATACGTCCTGCGCGTGTCGCGCGACCTGCTGGACCAGCAGATCATTGACGCGCAAGGCCGCAAGGTGGTGCGCGTTACCGACATCACCTTCGAAATCCGGCAGGACGGCGATTGTCAGGTGCTGTGGGTACTCGATGTGGATGTGGGCATTCGCAGTGTGTTGCGGCGTTTGGTGCAGGGAGTAATTCCGCCCCGGCTGGTGCGCAAGCTGCAAAGCCGCATTCCTCCGCGCTCTATCCGCTGGGAATTTTGCAACATCTTGGAGCCTGATCCGCAGCGCCGCCTGCGCCTAAACATCTCCAACAAACTGCTGGAAGGGATGCACCCGGCGGACCTGGCCGACATCGTGGAAGACCTGGGCCCCGCCGACCGCGAGGCGATCTTCGAAAACATCGATAGCGAAGTCGCCGCGGACGCGCTATCGGAAATCGATCCCGATATTCAGGCCAGTATTTTGGAGTCGCTCGAGACGGAAAAAGCCGCGGATATCGTCGAGGAGATGGCTCCCGACGAAGCCGCCGACGTGTTAGCCGGCCTGGAAGAGGAAACCTCACACGAAATCTTGGAGGAAATGGAGCACGAACCCAAGAGCGAGGTTACCGAGCTCATGGAGTTCGAAGAAGACACGGCCGGCGGCATGATGAACACGGAGTACGTATCGCTGCCGGAATCCGGTACCGTGGCCGACGCCATCGCCGCGCTCAAGGCCAACGAAGAGCTGCTCGAATCGCTCAACACCATCTTCCTGGTGGACGGCTGCGAGCAGCTCAAGGGCTCCGTTCCGCTGGCCCGTTTGTTCCTGCACGAAGGCGCCAAGCCTTTGCGTGAGCTTGCCTCGGAGACGCTGATCGAGGTCGCGGTGAGCGAACAGCGGGAGCAGGTGACGGAGCTGTTCGACAAATACAACCTGCTGGCGCTGCCTGTGGTCGACGAGCAGCACAAGCTCGCCGGAGTGATCACCGCCGATGACGTGATCTCTGTCCTGCGCCAGAAGTAGGGGCTTCCGCGCTACCTCATCGCCGCCAGCGAGTCCTTCACAGTCGGGTGCTTCCCCGCTTCCACGTCCTTGCGGCGGATGGCATGGAATTGCGTCAGGACCGAGTTCGCCTTAGCCAGAGCCGCAACCCGCTCCGTGAACGCCTCCAGCTTCGATCCGGGAATCGCGTAGAGCGCCACATCCGGAGTCAGCACGTCCAGGTACGCCCGGGCGCCGCAACATCCCAGGCTCAGAGCCGTGCGGCCGGTGTTGAATGCCTGCGGAATCACGCCACAAGCTGGACGCCCCATCGCCGGGGGAAGGCCATTCTCAAGCTGCTGCGAGGCCTCCGAAAGAATCAGCGTCTGATCCGCCTTCACGAACAGCAGCACCACATCTGGGGAGATCGGCATGGACGAGAGCGGCCCATACACCACCACTTTCGGGGCTTTCTTCGACGGAAGATTCAGCACCGGGATGAGCGGCAAGTCCTCGGGACGCACGTAGCTCAAATCGCCGAAAACCTTCAGCGCATCCTGTAAATCGGTTTGAACCTGCGGGCCGTCTTCCAGATGATGCGTGTACATCCCGATCGAGCACAAGTCGTGCTGCTGCGGCATGGTTGCGAACACCTGCGTAGTAGCCTCCTGCCAGAAGCGGCAGCCCGCAGGAGCGGATCCTGCGTAAGTCTTCACGCCCTCCGGCACTCGATCCGGGAAGGCAATCGCCACCGGCGGCTGGGTCAGTTGCAAAGATTCTGAAAGTTTTTGCGCGATTTGGGTTGTCATGTTATTCCAGCTTATCTTTCTTGCTTCCGTCTGTACCCTTTACTTCCGTTTGGCGAAGCGCTCAAACCCGCGCTTCGCGTCTTCGGTTGCCCGCGCCAGCGCGTTCATCCGCGTGCCGGCCTGGAGTGCCGCTTCGAAGCTCATGCCATCGATGGTGTACAGCAGCTCTTTAGTCATCCCGATCGCCGAGGCTGACTTGGCTGAGAGTTTGGCGAGGTACGCTTCGGCACCAGCCTCGAACCCGGCGTCCGGAGAAACGTGAGTGATCATCCCCAGCTCGCACGCTCGGCGCGCGTCAATGGGCTCGCCGGAAGTCAGCAGCTCGAAGGCTTGTTTTTCCCCCACCGACCTTCGCAAAAACACCGTGACGATCGCCGGAACGAAGCCGATGTTCACTTCGGGAAATCCGAACTTCGCGGACTCCGCAGCCAACACGGCGTCGCAAGCCAGCGCCAGCCCGCATCCGCCGCCCAGCGCCCTGCCTCGCACCGTGGCGACCACCGGCTTGGGATGATCTCGAAAAGATTGGTACAAGTCAGCAAGCCGCCCGGCTTGCCGTGAAAACTCCTCCGCGCCGGCATTCACCGTCTCCGCCATCATCTGGAGATCCATGCCCGCGCAAAAATCCGGGCCTTCAGCGGCCAGCACAACCACGCGAGACTCTGCGTCGAAGGCCGCCTTTGCCAGAGCCTCGCTAAGCTCCGCCATCATCCGTTCGTCGATGGCGTTGCGCTTCTCTGGACGGCTCAGCGTAATGCGGGCGACAGCGCCGCCAGCGGAGTATTTAATCGACATCGATTTCCATGCGCAGCAAAGCGCTTGAATAGGTCTTACCCTGAGGGTCCGCCTTCAGCCCGACCGTCCCGCCGCCGTCCAGGGCTTGGTGCAGGAGGAAATTCAGCGCCCCCAGATTGGGCAGCTCGAAACGCTCCACTTTCCCCAAACAAACTCCCGCGAAATGTTGTTTCACCCGCTCCGCGGTGACCTCGCGAACCAGAATCGGATAGTACTCCGGCTTGCGCGCGATCAGTCCGATATTGGACATATCGCCCTTATCGCCGGAACGCGCGTGCGCCAGCTCGATCAACTTTCGCTTGGCCATACCGTCACCTCCGGTTGAACCTCGCGTTTTGCGAGCAGCGCAGGCCAATACGCAATGATCTCCTCCACTTGCGGTCTCCCGCTGCCGAGCCCCGAAACCACCGGCGGCCCGTTCAGCGCCAGCGGTGGAATTTCACGAGTGAAGCGCTCGATGGCCGCCCGATTTTCGCCGCGCACACCGAACCGGAGGACCACTTCATTCAACAGCGGCTCCGCCGCGGATGTTGGTTCAGCCGCTGCAATTCCGTGGCAGGCGTTCGCGCCCAGGAACTCCACGCGGATATGGTCGAAGCGCAAACCAAGCCGGTCGAGCCTCTGCCGCAGAATCTTCTCTGCCGCGCGAGCCTTCTTGTACGCGTCCGGCCACGCATACACCAGCGACCCGATCGCCTTGTACCCAGCCGAATAACTGATGGAGACCTTGTAGAACGACGTCGCCGCACGGCCCTTGATTCCGCTAAAGCGCACGCGATCGGGGCCAACTTGCGCGAGTTGAATCGAAGTAAAGTTGGCGAGGCAATCCGGCGTAATGTATTCGCGGGGGTCGCCCAATTCGTATAGCAATTGTTCCTTGACCGTATCCAGGTTCACCCGGCCCCCGGTTCCCGCATGCTTTGTGATGACAAAGCTTCCATCCGGTTCCGCTTCAACGATGGGATAGCCGATATCAGCCATATCCGGAATCGTCTCCCAATCCACTTGGCAATTTCCGCCCGTCGATTGCGCGCCGCATTCGATGGTGTGGCCGGCGATGATCCCGGCCGAAAGCTTGTCCCAATCCCCGCGCTCCCAACGGAATTCGTGGATCATGGGAGCCAAGGCGAGGCATGGGTCGGCCACGCGCCCGGTGACTACAATTTCTGCGCCGCGGCCGAGCGCCTCGGCCACTGGAAAAGCTCCCAAGTAGGCGTTGGCGCTTCGGACCTGGTCGCGAATCGCCGAAAGGGGCTCGCCTGTCTCCATGTTGTTCAGCTCGACTCCGCGCTTGAGGAAATCGTCGAGCCTGTCCATGATGTCGTCGCCCCTCACCATCGCCACGCGCACATCGATCCCTTGGCGCCGCGCTGTTTCAAGCACAGCCTCGCAACACGCCTTGGGATTCACTCCGCCCGCGTTGGCAATTACACAAACTCTGCGCTCCTTCAAATCCGGCAGCACACGGGCGATCAGATCGACGAAGTCGCGCGCATAGCCGGTCTTGGGGTCGCGCGCGCGCTGCTTCTGGAGGATGGACATGGTGACCTCCGCCAGATAATCGAGCGTCAGATAATCCAGCGGCCCGCGCCGCACCAAGTGCACCGGCGCTTCCAGCGAGTCGCCCCAGAACCCCTGACCGTTGGCGATGCGGATCATATCGTGTAGCGTCCGGATTCAAGCAGCCGCCCGGCGATCCTGCGGCGCAGAGTAATCGTGTCCATCACCTCGCGCTTGGTGAACCGCCGCAGCACGGCGAGGCTGGTGCGCAACTCATCTCCCTCCGCGCACACGGCCAGCACCGTGCGGGCCGAAGTCTCGATAGCATCCATGGCGTCGGAAGAGAACACGACCGCCATATCGGCGGCATTTTCGCGCTTGCTCTTGCGCGCGCGCAGCATCGCCGATTCCATCGCGTAACCGTTCATTAGCACGTCCGTGATGCCGGCGATCACTTCCTGCTGTTCCTCGATTTTGTCGCCAAAGCGCTGATACGCCGCACCCAGCAGCAACAGGCCGATCTTCTTGGCATTCGCGACGACATCCGTTTCGCCCGAGCCCGGTCCACTCAAAATCTCCGATTGTAGCCTCTTCACCGCAGCCACCAACGCGAGCGTTCCGCGCTGCGCGCGCTTGAGCAGCATGCCGGTGGCCAGCAGCCGATTGATCTCATTGGTGCCTTCGAAGATGCGATTGATGCGCGAATCCCGGTACGCCCGCTCCACGGCGTAATCCTGATGGTAGCCGTAGCCTCCGTGAATCTGCACCGCCTCATCGACCACGTAATCCAGCATCTCCGAGCCGAAAATCTTGACGAAAGAACATTCGACGGCGAACTCTTCGGCGGCCTTGAGTACGCGGGTGCTCGCGTCCCCGTCGTTCCAGGACATCCCTTGGAGGCGCGCCTCGATTTCGCCCACCACGCGGTACGCTGCGCTCTCATTGGCGTAAATCCGTACGGCCATCTCCGCAAGCTTGGCCTGAATCATGCCGAATTCCGCGATCGATTTTCCGAACGCCTTGCGCTCCCCGGCGTAACGGACCGAGTCGGCCAGCGCCTCGGCCGCGCCCCCATGTGCGAACAAGCCCAGCTTCAGCCGGCCCAGATTCAAAATGTTGAACGCAATGATATGCCCGCGCCCGATCTCCCCCAGCACGTTCTCCACCGGCACTTTCACGTTGTCGAAATACACCGCGGTGGTGGAGCTGCCTTTGAGCCCCATCTTTTTTTCTTCCCTACCCGGTGAGACTCCGGGCCAGGCTCGCTCCACCAGGAACGCCGTGAATTTTTCACCGTCCACCTTCGCGAACACCGTGTACAGATCCGCGATCGCTCCGTTGGTGATCCACATTTTTTGCCCGTTCAGCACGTAATGGGAACCATCGGGCGACAAATCCGCCCGCGTCCGTGCCGCCAGGGCGTCCGACCCCGCGTGGGGCTCGGTCAAAGCGTAGGCCGCAATCATTTCGGCAGAAGCCAGCCTAGGCAGATATTTTTGCTTCTGTTGCTCCGTGCCGAACAACAGGAGCGGCAAAGATCCGATTCCCGTCTGCGCTCCGTGGCACGCCGCGTACGACCCGTCGCGCGCCAGAACCTGACCGACGATCACCATTGAGGTCAGATCCATTTCCATGCCGCCATATTTTTCGGGAAGAAACACGGCAGTCAGCCCCAACTCCGACGACTTCCGCAAAACTTGCTTCAGCACGTCGAAGTTCTGGTGCTGGATCTCCTCCAGATGCGGCGCGACCTCCTGCGCCCAAAACTCCTCGGTGGTTTTCGCGATGGCGCGATGCTCTTCAGTGAAATCTTCGAGAGTGAAAATCTCCTCCGGCTTCGGCGACTCCAGCAAGAACGCCCCGCCTTGCATCAGGAAAGCCTCTCGAAAATGCCGGCTGCGCCTTGCCCGCCGCCGATGCACATGGTCACCATGCCATAGCGAGCCTTGCGTCGCTCCATTTCGCGTAGAATCGTCGCCGTCAGCTTGGCCCCCGTGCAGCCCAGCGGATGGCCCAGCGCGATCGCGCCACCGTTCACGTTCAGCGTCCCCGGATGGAGACCCGCTTCGCGAATCACCGCGAGCGCCTGTACTGCGAAAGCTTCGTTCAACTCCACCACGCCGATATCAGCGAGCTTTAATCCGGCCATCGTGAGAGCCTTCGGAATCGCAGGCACCGGCCCGAGCCCCATCAGCTCCGGCGCAACTCCAGCGACCGCGAAGCTGACGAACCGAGCCTTGGGCAGCAAGCTCAGCCTGTTCGCGGCCTCAGCCGACATCACCAGTGCAGCCGCCGCGCCATCGCTAGTCTGCGACGAATTTCCTGCCGTCACCGATCCGGCCGCGTGAAACACCGGTTTCAGTTTCGCCAAAGCTTCGAGCGATGTATCCGCGCGGGGGCCTTCGTCTCGCTGGAAAGTGAAGCGGTGCGTCACTGGCTTGCCGCTTTCGAGTACCGTCGTCGCGACCTCTAGTGGTACGATCTCCTCGTCGAATTTTCCCGCCGCCTGCGCCGCCAAAGCCTTCTGATGGCTCGCAAGCGAAAATTGATCCTGCTCTTCGCGCGAAATGCCGTATTTCTGATAGACGCGCTCCGCGGTCAGCCCCATACTGATGTAGATTTCGGGCCGATGATCCACCATCCACGGATTCGCCGAGAATTTGTTGCCGATCATCGGCACCATGCTCATGGATTCAGCCCCGCCGGCGACAATGATCTCCGCGCCACCGGAACGAATCCGCTCCGCTGCCATCGCAATCGCCTGCAATCCGGAAGAACAGAATCGATTGATAGTTACGCCGGGCACCGAATCCGGCAAGCCCGCGCGTAGAGCCGCGATGCGGGCCATATTCAAGCCCGCTTCGCCCTCAGGCATCGCGCATCCCAGAATGACGTCTTCAATCGCCGCGGCTTCCACCTGCGGGCACCGGTCCAACAAGCCGCGAATGGCGAACGCCGCCAGGTCATCCGGCCGCGTGTTCTTCAGCGCGCCACGCCCGGCCTTGCCCACCGCCGTCCGCACGCACTCGACAATCACCGCTTCTTTCATGCGCGATTAATTCCTTAGCGGCTTTCCCGTCTTGAGCGTGTATTGAATCCGCTCCTGCGTCTTGGCGTTGCCGCACAAACTCAGGAATGCCTCGCGCTCCAGATCCAGAATGTATTGCTCCGGTACCATCTGCTCGCCCGTCAGCCGGCCTCCGGAAAGGACATGCGCCACTTTTTCGAGTACCGTCACATCGTAATCCGAGATATAGCCACCCTGCCGGTAGCTCCAGATGCCGAGCTTCAACAGAGCGAACGTGGTTTCGCCGCCCACTTTCACCTGCGCCCGCTCCGGCGGCGCGTAGTCGCGACCACGTTCGAGAGCCAACTCCTTGGCGTCGCCGATCAGCCGATCCGGATTCATGGTGATACGATCGCTCGCTCGCAGGAAGCCGAGCTGGCCTGCTTCGGCCGCACTCGAGGAAACCTTCGCCTGACCGATTCGCTCGGCGATCGCGCGCACATCGCCCACGCGCAGCAGCATCTCCTTGCAACCGCCCGCAGCGGGAAGGACGCCGACGCCGGCTTCGACCAATCCGATGTACGTTTCAGCCGACGCCTGTACCGCCGCCGAATGAAGAACGATCTCCGCTCCGCCGCCCAGCACGCGAGAAAACGGCGCGGCGATCACCGGACGCTTGGCGTATTTCATCGCCAGGTTCATTTGCTGGAAGCGATGAATCATCTCGCCCAGTTCATCCCATTCGCCGTTCTGCGCGGCCATCAGGACATACATCAAGTTCGCGCCTGCGCTGAAGACCTCGCCCTGATTGGCGATGACCATGGCCGCAAAATTCTTCTCTGTCTCTTCCAGACCCGCGTGGATCATGCGGAACTGATCCTCGCCGATCGTGTTCATCTTGCTGTGGAACTCGACGCAGAGGACCCCGTCGCCTAAGTCGACCAGCGACGCGCCCGCATTGCTTTCGATCCGCGTCTGCCGCGAAAGAAGGATACCCGGCTCTTCGAAGGCCCGGTATTCGTTCGAGCCGAAATCGAAATAGGTGGGCGATGCTCCGGAATTCGCGTAGAGAGACTCGCGGCCTTCCCGGCGCATCTTCTCTATGTTCGCCGGACAACGGTTCCCCAACCGCTCGCAGACCGCTTTGAACCCCAGCGCATCCCACAACTCGAACGGACCCAGTGTATGCGCGTAGCCCCAGCGCATGGCGCGATCGATTTCGATCATCCGATCGGCAATCTCGGGAATCCGCTCGGCCGAGTACACCAGGTAGTCGCTGAAGAGCTTCCACAGAAATGTCCCGGCGCGGTCTTGGCCGGCCACCAGGGTCCGCAGGCGTTCACCCAAATCACGAATGCTCTTCGCCGATTCCACTGCCGGGAATTGCGGCGTCACGGCAGGATGGTAGTCCAGCCTCTTCAAGTCGATTGCATGAATCTCTTTCGCCTTGCCGACGCGCTGGTAATATCCTTGTCCCGACTTTTCGCCCAGCCAGCCTCGGTCGAGCATCTGTTTGTGAAAACCGGGCAGCAGATAACGCTCGCGCCAGGGATCGCCGGGAACTGCGTTGTATAAGTTCAAGCCGACATGCCAGGCTACATCCAGCCCGACGATATCCAACAATCGGAACGTCGCGCTCCTGGGCAGTCCGATCAAAGGCCCCGTGAGCGCATCAACCTCTTCCACCGTGTACCCATCCTCCACGGCGATCTTCGCGATGGTGCCCAGCAGAAAGAACCCGATCCGGTTGCCGATGAAGTTGGGCGTGTCCTTGCACGGCACGATTCCCTTACCCAGGCGAAGGTCGCCGAACGCAGAGACGAATTCGATCAATTGAAGATCCGTTTCCGGACCGGGAATCACTTCCAGCAAATGCAGGTAGCGCGGCGGATTGAAGAAGTGCGTGCCCAGAAATCGCCGCCGGAAACCGGTGGAAAAACCCTCCGCGATCTTGCGCAGAGGAATCCCGCTGGTGTTGGTCGAAAGGATCGCCTCTGGCCCACATACCGCTTCCACCTTGCGCCACAGCCCGCGCTTGATCTCCAGGTTCTCGGTGACCGCCTCGATCACCCAATCGCAATCGGCGATCGCCGCCAGATCGTGCTCGAAGCTACCAGCAGTAATGCACGAGGCTTCGGAGTCGAGAAAGAATCCAGCAGGCTTCTGCTTGATCGCCGCGTCGATTCCCTTGCGCGCGATTTCCGGGCTCAGGTCCAGAAGCAAGGACGCAATTCCTGAATTGGCGAAATGGGCCGCGATGCGGGAGCCCATGGTGCCTGCTCCAAGCACGGCCACGCGAGAGAGGGTGCGCATCGACTCCTTTAGTTTGCCTCTTTCCGCTCACCTACGCTTGCGCCCGGCTTTTGCGGCTGCCGCGCGCACCGGCTCCGGCTTTGGCGCGAAGGCCTCCTCCGGAGTCCGCAACACCAGGAAGAACAGCCAGATCAGCGACGGCCAAAGTTGGGCAACCAAGCGGCTGACCGAGGTCGAAATGTGCCAGTTAAGATCGGCGGTAGTGACCAGGTACAGTCCGTATTCCGCTGCGGCGGTCGCGGCGACCGGAATCAGCAGCCACATCCGGCTGCGCCGCTCCGCGTGAGGCACGAAACGCAGCGCCAGCGCCAACACAGCCGCCAACAGCACCGGATGTGTCCACGGATTGCCCGCGTCATAGACCGCCTTGACGAATCCCAGCGCCGCCTGCCACCATCGGCCCGGTCCAGCAATCTTTTGGATCGCTTCGCTCATCGTGTGGGGAAAAACGGCCTCGCTTCCGTGCGCGACGAACAGTTTCAGTACCACCGTCCCCAGCAAGCCAGGCAGCGCGCCCACCACCACCCACGCGATCTTCTCAATGCCCGGCCGGAAACGCCAGGCGGCCACGGCGAGCGCCGCCAGCGCGAAAGGCAAGCCCTCATTCTTGATCCAGCACGAAAGCCCGATGGCGAGGCCCGCTGCAGCCAACAATCGCGAATCGCCTTTGCGTTCCCACGCCCCTTCCAGCAGCACTAGCGCGCTCAAGAAAGCCAGGCCTTGAAGCAAATCCGAATATTGCGCCGCGGCTTGCGACGCGAAGACTTCGGATGCCAGCAAGACCAGCCACGCCAGCAACCCCAGCGCGACTGATCTCCGGCTTGCCAGGCTCGCGCCTAACAAGATGAGTGCGCCCATCGCAAACAGCAGCGACACCGCGATCGGCACCGCTTCGTCGAACGTGCCCGACGCCGACCATTGGAGTCCGATGAATCCGGAAAGGAACAGCGGATAACCCGGATGCGCTGCGCCACTCATCTGCCCGCCTAGATCGGCCGATACTGCACGCCGCCACAAATCAGGTCCGGAAGCCAGGTAGTGCGCGCGCAAATTCCAGATGGACATAGCGTCCCATTCACCGGCGGGATTCGCGTTGGAGGCGGCCTGAAAATCAAGGACGAAGAAGATCAGCCCCGCCGCCACGCCGATCCACAATACCCAGGTCCACGGGAAGCTTCGTTTCTCTTCTTGTGGTTTCTGGGTTGCTGGGCTCCGCCAGAACAGCATGGCGCTGGCCGCAAGCAAGGCCGCGCACATCCCCATCACGGTCCCGCGATTCGCAACGCCCATCCCCACCAGCGCGAAGTACAAAATCGACGCAAGCCCCGGCCCGAACAATGCGCCTAACGCGATCTCGACCAACAGAGAGGCCCATCTAGGGCCATGGGACGCTCCTGCCGTCAGCGCACCAGCCAGAAACCAGCCCGCGGCCAGCGTCATCGCGAAGGTAAGCGCCCACATCATTTCAGCTTCGTCATTTTCGCCGGAACAGTACCACGCCGTTGCCTAAATCCGCCGTCATCGCATAGCCGTGAGCCTCTCCCGCTGCCGCGAAGTCCACTGGCTTGGAGAAATTGCCGACCGCCCAGTCGGGCTGTTCCTTCCCATTCAGAAACACCAGCATGCGTGGAGCGACTGCATACTGCGCGGCTAAGAACGCCGGAGCGTAAGCCGGTTGCGAGGGATCGAGATCGGTGAAGTAACCCAGCTCGGCGGATTCGGGCACGCGTTCGGCGAGCGGAGCGAAGCGTATTTCCGCGCGCTCTCCGCCGTAGGCGTCGGGATATTGTTGCGCATAGGCGGCCGAAACCTGGTAGGAGCTGAATGCTCCCGCCGCCCCCAGTACAGCGACCACTAGCGCCGCAGCCTTGATGAAGGTGGGATTCGAGGCCATTGACCTTGGCAGTATAGCGAATCCTCAGCGGTACCTTGCTCGTTCGCCGCGTCTTCGCCTATAATCGGACGTGCCAACCGCACTCGTTACGGGCGCATCCAGAGGAATCGGAAGGGGCGTGGCCGCGGAGCTCGCGACCCAGAACTTGCGGGTGTTCGCCACCGGCCGAACGATCGCTACGGCCGACCTGCCCACGCAAGTAGTGCGCATCCCTTGCGATCATCGCAATGACAGCGACACCGAGCGCGTGTTCGAGCGCATTCGCGAGAACGGCGCCGACGCTGGTAGCGGTCTGGACGTGCTCGTGAACTCGGCCTGGGGCGGCTATGAGAGGATGGTCGAGAACGGCCACTTCACCTGGAACCTTCCTTTTTGGCAACAGCCGATGCACCGATGGGCCAGCATGATGGACGGGGGCGTTCGAGCTGCTTTTGTCGCTTCCGCGCTTGCGGCCCGCGAGATGACAGCACAGCGAAGCGGACTGATCGTCAACATCAGTTTCTGGGCAGCGCAGAAATACATCGGGAACGCCATTTACGGAATCGCCAAGGCGGCCACCGACAAAATGTCCGCGGATATGGCGCATGAGTTACGAGAAAGCGGCGTCGCCGTGGTCTCGCTCTACCCGGGGCTGGTGAGAACCGAATCAGTCATGGAAGCGGCCAAAGCCGGATGGCTCGATCTTTCAAACAGCGAAAGCCCGGAGTTCATTGGCAGGGTCATCGCGGCTCTCTCGCGTGACGCAAAGCTCATGGAGCGCTCTGGACATGGATTGGTTGCCGCCGAAGTCGCGCGAGAGTTCGGCATAACCGACCTCGATGGCCGCCAACCCGTCCCTCTGACGCTGGCTGAGGCTTGAGGCGCTAGGCACTTAGCTTCCTCGCGCGCTCGAAGATTCTACGCAACATCTCCGCCGTCAACTTCCCCGTCGAGGTGTTTTGCTGGCTGGGATGGTAGGACGCGATCAGCACCGGCCGGCCCTGCCCGATGTGATGCTCTGCGCCATGCGCGAAAGGAAACGATCCCCGGCTCGCGATCTGGCCGCGATCATGCAGAATCTTCAGGTATCCGTCGAAAGCCACGCGCCCCAGCGCCACCACCACGCTAATATCCTTGAGCAGGTCCAGCTCCCGCTCCAGATACGGACGGCAATTGGCGAGTTCGCCTGGCGCAGGCTTGTTATCCGGGGGCGCGCAACGGGCCGAAGCAGTAATGTAGGCGCCTTTGAGCTTCAGCCCATCATTGCGCGACCGGCTCACCGGCTGCGACGCAAATCCGGTCTCGTATAGCGCGCGATATAGAAAATCGCCGGAGCTGTCGCCCGTGAAGATCCTTCCGGTTCGATTTGCTCCATGCGCGCCGGGCGCCAGTCCGATAATCAGCACACGAGCCTTGGGATCGCCGAAAGACGGCACCGGCTTCGCCCAATACTCCCATTCGAGATACGCGCGGCGCTTGATCTGGGCGACGTTGCGGCAATGATCGCGTAAACGAGGGCAACGCTCGCAGGCGATCACCTCGCGCATCAGCGCACCCAACTTTGCTGGAAAGAGATCCATCATTCTCCCAGGACGCGGTGCAGCTCCGCGAGCTCGGCGACATCTAGCTGCTCTGCTCGCAGTTTCCCGACCTTAGCCGCGTCTATTTTCTCGCGCCCGTACCGCGCGATCAGGTTGTTGCGCAGGGTTTTGCGCTTGTGCCGGAAGCAATCCGATGCGAAGCGCAGAAAAGCCTCGCGATCCGCGATGCCCCGGTCCGCACGCGTGTCGCAAGGCTCCAGCAGAACCACCGCGCTGTCCACTTTGGGCGGAGGGCGGAACGCCGTCCGCGGCACGTCGCACAAAATCCGCGGACGCGCGTGAACTTGAGTGAGCACGCTCAAATAACCGTAGTCTCTGGTGCCCGGCACGGCCGCCAGGCGCGCAGCTACCTCCGCTTGCACCAGAAACACAGCGCGTTCCCATTTGTCGCCCAGCGCGAAAACCCGCTCCAGAATGGGAGAGGTGATGTAGTAGGGGAGATTGCCCGCCAGTACCGCGCGCGAGGGCGCAACCAACTCCGCCAGGTCGATTTTCAGCACGTCAGCGGCGAGCAGCTCCAGACGTCCGGCTTCGATCTGCTCGCGAAATTTCTGCTGCAGGTAATGCACCAGCACCGGGTCGATTTCGATCGCGATCACCTTTCGAGCGCGCTCGAGCAGGGATTCGGTGAGAGCGCCCCGGCCCGGTCCGATCTCGATGACGGATGGCGCCTGCTCCGGGCAGGCTGCCGCCGCAATGCGATCCAGAATGGATTTTCGCGCGAGGAAATGTTGACCGAAGCGCCTGCCCAATGAGGCTCGCTTAGTCCTTGACGTCCACCTGGCTGGGCTGGCTGAAGTACAGCCGGATCTTGCTGGACATGGGGTGCCCGAACTCGGTCGCCGGAGCAAAACGCGTAAACAGCAGCAGATTCTCCATAGTTTCACGCCGTTGGGTGGAGCTCGGCTGCGCACCGGGTCCGCCGACGAAGGAAATATCCACCACCCGGCCTTGGTCGTTCACCGTCACGTCGACGGCATCGCCACTGGGCAGAGCCGTTGCCGCAGTCTGTTGCAGGGTGGCTTCCGTGCTGAGCACTGTGGGCACGTCGGAGCCGTTATTGGCAAGCACAGGATAGGTCGGCACCAGCCAGGTGCTGAACAGCACCACGGCCGAAACCAATCCGCCGGCCACCGGCAGCGCGGCGGTGCGAATCATCTCGCCGGCGCGTACGCTCATGTTTCCGTACCAGGTCACCACCGCTTGCCGCCATGTGCGCCGCTCAAGGAAGCGCTTGCGCTCCCGGGAGGCGATGACGCGTAGACTTGTGGTCAAGCCCGCCGGCGGAATCCGCGCCGGAAGGCTCCGCAGGGCTTGGCGTAACCGCTCCTCGGCCGGGACTTCACCTACGTGGTGCGACGATGCAAAGTTGAAACTCATACAACCCTGTTCCTTCACTCCGCCGGCTGCAGCGCCAGCCGTACCGTTGGCGACGCCTCCAACCGGGCCCCCAGAGCCTTGCGGAGCGCCTCGCGCCCGCGCAAGATCCGGGACTTCACGGTTCCGAGAGAAACCTCAAGAATTTCAGAAATCTCCTCGTAACTTAACCCCTCGATTTCGCGCAGCACCAGAGCCGCGCGGAAAGCCGGACTCACCTCATTGAGAGCTTGCTCTATCAGCGCCCGGGTTTCATGATCGAGCGCAATGTCGAACGGAGACGGTTGCTGGTCCTCCAGATAATTCGTGTATCCGCCCGAGGACTCGCCCGGCAGTGGCTCCAGCCCCACTTCTCTCTGCTTGTGCCGCCCAAACCAGCGCCTCTGATTGCGAGCCTCATTGATCGCGATGCGGTAGATCCAGGTCTTCAGGCTGCTGTCACCGCGGAACCAGGCTACTTTACGGAAAACTTTGAGGAACACCTCCTGGACCGCGTCCGCGGCATCGGCCGGATCGTCCACCAGGCGGCTGACCAGGTTGTAAACCGGCCTTTCGTAGCGCTGGATCAAGACTTCGTAGGAGGCTTCGTCACCCTCCCGTAAACCAGCCAGCAAAGCCGCATCTTCCGGCGGCAGCGTATCCGCCGCTCGCAGCGCCTCGAATTGAAATCCAACCGTTGAATCCGCCACGGTACCTGTTCCGAAATTCATTCTACCGCGACCTGCAAACCCTTTGACACCGCCGGCTGCATGCAGGTTCCGGGCAAGCGTCCCTAAGTTACACTTAGCGGCACCTAGGGTCTTACACCCGGGCAGGAATAGGAGATGACCTCGATATCCGCAACCCCCTTCCGTAGACGGAGTTAGCCACGATCCCGCGGCCATTTGGCGTTCAGCTTCTTCTTTTGTTAGAATGAAGTACAGGTTTTCCGAAAAGGGAAATACTATACCCCATGGCTACTAAACCGCCCTTTGCGCAGAGTGCGCAGGTCGAGCACCCCAAGTTTGGGTTGGGCAGCGTTCTATCCTGCACGGAAGAGTACATCGTCATCAAGTTCGATGACCACGGAGAGAAGAAATTTGTCCTCTCCATCGTCCTCCCCAATTTGAAAAAGAGCGACCGTCAACCGCCGGCGGAAAAACGCCGGGCTTCCCGCAAGAAGACCGCTCCCGCTGCCACCGTATAACGGTCTTTCGGCTCTCCACACCCCTTGGCGGCGCGATTGACTCAGTCAGGCCCACCGCACTATAGTATGGGTTGTTTGTTCTGCGCTCGTAGGTTTCGAGTGACCAAGGTCCGCGGTAATCAGGTTTGCTGTAACAAAGAGCGATCTTGCTCGTCCTGAATAATAAACACTTATGATCAAAGTCGAAGGCCTTACCAAGCGATACGCACGTAACGTCGCCGTCGATCACATCTCTTTCGAGGTCGACAAAGGACAGATCGTGGGCTTTCTGGGCCCCAACGGCGCCGGTAAGACCACCACCATGCGTATCCTGACCTGCTTCATGCCGCCCACCGACGGATCGGCGGAAGTGGCCGGCTATGACGTTCTCGATAATCCGATGGAGGTGAAGAAGCGCATCGGCTATCTCCCGGAAAGCCCGCCAGTCTATCCGGATATGGAGGTCATCGAGTATCTGGATTTCGTGGCTCGCATCAAGGGCATCGTCGCCTCCGCCATCCCCAGGCGTATCGATGAAGTGATGGAGAAATGCGCCATTGCCGACGTCCGCAACAGAGAAATCGGCAAGCTCTCCAAAGGCTATCGCCAGCGCGTCGGCTTAGCACAGGCAATTCTGCACAATCCCGACGTCCTGGTTCTCGATGAGCCGACCTCCGGTCTTGACCCGCACCAGATCCTGGAAACGCGCGAGCTCATCAAGGGGCTCTCCGGAGACCACACCATCATTCTTTCCACCCACATCCTGCCCGAAGTAGAAGCCATGTGCGAGCGCGTCATCATCATCGCCAAAGGCAAGCTGGTCGCGACTGATACTGTGACGAACCTTACCAGTCGCCTGCATGGGGCCCAGATGGTGGCCGTGGAAGTCGCTCCGCGCAATCCCGCGGGCGTGGACGCCTCAACTTTCCTTTCCACCGTGCAGCGAAAGCTGGAGCAAGTCTCCGGCGTCAGCCGCGTGCTCCACAAGGAATCCGCCATCAAGGATGCCGGCGACGACCGCGTCCGCTTCACCATCGAGAGCCTGCAAGGCCGTGAAATCCGCCCTGAGCTGGCTCGCGCCGTGATCGAGTCCGGCTGGGACCTGAGTGAGCTGCGCTCAGTCGGAATGAGTCTGGAAGAGATCTTCTTGCAGTTGACCGCGGAGCACCCCTCCGAACATCCCGTCTCCACAGAAAGCGCGCCGGCGGAGCCTGTTCCCGCCGAAGCCTCCAAATCGGGAGAAGCGTAATGAACGCATTTACCATCTGCCGTAAGGAATTGAACTCCTACTTCCGCTCGCCGATCGCTTATGGCGTGATGTTCTTCTTCGCTTTGATCGCGGGTTACTTCTTCTCCTTGGCCACCGCCTCTTTCGTCCGCCAGAGCCTTCAGTCCGCCATGATGGGACAGGCTCAGCCCATGGACGTGAACGAATGGGTGGTGCGCAATCTGCTTTCCAACATCAGCGTCATCGGATTGTTCATGTGCCCCATGATCACCATGCGCCTGTTCGCCGAAGAGAAGCGCACCGGCACTATTGAGCTGCTGGTCACCTCGCCTCTCAACAATTGGGAGATCATCGGCGGCAAATTCCTGGCCGCTCTGATTCTCTACGCCTGCATGTTGGGGATCTCGCTGCTCAATCTGCTGACCCTGTACTTCTACGGCAAGCCGGAATGGAAAGCGATGCTGATCGGCTACCTGGGCCTGCTGCTGCAAGGCGGATGCATGCTAGCGCTCGGCACATTCGTTTCCTCTTGTACCCGCAACCAGATTGTCGCCGTCGTTGCGACCTTCGCCGTTCTGCTGCTGCTGTGGGTGATTAGTTGGCTGGGCCAGCTCGACTCCACGCCGACCATGCGCGTGGTCAGCTACTTCTCGATTCTGGACCATCTCGACTCCTTCACTAAAGGAGTGCTGGATGCCAAGGACTCGTTCTATTTCTTGAGCATGATCTTCCTGGGCCTGTTCCTTACCGGCCGGTCCATGGAATCGATCCGGTGGAGGGCATAATGGCAGCCGAGACAGGAAAGCGCCGCGTCGCGACTCTGGCCAGCGCCGTTGTTTACTCCATCATCATCGTGCTTATCCTGGGCGGCTTGAACTTCCTGGCCAACCGCTACAACAAGAGCTACGACTCCACCGTTAACAAGAAGTTCACGCTCTCCGACCAGACCGAGAAAATCGCCAAGAACCTCAAGCAGGACGTCAAGATCACCTACTGGGGCCAGAGCTCCGGTTTTCAGCCGGCACACGACCTTCTAGACCGTTACGCGGATCTCTCCCACAAGATCGACGTCGAGTATCAGGACGTCGACAAGAAGCGCACGGAGGCCCTCGCCGCGGGTGTCAAGAATCCCATCCCCAACATCTTCGTCGAGGTTGGCAACAAGAAAGAAGAAGCCAAGAGCCTCACCGAGGAAGACATCACCGGAGCCATCGTTCGCGACCTCAAAGGGGGCGACCGCAAAGTCTGCTTCACCGTAGGCTCCGGCGAAGCCGACACCGACAACACCGAGCGCGACGGTCTTTCCGCCGCGAAACAAGACACCGAAAAGTCTAACTACAAGACGGACGTCATCCGCCTGCTGATCAAGCCGGAGATTCCGATGGACTGCACGATCGTGGTAGTCCCCGGACCCTCGCACGATTTCCTTGCGCCTGAAGTCATGGCGCTGAAGGACTACGTCGAAGACGGCGGCCGCTTGCTGGTGATGCTGGATGCTCCGCTGAAAGTCGGCCAACTGAATATCTCCGATAACGACGCGCTGGTGGACGTGCTCAAAAGCTGGGGTGTCACGCCGGAAAAGAATCTGGTTCTGGATTTAAGCGGCGTCGGCCAGTTGTACGGCGTCGGGCCGGAGCTGGCTGTGGTCATGTCCTACGATTCTCACGCCATCGTCAATGACATGAAGAATGTCTGGACGGGCTTCCCGTTCCCGCGCTCGCTGACGGTGATGAACGGCGACAAGACCAAGGTCGATAAGCTGTTCGAAACTACCGAGGACAGCCTGGCCACCACCGATCTTTCGCCCAAGGGCGGCGCCATTACCCCCTCCAAGAACGACAAGAAGGGTCCCTTTACCCTCGGCGCGGCCGGCACCTACACCACCGGCAAAGAGGGCGTTACCGGGCGCTTCGTGGTGGTCGGCTCCTCCGGATTCGCCACCAACGGCTTTATCAGTTTCAACGGGAACCGCGACTTGTTCCTGAACATGCTGAACTGGCTGAGCAGCGATGAGGACCTGATCTCCATCCGTCCCAAGCAGCCTACCGACAGCCAGCTCAACATGAACCAGCGTCAGGTCAATGTCATGTTTTATTCGAGCGTGTTTGGGCTCCCGCTGTTGATCCTCGTCATCGGGGGAAGCGTGTGGTGGAAGCGGCGATGACCCGCGTCAGCCCCCGCCGGCACAGGGCCGGCGATTCTAAAGACTAGACATGAAGTTAACTCGCCTGATCGTTGCTGCCGTGCTGATGGCCGGCCTGGGAGGTTTGGTCTGGTGGTCGAATAAGAAAGAAGCCGCGAAGGAGGCTCAGCCTCCTGCCGACGCCAGCCCGAAAATTCTCTCGCTCAGAGACTCCGACATCCGCCAGATCGATATCCAGCACCGCGGCGGCGAAGACACAGTGGTCAAGCGTAACGACGCCAATCAATGGCAGATTGTCGGACCCAAGACCCTGCCGACCGATCAATCTTCCGTGGGAAGTCTCGCCACGTCGCTCGCGACCATTTCTTCGGAACGCGTCGTCGATCCCAACGTCACCGATCTCGCCACCTATGGCCTCTCGCCCGCCGTGCTCACCATCAAGATCGACACCTCTAACGGCAAGTCCACCACACTGCTGGTGGGCGAGGATTCACCCAGCGGCTCGACCTACGCTAAGCTCGACGGCGATCCCCGGCTGTTCACCATGAGCAAGAGCATCAAGGACAGCCTCGACAAGAACGCCAAGGATCTCCGCGACCGCCGTCTGCTGCCCTTTGATACCAACCTGGTGAGCAGTTTGGATCTGAACATCACCGGACAGCCGCCCATCGAGTTCAAACACGTCGGGTCGATGCAATGGCAGATCGTGAAGCCCAAGCAAATGCGCGCCGATAACTCCCAGGTAGAGGATTTGGCCGGGCGCTTGCACGAAGCGCAGATGGATCCCACCGTCTCTGCCGACGACGAGAAAAAGTACACGGAGGCTTTCGCTTCCGCTCCGGTCGTGGCCACGGTTACCGTCGCCGATTCCGGCGGCACGCACAAGATGGACGTCCACAAGTCCAAGGACGACTACTACGCCAAATCCGATGCGATCGACGGCATCCACAAGCTCACCGCCGCCGATCTCACGAATTTCTTCGGCAAGAAGCTGGACGATTTCCGCGCCAAGAAGCTGTTCGACTTCGGATTCAACGATCCCAGCCGCATCGAGATCAAGGACGGCGCCAAGACGCTCTCCGTGCAAAAGGTGGGCGACAACTGGACCTCCAACGGCAAAACCATGGACACCATTTCCGTCGAGGGCCTGATCGACAAGCTGCGCGACCTGGCTGCCACCAAGCTGCTCGACACAGGAACGTTTGGAAAACCGGACATCGAGATGACGGTCGTCTCGAGCGACGCCAAAACCACTGATAAAGTGGAAATTGCCGCCTCCGGCAAGGATTTCCTGGCCAAACGCGACAACGATCCCACGCTCTATCAGCTCGACGCCTCCTCGGTTGCCGATCTCCGCACCTCCGCCGGAGATGTGAAACCGGAGGCGCCCCCGCCGCCCGCAAAAAAGAAGTAAGCGCGTGCCCGGCGGCCTGCTTACCGACCTCTACCAGCTCACCATGGCGGCGGGCTACTTCGAGGCCGGTAAGACGCAGGATCGTGCGACCTTCGAGTTATTCGTCCGCCAGCTTCCGCACAATCGCAATTTCATTTTGGCCGCCGGACTCGCGCAGGCCGTCGAATACCTGCTCGACCTGCGCTTCACTCCCGAGGAAATCGCTTACCTGCGCGGTCTCCCGCAGTTCCACCGGACAGCCCCGGCGTTTTTCGAAATGCTCGCCGGGCTCAATTTCACCGGCGACGTCTTTGCGGTGCCCGAAGGCACTCCGATGTTCGCGGGGGAGCCGTTCCTCACCATTCGCGCGCCACTGATCGAAGCGCAATTGGCGGAAACGTATCTGCTCGCGATCATAGGGTTCCAATCGCTGATCGCGACCAAAGCCGCGCGAGTGGTCAAAGCTGCCCTCGGCCGCGAGGTGGTCGAATTCGGCACGCGCCGCGCGCATTCGCCTCAGGCCGGGGTGCTGGCCGGCCGCGCCGCTTATATCGGCGGCTGCGCGGGAACCAGCAATGCGGAAGCGGGTAAGCTTTACGGCGTCCCGGTTTTCGGAACCGCCGCGCATTCCTGGGTGATGTCTTTTCCCACGGAGCGTGCCTCCTTCGAACAACTTCAGCGCCTGTTGGGCGAGCACACCGTCCAGTTGATCGACAGCTACGACACGCTGGCCGGCGCGCGTCTTGCGGCAGAGCTTGGCCGGCCTTTGTGGGGCGTGCGCCTGGATAGTGGCAACCTAGTTGAGCTTGCGCCTGCGGTCCGGGCCATTCTCGATCACAGCGGTCTCCGCGAAGCTAAAATCATGGCCACCGGCGATCTCAATGAGTACAAGATTCACGAGTTGGTCGCAGCCGGCGCGCCTATCGACGTATTCGGCGTCGGAACCGAGCTCGCTACTTCCGCCGATGCGCCCTCCCTCGGCGTGGTCTACAAAATGGTCGAGATGCAGAGCCCCGGCGAAGGGCCCCGCTATACTCTCAAGCTCAGCCTCGACAAAGCCACCCTCCCGGGCGCGAAACAGATTTTCCGCTACGCGAACCGCGACGTATTGGCGCGATCGAGCGAGTGCCTCTCTTGCCCGGGACCGACGCCGGACGGCGCGGTGGTATCCGGCTCCGAGGTGGAGGCGCTGCTGCAGCCCGTCATGCTGGGAGGCCAGTTGCTGGAGCTCCCGCCATGCGCCTCCGAAGCCCGCGCCCATGCCGCCGCTTCCCTGGCAAAGCTGCCCCCGCCATGCCACAGCCTGTTCGAAGCTCAAGGATGGCAAGTCGAGCTAAGCTCGGAATTGGAAGCGCTCGATGAGCAGGTTCGAAAAAGCCGTTTTTTTTGACGTCGACACGCAGGCCGATTTTCTCGATTCCTCCGGCGCGCTGTACGTTCCGGGAGCGGAGACGATTGTCGATCGTGTCGCCGCCTTGAACCGATTCGCGGCCGCGCACGGCATCCCCGTGATCTCCACCATGGACGCACACACGCCCGACGATCCCGAGTTCAGCGATTGGCCGCCGCATTGCATCGCCGGCACTTCCGGCCAACGCAAGCCCGAGGCCACTCTGCTCGACCCGCGCGTCGTGATTCAAAACTCGCCCGGTTTTCCCGAGGTCGCTGGAGCTCGGCAGATTCTCCTCGAAAAACAGGCGCTCGATTGCTTCACGAATGTGAATCTGTCCGCATTGCTCGACTGTCTGAATCCCAACCAGTGTTTCGTCTATGGCGTGGTCACGGAGATTTGCGTGAGGCGCGCGGCGTTCGGTCTGTTACGCACTGGCCGCAAGGTCGCGATCGTCACGGACGCCGTCAAGGAGCTCGACGCAAGCGAGGCCGCGAAAACTCTGGCTGAATTCACCGCTGCGGGCGGCACGTTGACGACCACCAAAGAGGTATTCAGCGAAAACTAGCGCCGCCCGGCTCACCGGCGGTCACCGCGATCCCCTGCGGAACCCAACTGCAGTAAGCCCGCCGCAGGTTTCTGCATCCCTTGTCCGGGTCGCTCTGCACCTGCTTGGTGAGCGTATTCAATTCATCCACGTCAGTGGAGCCGAGCATCGCCATGTTGTGGTCGGCCGTGCTGACCCGCAGCAAATACAACAGCCGGATATAGCGCACGCGGCGCGGAAATTGAAACAGCATGACTCGCGGATTAGCCTCTTTGGTGATCTGCCCGTTCTTGTTGGTCTCCACCGAGGCGAGCTTCGGATTCACTCCGCCACCGGGGCGTGGAGCGAGCGAATACAGCGCCGTTTCGTAGCCTTCGAAGTCCGTGTCGGAAATGGTGAGCACGTTGCCTTTTTCGATGCTTACGCCCTTGGCCACGAAGCCGCCCGAGGTGAAGATCGGAGTGATCTCGCGTACCTGCCAGTTCGGCAGAAGGTCGATAAATTCCGGCGATTTCACCGGCCACTTCGGCGCAGCCGCAAGCGCCGCCGGGACCGGCGCGCGCCTTTGTTTCGCGCAGCTGGCCAGGGCGAGACACATCAGCAGGCTGTAGTTCCTGACGTTTCTCATACTTCCGCTTAGACGTCGGGCTACCCTTCTTCGTACCAACTTCGCCACTTGCGCCGGTCCGGGAAGAAGCGCGCCAGCACCATCCCCGCGATGAACCCTCCCACGTGCGCGAACCATGCCACTCCTCCTCCGCTGTAATCGGTCGAGGTCAGCGAGCCGATGCCGTTCAAAAACTGCATCAAGAACCAGAACAGCAGCAGAAATGGCGCAGGAATTTCCACCGTCGTCACAAAGAGAAAGAACAAGAGCGTATAGATGCGCGACCGGGGCAGTTTAACCAGGTACGCGCCCATCACGCCCGCGATGGCCCCGCTGGCTCCGATGGTCGGCACGCGTGAATAGGGATTGAAAATCACCTGCACGATGCCGGCTAACACTCCCGTCACCATGTACAATGCCAGGAATCGGGTACCGCCGATCAAATCCTCCACATTGCGCCCGAATACCCACAGGAACAGCATGTTGCCCAGGATGTGCATCCATCCGCCGTGCAGGAACATGGAGGTCACCAGCGAGGCCAGTTGCAGATGGTCCGGCACGATGCCCCACTGCATGACGAAGTCGTTGAGCTGTTCCGGCGGCATCGACACCTGGTACAGAAATATCGCCATGTTCAACGCAATCAGCGTCGTGGTGACTTTAGCCAGAGCGTAGACGCGCTCGGAGGAGCGCAGAGGAATGAGCATACGTGCCTCGAGCGAACTTCGCGCGAAGGGGCCTTGAGCAACAGCATAGCAGAGCGAATGCGGCAGCCTGCGCGAATCCGCTACTGCTTCACCGGGGGCATTTCGTAAAGATAGATGCGATGCTTCTGGCGGCCTTCGGCTTCGACCACTTCGGTCGGCTTCCAGCCCGGCACGGCATAATCGTGGGAGACGACCCGCGCGCCCGGCTTGAGGAATTTCTCCAGCCGCGGCCGCAGCTCTTCGTTGAGTGAAGTAGCCAGATAAATGGTGACCACGTCGGCGCCGGTAAGGTCCGCTTGTAGAAGATCGCCTTCGATCACCTGCACCCTTTGCGAGAGGCCCGCTTTCTTTACGTGCGCACGCGCTTCCGCGGCCACCTTGGGCGAGATCTCGATTCCAACCGCCTTGGCCTTGTACTTCTGGGCCGCCTCGATCAGGATCCGGCCGTCGCCGCAACCCAGGTCGTAGACCGTTTCACCCGGATGGATGTTGGCCAGCTCCAGCATCCGGTCGACTACTTTTGCGGGTGAACTGACGTAGGGAGCTAACTTGTTGACGTACTTCGACGAGTCTTGAGCAAGCGCAGGAAATGCGGAAAACCCGGCGAGCGCCACTAGCGCCAGTCGCCTGCGCAGCGCGGAATTACTGGGCCGAAGCTGCATTCGAGGTCCGCCCATGACTGGATTTTACTACACGCTGGATCATCTCGGTCGCCGCAAACCATAGATCGCGGGGCCGGCTGATGGTATACTCCGTCCCTTTGAACAGCTTCACCGCGTGGCTCACAGAATCGTGCCATGGCATGTCGAGCGGGTACAGGTTGTAATTCATGTAGAACACCGGGAAGTCGACGTCGCTGGCAAACGGCTTCAGCAGCTCATCCGGCACCGAATCGTCCAGCATGATCTTGGGCCCGGCGAAGATCACCGCGTCCGGATGCGGTCCGGCAGAGATCTCCTTCAGGATCAAATCCGAGAGAAATTCCATCTCGCTATGCTTGTTGGCGAGAAGCTTCGCGTCCACTGTGCCGAGCTTGATCTTGCGCACCGCCTCGCCCAACGCCGGGAAATCGATCTTATCCGCGCTGGATTGCCGGTACACCACGCGTTGCTCCTGAATGTTGAACGCAACCAGGGAAAACTTCCCGAAGTGCGGCTCGCGGGAGATGCGGCGAAGCAACGTCACCAGCGCGGTGGTATCGCTGGGCCGCATCGCAGCCGAGTCCGGCATTTGCGGCGCGAAATTCACCAACACCTTGATGCTCAACGGCGGCGAGTCCTGGGCGCGTTCCACCGGCGGATCTTCGTGGAACGGCTCCTTCACCACTGGCGCTGCCGTTCCCGCCGGCAGTGCAACCTCGATCTGTTTGTCCTTTGGCCCCAGCACCGCTTCCGAATCCCAGTAGAAGGAGCACACGCGCTCAGTGCGGTCGCGCATCAGCCAGTCCACGTGATAGCTGCCTTCGCCTAGATCGAAGGAGCCATGCAGGTTCGCGTCGCCCTTGGCGTCGTCCTCGATCTTGGGCACGTGGATGTGCTTCACAAAGTAGGCGGGCTGATCCTTGTGCGCGTCCGGAATCACGCGGAACAGCATGGTGAGTTCATTCTCTTCACCCGCCACGTCGCTCAGAGGCAGGCTCACGTCGAATCCGCTGTGAAAGCGCAAATCGAAGCCCAACTCCGGTTTGACCGGATAGACCGTGCAGTTTAGGTCCTTGCGGACTTCCCGAGCCTCCAGCACGGCTTGATCGCCGGCATTGAGCAATAGCGAACTTCCTAGCGGCAACTGTGCCCGCATCGCCACGGGGCACAGCAGCGTGGCAGGCAAAACTAGGGCGGACACCCCCGCCAACCGATTTTTAATCCCTCTGCGCACTCGCGGTCACTCCGGATGCTCTCCTATCGGAGGAACCGGTATTCAGTATTATGGCCCAATCCGCGGAAACTTCAATACCGTTAACGTCCTCATTCGTTGAGTTGTTGGAGCACTTGCTGGGCCGCTTTCTGTCCTGCGCTCTTCTTGGATTGGCCTTCCGCCCGGCTGACCCAGTCCTTGCCCAGCCGGACTTCCACCGTAAATATCTTGGAATGCTCCGGGCCCGTTTCATCCACCACCACGTACCGCGGAGCCGGCAACTTCAGCGCCTGGGCCGCCTCCTGCAACGCGCTTTTGTAATCGGCCACCGAGGCGTCCGTGCTGTTTTCCGATGTTTCCACGCCGCCGGCCACGCGGCCCTCGATGAACGCCCGCGCCGTCTCGAGCCCTGCATCCAGATGCAGCGCCGCGATCAGAGCCTCCACCGCGTCGGACAGGAGCGCTTTCTTGCTACGGCCGCCGCTCATTTCTTCGCCCCGGCCGAGGTACAGGAACTCGCCCAATCCCAGCTCCTGCGCGACCTCGTGCAAGCGCGCGGCGCTGACCAGGCGAGCCTTCAGCTTGGAAAGCCGGCCCTCCGGAAATCCCGGGTTATGCCGCACCAGGTATTCGCTGACCACGAATCCCAGGATCGCGTCGCCCAGGAACTCAAGCTGCTCGTTATCGCCGCTGGGGGCGCCCTCGAAGGGACGTTCGTAAATGTGGGAGGTATGGGTAAGGGCACGTTCCAAGAGGCCGCGGTCGCGGAATACGTGCCCTAATCTCTGCTCCAGAACCTCCAGGTCCGCCATGCTGCCTCAAGTATAAAAGAGAGGGCAGTCCTGGAGTCTGTTTCCACGGGGTGGGTAAACAGCGCGGTACCGGTCTTCGTTACTTCTTGCCCGCAAGACCCTTTTCTGCCGTTGCCTTAGCCTGCTCAACGAATGCTTTAACCGTCGGATTCAGATTCTGTGTGGCCAGGACCTTGTTGGCCTCGGTAAGAGCGTCGTTGTACTGGCCCGTTTTGTTGTAGGCATCGGCGAGGCGCGCCATGGTGACCAGGTCAGGCGAGTTCAAGCCGTCCACGGCGGCTTTATACTCGGTCGCCGCAACATCATATTTCTCGCGCGCGGCTGCAATAAGGCCCAAGTCTTTGTGCGCCGCCGCGGTCTGATCCTTCTTGAATTCGGCCCAATCCTTTTCCCCAATGCCGGCGGGAGGTTTGGTGTTGGAGGAGATGATCATCATGGCCTGATTGACGTAGTTCTCGGCTTTGCTGAGCTTCTGTTCCTTGTCCAGATCGTACTTTTGGGTGTGCTGGGCCAGCTCTCCGGAAACCAGCAGCATGGCGTAGAAGCTTTGCGGATCGGCCTGAATCGCCAGTTCACCATAGGAAACCGCCTTGGCGTAATCGCTCTTGGAATCCGCGGCTTCAGCCGCCTCCATCAGCGCCGTCGCCTTGAATACGCTATCCGGGAAACCGGTCACGAACGCATCCACTGCGGCGATTCTCTCATCCGGGGTCTTGGCCTCGGTAATCTTCTTGATGGCCGCCGCTTCTTCCTTAGACTTAGCCTTGGGAAGGTTACCCGTGGCCTCCTTAGGAGGCGTCTGGGCCTGCTGTGCGACCGCCGCCACGCCGGTCAACGCCATCATCACCACTAGTACTCGTGTTCTCATTTGAATTCCTCTTGCTCACTTTGTGCTTGGATTTGAATATGCCTGGTTGAGCCCCTGCTCCGCCGCCTTGCGCACCTGTTGAGGCACGCCTTCTACCGCTATTGCTTGCCTATAGAATTCCTGAGCCTGCTCGCGTCCGCCTTGCATGTTGTCGGAGAGCCGCCCGAGATAATACAGGCACCACGACTTGACCACCGGGTCCGGATCCAGATCCAGAGCCTTGTGGAACAGCCGTTCCCCCGCATCCGGATCGTTCTCCGCCAAAGCCGACCGCGCTAAACCATAATACGCCTTCGCGTGCAGCGGTTTCTCGTCGGTTTCCTGAAGGGCCCGCAGGAACAGTTCCTTGGCCGAGTCCATTTTGCGGTCCGATAGCGCGTGCTGGTCGAACTCCTTTTCGGCGTCAGCCAGAGTCTTCGCCGCGCCAGTAAGCGGAGGCGGGGCAGGAGCCGCCGGAGGTCTCACATGCACCGTCCGTACCGCGCCTTCGCTCACGAATTGGACGTTGGCCGCGCGCTTTTCCTCATGCTTCAGGTCGATCTTGGCCACCAGGTCCGGAAAGTACGAGCGCAGGGGCGTATCCTGGGCCTCGAACGCAGCCAACTGTTCGGCGAAGGCGGGCGTCAGGATGTAGCCTTCCTTCAGCGCCTGTTGCGCGAGCGCCGGTTTCCGGTCGATGCGGCTTTCCACAGCCTTGATAAAGCACTCCGTCGCCAGGTCCACCCACTGGCTGCGCGTGTATTCCTGAGCCACCAAGGGCGCGTTCTGCGAATAGTCGTAGAGCGGAGCCAGCCTCTGAAGATCGGCCGAAAATTTTGT
>JASHNT010000129.1 GCA_030041495.1 Bryobacteraceae bacterium | reverse complement strand
TCGGCGACCTGGTTGAGATCACGTCTCCGAACGGCCGCTGGGAAGGGGTCGCGATGGTGGTCGATACGGTTCGTCCCGGGGAAGTCTTTGTGCCGTTCCATTACGGCCACGGGGCCGAATCGGCCAATCAGCACACCTGGTACGCGCGGGACCCGGTCAGTCACCAGCCGCAGCTTAAGTCATCACCGGTCGCGGTCCGGCGGCTGAGCTTCGGGCAGCCCGAGCCATGGCTGTTGGCGCGGCTTGCGGAACTGAACGGAGACATCACAGAGCCGTTCGCAGCCCGGAAATTCGGCGGCACTGTCAATTGGGCCGTTCAACGCTAACTTTCCGGACAATTCGAAACGGCGGATCTACGAGCCCAAAGCGCCGGTCATAAGCTTTCGCTCGGAATCGCACTGATCACGATGGCCTTCCTCTGCGCCGCTGTGATGAGCGCCTTCAGCAAGGCGGCTTCAGGCGCGCCCACGTTGATGATCCTGTTGCTACAACATGCAATCAGCTTTCTTGTTTTCGTGCCGGCGATCATGTAACTTGGAATTCCGAGGCTGGTTGGGCCACTGGCCGTATCGTGCGGGTGTATACGAGCCATCTGAACTACAAAGGCTAAATCCATCATGTGAGGAGGATCCGTAGTACGAAATTAAGGGCGACAAGACCGATTACATCGCTATGCACAAGGGCCAGGCGCTACGTCATTTTGGACCGCCTGATTGCTTACTTGCCGACAGGCGCGAGTACGACGGAAGCCTCCGCCGTTAGCGGCAGGAATGTGAAAGTCTCCTGCAAGTACAGCCGGACGACCGCCTCAGTGTGACTGAGATACCCGATCGAGATGTCCTGGCCGATGTGCAGCTCAAAATCTCCGCCACGAGTGCTGAGCACCACGCCTCCACTGATCGCTGGAGCCCAAATGATCTCGCCGTCCACCAGACGCTGGATGTGCCGCAGGACCGGGTACCCATCATCGCTTGCTTCGCTGACAGCAGTGTATGACTCGGCGCTCAGCAGGAGAGCATAGGGGCCATTCACACCCACGAGCCGCAATTGGCTTACCGCCTGTGCTACGGCAGCGGGATAACTCTTTACGTCGACAGGAAGAGTCATCACGCGGTTGCTGGTGCTTTGGCGCATGCCTTCAATCCCTGCGGACGCGTACCCCTCAAAGACCGCCCGATCCTCGGCGAAGGAGATCTTTCGCGCAGCATCTTTCAACGGTATCCAGTCCGAATCGTTCGCACCGCGCTCCACATCGTCAATCGCCGGACGGGTCAGTTCAAAAGGAACGCGCAGTTCCACCAGCGCCTTCACCTCTCGCTGCGCGGCTTGGATTCCCTCGCCCGGCGGCTCGCTTTGCCGGAGATGACCGGTGCCGACCGCTGACAGTTCCAAACCCTTCGGCCCCACCACGTCTACAACCCGCCGCGCAGCCAGGTGACGCTTGAGGGTGCGGGACGCCTCCTCCTCGATCTGAACCCATGCCGCGTCAGAGATCGGCGCGAGTTCCCGATGCAGATTATTCATTTCCACGATTTCCTTTCAACGAACCGATGCCAAGCGAACCATCAGGCGGCGACTGCCCCCCAGGTTTAAACGAGGGCGGCCCGACAGCCGGTGGAGCGGCAGTGTCGGCCGCAACATTCTCCAGGAACGTCGCGGACGGCACGAAAAACAGCGTCCCGGTGATGGCGCGGCTGAAGTCCAGCAGGCGGTCGTAATTGCCTGGTGGCCGCCCGACGAACATATTCATGAGCATCTGCTCGATCCTGCGCGGGGATCGGGCATAGCCGATAAAATAAGTGCCGAACTCCCCTTTGCTCAAGTCGCCGAAAGGCATGTTGTCGCGCACAATTTCCAGTTGCCTCCCGTCTTCCACGATCGTTGTTAAGGCGTTGTGTGCCGCCGCCGGTTTGAGAGCATCATCCAATTCGATGTCGGCGAGTTTCGTCCTGCCAATGATCCGCTCTTGTTCCTCGACCGGCAGCGCGTTCCAACCCTGGAGATCATGAAGGTATTTCTGAACTAACACGTAGCTTCCACCTGCGAACGCCGCGTCTTCCTCGCCAATGATCGTAGCCTCGATCGCGGCCTGCCCGGCGGGGTTCTCGGTCCCATCGACAAAACCGATCAGGTCGCGATCATCGAAATACGTAAAGCCGTGCACTTCATCCACTCTGGAAACCGAGCCATTGAGCCGCGCCATAATCTGCATTGCCAACTCGAAACACAGGTCCATTCGGCGGGCGCGGATATGGAAGAGGATGTCGCCAGGGGTTGAGACGGCATGATGGCGGCCGCGGATCTCTTGGAAGGGATGCAATTCCTTGGGCCGCGGTCCTACAAAGAGCCGGTCCCATGCACCTGAGCTAAACGCCATGACACAGGAGAGGCCCCCTTTAAGATCTCGGAAACCTACGGCCCGCAGAAGGGCGGCCAGGTCGCCACAAAAGGCTCGCACGATTGCTGCATCTTCCGGCCCGGAGTTTACCGTCACGACCAAAAAGATAGCAGCGCGGGTGAGCTGCGCAAACACAGGTTGCGGAATAACAGATAGCGCGCTCGATTCCTGATTCACACGGTTCTGCAAGCGCATATTTTACTTTACGTCATCGCCGGTATCGGAATCCCGGAAGTGTCCCTTAAATCTCTCAGTGTCGTTCGATGTCGCAGCTCGGTCGCCCGACGCCGTAGGGATAGAACTTGCCGGTGGGCCCTCGTCTGTGAGGTTGTTGCCAGCCACTAATAGTTGGAGGCGTTACGAAGTTCCAACATATTCCTTCATTCCTGGCGGAGAGCCGACATGGGATCGATACGAGAGGCTCGTCGAGCCGGCAGGTAGCATGCAGCAAGCGAGGTAAAGCCGAGCAAGACGATCACTGCGGCGTAGGTCGTCGCGTCGGTAGGGTCGACGCCGAATAGCAGCCCAGACGCGGTTTTGGCGACGGCGGCGGCCACTGTCAGGCCGGCTCCTACGCCTATTCCAGCCAGAATCAAACCCCGCGTTAGCACCTCCCTCACTACCTGCCAAGGCGTTCCGCCGAGGGCGACACGGACCCCGAACTCCCGCGTCCGTCTGCCGGTGTGGAAGGCGACGGCGGCGTAAAGCCCTATTGAGGAAAGAAGCAGGGAGGACATCGCGAATAGTCCAATCAGAGTTGTGATGATATGGATGGGCGCTGTGAAATCTTGAAACTCTTCATCCATCGTTCGAACGGAATATACGGGCACGCGGCCATCGACTTCGCGGACGGCGGCACGAACTTCGGGAATTAAGTTCGTCAAATCGTCCGTGTAACGGATGTGAAAAGTTTTTGCGCCAGGCGTCGAAAAATCCCGCAGCTCGGGGAGGAAAACGAAGCTGGGCCGCGCGGCTCTTCCGATACCAGCAATTGATCCGTCCTTTGCAATTCCCGAGAAAGCTCCGTTCGGGACCACGCCAACCACTTCCGCGGGCGCACCATCAGCGATCCGAAACGTCTTGCCCAAGGCAGATTCGCCCGGCCACAACTGATCTGCAACCTTGCGGTTGACGACGGCAACCGCTCGCGACCCCGAGATGTCCGCGGCGGAGATGTCGCGTCCCATGAGAATCGGCACACCCAGAGTTTCGAGATAATTCGGGCCGACGAAGGCGCCATCCGTTACCAGGGCGCGACCGGAATCGATCGCTTCGGCCGGTAAGTCCATCAACCCGTGGTCGCGAGGCGGAGCGCCGGCGGCCCAGGAGACCCATTCGACTCCTGGAATGCTCGTCAGGCGCTGCCGCATCCGTTCCAGCAAAGCGCCGTTTTGTTCAGGGTTCGACACAGCTCCCGCCGTATTCACGTCCGCCAATAAGAGATGGTCCTTGGTGAAATACAGGTCTGAAGTATTGATATAAAACAGGGATCGATAAGCCAGACTTCCGATGGTTACCAGCAGCGCGCACAGCGCGACCTGCGTGACGACCAGGAAGCTGGCGAGACGCGAGGTTCCGCGAATCACGGAGTGTTCGCCCGCCTTGATGAACGGCGAAATCTGACGCCGCAACAGCGTGTGAGCGGGCGCGAGCGTGAGGGCGAGCGTCGCCAGGATCGATAGCGCGACGGCATAAGCGAACACGCGCGCATCGGGCGCAAGGTCGAGCTGCAAATGCGCTCCCGATTCAAGTGCCGGCTCCAACGCGCCGATCAACTTGGTCACCCACTGCGTGATAGGCCAGGCCACCAGGCATGCAGTCAGGCTGAGAAACAAACCCTCGGCGGCCAGGATGCGAAGGATACGCAAGCGCGAGGCTCCCATCGCAATGCGTACCGATATATCGCGCTCGCGAAGGACTGAGCGCCCCAGCAGAAGGCTGGCGACGTTAGCGCAAACCACCAGCAGCGCCAATAACCCGATCAAGCTGATTCCGGCCATCAAGGCCTTGCTTCGCGGCGAGGAATTCGGCCCGAGGGCGGTCATAGAGTACGGCGCGAGCACCGCTGCCCACTCTCGATCCTCATCCGGATGAGCGGCTCGCAAATGCTCCGAGATCACGTCGAATTCGGCCTGCGCTCCAGAAAGGCTCGCGCCGGACATCAGACGGCCGAGAATGCTCACGCCGCGCCAGGTTCGGTCGAGCAGCCGGGATTCGGTACCGTTGACGCGGGAATAGGCCTCTAGCGGCAATCCGATCTCGAAATTTGCAGCCAACGCCACGCCATGGAAACCTTCTGCTGTGACTCCGATCACTGTGGCGGGATGCCCATCCACCACAATGCGTCGGCCGATAATGTTCTGATCTCCTTGAAATTGGTTTTTCCAGAGATGATACGCGATCACGGCGGTCAGCCCGCCTGCGCCGCTCGATTCCGCTTCGCTAAAAGACCGCCCCAGCACCAGCGGGACGCCCAGAGTCTGAAAATAATTGGCGCTCACCATTTCCCCGCGGACTTCATAGGTTGCATCGGAAAGTGTCAGCACGAGGAAGGGCGCTCCGATGGATGCCGCCAGCTCACGCATGGTTTTGGTTTGAGCAGCCATGTTCTGCGAAGACATGTCGAGGTAGTCAGGATAGCTGTTGAGCGGACCGCCCAGCGAAAGTTCACTATCGATGCTATGGCCGAACGCGACCAGCCCATCCGCATGAACCCCGGGCGCAGGCTTGGACAGGACGGAGTGAATGATTGAATAGAGCGTAAGGTTCGCGCCCAGTCCGAGAGCGATCAGAAGGATGGTCACGGCGCTAAATGCGGGAGCGTGCCGGGCGGCGCGGATGCCCTGCTGGAGATCCTGCGTCAGTTGTTCGGCCAGAATGCGAATCGGCAGCCGCGGCTCTTTCGACAGAACTGGAATGGGTGCGCGGTCCAGATTCAGGCCGAGGAGCAGTGGTAAGGGTTTTTTACCGCCCTCCCGTTCCGCTGTCGGCCTGACCGCCGGCTCCTCCTCGTTTATCCAGGCTCCATTCAGTGCGCCATCTTGCCGCAAGTCGAGAGGAGCGACGTCAGGCGGAAGTGCGTCTTCAAACTGAAGCTGGTTTCCGCGGGCTTTCATGAACCGTGCTGTCCGCCGCTGCGCCCAAGTCGCAGCGAGAACCAATAAAGCCAGCAACACAAGGAAGCCGAGACTCTGCTGCATTGCCCCGTACTCGATCGCCGCGCCGCGGTCGGCGACGAACAAGAACAACAGAGCGTACGCGCCGAATCGGACGTTCATGTTGGTTTTGCCTGGCAGATAGGAGCACGTAAAGGGGATTTTGCGAAATCGATACAGCGCAATCTCCACCAGCAGGATGCTCAGGGCTGCCATGATGGCGACGTGCTCGAAAGCTTCCTGCGCGGGCCAGATCAGCAAGAGGACAGCTACGGCGGCGAGGCAGATCGGCACGGCGGTTAGCGAATACAGCGCTTTCCGAACCGCAGCCAAGTAAGCCCGGGGTTCTTGAACCGCTGTGATCCTGAAAATCCAGTTGGCGCGCAGCGTTGTCGGGAGCGAGAAGACCGCGCGGACACCAAGGATTCCGAAGGCAAGTAGAACCAGGCTGGCCACCAGGAAAGGGATGTTCGCCTGGTTCCAATGTAGATTCGCATCGGCTTCTAGGCCGAGGGAGTCAAAAAGGCTCCCGGAGTAGCCGTAGATCAGATCCTTCGCATACACCAGCGCGATTGCCAAGCCAACGCCTCCAAAAGCGGCGAGGAGCAGACGATGCTGGCGGCTGCGCGCCAGCGTGCGAGCGGTGAATAGAACAATGGCACGGTCCAAGGGTCGGGTGAATGCCGAAGCAGTGAGGAAACGTCCGAATCGAGCCGCGGAATGGAAGCCGTCCGCAGGGATAATGTCCGGCTGCTCGTTAATGCGGCGCACCATCCGATGAAAAGCCAGCGTGAAAGCCACCCCTCCCAACCCGGTGCTGACAAGCAGCCACCACAGAGCTCGCGCCGCGTATGGGATCAGAATAGGAGGAGCCGTGCCGCTCGAGCGTTCGAATAGTGCGTAGAACCAGAACGACGGAACCCATGACACGCTACGGCTGCCCGGCGTAAATGGCAGCCGCAACGCAGGTTTGAGAAAATACGTCGCCAGAATCAAGAAGAACGCAATAAGCTGCATCCAGCTCGACAAGCGCAGGAACAGCCGATGGCTGAGGATCAGGCTGGCAATTCCCTGTACTGCCAAAAGCGTGGAGCAAGCCGCCGCACCGACTGCCGCCGTTGCTAGCCAATACGCCAGGAAACTGCGTGCCGCAGTTGCGGGAGTGGCGCCCGGCGGCAGCAGCAGGAACGGATAACACAAACCGGTGAAGATGTTAGTTGCGAGGACTGCGGTACCGACTGCAGCGGCAACGGCGGCAAACCGGGCGAAAAAGATCGTGCGCCGGCGAATCGGAAGCACCCCGAGGATGACGCAGTCGCGGCGTTCCGGAAGCACGGTGTTCCATACCAGCACGGCGATCATGCAAGCCACGGCCGTAGTGGTGGCGAAGAGAAATTCAGTCTCCGTTTGCGCGGCAGCCAAAAGCACCGGCTGCGACAACCCGCTAGCCATGTACCTTTGCGCGCTTGCCACTACGAACGTGAAGCTGAAGGCCGCCAGTATAGCGGCCAATTGCGCCAGGAGCTTTCCAGCGTCGCCGCCGGCCGACAGCACCTCGATGTCGAGCATCCGACCCAGAAAGGTCCGGAAGAGAATGCGGAATTGGCGGCGCTCGTCAGCGACAAGCATTGGACTTTGCCCCTGCGGCTCTTATATTCACTTTTTTTAGCGCAAACCTGAGATCGACCTCGGTAGTCCGCCGCATGAATCCCAAGACCGCTGAGTCGGGCTCCTCCCGAACAGCGCGAAATCCAAAGCGGAAGTCATCCAGCATATCTTGCCGCTAGAGCAAATTGCACGCCTGGAGAACGCTCTTCAGATCAACGACATATAGGCTACGAGGAGTTATCAACTGTCCGTTTTAGGGATGCGTGGTTCCAAAAGCGAGCACCGGTGACTGCGATGCGCTGCACCATTGGATAGCGCGACAGATCGGCCTTACGGCTATCCCTCGGTGTTCTGGGCAGATCGCAACGACAGATCTCCCGCGCCGACATATCAGTGGGAGCCTTGAGTCCTAAATCCATTCCCGGCTTCGTCGGTCACCGTATACTGGTTGGCGTTATAGGTGGTAGTCACGATACCGGTAGAGGCCGAGTTCGAGCCCCACGGAAACGGGGCTGCCCCCCGCTAAAATGCTGCACCGCGGTCACCCGTCCCAGGGCATCCGTTGTAGTGAGGGTCCAACCCATGGTGTTCAAGTCGTTCGCGGTGCAGCTGGGGTTCGACGTCAATACGCTATATCCTGTAAGACAGGCTTGAATCGCCATGAAGGAGTTCCCTCCTTTTCGGTTAGACCCGGACAACCAATGTCTGTGGAGCGGCCACCAACGTGTGCCGCTCACGCCGAAGGTGACGCAGGCGACCGAGTTTTGGATTACGCCGTAAAACAGCCGCGCGTTAGCGGACGCGGCCACCGGCGCGACGGCAGGGCCGAAGGGTCCACGAGTGCGACGCAGCGTCTATAATAGCGCCGTGGAGGATTGCGAAGAACGAGAACGACTTTCCGAGGCATACCTTCGGGCTAACCGCAACTTCATCGGCCGCTACGAGATCGTTGCGCGGCTTGGCGAGGGCGGAATGGGTGTGGTGGGGCAGGCACCGACGCAATCCGCTTCTTGATCGGGATAAGCTTAACTGAATTCTGCCTATGCTCTCTGCCGGCGATAAACTCGGTCCATATGAGATTCTTGCACCCATCGGCAAGGGCGGCATGGGCGAGGTCTATCGCGCGCGCGATCCCCGGCTGAACCGCGACGTGGCGGTTAAGGTGTCTGGCGCGCGCTTCAACGAGCGTTTCACTCGCGAGGCCCGCGCGATTGCAGCGTTGAACCACAACAACATCTGCCATCTCTACGATGTTGGGCCGGACCATCTGGTCATGGAGTACGTCGAAGGGCAAGAGCTGCGCGGTCCCATCAGGGTAGACGACGCGCTTCCGCTTATCCATCAGTTGATCGACGGCATTGAGGCCGCGCATGAAAAGAACATCGTGCATCGCGATCTGAAGCCGGCCAACATCAAGATCACGCGGGAGGGCGTGATCAAAATCCTTGATTTCGGGCTGGCCAAGGCCACGGAATCTCCGCCTGCCAACGACAGCAATCCCGAAAACTCGCCGACTGTGACCATGGTCAGCACCCAAGCCGGAACCGTCCTCGGGACTTCGGCCTACATGTCGCCCGAGCAAGCAAGAGGAGAAACGGCGGACAAACGCTCCGACATATGGTCCTTTGGAGTGATCCTTTATGAACTGCTGACGGGCAAGCGCTTATTCCAAGGCGAATCCACTTTGGAGATTCTGGGCAGCGTCTTGAACAAGGAACCCGATGTTTCTGCCGCGCCCCCGCGGGTGCACAAGCTGCTGCGCTGGTGTTTGGAGAAAGATCGCAAGCTGAGGCTGGCCTCAATCAGCGACGCTCGCAAGATTCTGTCGGAGGAGTTTGCGCCCGCGTCGCCTGCAGCCCAGCCAATCGCGAAGAGCTGGCTCGTTTGGGCGCTGGCTCTACTGGCCGCAGCAGCGCTCGCTTTCGCAATCTGGAATAGAGTTGCAGCTCCATCGAATCCTGCGGTTCGTCTTACCATCGCGCTCCCGCCGGGCCAGGAGATCGCCTCCACTCCAGCGATTTCTCCCGATGGCCGGACCGTCGCTTACGCGGCCAGGCAAGGAACAGATGAACCGTTGCTCTATCTGCGCGATCTGGACTCATTTGAGGCTCGTGCGGTGATGGCTTCCATGGGAGCGCAAGAGCCCTTCTTTTCGCCCGACGGGAAATGGGTTGCGTTTTTCGCGCAAGGTCAGCTTCAAAAGGTCGAGGTCGCCGGCGGTGCGCCGATTCGCCTCGCGGATGCAACTTTTCCCTTCGGCGGCACGTGGAGCCAAGACAATACCATCATCTACGCCGGAGCGTTTAACTCGGGACTTCTGCGAATTCCGCCCAGCGGTGGAACGCCCGAATCTCTCACCAAGCCCGATGAAGCGGCCAAGGGAGACGCGCATATGTTTCCGCAAGCTCTTCCGGGCGGGCGAAGCGTCTATTTCAGCATCTCAGGACGGACCCGGGGTGGCGTGGTGCTGCCGCTCGATTCCCCAAAGGGAAGTGGCGACGGTTGGCAACTGGTCGTCCAGACACGATGGTTGAACGGAATCTTCCAACCCATGGCCGGCTCGCGGGGCCGAATCTTGTTTGGCGACGACTCAGGCGGCGTTCGAGCAGCCCCGTTCGACGCAGCGCACCCCACACGCGTCAACGCCGACATGGCTGTACTATCCGATGTTTATTATGGGGTCGAAACCGAGTCGCACCCCTGGTTGGCCGTATCGCGCAACGGAACGTTGGTGTATGCGCCCGGAAACCCCGGAAAGAGGTCGCTGGTCTGGGTTGACAGGGACGGAAAGGTGGAACCCGCCGAAAAGGACCAAGGTCTATATCGAGATCTGGCCTTATCACCGGACGGAACGAAGGCAGTCGTGCGGCGGGGCGTCGATCTTTGGATCGACGATTTGCAACGTGGAACCCGCAATCGCCTCACAGTGCCGAATAGCGACAATTCGCAACCGCTCTGGAGCCGGGACGGTACCACAATCTTCTTCGGATCGAACCGGGGTGGAGATTGGGATATCTACTCAGCGCCAGCCGACGGATCGCACCAAGAGGAATCCTTTTTCGAACGGCCCTACGATCAGTTTCCGCAATCGATCTTGGCGGATGGAACTCTAATTTATTCAGAGCTCAATCCAAAGACCGGAGTGGAACTATGGGTCCGTTCGCCGGACGGAAAGATGTCCCCGTTACGCGTTACCTCTTTCACAGAGGACTCAGGCGTGTTCTCTCCCGAGGCGGCGGGAGCGCCGCGCCGGGTTGCTTACATCTCCGACGAATCGGGACGGAACGAAGTCTACGTTCAGTCCTACCCTAGCGGGGCCAATCGCATTGTAGTTTCTAGCGGTGGTGGGGTTTCTCCCCACTGGTCGCCGGATGGGCGGGAACTGTTTTACGTTTCCAGCGGCTCCCTCATGGCGGTGCCGATCCAGAAGGACGGATCGGCCGGGGCTCCCCATAAGCTTTTTGATCAATCGAATCTGCTTCTGGCTGATCCACCGTTCCGGACTTTCGATGTCTCCCCCGATGGCAAGAAATTCCTCATGATTCGGCGTGATCCAGGCTCGGTCCCAAACCAACTCAATGTGATTTTGAACTGGTCCGGCGAAATCGCCCCCTAGTACTCTGACCGCGGCGTCCGGCTTCTGGAGCAAACATGGCGCAATTCATGCTATCTGAATGTTCGAAGGCCCCTGGCATCCAAAACGCCCGTGTTTGGCCCGGGAATGGGCTCGGTGGCGCTGACCGCCTTCAGCGCGATGGTGTCCACTCAGCCGGGTCTGCCTTCGGATCGCGGGCATTGTCAGCTTCAAGTGGGTATAAACATCTCGGGCAGGAGAACTTCGGATGGAGTAAGTGATCGTATGAAAGCGCTGAGGCACATCGGCGCGATACGGGTCCAAGTATTCGCAAAGGCTGCCGAGGTGCTTGACAGGCCGCCCCCATATCAGCGAGGCCCCCGGGCTGGCCGGATTGAACAGTCTGTGACTTCTGGCGGCGGAGGCAGTATCGTGGGGAAGAGCGCGCTCGCAGCTACAGCCCTTTTAACATTCGTGCCGATGCCGCTATATCAGCATGGCTCCGGGAAGGCTATTGAACATTGGCGAGGCTGACGCAGCTCTCCCCTAGATCAGAATCCATTCGTGCCAACCTGGGCGAGCGAGCTCAGGAGGGATGCAGATGCAGCAGAAGCGAAACTCTGAGGAGATTGAGAAACGGCGAGGACGGCTGGACGGTTTGCCCGTGATCCGCCACCTCACCGCAGGAATCGATTTGGGGAGCGAGGAGCACTGGGTTTGTGCTCCGGCGCCTGACGGAAACGGCCGAGAGATTGCCGCGTTCGGGGCGACAACACCGGAGCTGATTCGAATGGCCGAGTGGCTCAAGCAGCGGCGGATCGAATCGGTGGCGATGGAAAGCACCGGAGTGTATTGGATTGCTCCGCACGAGATTTTGGAGGCGCAAGGCTTGGAGGTGCTGCTGGTGGACACGCGGCAACTAGCGCGGGTGCCGGGGCGCGACAAAAAAACTGATCCGACCGACTGCGAGTGGACATGGAAATAAAGTTGCCCCATTTCTGGCCTCCATTGGAGAGGTCGAAAGCGTCATTTGTGGTCCCGAATGTACCGTAGGAGGCGGACACATCGCCATGTGGCGTCGTCGAACCGAGGCCGGACCGCGTCGTGGCCACAATGATCAGGCTGGTTTTGCCGCCATACTCCGCGGGAGGAGCCCCCGGAATGACCTCGATCGACTGTACGGCATCGACCGGGAGTTGATTTGAAAACACTTTGCTCTGTTGGTCGGTAATCGGCTGCCCATCGACGGAGAACGAGTTCTCGGCGTGGTCTCCCAATCCATGAAAAAGGCCGTTAGAGTCGGCGGCGACTCCTGGCGAGGCTAGCGTAACCAGTGAACTCAGCGAGGAAGATTGACTTTCGAGCGGCAGCTTATCGAACAGCCCGCGATCAATGTCAACGCGCGTGGTGGAATCGGTTTGGATCAAATCCTCCGCACCCTCCACGGTCACAGTGGTTGTCGCGGCGCCGATCTTCAAACTGTAATCGAGAACGACAGGAACAGGGGATCGCAGATCGATGTCTTGCGTACCGGTCTGAAAGCCTTGGGCAGCGGCCGTTGTGTGATAGTTGTTGAACGGAACGTTGTCGAACTCAAAATTTCCCTGGCTGTCGGTTTGAGTGCTCCGATTGTAGTGCGATACAGGATTATCGATCTCGACAGTGCTGCCGCTGATGGCCGCGCCGGAAGGATCGAGCACCTTGCCCCGAACCGTCCCGGAAGTCGACTGGGCTAGCATCTGACTTGTGAAGCAGAAAGGAAGAACTGCAAGTGCGGTGAGAGCAAGTCTCTTCATTGCAACAGTATCAGGGGGATAGTACTGGATACCTAGGAAATTCTCGCAACCGGCGAAGCGGCGTCAATGAGAGGATAAGAAGCGCCAATGAACGGACTCGGCCGCTCTGGCTACGGTGAGGATCTGCCGGATGTTGTGAGCCCGCTGCCTACCCTCACAAACTGGTAGGCCGCTTGCTCCGGGTAAGCAGTCAGCCAATGGCAAGGGAAGGAGAACACACCGTTGGAAACAGATTACGCAGAGAGAGTAGCACGTGGGGTTGTCACCGGAACCGCTTCAGGAGGAAATATGCACTCTGATTCCGATATGTGTTACGCTGGCTCAAATTCCTGGTCTTAAGCCAGGGTACCCGCGTGGGCGTTTATTCACCTCCGAGAATCGGCGTCACGCCTTCTCACTGTCTGTCTGCGAGCCGACCCCAGCGCTAAACTGCGGAAGCACGAGAAGTTCTTCCTAAGGTCCAGATCAATTTTACCGTTCCCGCGCCGTTCAAGCGGAGTTAGAACTCGAAGTCGCGAAGATGGGGTTGGCAATTCTTCGGCATCCAAATACAGACTCTCACTGGCGTGTACGCTCCCCAAATGCGGCTCCGAAGCTGTGATAGCCTACATGAGTTCCTACCTTCGAGACGGGCAGGGACACTGAGCAGCGCTTCTCCGCTCGGACCGGAATGGGCGCTGCATCCACAACAAACGCGCCCGGATAAAGCTGGGAAGCAGTACCTTTTAGCTGACTCTAGCAATTGTAGTTGACTCCGATTCTTATATATTCCAGAGCTCTTTTACTGCCTTCGGGAGGTGATATGATGATGGCCCCATGGAAACGCGAGACACCGCTCCACTGGAGCTACAGCTATTGATGAGGCGGTACCATGCACGCCACTGGGAATCCGGCCCGGATGGAACCATCAAGATCGCCGTGCCGATCAACGGAGCCGGTAGTCAAATCGAATGGCGCACGGTCACGGATGGAATGTTGAAAGCGGCGAAAGGGTTTATCGAGACCGGCGTGCCTCCCACGCAAGGTGAACTTGATCTCCCGGCCGAGCCGCACGAAGCGCGACGCGGCGGGTTCCGCCTTAAGAACCCGTTGCGAAAGTGGCTGCGCTCCGCATGATGTCGCATCCGATCAGGGTGGCGGAGCCTCGTCGCCGGCATTGTGGTGAGCAACGGAGGCGCGTTGCTGACGCGCAACCATCGGCACTTCGAGCGCGTTCCGAGCTTGCGGTTGGCATAGGTGGCCGCGCCAAATGACGGATCGATATCCCCGGTTCCGCGATTCCTGGCTAATCCGAATTGGCGTGGGAATGTTTGTCCTCGGGACCGGGCCGCTGTGGCTCATCATTTTTCTCGATGAGATCGGGTGGATGAACGAGGACAATCCCTTGGGCCCTGGCATCCTGGCGTTTCTCACGTTCTGGCCGAGCCTGATCTTGATTGCGGCCGGCGTTGTGGCCGTGTTGCTCGCAAGACGCCGGGTCAAACGCGACGCATGAGGCGCGCTTTTCAGCGCCCGCCCCACACCAGCG
>JASHNT010000128.1 GCA_030041495.1 Bryobacteraceae bacterium | reverse complement strand
AAGGCGTGATCCAGATCACGACCACCAAGGGGAGCATGGAACAGCTAGTGGATTAACTCTCCGCCAATATCGGACATCCCGTTCTCGATAAGACCGGCCTCGCCGGAATCTACGATTACACGCTCGAGTGGGCGGGAGATAATGCACCGCCGGATGCGAACGCTCCGTCGGTTTTCGCTGCCGTCCAAGAGCAACTTGGCTTGAAGCTCGAATCAACTAAGGCTCCGATCGAAGTCGTGGTCATCGACCACGTTGAAGGGCCCTCAGGTAACTGACCTCAAAATCGTAATCGTACCGGTACAAACCTGGCGCGTCCGAGTACCATCCGTCCACTGACTTCCCGCTCGCGCCGTCACATTCTGAGTCTGGACAAAGCTCCAGAAAGCCTGAACTTATGGTATGCAATCGACTTCGCATTTACACGTTGGCGGCAGCTCTTTTGGCGGGGGCGAGCCTGAGCCGGGCCACGGTAATCGTCGGGGCCATGGAAGACACGCCCGGAAGCAGCGGCTACGAGAAAAACGGCGACTTTAACGACATGATGTTTGAGTTGAGTGGGAACATCACGGTTAGCGCTCCCGGCGGCGTGTTCAACAACTTGACGCCGTCCGTGGTCAATCAGAACGGCACAGTGTTCTGGGACAACGACTCGCTGGACGGCCCGGACATGAACGTTGGTTTCCTTCTCGACGACAACAGCGCATTCCCGAATCTAGAGTATCTGGCGCTACCCAACGGCGGAAGCGTTAATAGCGTGACCTTCGACGCGACGGGGCCCGTCACTTTCACTTTTCTGGAAGGGATTGCCGCAGACACAGACACGGTTGGATGGTACAGTCTGTCAAGCCCGGGAACCTTACACCAATTGGCCGTTCGGACAGAGCCTGACGGCACCACAGTCACGTTCGACCCCGACGGCGCATTCGCAATATATGGCACCAATGGGCTGGGGCAGGTATACAACTCCATCGCCGCGGACAACATCGGCGAGAGTGGCACGCAACAGCATTTCGCGTTCTTCGAGGAAGCCCAGCCTCCCTCCGTGCCAGAACCGTCTTCAGGGGCGCTCGCCAGCATTGGTACGGTGCTGCTTGGACTTGGCGTCGTGTCCCGGCGTCGCCGGTAGTTAACGGCCCGCGAAGAGGCTAAGGCGGCGGTCCTTCAGGTAGTCGAGCTTTCGCTTCAATTCCGTCGTGGCTGGGTTCGGGTAGATCTGGAAGTGAGTGCGGGAGTCGCAGGCTGCGATGTCGCCGGTTTGGAGGTAGCAGTTGGCCCAGGCTCGCTTTCCGGAGGCCCAATAGCCGTACAAGGTCGGAGTGACGACGCTTCCCGGAACCACCAAAATCGCGAGGAGCGCCACAGCCAGACCGCGCAGCGCGGCCCGGTAGCGGACTTGCGGGAAAGAGACTAAGAGCTCCCGGACCGACAGGTACAAGCCCAGAAACGCCGGGATCAGAAGGCTCGCATAACGTGAGCCGAAGGCTCCGCCCGGCCCCAGGCAGGTCCGGCCGATGGCTGTGTTCAATGCGAACAGCCCGCTGAAGGCGATCAGGGAGCCGGCCACAAGCGCGATTCTGCGGCTTGAGCCGGATTTAAGCAGCCGCCACACTTGAATCAAGAACACCGCCCCCAACACCAGCATCGGAATCGTTCCGGCGATTCGCATTGCATCAACTGGCGGGATCCAGCCGTGGTCCGGCGGAATCCAGATACCGGAAAAATTCGCAAACATGACGGTGAAGAACACCAGATAGGGTTGGAATGGGGGATGGGGGAACGTGAAGCAGTCCGCCGCGGGTGAGAACGTGTAGTGGATGAAGAAAGATCCCAGGGTGGCGGCGACAAGGGCCAGACCCAGCCACGGCACGGCTGCTGGCACTGAGGCTGGGCCTCGGAGCCGCCAGTAGCATTCCAGCGCGAACACGCAGATGGTCACGATACCCATGAACAGCCCGAATCCGGTGTAGATCAACAGGAAATCGAGCACCAGAAGCAGCCCGTAGCGGAGCAGATATCCGGGCTGAAGCAACGCGAACGAGTACAGCAGAATAAGCAGGAGGGGGATCGCGCTGTAGGCCGGATTGGGCGTTCCGATCATCGTCTCCCACTGGATCAGCGTCAAAAAGATCAGAGGGATGGCCGCGTCCATCCAGGAAAGGCGCCCGAATGACCTCCGCGCGAGCGCCAGAGCAAGCAGCATAGCGGCGAAAATACAACCGCCGATGAAGAACGACTCGGCGCGGATATTCCAGGCTGTCGCGGCGTACAGATATTTGTCGGCGATCAATCCCAGACCCTCGCGAACGGGGCCATGCTGCCACAGGAACAGCGTCGAAGGCGAGGGATGTCCTCCAGCGAAGAAACTGGTGAGGAAGTCCCACTGGTCCCAGAAGGGAATGTTCACCGCGTTAAGCCAGATGAAGTGGAAGAATCGATAGCCGAGTAGGGCCGTCACAAGAGCAATCCACACGCGAACGGCAATGCTCTCCCGGGGCGGGGCTTCCGGCATCTCCTAAGCATACGCTGGGTCTACCGCCGGCGACGAAGCGAGGGCTGCGCCATGTTACACTGGCCCTTTCGATAAGGAAACGGAAGGAGAGAGATGGCCGCAGAGACAGTGGAAGCCCCGATAGCCGTAACAAATGCCGCGTGGGAGGCGATCGAAGGGGGCTATGATCTGCAAGTTCATGTCGCTCCGGATGTTATCAGCAGGCGCATTGACGACTTAGATCTCGCTAAGGAGTTCGCCGCCCACAAGTTGAAGGGGTTTTGTTTGAAGTCGCACTACGCCCCGACTTATGAGCGCGCCAAGGTGGTGACGAAGGCTTCGGCGCATCTGGGGATCACGGCCTTTGGGGCCATCACCCTGAACCATAGCGTCGGCGGATTGAACCCTGTGGCGCTGGAGATCGCCGGGCGGTCGGGCAATAAAATCTGCTGGATGCCGACCGTGGATGCGGCAAACGAAACGGCCGGACGCCGCGGCGGGGCCACTACCAAGCTGCCGTTCTGGGCGCAGATTCAGTTGTCGCTTTCCGACGAAGGTATTTCGCCGCCCCCACTGACGGTGCTGGCCGAGGACGGAAAGTTGAACCAGGCCGCTCGGGCGTGCCTGGAGCGAATCGGCAAGCATGACATGATCCTGGCCACCGGGCACCTGGGCCGCAAGGAGATTTTCCAACTGGTCAAGACCGGTAAAGAGATGGGATTGAAGCGCATCCTGGTGACCCACGCGGAATTCCCCTCGCAGAACCTGACGCCGGACGAACAGGTGCAATTGGCCGACCTCGGCGCGAATATCGAGCACTGCTTCACCACCATGTTCACGAAGAAGGCTACCTGGGAGATTTTTTACGAGGCTGTGCGGCGGGTTGGGCCGGAGCGGATTGTGATGTCTACCGACTTGGGGCAGACCATCAATCCCCCAGTGTCCGACGGGTTCGCCATGTTCGCGCAGAAGATGCTCGATAACGGGTTCAGCAAGGCAGAAGTGCGGCGGATGGCGGTAACGAATCCGTCCAATCTGGTTTCTTAAGTTTTCGCGAGTCAAAATCCATGCACAAAATCGTTCGCAACATTCCGCGGCCGGACCCGGAGGCCGTCAAAATTCTGGGGGAACTGGGCGTCGCGACAGTGCACGAGGCGCAGGGGCGGACCGGCCTGATGAAGCCATACATGCGCCCGATTTATCCGTCAGCGAAGGCGGCCGGCTCGGCCGTGACGGTGCTGTGCCAGTCCGGCGACAACCTCATGATCCACGCGGCAATCGAAGTCTGCAAGCCCGGAGACATCCTGGTAGTCACCACTACCTCCGATTCAACCGATGGTATGTTCGGCGACCTGCTGGCGACATCGCTGGTGGCGCACGGGGTGGTCGGGCTGGTGATCGAGGCAGGCGTCCGCGACGTGAGCGAACTCACCGCGATGGATTTCCCGGTGTGGTCCAAAGCCGTGCACGCGCAGGGCACGGTAAAGGCAACCGCCGGGTCCGTAAACATTCCGATCGTGTGCGCGGGCGCGTCGATCCAACCCGGCGACGTCGTTATTGGCGATGCCGACGGTGTGTGCGTGGTGCCGCGTGAGCGTGCGCCGGAGGTGGTCAAGGCCAGCCAGGCTCGCTTTGCCAAGGAAGAGAAGAACAGGCACAGCCTGCGCGAGGGAAAATTGGGCCTCGATATGTATGGGCTGAGGGCCAAGCTCAAAGAGCTGGGCGTAGAATGGACTGAGGAGTGATTCTATGGGAAAGATAGTCGCCGCCGTTTCCACCGTTCACGCGCCGCAGTTGTTCGTTAGACCCCCCACGGAGATTCCAGAACAGCTCGACGCCGATATCGCCGCTATGCGCGAGATAGGCCAGGATGTTGCCGACGCCAAGCCGGATCTGGCGATCGTGATCGGTAGCGATCACCTGGAGACGTTCTTCCTGTCTTCCGTTCCTACGTTCGCCGTGGTGGCGGGTGAGAAATCGCACGCGCACTTCGCGGCCCGGCATTGGGACGTACCGGTGCACCTGCCCTTCGCGGACTATATGTTGGAAAAGCTGGTGGCGCGCGGCTTCGACATGGCCTATTCGCAGGATGCGATTCTGGGCCATTCCTTCGCGGCTGTGTACGAGTGGGTGATCCCGAACGGCAAGATTCCGGTGGTGCCGGTGTTCGTCAACACGTATCTGCCTCCGCTGCCGGCTCCGCAGCGTTGCGTGGCGCTGGGCAAAGCGATCGCCGAGGTGATCGCGGAACGTCCGGAGCGCGTGGCGATCATCGCCAGCGGCGGCCTGTCGCATTATCCCGGCACGTGGAAATATCCGCAGCCCGCTTACGATTTCGATTACTGGGCCATCGCGTTGATGGAGCGCGGCAACATCGATCCGCTGCTGAAGCTGACCAGCGAGCAGCTCGATGAGGTCGGCAACACGGAGATGCTGCCGTGGTACTTCCTGTTCGGCGCACTGGGCAACGTGCCAGGCGAGTTGATCACGTATCAACCCACTTGGCATCACGGCCACGCGGTGATGCGCTTCATCCCGAATAAGCGCCAGGGTCCGCCTCCGGGCGACGTGCCGGAAGCCTACAAGTTCTCGCAGGGCGGCTTCGAGTTCTACAAGGCTCCGCCGTCGTCTTCCTATCCGCTGAACAAGGTGCTGTACGACCTGCGGCAGGATCAGCAGATGCGTATCGAGTTCTTGAAGGATCCGATGGCGATCGCGGCCAAGTACAAACTAAATCCGCAGGAATCCAAGGCTCTGGCGATGATCACGGACGAAAACATCGACGTGCTGCGGTCGCTGAAGCCTCATCCGCTGGTCGACGCCGGTGCGCATCCCCTGGGTATGCTGATGTGCCTGGTGACGGTTCAGGCGGAGGCTCGCCGGTTGCGGGCCGCGTCTAGAAATTAATCCTCGGGACCTAGGCCCGAAGAAACGAACTCCGATGATCATTGACTGCCACGGTCACTACACGACCGTTCCTAAACAAATAGAGACGTGGAGAAAGAATCAGACCGAGGCGCTGAAGGACCCGGCGAACCCTCCGTTCAACGGTCCGCTGGACATCACCGATGACCAGATTCGCGAAAGCCTGGAAGGGGCGCAGCTCAAGTTCCAGCGCGAGCGCGGCACCGACGTGACGATTTTCTCTCCGCGCGCCTCAGTGATGCGGCCGGATATCGGCACGCCCACCACCAGCCTGCATTGGAGCGAACGCTGCAATGACATGATTCATCGCGTGTGCAAGCTCTACCCGGAAAACTTTGTGGGTGTGTGCCAGTTGCCGCAATCGCCCGGAGTGGGTCTGGAGAACTGCATTCAGGAGCTCAAGCGCTGCGTCACTGAATACGGCTTTATCGGGTGCAATTTGAATCCCGATCCTTCCGGCGGGCACTGGAACTCGCCCGCGCTGAGCGACAAGTATTGGTATCCGTTCTATGAGGCGATGGTCGAGCTGGATGTACCCGCGATGGTGCACGTCAGCGGCTCCTGCCTGCCGAGTTTCCACACCACCGGAACTTACTACATCAACGCCGACACCACCGCGTTCATGCAGTTCCTGACCTCGGACCTGTTCAAGGATTTCCCCACGCTGCGGTTCATCATCCCCCACGGGGGTGGCGCGGCGCCGTATCACTGGGGCCGGTATCGGGGCCTCGCGCAGGATATGAAGCGGCCGCCGCTCGAAGAATCGCTGCTCAAGAACGTGTTCTTCGACACCTGCGTGTATCATCAGCCGGGCATCGAGCTACTGCTGAAGGTGGTGCCGATCGACAATATTCTGTTCGGGTCGGAGATGGTGGGCGCGGTGCGCGGCATCGATCCGCGAACTGGTCACTTTTACGACGACACGAAAAAGTATCTTGACGCGCAACCCTTGAGCGAAGCGGATCGCTACAAGCTGTATGAAGGCAACGCGCGCAAAGTTTATCCAAGAATTTCAAAAAAGCTGAGGGCAGCCAAAGGCTAAAGGAGAAAGGAAGGCATGAAAGTAGCGGTTGCGGGACAAGGCGCTTTCGGGATCAAGCATCTCGACGCGATGCAGAATATTCCGGGAATCGAGGTGGTGACGCTGGCTGGAGGGAATCCGGCGGGAACCGAGGAGGTCGCCAAGCGATTCAAGATTCCGCACTGGACCACCGACCTGGCCGAGAGCCTGAAGCAACCCGGCGTCGAAGCGGCGATCCTCACGACTCCGACGCAACTGCATGCCCAGCAAGCGATCCAGTGCATGGAAGCGGGCAAACACGTAATGGTGGAGATCCCCATGGCGGATACGCTGGAGGATTCCGAGCGAATCTGCGCGGTGCAAAAGAAGACGGGGTTGGTGGCGATGGCCGGTCACACGCGCCGTTTTAATCCCAGCCATCAGTGGGTGCACAATCGCATCCAGAAAGGCGAGCTCAAGGTGCTGCACATGAACGTGCAGACCTATTTCTTCCGCCGCACCAACATGAACGCGGCTGGTAAGCCGCGGAGCTGGACGGATCACCTGCTGTGGCATCACTCCTGCCACACCGTGGACCTGTTCGCCTACCAGACCGGCGATCAGGTCACGCACGCCAACGCGTTACAGGGGCCGGTAAATCCTGAGCTTGGCATTGCCATGGACATGAGCATCCAACTCAAGACTGCGCACGGGGCCATCTGCACTCTGTCGCTGTCGTTCAATAACAAGGGCCCGCAGGGGACCTTCTTCCGCTACATCTGCGACAACGGAACCTACGTCGCCTATTACGATGATCTGGTCGACGGCGATCAAAACAAGATCGATCTATCGAATGTCGCCGTATCGATGAACGGCATCGAGTTGCAGGATCGGGAATTTTTCGCCGCGATCAAAGAAAAGCGCGAGCCCAATTCGAGCGTCCAGCAGGTGCTGCCTACGATGCGTGTGCTCGACAAGCTCGAAGCGGCCGTGGGGCGGGAAGGGAAGGCTCCGCTGAAAAAGCGGATCTCCAGCTAGCGGATTCTAGCCCCTTCGCGGCGAGGATTGCAGTTCGCCACCACCGCCGGAATCCGTGGTCTTGATTCCTGCTTGACGCAGTAAATGACGGAGCGGACGTTCGCCGCCCGCGCCTTTCTGCTCTCCCGCGACGCCTCCGGCGCGGTCGATGGCGACGTAATGCGGGAAGGAATGCGGGCTGAACCAAGCCGCCAGGTTCGTGTCTTCCATCAGCACGATCTTGCAATCACGCGGGTTCTGAGCGAGGAATTTCGTCACCATTTTCTTGGATTCACCGATGTCGACCGCCAGGACTTCGAGGCCTTGATCCTGGAACTCATGCACCAGCTTGTCGACAAACGGAGCGTCAGCCCGGCAGTATGGGCACCAAGTCGCCCAGAACTGCACCAGCACGACTTTGCCCTGGACAGAATCCGTGGTGACAACTTCGCCGTCCAACGTCTTAGCCTTGAATTTCACGACGTCTTCGTGAAAGTCGATGGCGAAAACAGAAGACGGGATTGCCAGGCAATATCCGGCGGCGGCAAGCGCTTTCCGGCGCGAAACCAACAAATTAGAGCCCATATCGCGGAAGATTATCACAAATCCGCGACGGAAAGCTGAAGGCTATTTTTCGCCCGGCACCGGCCGCGGCACGTGCAGCGACATCAGCACCAAGGTTTGCTTGATCTCGGTGAACTGGTGCGGCGTGTTCTCCGGCACGATGGCGACATCGCCTTTGGAAACCGGCTGGTTGTGCCCGCCCTCGATCCCGGTGCCCTGCAGGTTCTCGGCGTTCTGGCGCCTCTCTCCCACCAGCTTTCCTCCGGTGGTGAGCGTACCAGAGCCGTCGATCACGTAGAACAGCTCGGCTTCTTTCTCATGTACGGCCGCGGGGCCCACGGAGGCGCGGTATTCCAGGTTCGCTTTGTAGGGCGCCAGAGAAAGAAGGTTCTGGACGATGGTCGGCTGAGCTTTAGCGGCATCCTGGGCTTTAGCTTTGGCGATCATGGAAGCCACTTCGGCGGCGGATTTGTAGGTAACGTCGGGGCCCCCGCCTCGCTGGGCGAACAGGAAGGCCGTTGCTGCAGTGACGGCGAAACAGATGCTAATGGATCGCATATGGCTCGCATGCTATCACACGCGGAGTCTAAAGGGGGAAGCGGTGGGCGGGGCGGTGAGGCCCTTCCACCGCTTGATGCGGGCCGTCGGAGGAACAACCCGCATTAGTAAGAGTAACGCCGGAAGCTTCGCCCTTCACCGGGGAAGTTTTCGGAATCGCGCGCCCGTAAAATTACGGAAGCTTGTTCGCCGAATGGCTCATGCCGGGAGGCGTTTTGCAAAGGCTTCTGCGCTTGATACCATAGATGGTCGCCATGAGTACCTCTGTCGCCGCACCCTCTCCCGCCGCCGTCGCCACGCACACGCTCAAGTGGGGCTGGCTCGCTGTCGCCATCGCCGTGGGACTGGCGGTTGCCTTTATGCCCGCGCAGGCGGGGCTAAGCCATACCGCGCAGCTTGTCCTCGCGATCATCGCGGCGACCGTAGTGTTGTGGGCATCGGAGGCGATGAACAACGGCGTGGCGTCGCTGCTGATGATGGGCACGCTGATGGTGATTGGTGTCCGCCCGCTGCTGACCGTGCAGGGGACTGGCGATATCAGCGGCGCGCTCAGTGGATTCGCGGATGGCGCGTGGTGGACCCTGCTGGTAGTGGTCTACTACGGCTTCGCGATGAAGAAAACCGGACTCGCCGAACGCATCGCTTACTACATCCTGTCCTTGTTTCCGGGAACCTACACCGGTGTTCTCTCGGCATTCTTCTTGATCGGGTTGATTCTTTCTCCACTGATCCCGTCGATGACGGTGCGCACGGCGATTATGGCTCCCATCGCCTGGTCGCTGGTGCAGACGCTGGGATTGAAGGGCCGCAGCAAGGGCTCGGCGCTCATCATGGTCACCGTGATTGAGATGGCGGTGGTGCCGGGCTTGGCGTTCAAGCTGGGGTCGTTAAACGGACCGGTGGTCATCAAGATGTTCGATGACAAGCACCTCCCCTTGACCGATGGCGGCTACATCCAAGTGATGTTGCTGCCCACCTTGATCATGTGCGCGCTGATCCTGATTCTGAACCAAATCTTCCTGAAACCGGAAGAGCCGATTCACGTCTCGCGCGACTTTGCCAGTAGCCGGCTGAAGGCTTTGGGCCGCGTAGGCCGCAATGAGTTTATCACCGCCGTGGTGGTGTTCACCTCCATCGCTTTTTGGGTAACCGCCGGCAAGCTGCACCACCTGCCGACCTTCGTGGTGGGCATGTTCGGCATGGCCGTGCTCTCTTTCACGCGAGTCTTCGAAAACCAGGATATCGGCACCGGCGTTTCCTGGACGCTGCTGTTGTTCCTGGGCGGCATCTTCAGCCTGACCCACATCATTCCGCAATACAAGATCACGGACTGGCTGGCCGGAATCATGGCGCCGCGAATTTTGCCGTTGATTCACGTTCCGCTGATCCTGTTGCTGGTGATGGCGTTCCTGATGCTCGGTATGCGCTTCATCGACCCCTCGGCCTTCTTCGCCATTCCGCTGCTGTGGTCGCCGTTGGTTGAGCCGCTGAACGCCGGAGGCATTCCGCCGTTGGTGCTGGCTGCTCCGCTGCTGCTGATGTCCGCTCCGTTCCTGCTTATGTACACCAACTTTTGGATGGCGATGGGCGAAGGCATGACCGGCGGACAGGGGTACAGCACCGGACAGATGTTCAAGCTGGCTGTGGTGAATGTCTTCGCCGGCTTGGCTGCCACGGCTGTCGGCGTGGCTTACTGGAAGATTATCGGAATTCTGTGAGCGCCGCCAACAAAGCAATAGACAGAGTTGGGTTCGTTGGGTTTGGCGAAGCGGGCTATCACATCGCCAAGGGTCTGCGCGGCGCGGGTCTCCAGCAGACCTACGGCTACGATATCGACTCCAGCGAGCGCCTGCGAGGGCGGGCGCGCGAAAGCGGGACAGAGCTGGTGGAGTCGAACGCCGCGCTTGCCCAAGCCTGCGTCGTCGTCTTCAGCGCGGTTACCGCGGATCAGGCTTTGAACGCGGCCGAACAAACCGCGCCGTATCTGACTCCACGGCACATTTACTGCGACGTGAACTCCGTCTCGCCGCGCGTCAAACAGGAAGTCGCGCGAGCCGTCTCGCGCAATGGAGCGCGATTCGTCGAATCGGCGATGATGGCTCCCGTTCCTCCGCACGCCCACAAGGTCCCGATGCTATTGGGGGGCGAAGCCGCACCCGAATTCGTCGAAATAATGCGGCCGTTCGGCATGCGCATGGAGGTTGTGGCGACGGACCAGATTGGGCGCGCCGCGGCGGTGAAGATGTTCCGCAGCATCGTCTACAAGGGTCTGGAGGCGCTGCTGTTCGAATGCGTGCTGGGCGCCAGCCACTACGGAGCGGAGCCGCGCGTGTTCGCTTCTCTTAACGAAAGTTTTCCCGGCATCGATTTCCAGAAGCTGGCCGACTACATGATCGGACGCGTGGCCGTGCATGGCGAGCGCCGCGCGCGGGAGATGGAAGAGGTCGCGGCGACGCTGCGCGAGCTCGGCATTGAGCCGATGATGGCGGAAGCCACGGTGCGGCGCATGGACTGGGCGGCGGACCTGGATCTGAAAGCTCATTTCGGCGGCGAGTTTCCAAAAACCTACAAAGAAGTTTTGGACGTGATCGCGGCAGACGAGCCCGCGGTCAAGTAGCGCTTGGGCGACCATCTTAAGGCTCTCGCGCTGCTGTACGTCCGGCCGTCGAAAGCCGTCAGCGTGATTCTGGATCGAGGACGGCTGGGATGGACGCTGACCCTGGCGATCACAGCGGGACTGCTGCTCGCCTACCCGGTCATTCTTCAGAGCGTGGAGACAGCCCCGGGCCTCGAGGGTTTTTCTCCCGATGAGGTTGCCCAAACCGGCAGGGTGATTTCGATCGGCGCGCTGTTCTCGCCCATCGCTCTTTCGCTGGTCCTGCTGGCGGCGATCTTCGTGCCGGTCGCCGTCATCGTGGTGAATAAGTTGGAGGGAACCGGCTCCGCCGGCGTAGTGCTGCCGCGCGACTACATGCCCATGCTGGTGTGCCATCTGTTGGCCTACGCCGCGACCCTTCTTCCGGCGGCGGCTATCGAATGGATCGTTCCCGAGCTTTACCCCGTCGCCGTAATGGCCGCGGTGCTGCTGTACTTCGCGTTCCTCAGCGTTCGCATCCTGCGCACGATCTCCGGCACGGGAACCGGCCGCGCCATCGCAACGGTAATCGCCGCCGTGATCGCTTCTTTCGCCGGGATCTATGCGTATTCCTTTGTACGCGGCGCGCTGTACTTCCTGGCGTCGCCCTTCGTCCTGTTCTACCTGTACATCCTGTTTGGGCAGGGGATCGGATCGGGGCTGCGAGGCTTTGGCGGAGGACTAAGCTCGCGGCAGAGGATGCGGCAATTGTTGGAGATATCCACCGTCAACCCGCGCGATGCCGATGCGCGCTATCAACTCGGGCTCATCTACCAGCAGCGCCGTGATTTCGAGCAGGCGAAGCAGTGCTTCGAGGAAGCCATCGCCATCGACAAGAACGACGCGGAGCCGCACTATCAGTTAGGCCGCGTGTTGCGCGCGCAGGGGCAATTAGAACCGGCACTAGGGCACTTGCAGGCCGCGGCGGCGATCGACAATAAGGTGGCGCAGAGCGAGGTGCTGCGCGAAACCGGCGCGACGCTGCTGGAGCTGGGACGCGCTTCCGAGGCTCGCGATGTTTTGCGTGAGTACACCAATCGCCACAGTTTCGATGCGGAGGGCAATTACTGGTATGGTGTCGCGCTGAGCCGCACCGGCGATGTAGCCGGAGCGAAGGAGGCGCTCAAACAGGCAATCGAATCCGTGCGGACGGCTCCATCGCATCTGCGGCGGCACGCCAGCAGGTGGGAGTCGGCGGCGAGCAAACAATTGCGGCAGCTCTAACAAGTGATAATCAAACCGCGGAGACCTGCGCCAGTGGCCTGCCCCACTCGCCGGTGCACGCAAAAGTAGCCGTAGGCTACTCGTAGCGGAGGGCTTCGACGGGGTCCAGCCGGGCGGCCTTGCTCGCAGGCCAAATGCCGAAGAACAGGCCGATCCCGACGCTGACGACGATGCCCAGGGCTACCGCCCACAGTGGCACGGACGTAGGAAGAGTCGGAAACGCGATGCGGCTGGCTTGCGAGACCACCCAGCCGCAGGCCATGCCAATGATGCCTCCCATGCCGGTCAGCGCGACGGCTTCCATCAGGAACTGGAGCACGATATCGGAGCGCCGCGCACCGATGGCCTTGCGCACTCCGATTTCGCGCGTGCGCTCCGTGACCGAGACCAGCATGATGTTCATCACGCCGATTCCGCCGACCAGCAGCCCAATGGAGCTGAGCACCACCATTACCAGAGCGACGACTGAGGTGAGCTGGCGGAATTGATCCACCATTTCCTCCGGAGTCGAGATGTAGAAATTATCGGGCTTGTTGAACGGGACGTGCCGGTCCTGACGCAGCACCACACGCAGCTCATCGATGGCCGCTGCGAGCCTGCCCGTCTTGGGCTGTACGATCAGCAGATTCTCCTGCAAATTGGGAAACAGCTTGTGCATGGTGAAGTAGGGCACGGCGATGCGATTATCGTCCTGGCCCGGGATGGACGCCGCGGGACGGTTCATTACGCCGATCACGCGCAGCTCCTGCCCGGCGACATTGACGGTTTTGTCGATCGCGTTCTCCTGCCCGAATAAAGCGCCATACACGTCGTAGCCGAGAACCGCCACCGGAAGGTGATGCTCGTTTTCGTTATCCGTGAAGAACCGGCCGTCACGCAGGTCCACTTGCCCGCTATCCGAGTAATCCGCGTCGGTGCCGAACATTTGCGGGTTTGCGTAGGTGTTGCCCTTGTACCGGGCCTCGGTGATGCCGTTTTGCGGCGGGAGCAAATACGGACTCACGTGCGCGACATCCGGGCAGCGCGCCTGAATATCCAAAGCGTTCTCATAAGTGATGGGCTTGCGCTGCCGCTCTTCCGGCGTGCGCCCGTTGAAGCCCGCGCCCAATTGCATCTTGAAGACGATGGCCGTATTGGAACCCAGCGCGCGGATGGTTCCGGTGACAGCTCCGTCCAGACCGGCAAGGATGGAGCCGACTCCGATGATCGTCCCCGTGCCGATGATGACGCCGAGAATCGTTAGAAACGCGCGGGCTTTGTTTTCGCGGATTGTCGATAGCGCCAGGCGAAGGACTTCTAAGAACAACCGCATAGCTCAGGCCTCCGCTCGCAAAGCGACGATGGGGTCGAGACGCGCCGCGCGGCGCGCCGGGTAGATGCCGAAGAAGAGGCCGACGATGGCTGAAAGGCCCACGCCGAGCACGATCGCGTTCAGTGGAACGTTCATCGGAACCGGCGTGAAGTTGTTTACCAGAATCGCCAGGACGTAAGAAATCAGTACGCCGATCAAGCCTCCGATGCCGGAGAGCATGGAGGATTCCACCAAAAACTGATTGAGGATGTCCTGACTGCGCGCGCCCACGCTCTTGCGCACGCCGATTTCGCGCGTCCGCTCAGTGACCGCAGCCAGCATGATGTTCATGATGACCACTCCGCCTACCACCATGAATACGCTCACGATGCCCACCGCGGCTCCGGCGATGGTGGAGGTCAGCGAATCCCAGGTGGAGACCAGCGTATCGGAGGATTGGATGCCGAAGGTGTCGTCCTGCTGGGGGCGCAGGTGGCGATAGGAGCGGACCAACGTGCGGATCTCATCCTCGGCCTCTTGCAAATGATCGCGATCAAATGCCGCGAAATTGTACTGCATCCCGGCCCGGTCTCCGTAAATCTTGAAGTAGGTCTGATCCGGGATGCCGACGTAATTATCCTGCGATTGGCCGAAGACGCTGCCCTTGGGCACGCCCACCCCGATCACCTGGAACGGCCGGCCGTCGAGCTGCACGTACTTGCCGATAGGGTCGGTGTTGGGGAAGAACCGGTCCTTGATATCGGAGCCGATGAACACCACCTCCAGCCGCCTCTTGTCCTCGGAGTCCGTGAAAATGCGGCCGAGGGCGACCTGCGTATTCGAAAGCTGAAAGGTGTTGCTGGTGCAGCCTTGCAGGCCGACTCCATCCACTTGATCGCCGCCGTAACTCACCTGCACGCCGCGATTCGCCACCAGGCCGACCTCACGCACCTGCGTCGCGTGGCTCTTGACGAAGGCGTACTCGTCCTGAGTGAGCTGCGGGTTAGTGCGCTGCATCTCGAGGAATTTCTTGGGATCGAAGCGCTGGAACACGAAGCGGCGCACCGCGAATCCGTCATTACCCATGGAGGACGCCGTCTCGGCAATGTACACATCCATCCCGTGGATCACGGCCATGACGGCGATCAGCGTGGTAGTCGAGAGAATGATGCCGAGCAGTGTCAGGAAGCTGCGGAGCTTGCTGGCGCGCAGAGAATCGAAGGCGACGGATGCCGCCTCGAAGAAGGATGCCTGGGAAGATTGCACGGGGTACGTCTCTACTCTTAGGATACTTGGCCTTTGTGAGCTACGCGAACCGGCGCACTTTTGTTCGAAATTTCTTCCATCCAATCCAGCAGTAAGGCGTCGACCCAGAAGCGAGGCAGGTGCCGGGAGATGAAGCCGACGTGCCCGCCGTGATCCGGCGCAACTAGTCGCAAATGCGGGTTGCGGGCGAAGGCGGGGTGACCGTAGACGGAGAAAGGAATCAGCGGGTCATCCTTGGCCTGGACCAGAAGGGTGGGAACCCGGATGCGCTCAAGGAACTGATTGGAGGCTTGCGTGCGGAAGTAGTTGGCGGCGTCGCCGAAGTTGAAAAGCCTGGCGGTGTAGTGATTGTCGAAATCGATGATGGAGCGGATCTTGGGCAGGTGTTGCGTGGAATAAATGTGCGGGGCTTGCACATGCCTGCGCCGGATGCGTTCTTTCAGGCGCGAGACGAAGCGCTGCTCATAGAGAAAATTGCGGGGCTTGCCAAGGGTTTCGGCGCAAACCGCGAGGTCGATCGGCGTGGAGACGGCGCAGACGCCGGCTAAGAGTTCGCGCGCGGAGTCGCCCAACTCGCCTGCCAGCTTTAGGGCAATGTTGCCGCCAAGCGAGAATCCCACCAGGAAAATGGGGCGCTGAGCCGCTCTTTTGCGCAGCACCACAAGCAGGTCCGAGGTTTGGCCGGCGTGGTAGCTGGTGAGAGCGAGGTGCTCCGTCCCGCCGCAGCCACGCAGGTTGAGCCGCGCGGCGGAGAAGCCTCGGCTGAGAGCCGCATGCGCCAGGCTGACCAAATAGCCGGAAGTGCTCGATCCTTCCAGACCGTGAATCATAAGGATGTCGGTCTTCGCGGAACCTTCCGGCTGCTGCGCGTGAGCCAGGACCTGGACCTCGGGCTCGGTCCGGTAAAGGATGGCTTCGACGGGCCAGCGGCCCAACTCGGGCCTCGGCCAGAAGTTGCCCGCGATGGTGGAGAGATCGCGGTTGCGGAAGAATGGATGAAAAGGCCGCAAATTACGATTGTACGGGTTGGTACAGTGTAGAATCGAGGCAAGGATGCTGACGCGCCTATACATCGATAATTTCCGCTGCTTCGAGAAGTTCGAATGGAAGCCGGGGCGAAAGCAGCTCATTCTGGGGAGGAATGGGACGGGGAAGACATCGTTGATGTGGGTCATCCAGGCCCTCGTCGAAGTGGCTGCGCACGGGGAGCGCGTGGATAAGTGGTTCAGGTTTGACCAGAGAACCCGATGGCTCGACCAGAGTCAGATGACCTTTGAGCTAGATGCCCTCGTGCGCGACAGAAGTTATTCATACTGTCTGACGCTAGCTCTGGAGGGAACTCCGCCCCACATGGCCGTCAGCCGTGAGGAGTTGACTGGCGCGGGGGCCCAGCTCCTTTTCGAGGAGGGAAGTCTCACTGCGCGATCTGCTGGTGGTCGTCCGGTCACGCTTAAGATGGATCCCAGTCGCACGACTCTCGCTACGGCGGGAGACGAAGCGTTTGCTGCATTCCGGGGATGGCTCGGAGGGATTTCGTGTTGGCACCCAATTCCCGAGTTAATGGGTTCCCGGGCGGACGCGCCGGAGGACGCTATCCGGGTCGATCTTTCGAACTTTGTTGGGTGGTATTGGTCCCTCGTCAAGAAATATGCGGCCGACGAGAACGCCGCCTTCCTAAACGACTTGCGTGAGAGTTTGAGCGGATTCGATCAGCTTGTGCTCAAGGAAGCGGGTGGGGGCGCCAAGATCCTGTACGCAGCATTCCGCCGAAACGCACAATCGCACACGATCCCCTTTTCAGAGCTCTCGGATGGCCAGAAGTACCTGATTTGCTTCTACGCGATCGCGCATTTTGTCATTGCAGAGGGCGGAACCGTCATCGTCGATGAGCCGGACAATTTCATCTCGCTCTCCGAGATTCAGCCGTGGCTGAATCGCATTGAGGAGATGGCTGACGATCACAAAGGCCAAGTCATTCTCATTTCGCATCACCCCGAGATTCTTAATCAATGGGCTCCTTCGTACGGCGTCCAATTCATTCGGGAAGGCGCAGGTCCAGTTAGGGTCGAAAAATTCAAGGGTGATCCGGAGAGCCCCCTATCGGCGGCGGAACTGGTGGCCCGCGGATGGGATCTTGATTAGGCGCATTTCTCAAGTCATCCTTCTTGCGGAGGACAGACGCCACCAGAATTTCGCTGCCAGGTATTTGAAGCGACGGAAGTACCAGGGGGAGATCCGCCGCGAAACTCTACCTAGCGGAAGAGGGTGTGGAGAGCAGTGGGTGCGAGAGAATTATGCGCGTGCAGTCGGCGCATATCGAGCGCGAGCCAAGAAAGCCAGTACCGCGCTGATTGTCGTGATCGACGCGGATATGGGTGACGTCGAGCGCCGCACACGTCAACTGCGCGAAGCGCTGCCAGGCGATCCGAGACGGGGCGACGAAGCGATTGTGCACTTCATACCGCGACGGCATGTCGAGACGTGGATTCTGCATCTCACGGGCGAGCAGGTGGATGAGACATCCGACTACCATCATCGGGATGTTGATAGCCTGATTCCCGATGCGGCCGCCAACTTTCACCAATGGAGCACGACGCCCCCCGCTGACTGCCTCCACTCGATCACCGCTGCCCTCCAGGAGGCCGCGAGGCTCGGATGATCTTTTCGCAACCCCTCCCTGTTGGCTCCTCTGCGCCGGATTTCGAGCTGCCGGATCAGGACGGGAACCTCGTTTCGCTCAAGAGCCTGAGGAACCGCAACGTCGTGCTTGTCTTCTACCCCGCCGACGACACGACCGTTTGCACGAAGCAACTGTGCGAGTTTCGCGATCGATGGCCGCTGGCGCAGCAAAGGAACACCGTGGTGTTCGGGGTGAACCCGGGCAAGTTCCACGCCAAATTTCGCGATAAGTACCAGTTCCCGTTTCCGCTGCTCTTTGATCGCGGGCAGAGAGTGGGCGCGGCGTATCGGGCCAAGGGCTTGATCGTACCCAAGCGGACGGTCTATTTGATCGGGCCCGGCGGAGTGATTCGCTTCGCCAAAAGGGGCAAACCGGAGCCGGAAGAAGTGCTGGCCGCCGCGGTATGACCCTGCCGCGTTTTTATCCGATTCTTGACACGGAGGCCGCGGCCAAGCGTTCCGTCGGCGTGATCGACGCGGCTACGCAGATCCTGGAAGGCGGCGCGGCGATCCTGCAATTCCGTCACAAGACATTTTGGTCGCGCGAGGTTTTCGAGACGCTGCACCACGTGGCCGAGATGTGCCAGGCATGCGGAGTTCCCCTGATCGTGAATGACCGCACGGATCTGGCTCGCTTGGTCGATGCCGGGCTGCACCTGGGCCAGGACGATTTGCCGCCTTCGGCGGTGCGCGCCATCTTGGGCAATGCGATGCTCGGCTTCTCGACCCACAATGAAGCGCAGTTGCGTGCCGCGGAGGCCGAGCCGGCGGATTACCTGGCGCTGGGGCCGATCTTCGGCACCGCGTCGAAACAGAACCCCGACCAGCAAGTCGGCGTGGAAGGTTTGCGGCGTTTGCGCCCGCTCACCAAGAAGCCGCTGGTAGCCATCGGAGGAATCACTCGGGCAAACGCGAAAACCGTGTTGGACGCGGGCGCCGATTCAGTGGCCGTGATCAGCGACTTGTTCCCTGAAGACGGCGACATCGCGAGCCGTGTTCGCGAGTGGATCAAGATCCGTTAAGGTCAAATCATCAAAAAATGTACTGCACTTCCTCTTCGAGCGCGAGCCCGTACTCGGCCATGACTCGCGATTTCAGCAGCTCGATCAATTCGCGCAGATCCGCAGACGTTCCGCCGCCGGTGTTGTAGATCAGATTCGCGTGGTAATCGGCGACCTGAATGCCTCCGCGCTTCATGCCCTTCGCGCCGATGGTTTCCAAGAAATACGCCGACGGAACCTTGCCTTCGCGGATCACTTGCGCGGGAACACGCGCCCGCACGGATTCGGGAAGATTCGCCAGAATCAGGTTCTTGAAGATGCTGCCGGCGCAGCGCATCGACGGCGGATATTTTTCATTGCGGATTTTGAGGATTGCATCGGCGGAAGCTCGCAGCGCTGCGGGATCGGCGGGCTCGAACCGCAGTGCGGCGGAGGTCACGATCCAGTCTTTGCTGTGTTTGAATACGCTCTCTCGGTAGGCAAACTTGCACTCAGCGTTGCCGATCTCCCGGAAGCAGGAGCCGTCGAAGAAGCGCACGCATTCGGATCGCTCCTGAATCGAGTGGCCGTAGGCACCCGCGTTGCCGTAGATCGCTCCGCCGACCCAGCCGGGGATGCCGGTCATGGTCTCCAGGCCCTTCAAGCCGTGCTCGACAGTGAAATCGATCAGGTCTTGCAGCACCGCACCGGCGTCGACGCGAATGGAATCGCCGGAAGCCTCGATTCGATGCGCGGTGTAGCGCACGACCGCGCCCGGGAAGCCCGCATCGGCAACGATCAGGTTCGTGCCTCCGCCGATCAGCGCGACCGCGCAACCGGAAGTGCGGAGCTCGGCTAAGACGGCTGGCAACGAATCTTCCGCGGACACGTCGATCAAAAATCGAGCGGGCCCGCCGATCGCGAAACGGGTATGCTCGCGTAATAGAGCGTTCTCAGAAACGGTTACGTGGGGAATCGCGCGCAGACGCGAAAGCATTATCCTCAGAGTAATATGTTCCCTGGTTTCCCACCCGAGGCGCTCAAATTCCTGCGAAGTCTGGAGCGCAACAATCGCCGCGAATGGTTTCAGCCGCGCAAGGAGGTCTTCGAGGCCAAGCTCAAAGCCCCGATGATGGATTTGGTCGAAGCGATCAACGCCGAGCTGCCCGCCTTCGCGCCCGAGCATATCAACGATCCGAAGCAAGCCATCTACCGCATCTATCGCGATACGCGCTTCAGCCCGGATAAGACGCCGTATAAGACTCACCTCGCGGCGATTTTTCCACGCAGGGGACAGGGCAAGCACAGTTCGGCCGGATTCTACATTCATCTTTCGGCGCAATCGTTCGGCATCGCCGCCGGAGTGTACATGCCGGGTCCGGAGGAGCTGTTCGCCCTGCGAAGCTGGATCGCGCAACATCACGAGTCCCTGCGCAAGGCTGCGCTCGGGCCGGAAAAGTTGATGGGTAAACTGCACGGCGATGAGTTGAGCCGCGTGCCCAAAGGATTCGACCCGAAACATCCGGCCAGCGATTTGATTCGCATGAAGTCCTGGCTGTATTGGGTAGAGTTGGATGCGAAACTGGCGGAATCGCCCAAGCTGCTGGGGGAGATCCTAAAGCGCCTTCGTGCCGCCGCCCCGGTCGTGGACATGCTGAACGCCGGTTTGATGAAGAAGCGCTCTGCGAGCGCGCTACCATAGTATTCTCGTGCGACGGAAATTTTGGCCGGTGGGCGTGCTCATCGCGTTGGCGGCTTGGGGTGCGTCCAGTGGAAGCGATGTTTCACGGTTCGCTCCGTTTGAAGGCGGCCGGGTTCACTATGAAAGCTACGGCGAAGGCAGAGAGGCCGTGGTGTTCATCCATGGCTGGACCTGCGACCTTACGTTCTGGCGCGGCCAGGAGCCGGTGTACCGGAATCATCGCTCGCTGCTGATCGACCTGCCGGGCCACGGCCAGAGCGACAAGCCGATGGTCTCCTATCCGGTAGAGTTTTTCGCCCGCGGAATCGAAGCCGTATTGCGTGACGCCGGAGTCGACCGCGTGGTGCTGGTGGGCCACAGCCTGGGTGGGCCGATCGCCTACGCGTTCATTCGCATGTTTCCGGAACAGGTAAAGGCGCTGGTCCTGGTGGATGCGACCGTAGGAGCGGAGCCGAATACGGCCGGCTATCACGCCGCCCAGTTAGTCCGCTACCAAAAGAGAGCCGAGACTCTGAGCGGTCCGGCCGGTGAAAGGAATTTTCTGGCGCAAGTGGAGGCGATGTTCTCCGCCAAGACCACGCCCGCTCTTCGGGCCGAAATTCGCTCCAAGATGCTGGCGACTCCGGAATGGGTGCGCGTGGCGGCGGTGACCAGTCCTTCGAAGCTCGATCCTCCACCGCCCGCGGAGACCTTCCCCATCCCCACGCTGGCGATCCAGGCTGCGCAAAAAGGGACCGAGGAGCGCGCAGCCGCGATGCGCACCATCTTCCCCAAACTGCGTCTGGAAAAATGGGAGCATAGCGGCCACTTTCTGATGATGGAAGACCCAGCGCGCTTCAACCGGTCGCTGGAAAGATTTCTCGCGACGCTTCCCTGATCTTCTTATTAGATGATCATTTGGTTTTGCGCACCGCCAGCAGCAAGTTCGAGTGGTCGAGATGGCGGTAGCCAAGTCCAAAATCGAGCGGCGGAACCCCCGGCTGATCGTAGGCTGCCTTTAGATCGTCCTGGCTCCAGTCCTTGAACATCTGGATCGGCTCCGAATACGTTCCAAACAACCGCACGTTCCATGCGGCGGGGTCGAAGTAGTGGTACGGGATGCCTGAATCGTCCTCAATCACCACGCGGCTCTTGGCGAGGATGGTGGAACGAATCGACGAAAAGTAGGGCTTGTGCATCAGGTACGAGGCTGCCTTGACCAGAGTTACCGTGTCCGGCAGATTCCTGAGGAACTGGGTGACCCCGGGCCTGCGCCTCAGCCGGGAATTTTCCAGATTCATTGAAAAATAGCGCAGCGTTCGCGCGCCGTGCTTGGCGTCGCTGAAATGGATAGCGACGCCGGTGACCTCGGGTTTGGCAATATTCGCCAGCGGCCCGGCGCCGGCAGGGGAAATGCCGATGGAAGTGACGCCGTCGATGGTGTAGCCGGACCGGGAGATCAGAAAGACCAGCAAGGGCAGCACGCCGTTCAGATCGCTCTGGGTTATGTCGCGGCGCATGTCGTCAGTCTTAAAGAAGCCCATGGCGACCACGGTGCTCAAGCTCTGGCGCAGCTCGGCGAAGTAGGCCGGCGTGTAATCCGCAATGGAGGTGGGGACGCAACCCACCGGCTCCAGGCCGATCATCATGTACTCTCTCGCGTCGGGATAGAAGGCGAGCAAATTCGCGGCATCGGGTCCGCCAAAGGGATAGAAGGCGAGACCGGCGGGAACCGTGGGGAGATTTTGGGCACGCCAGGCATCAATGCGATTGAGATATTGCCGCTTCAAATTGGACCATTCCGCCGCGGAAAGGTGTGAAAAATCGTTCCAGGCCGCGCGTTGATCCGGGGTGAGTGCGGTGGAAAAAGGTGCGGCGCTCTGTCCGGCGATCCATCGTGCCGCGTCGCTCCATTGCCCGCCCGGCGCCTCGACCGCGCACGGAACCTGCGATGGCGAATCATCGGCGTGCGCCAGGACCCCGGCTAGACACACCATGGCGGTAGTGGCGAAAACTCCCCTCATCTCACTTGATTCTATCGGATTAGTGGGGCGGATTTAGTAGAGGCGTGTTTCATCAGCGATAATGGTGTTTCATCCCTTATATGCCCAAGATCACTTACATCTCCCATGCGGGAGAGAAGTTTCAGATCGACGTGCCCAACGGCGAGTCCGTTATGGAGGGCGCGGTGCGCAACGGAATCGACGGAATCGTGGCCGAATGCGGAGGTTCGTGCCTGTGCGCCACCTGCCACGTCTACGTCGACGAAGCGTTTTTGCCGCTGCTGCCGGCGATCGATGAGGAGCAGGACGCTATGCTCGATTCGACGGCGTGCGAACGGATGCCTAACAGCCGGCTGAGCTGCCAGATCGCCGTCCGCCCGGAGTTGGACGGCTTGATTGTGCGTATGCCTGAGTATCAGAAGTAGATGCCCGATGAAGTTGTGATCGTCGGCGGCGGACAGGCGGGCTATCAGATTGCCGCATCGCTGCGGACGGAGGGATACGCCGAGCCGGTTTTCCTCATTGGCGACGAACCGCACCTGCCCTACCAGCGGCCGCCTCTTTCGAAGGCTTTCGTAGTCGGCAAGCAGGATCAGACGCGCCTGCTGTTGCGACCGGAGTCGTACTATGCCGGGCATCAAATCGAGTTACTTTCTGGCGAAAAGGTAATCGGAATCGAGCGGAGCACGCGCAAAGTCCGGCTGAAATCGGGCCGCGAGCTGAGCTATAGCAAACTGGTACTGGCTTTGGGCGCGCGAAACCGCCGGCTGCAAATTCCCGGAGCGGACCTCGACGGCGTGTGTTATCTGCGAACTCTGGGTGAAGCGGTCGAGCTGAAGCAGCGGTTGGAGCAGGCGCATGACGTCGTTGTGATTGGGGGAGGGTTCGTGGGCCTGGAGGTCGCGGCCTCGGCGCGATCGCTGGGAAAGAACGTGACGGTGATCGAGGCCCTTCCGCGATTGATGGCGCGCGCGGTGGGCACGTCGATTTCGGAATTCATACGCTCGGCTCACGCGGAGCGCGGAACGGAGATCATTCCAGACGCGCACGTCGCCGAGATTCGGGGCTGCGGCAGCAAGGCCAAGCAACTGGTGCTGGGCAACGGCCGCCCAATCGACGCCGATTTAATCGTGATTGGAATCGGGATCGTCCCGCACACGGACCTGGCACATGAGGCTGGCCTGCCAGTCGAGAACGGGATCGCCGTGGATGAGTTTCTGCGGACCTCCGACGAGAACATTTTCGCGATCGGCGATTGCGCGCAATATCCCAGCGCCTTTTCCGGCTCCCGTGTGCGCCTGGAATCGGTGCAGAATGCCGTCGATCAAGGCGTCAGTGTGGCCCGGACCATCGCGGGCAAGCCGGCGCCTTACGCCGCGGTGCCGTGGTTCTGGTCGGACCAGTTCGAGATTCGCCTGCAGATGGCCGGTTTGCCCCATGGACACGATCGCCACGTGGTGCGCGGCGAACCACAATCGGGAAAATTTTCGGTCTTCCATTTTCGCGGCGCAATGCTGTGCTCCGTAGATTCCGTCAACCGGCCCGCCGACCATTTGGCAGCACGCAAGCTGCTTGCCGCAAAAACCGTTCTCAGCCCGGAGCAGGCCGCCGATGCAAGCCTGGATCTAAGGATATTATGATTATCTGCGTCAAGAATCTTCGCGTCTCGAGCATCCTCGGGGTCTATGAGGAGGAGCGGCGCGCGGAGCGGGATATCGTGATCAACGTTCGCGTCGAATATAACCCAGCAACGGCCCTCCAAACCGACGCTCTGGAAGACGCGCTGGACTACAAGCTGGTGCGGGATTGCATCGTAAATTTCGTGACCGGCACCCAGTTCAAACTGCTCGAGAAACTGGCGGACGGCATTCTCCAGGAATTGATCCGGGATTCCCGGATCACGAGCGTGCACCTGGAAGTCGACAAGCCGCACGCCTTGAGACTGGCGGAATCCGTATCGGCGATCATTGAGTGGGAGCGTCCGGCGTAGGGCGCTCCGGAACTCGAAAACGGAGGGGCCCCCCATGATCGTAGTGAGAAACTGCTTCACCGCGAAACCTGGTCAAGCCGGGAAGCTGGCAAGCCTGTTCAAGGAGGTCGCGGCCGGGGCCGATATTCCCAGGGCTCGCGTGCTGACGGACGTGACCGGCGAATTCAGCCGCGTGATCCTGGAGTTTGAAGTCGCCAGCATGGCCGAGTCTGAGACGCAATATCACCAGTACACCACCAAACCCGTGTTCCGGGAAAAGCTGGCCGGTTATACGGATCTCTGGTCGACGGGTACGCGCGAATTACTGAGGGTGGTTTAAAAAGGACTGCCAGGGAGGAGTGGTTCGGGGGGCCCGAAAGCCCCCCGGCAGAGTTACTTCTGCGAAGCGGTGCGCCAGCCTTCGGCGTAAGTCTCGCGGACCACCTTCGAATACGGCACAGGGCTGACCACGGCGCGGATCTCGATCTGGCGATGGCGCTCCACGGTGGTTTTCTTCGAACCGCCGCCTTCCTCGCCCCACACCAGGATCAGCTCATCCCCAATCTCGATGTCCGGATCTACCATGCCCAGCGACAGCATGGACCGCTCATTGTAGCTGGTCCCGGCGAACATCGAAAGGCCGACCACCTTGCCCTGCTTGTTGAGTAGCTTGTCGTAGGAAGCTGAGGCGTAGTTAGATAGCGGCAGGTCGATGTACTTGTAGGGCTCGATGCCGGGCTCAAACATCGAGCGGAACACCTTGGCCACGTCGTCGGAGTTCCAGGCGAAGGTCACTTTGTTGCGATGCGGCCCGGCCGCGATCTTCTGCAAGGCTTCCTTGCCGATGAAATCGTGATCGAACTTGACGAAGGGTCCGTATCCCAGTTCGTGGGGCGTCATGTAATAGTCTTCGATGTTGTTCGAATAGAAGCTGCCGGCCAGGCCGCAGGTGGCTTCATAGCCGTTCGCAGGCAGCCATTCGCGGTAGCTCTTCATCTTTTCACCTGTGTAGACGGCGGGTAGAGGCGACGGAATCCAGCCGGACTCCAGCGTATTGGTAGCGTAGGCGCGCGAGCCGACCAAATGCAGGTCGAACTCTTTGCCGGCTTCGATGATCGTGTTACGGATCTCGTCGCCTTCGGCGTATGGGCCCCAGATTTCCAGACCGGGAGCTCCGGCCATGCCGTGGCGCAACGCACGGACCCGCTTCTTGCCGACGTTGATCTCGCCCATGGTGAAGAACTTGATGTCCGGGGGCGGCCCGCCATTCAACTTCTCAATCAGCTTCCAGGCGTTGGGGCCCTGGATCTGGTAGCGATAGGAAATGCGCGAGACGGGCTTGCCGTGAGGCCGCGAAGGCGAACGGTCGTCGTACACCGTCTTCACGTTGTAGCCGCCGGTAGCCGCGTGGAACTGGATCCAGTTGGCCGAGGGCGAGCGTCCCACGAAGACCAGCTTGTTCTGTTCCAGGTGGAACAAAATTCCGTCGCCGATCACGTGGCCGCTATGGCCGCAGGGGATGAACTGCTTGGCCCGGTTCACCGGGAAATTGGCGAAGCTATTGATGGCGAGGTCGGAAAGCAGCTTGAGGGCGTCTGGTCCCTCGATATAGACGTCGACCATGTGGTGGGACTGATCGAACAGAACGCAGGATTCTCTCCAGGCGCGCTGTTCGTCGCGCCAATTCGTGTATTCGGGAGGAACCACAGGGTAAACGTAGGCCCCGATCTGCGAGTTGCGGATCATATTCACGGGGTTCCCGACGGACTGTAAGAGTTCCTCCAGGTTACGATGACTCATCGATGCCAATATCTCCTTGTGTTGATCGCGCTGGCCTCAAGAACCTCGTCCGCCAGCGGCTTTTGCATGCAGAAAAAGGATGCCTCATCAAAGGATATCACGGCTGGCTGCGGCCCGGCTTAACCGTAAACGCGAGCAATACGTTGCCCGGCATCCCGTTCTTGACTCCCACGTAGCCGGAGGACACGTAAAGCGTCCCACCCGCCACCACCGGGCCAGCCGCGCCCATCGAGCCGCCCTTGGCGGCGACGCCGTTGACTGTCTGGTAATCCATAACGGTGTTATATTCCCACAACACCTTACCGTTGGCTGTGGAAAGCGCGCGCAGCACCCCGTCCCATCCGCCGGAGAAGACGACGCCTGGAATGGCAGTCAGCGGACCATCTTCTCCCGTGTGCGAGGCGGCTGCGGTAGCAGGAGTGAGGTCCGCGAACCATTGCTTCTCTCCATCGAGAAGCTGCACTGCGGCGATGCCTCCAGTGCCCAGCCCGAAGTAAGCGTTCTGCCTGTCCGCTGCGCCGCCCCAGATGATTTTTCCGCCGAACTGCGTGGTGTCGGCAACCAGAGGAGTTTTCCATACCACCGCGCCCTTCTTATCCGGATCGTGCGCCCACACGTTGCCGCTCTTCTGCCCCGCGATCAGCAGGTCGCGCCCGCCGACCGTCTGCAAGATCGGCGGTGAGCCGAAATCGTGATCTGGCCCGATATCCTTCGGGCAGTTCTCGCCGTGCCTTTGCGGGGTGCATCCCGCGAGCCAGGTATCGTTCGCGGTGTCCTGCACCGACCAGAGGATTTTGCCGGAGTCGAGATCCATTGCCATGATCGAATCCGTAGTGGGGGCCGCGGGCGAGGTGTAGGCGTCGCCGGTGCCGATGTACAGCGCGTGGCGCTTTTCGTCGATGGTGGGCGAGTTCCACACGCCGCCTCCCGCCGGAGCCCAGCGTAGCGCTCCATTCGAATTCTTGCCGATCTGCTTGGGCTCTTCCGCAATGGTGTAGGTTTTCCAGATCTGCTTGCCTGTGGCCGCATCGAGCGCGACGACGCTGCCTCGGAACGTGCAGCAGGGATAATTCGGATTTGGACCCGCTCCCTCTTCGCCGGAGGCCACGGGAATATAGAGGCGGTTGTTGAAGACCTTGGGTGCGCCCGTGATTAACGCTCTGGAATGGTCATCGACCTTCACTTTCCATATCAGTTCACCGGACGATCCGTTCACCGCATACACGTTGGCCTTCTGATCGCCGAAGATTGCGGCCATCCCCGCAATCGTTACATTGCGTACTCCAGCGTCGGCTTTGAATGACCAATACTGGCGCCCAGTCTTGGCATCCAGCGCGTATACCGTTCCGTTGTCGGTGCCGATGTAGACTCGACCGTCGGCGAAGCTGGGCGCGCCGATCATGGAGCGCACGCCCGGAAATCCAAACGCCCACTGCAGCCCGAGGTTTGGCACTTGATCGGCTGCAATCCCAGCTTGATCCGAGGACTGAAAGCGGGAATTCGAATCGCCATTGCCCCAGCCCGGCCACGAAGGTTGCGCGAACAACCACCCGGCCGAAGCCACACCAATCAGAAATAATCGGCGCATGGGCACCAGTCTACTATGAGTGCATGCGAAACTTCGACGATCTTTCCGAACGCGAAATGCTCGCGCTGGCGATTGAGCTGGAGGAAGAAGATGAGCGCGTTTACGCCGACTACGCCGAAGGCTTGCGCGAAAATTTTCCGGCGTCCGCGGCTGTCTTCGACGGGATGCGCCAGGAAGAATCCGGCCACAGGCGAAGGTTGATCGAGCTGTATCGCGATAAATTCGGCGAGCACATTCCGCTGGTCCGCCGCCAGGACGTGAAAGGGTTCGTGCAACGCAAGCCGGTGTGGCTGATCCGGCCTCTGCGCATCGAAGAAGTCCGCAAACAGGCCAGCACGATGGAAGTAGAGAGCCGCCAGTTTTATTTGAAAGCTGCCGCGCGAGCGAGCGATGCCGGAATCCGGCAATTGCTGGACGATCTGGCGCAGGAAGAGTATTCGCACGAAAATCGCGCCGATGAGCTGGAACGGAAGCTGCTGCCTCCCGATGCCAAGCAAGCCGAAGACGATGCCCGCCGCCGATTGTTTGTGTTGCAAATCGTTCAGCCGGGGCTCGCCGGGTTGATGGACGGATCGGTTTCGACATTAGCGCCGGTGTTCGCGGCTGCGCTGGCCACACAGAATTCGTGGGCGTCGTTTCTGGTGGGGCTGGCCGCCTCGCTGGGCGCGGGAATCAGCATGGGCTTCGCCGAAGCTCTCTCGGACGACGGCAGTCTTACTGGCCGGGGCCATCCCTGGGTGCGGGGTCTAGTCACCGGCATGATGACCGCGCTGGGAGGAATCGGGCACACGCTGCCGTTCCTGGTGCACGATTTCCGCGTCGCGATGATCGCGGCGATAATCATCGTTGCCATGGAGCTCGCCGCGATCTCCTGGATCCGCCATCGCTACATGGAGACGCCGATCTTCTCCGCCGCGATGCAAGTGGGCTTGGGTGGGGCCTTGGTGTTCCTGACAGGCGTTTTGATCGGGAGCAGTTGACGAAGGTCGCTTCTCAACGCAGAGCTTGCATCGGGTCGATCTTCATCGCCCGCCGCGCCGGGAAGTAAGCCGCTGCCAGAGCTGCCGCGAGAAACAGGATCGCCAGGCCCGCGAAAGTGGCCGGATCGGCAGGGCTGACCTGGAATAGCAGGCTCTTGAGGTAGCGCGTCAGCGCCAGGCCGCCGCCCACCCCGAGTGCGATTCCGGCAATGGTCAAGCTCAAACCCTGTCCCAGAACCAGCCGCAAAATGTCAGCATGCTGCGCTCCGAGCGCGCGCCGGATGCCGACCTCTTGCGTCCTCTGCGCGACCGTGTACGCGATCACGCCGTACAAGCCGGTGAGCGCAAGCAGCAAAGCGACTCCGGCAAACCCGCTAAGCAGCGACAGGATCGGACCGTTGTAGCCAACGTCAGCGGCTATCAGATCCTCCAGGCTCTTCACTCCTGACACGGCTTGATCCGGATCCATCGCGCGAGTCTCCATCCGAACCGCGTTGACGGATCGCAGCGGATCTTCTTCGGTACGGATCAGGAGCGCTTGGGCGTTGGTCATCTGCGCCAGCGGACGGTACATCGCCGGCGTTAAATCTGTGTCGAGATATTGATGTGTGTCGGCGACGATCCCCACCGCCTCCACCGGGTCCATCTTGGCTCCGATCCACACACGCTGGCCGACTGGATCGAGCCCGTTGGGATAGTTCGGCCGCAGCTTGCGCGCAAGAGCCTCATTCAGAATTACAGTCAGCGGCGCATGCGCGTCATCGCGCTGGGTGAACTCGCGTCCCCGCCGCAGCGGAATTTCGAGAGTCCGGAAGTAATCCGGCGTGACGTTCTGAAACATCGCGATCAAGCGCTGGTTCAGCGGAACGGCTCCTTGCTCCACGGGACGAATCGGCGTCAAGGCAAAAGTCGTCAGCGGGGTTGTAAACGCAAGCGCGGCACTGCGGACTCCGTGCAGGGCCTCCACGCGCTGGATCAGCTCGTTGAAAAAAACCATCTGCTTCGCATCCGTGTCATACCGCGTGAACGGCAGAGTGATGCGCATGGTGAGGACGTTCCGAGGATTGAAGCCCGGTCGGACGTGCCCGAGGCGGACGATACTTTCGATGAGCAACGCCGCGCCAGTGAGCAGGATCATGCAGAGCGCCACCTGAACGATCACCAGAAAACCACGCGAGTTCACTCGCAGCGCGGGGCGACGAGAGCCGGAATATGCGGCCGCTTCGCCGCTGGCGCGCAAAACGGAAATCAGATCCGGCCGCGAGGCATCGAGCGAAGGAATCAAGCCGAACAACAACCGGTGGCGATTGACAAGGCCGCCGTGAATGCGAGCACCAGTCCATCCACATGAATTTCGCCCACGCGCGGTAGATTCAGAGCCGTCATGCCGGCCACGGCGTGCACACTCCAGAAGGCGAGCAAATAGCCCCAGCGCTCCGCCGATCGACCCGAGCAGGACGGTTTCGACCAGCAACTGCCGGATCAATCGCACCCGTGGCGCTCCCAGCGCCGAGCGGACGGCGAATTTGCGCGACCGCGAGTTGGCTCGCGCCAGCAGCAATCCAGCGACGTTCGCGCAGGCGATCAGCAGCACCAGCCCTACCGCTCCGCTGAGCATCCATAGCGTCGAGCGGATGTTGTCCACCAGCGCATCCTTGAAGGGCGTGACGCGCTCCGGCGCGGTGGGCCGCTTGGCGTCCAACATGCCGGGATGCGCGGATCGGTATTGTTGGTTGAGCATGGCGAGCTCCGCGCTCGCTTGCGAAAGCGTGATGCCTGGCTTCAGCCGCGCGAACGGCAGCAACAACGGGCTGGTCGCGTTGACGTACGCCTCCGGGTGAGTGAGCCGGATGTCGATGTCCGCGAACGGAAATGCGAAGCCCGAAGGCAAGACTCCGACAATCGAGTAGGGCGCCGCGCCGATGATCGCGGTTTTCCCGGCGCTGTGCGGATCTCCCTGAAACCGGCTCTGCCACAGGGCCGCGCTGATCATCGCGACTTTGGGTCCGCCGGAGGCGTCCTCTTCGGGAAGAAATGCCCGCCCCACTAACGGCTGGATTCCGAGGATCGCGAGAAAATTCGCTGACACCGCCTCCGCTTTTCGCGCCTCCGGCCCCTCCGGACCGGAAAGAGAAACCGTGGACGCGCAACAATAGTACGCTCCAATGTCGCTATAGGATTGTTGGGCGGCCTTGATCAACTCGAAATGCGCAATGGTCGCGCCGCCGGAGATCTTCACCGCCCGGTCGGGCTCACGATAAGCCAGAGACTTCGACAGCACCGCTCGAATCACGGCGAACATCGCGGTGTTCGCACCGATGCCGAGGGTTAGCGTGAGCACCGCAGCCGCGGCAAAGAGACGATTCTTTTTAAGCGTACGGAAGGCGAGCGTCAGGTCTTGCCTCATCGTGTACTACTTGTTTGACGGCAACGCGCAGATGAAGTTAACCTCTTGATCCGTACTACCGGAACCTTTCCACTTTGCCTCCTGCGGGAAGGGGCACAGCGGACGAGTGCGGTCCTTCACCGCCCCTCCCGTGGCGACGATGCGATCCGGAGCCTTGCCGTGCTCCGCCCATTGCTCCAGGGCGGTGATCATATCGAAGGTGTTCGGCCCAGGTCCGCCGCCGCAGTGGAACATGCCCGGGACCATGTACAAGCGGTAAAAGCTCTTGGTGTCGCCGATTTTCGTCTGGACACTCTCGAAATAGTTGATGCTGTTCAGCGGTGAAATGTCGGGATCGGCCCAGCCGTGATATTGAATCAGCTTCCCGCCGTGCGCGCGGAACGCGCTCAAATCCGGATTCATGTTGTTGAAGATCGCGCCCAGCTTGTCGTCGGTAAAATCGACGTCGCTATCGAAGCCGGGAGTCTTGTCGAAGCGGAAGCTACGGAAGTCCCAGTTGGGATCTTCAAAGACGATATAGCGGAAGAAAGGCATTCCCAGCGTACTGTGCGAACCCCGGCCGGGACCGGTCCCGGTGATCCACGTGCTCCAGCCGCCTTGCCCGGCTTCGCCGCCCGGCAGGATGCCGGGAAAGATCTGTTGCCCGCCGGAGGTTCGCCCGCCCTGATAGATTTTCTTGACGGTCGTCACTTGCGGAGCCGTCAGGCAATCCGGCGCGTCGCCGCTTTTGCAAACCAACGCCGATGGATCGAAATGGCACTTGCGCGGATCGCCGATGATGCCGTCCTTCATCCCGTCCAGTGCGTCGCAAGCCGTATAGACCGCGGCCCCAAGCACGGGCAGCTTGCTGGCCGGAAGGTAGCCCCCCGGATCGTTCTGCAAAGCCTGCGTGATCCACAGATGCGCGCCCATGAACAGGTGCGTGGGATAGTTCGCGGGATCGCCCGCGATGACGCCGTCGTAATCGTTGGGGTAGCGCTGCACCTCGCTCATCGCTTCCTGGCCGCCGTTGGAACAGCCGCTGAAATACGAATGCTGCGCCTCGACGCCGTAGAACGCCTGCACGATGGCCTTATCGGCTTGTGTAGTAACATGCACTCCACGATGCGCGTAGTCGATCACGCGCTCCATGTGGCCCTCCGCCCAATGACCGTCGTTATCGGCGGTGTGGCCGGTGTCGGTACTGGCGGTCGCGTAGCCGCGTTGCAGAGGAGCCGCCATTGCCGCGTAACTGATTGTGCCCGCCAAGCCTCCGTTGCCCACCATCAGGAATTTGCGGTTCCAGTTGGCCGGCAGCCAGACTTCGAACTTCACCTCTGGCTTGACCAAGCCGGCCACGCGGCAGAAGGAGGGCATGATCGGCGAAGCCGCGGCGCCGCGCCCGCCGGGAAGCGCGAACGGTCCGGCCGAAACGAGGACTGCCGAAGTAATGGTCACGTCGGGAAGCGCGAGGCGCGTGAGTTGATCGCAGGGCGTTTGCGCAGCGGCAGGAACGGCGCACGCGACTACCGCCAAAAGCGAACCGCGCACGAGAATCGCAGGGTGAAGCATGGACCCTCCTTCGATTACAGCTTGAATTCAGCGGACTGCGTCGGCTTGCGGCGCGTAGTAGCCGCGGCGGGCGCGCACGGTCAAATCCTTGCGGCCTTTCACGCGAATATCGACGGTGTGGTATTGCCCGTCGGCTTTCAGCGGTTCCGGCCGGTAGACGATGATGTACTGGTGGCGCAGCTCATTGGCGATGTTTTCGAAAGACTGCGCCAGGTCCGACGCTTTGAAGGGGAAGAACACCTGGCCGCCGGTCTGTTCGGCGAAGTAGCGCAGCACCTTGTCGCCGCCTCCTTCCAGGCTCAGATTGTTGGTGGAGATGGAGTAAATCACCACGTCGGCCTTCTGCGCCATTTCCAGCGCTTGCTCCCGTGTGTAGCGGCTTTCGTTGTCCTCGCCATCGCTCAGGATCACCATCGCGCGGCGGAATTTCTCGGGCGGCTGATCTTGCAGCTTTTCTTTGCAGGCGAAGTAAATCGCGTCGTAAAGCGCAGTGCCGCCGCCGGGGCGCAGAGCCTGGATCGACTCGGTCAGCTTCGCGATGTCGTCGGTCATGTCAGCCACCAATTCGGCGGATGTGTCGAAGCTGACGATGATGCCCTTGTCCAGGGTGGGTCGCATCACTGTGTTGACGAAATTAATTGCGGCCTCCTGCTGGAACTTGAACCGCTCCCGGATGCTGTTGCTGGTGTCGATCAACACCGCCAGACGCAGGGGCAGATTGCTTTCGCCATTGAAGTCGAGGATGTTCTGAACTTTCTTGTTCTCGATGACCTCGAATTCATCTTTGGTCAGGTCGGTGACAAAATGGCCCTTCTTGTCGGCTACGGTGAACAGAACCGGTACGCGCGTCACGTCCAAACGGATAACCTGGCCAAGATCCACCGCTTCCCCAGCGGGCTTCGATGAATCTGCTTGTGGGGGCGCCTGAGCGAACACGAGCGGGATCGCGACGAAAACGACGACTCCAATGGATACAGCTTTAGTGCACATGCGATTCATCTCGATTATATACGCTGGTGCTCAGTTCGCTGAGCCTCCAGCCACTCCGTTAGCTCCGCCGGCAGAGGGGCCTCGACTCGCACCCGCTCACCGGTCGCCGGGCTGGTGAAGGCAATGCGCGCCGCGTGCAGGAACATGCGCGGGGCCGGAGGCTTATTGCCGCCGTAGAGTTTGTCGCCCGCCACTGGGTGCCCCGCATCCGCCATATGCACGCGGATCTGGTGCGTGCGGCCGGTGCCGATCCGGACTTCGAGCAGAGTGAAACCGGCAAATCGCTCCAGCACTCGATACTCCGTCAGCGCTTTGCGTCCGGAGGTAAGGCGCGCGGTCATGCGCGTGCGCCGGACCGGATCCCGCGCGATGGGCTTGGTGATTTTCCCTGAATCGGCGCGAACCACGCCTTTGACCAGCGCCAGATAGATTTTTTCGACCGTCCGCGCCGCGAACTGCGTAGCCAAGGCCCGATGAGCCGCGTCGCTGCGCGCCACCAGCAGCACTCCGCTAGTGTCTTTGTCGAGCCGGTGCACGATCCCCGGCCGCAGGGCGCCTCCCACTTGAGACAGCGACTGAAAATGGTGCACCAGCCGGTTGACGAGCGTGCCGGAATGCGCGCCCGCTCCGGCATGGACGGTCAAACCCGCGGGTTTATCGATCGCGATCACCGCCGCATCTTCATACAGGATCTCCACGGGCAGACCCTCAGGCGCGGCGCCGAGCGGCGGAGCTAGCGCGGGCTCGACGTCGATCGATTCGCCGGCTCGCACCAGGTGCGACGGCTTCGCGGCGGCTCCGGCGACGCGAACGCGGCCCTCCTTGATCCAGGCCTGGATCCGCGCGCGGCTGTACGCCGGCAACCGCTCCTGTAAATAGTGGTCGAGCCGTTTCCCGGCATCGCCCGCGCGAACCTCGAAAAGCATCAGCCTGCCGCGGCGACCAGAAAGACCGCGATTTCCGCGAGCAGGTTCGGCAGCAACGTGATCTTGCGATGCCCGTTCACAAAGATGCGCCTCTCCACGCGCCAGTGCTCCTTCTGAGCGAGTGCTTCAAAATCGAGCACTGTGAAAAAGTGGATATTGGGCGAATCCCACCAGTCGTAGGGGAATAAATCGGTCTTGGGCGCGCAGCCGCTGCGCAGCATGGAGAAGCGCACGCTATAGTGGCCGAAGTTGGGGAAGGCGACAATCGCACGGCGTCCCACGCGCAGCATGCCGCGCAGGACTCGCAAAGGGTCGCGGACCTCCTGCAAGGTTTGCGAAAGGATGACGTAGTCGAAGGCTCGAGAAGGGTAATCCTCGACGGCGCTTTCCAAATCGCCTTGGTAACAGGAAACGCCGCGCGCAATCGCCTTCTGCACGCGGGCTCCAGTCAGTTCCACGCCCCGGCCATCTACGTTCTTATGCTCCTTGAGCCAAGCCAGCAGCTCGCCTTCGCCGCAGCCCAGATCGAGCACGCGGGTTCCCGCTTCCACCAATTCGCCGATGATCGCGAAGTCACGGCGCCCGTAAACTTCACGCACGGACGCTCCGCGTCCCTTCGTTGCCTCGCCGGAGCTCTTCTTTAAATGTATTGTTGAGAAAGCCGCGCACCAGCTCGGTTTGTTCGCCCACTTCCACCAGGAAAGAATCGTGGCCGTAGCGGGCTTCCAGATTGCAATAGGCCACGTCGGCGTTGCGGCTGCGCAGCGCGCTGACGATTTCGAGCACCTGGTAGCTGGGGTACAGCCAGTCCGAGGAGAAGCTGATCAGCAGAAAACGCGTGCGCGAACTTTCAAATAGCGTGGGCAAAGCGCCGCGCGTGGTGAGATCGAAATCGTCCATGGCGTTGGTGATGTAGAGGTACGAATTGGCGTCGAAGCGGTCGACGAATTTGTAGCCGCGGTATTTCAAATAGCTTTCGACTTCGAACTGATCCGGCGTGCGTAGACGGCGCCCGAACTTCTCGCGCATGCTCTGGTCGCTCATGTACGTGATGTGTCCGATCATGCGGGCCAGAGCCAAGCCGTTCGCAGGAGGCTTACCTCCGTAGTAATTCCCATCGCACCAGTCCGGGTCCGCCATGATCGCCTGCCGGCCGACTTCATTGAACGCGATCTGCTGCGCGCTATGGCGCGCCGTGGTGGCGATGGGGATTGCGGAGGCGACCTGCTCCGGATAACTCACGGCCCACTCCAGAGCCTGCATCCCTCCCATGGAGCCTCCAGAAACAGAAAGCAGCCGCGGAATTTCCAGGTGATCGATCAATTGCTTTTGCAGCCGCACCATGTCGGAGATGGTGATGGTGGGAAAGCTCATCGCCCAGGGACATCCGGTTTCGGGATTCATGGAGCCTGGGCCCGTGGTGCCGCGGCATCCGCCCAGAACGTTCGAGCAGATGACGAAATATCTATCGGTATCGAACGCCTTGCCGGGGCCGATCATGTTGCCCCACCAGCCGCCTTCGCCGGCGGCGTGGGCGTCGCCGGAAAAAGCGTGCAGCACCAGGATCGCGTTGTTGCGTTCGGCGTTCAGGGCGCCATAGGTTTCATACGCCACCTCCACCGGCGCGAGCGTCGATCCACAATCGAGCTCCAGCTTGTCGAAGGTCACCGTGGCGGACTCTGTAACCATTTGCGCGGTCACCATAACGGGATATTCCCAGTGTACTGCGGCCATGCAAAGACGAAAGATATTTGAACCAAAGGCGCGCTCACGCGTATTAATCGGCCGGAAGGAGGCGGTTAATGGGCAGAAGACTGGCGGTGATGGGCCTCGTGGCAGCGGCGATGGCTGCGGTCACGATGGCGCAGTCTTTCGAAGTTGTATCGGTTAAACCGAGCGATCCGGCGGTCGCCGGAACACGGATTGGCATCGCTCCGGGAGGCATTTTTCAGGCGCGCGGCGTAACGCTGAAGGACTTGATCCAGCAGGCGTACGAGGTGCTCGACTTTCAGATTTCCGGAGGTCCGGGCTGGATCAATACGGAACGGTACGACATAGAGGGCAGGGGAAACGGTCCGGAGGTTTCGGAAGAGGACCTGGTCAAGATGACTGATGAGCAGCGGAACCGGTTCCGGCAACAAATGCTAGGGAAACTGCGGGCGCTGATGGCGGACCGGTTCCAATTGAAAGTCCACAAAGAGACCAAGGAGATGCCGGTGTACGCCCTGGTGGTGGTGAAGAATGGACCGAAGATCGCAAAGAAGGGCGACGATCTCAAGGCTGAAAGCGGCCTATCTGTGCGAAGAAATACTGAGGGCCAGACGGAGGTGACCGGAACTGATGCGCCAATTATGTACCTGGCGCACCAGTTGTCGCAACAACTGGGTCGGCCGGTGATCGACAGGACCGAGTTGAAGGGAACTTTCGATTTCAAGCTAACGTTCGCGCCGGGCCTGGCGGATAGTGACGGGCCTTCGATCTTTACCGCGGTAGAAGAACAACTCGGATTAAAGCTGGAGCCGCAGCGGGGACCCGTGGAAGTGCTCGTGATCGATACCGTGGAGCGACCTTCGGCCAATTAGACGATAATTGACACATGCAGACGCATGTACTCGGTGGTTCGCCGGCACAACGGAGCCTCGCGCGAGTGCGCCGCCCCAGGTCTGTCGTCATATGGAGGGCCGCGCTGGCCCTGTGCCGGCTGTTGCTGGCCTGCGCCGTTCCTCTCCTGGCTGCGCCGCCCATCCGGGTCATGCTGCTGGATGGCGAAAGCGCGGGCACGTATCACGTCTGGCGCGAAACCACGCCTGTGCTGAAGGCCGAGCTGGAGCAGGCGGGCATCTTCCAGGTGGAAGTAGTCACGGCGCCGCCCTCCCGCGGCGATTTCTCCAACTTCAAGCCGGATTTTTCGAAGTACGGCGCGATTGTCTCCAACCTCGATTCCGCCACTTGGCCCGCGGATCTGGAAGCGGCCTTCGAGCAATACATCGAAAACGGCGGCGGCTTCGTCTCCGTACATGCGGCTGACAATGCGTTTCCAGGCTGGGCCGCCTATAACGAAATGATCGGCGTGGGCGGATGGCGCGGCCGCCGGGAACAAGCCGGTCATCACTGGTTCTATAAAGACGGCCAGATGGAATCCGACTCATCGCCTGGCTTTGCGGGATCCCATGGGCAGCGGCTGCCGTTCCAGGTCACCACTCGCGACCCCGATCATCCGGTGATGAAAGGTCTTCCGCCGGTCTGGCTGCACGCCGGTGACGAGCTCTATGCCAACCTGCGCGGGCCGGGGCAAAACATGACCGTCCTGGCGACGGCCTATTCCGATCCCGCCAATCAAGGCACCGGCAGGAATGAGCCGATCCTGATGGCGTTGAGTTACGGTAAAGGCCGTATTTTTCACACCACCATGGGGCACGACATTCCGGCGATGAGCTGCGTCGGCTTCATCGTGACCTTGCAGCGCGGCACGGAATGGGCGGCAACCGGCAAAGTGACGCAGAAAGTCCCAGCCGATTTCCCCACCGCCGATATGGTGCGTACTCGCCAAGTGAAGTAGCGCCTATCGCGTATTGAGGAACGTCCCGCGGTCCAGTTCCTCGAAGGCTTCTCTGAGCTGATCCTGGGTGTTCATCACGATCGGCCCGTACCACGCGACTGGTTCCTGAAGCGGCTTGCCCGAGACTAGCAGGAAACGGATGCCTTCCGCTCCGGCCTGCACCGTGACTTCGTCGCCGGTGTCGAACAAAATCAGCGATCGGTTTTCAGCCTGCGTGGGAGGAGTCTTATCAGCCCAGCCCACGCTTTCCGTAGGAACTGCCAAAGGCCCGGAGGCGTTACAGAACTTGCCCGCTCCGGCGAACACGTACGCGAAGGCGTGGCGGTAGGTCTCGACCGGCAGGGTCTTGCGGCGCCCCGGTGGCACGGTCACGTCGATGTAAATCGGATCGGTGGCGATGCCGTCCACCGGGCCTTTCTTGCCCCAAAAATTCCCGCACACCAGGCGGACTTGCGTCCCGTCGTCGTCGGTGATGACGGGGACGTCCGGAGCCTGGATCTCCTGATACCGCGGGTCGGTCATCTTTTGCGAGGCCGGAAGGTTGGCCCAGAGCTGGAAGCCGTGCATGCGGCCCTCGGGGTCGCCCTTGGGCATTTCCTGATGGATGATGCCGCGGCCGGCGGTCATCCATTGCACGTCGCCGGCGGCGATGGCTCCGTGGTTGCCCATGGAATCGCCATGCTCTACAGTTCCCGCCAGAACGTAAGTGATGGTCTCGATGCCGCGGTGCGGATGCCAGGGGAAGCCGGCCAGATAGTCCGCCGGAACGTCGTTGCGAAAATCGTCGAGGAGCAGAAAGGGGTCGAAATCGGAGGTATTGCCGAAGCCGAAGGCCCGGCGGAGATGGACTCCAGCGCCTTCCAGGGTCGGTTTGGATTTGATCAGCCGCTTGACGGGTCGAAGGGACATGTTTGCGTCTTTGCCTCTAGTCTTGACATCGCGCACAACGGCACCAGCAGCCTGTGCGCTCCCATTCGCAGGATAGCGTAGCCGTCAAGAGGCGGGTTGCTGAGGTGGCCAGGTTTGCGCTTTAATGCGAGTGAGGAACCGTGGGGAACACGCGGCAAAACGTTCACGAACTGGTCGACCTGCTTGACGCGGGCCAATTGACCGCTGTGGAGGGTCTGCTGGAAGTAATGACCGATCCTGTCGCGCGGTCGCTGAACAGCGCGCCCGTGGAAAGCGAGCCGGCCTCTGCCGAAGAAGCTGCCGCCCTGGAAGAGGCTCATGGGGCCATCCAGCGTGGCGAAGGGATACCGCACGAGGAGATCCTGCGCGAGTTTGGCCTCGGATAGATGGCCAAACGGATCGTCCTCTGGTCGCCAGCCGCCCGCGCCGAGTTGCGTGCCATCGACCGGGAAACCGCCCGGCAGATTCTGCAGGCGATCGACCGATATCTAGAAACCGGCGCCGGCGATGTCATCAAGCTCCAGCCGCCCCGCTCCGAGTTCCGCCTGCGCTGCGGCGACCACCGCGTCCTCTTTCTCCACGTCGAGGGGAACTCCATCGAGGTTCTCCGCGTCCGCCACCGCTCTAAGGCGTACCGCTAAAGGGAATAGAAAGACCGGGGTCTGCGCTAAATGCTCGCACCCCAGCCATCGAATACCGCATTCGCAGAGGGCGCCAGCCTGACGAGTTTCTCCGCGAGCTCGTCGCCAAGCGCCTCCGTAAGCGGAATGTTTGCCCCAGCTTCTAGAGACCATCTGTCAGGATCATCCGGTCTAGGAGTAGGCGTTAACAGTCGGACAAGGAAGCCTATCTGGTACAGCGCTCGTCCCAAGACAGCCGCGTCTCGCTGTGTCCACGCGCAGAAGTGGAACTCAACGGGTTGGGGTTCGGACAACTCAACTCTTAGCTCTTCGAACTTTGTCCGCAACTCACGATTGCGTTCTCGATAACCACTGAGTTCCTGGGCAATCCAAGCAGCGGACTGAAATCGCTGCTCCGATGGAGACAACCCCACCGGAGCCTACTTCGCCTGCTCGGCCGCGTAGGCCTTGTCGAAGAACTGGAGCCTCGGCACGTCGATCTGTGGCCCGAATTCGACCGTGTCCCCGAGCACCATCGCCTTCCCGTCGTTGGTCTTCATGTTGTACGCCTCCCACTTCGGCAGGCCCTTGCCGTTCGGATCGCCAGTGGCGATGAAATTGGCCCAGTAGGATGTCATGATCTCAGAGAGCTTCTTGTCTTCGTCGGTCCAGGTCACGTTCCGGGGATTTCCATTCATGTAGCTGATCTCGGCCGTGTGCGTCGCGCCGCGAGCCCCGTTGCCCGGAGGCACGTGCGTGAAGTAGTACAGGTACGCCTTACGGCCCTTCTTGGCTTGCAACTCGGCCCAAGTGCGCATGTGCCAGCCGACCTCGTCTCGCGAACGCGCCAGTCCGGAGGCCGAAGCTTCAGCGTCAGTGGAGGCAGGCCACAGCTTCAGAAACTCCGGCGCCAGACTGCCGAAGCTTTGCTCTGCTCGCGTCTTGGCCTGCTCCGCCGTCACGTTGCCGCCGCCGAAGAAAGTACCCTCATCGTGATTCGATCCGACCAGAATGTCCACCGGATTCTGCTCACCCTTGGCGTAGGTGATGGATTCATCCTGTGGAATCAGCCAGCCATCCACAATGACCCCGGCCTGCACTCCGCGCAGATTCTGTCCGATTTCCTGCGTGGACATTGCGCGCAGCTCGGCAAGGGAGTGCTCTCCGGCGGCTTTCTTCCCCGCTTCCTCCGCTTGCGCCAAGGTCCGCTGCTTGGCGATGCTCAAACCCATCCACGCGCCGCTCTGCGCGATGGCCCGTTCAAAGAGTCCTTTGCCTTCGGGCGAGCCGGCCATCGCGGAAACCGCGATCGCTCCCGCGGATTCGCCGGCGATGGTCACTTTGCGCGGGTCGCCTCCAAAAGCCGCGATATTTTTCTGCACCCATTTCAGCGCTGCGAGGAAGTCCAGCATGCCGTAGTTACCGGAAGTGTGATGCGGCGATTCGGCGGAAAGGTCGGGATGGGCGAAGAAGCCGAAGACGCCCAGCCGGTAGTTGTAAGTCACCACCACCACGCCCTTCCGCGCCAACGTTTCCCCGTCATACCAAGGATCCGAGCCGGATCCGCCCGTGAAGCCGCCGCCGTAGGTCCAGATCATCACCGGCAGACGATCGCCCGCCGATTTCGCGGGAGTCCAGACATTGATGTAGAGGCAATCCTCGCTGGGAGCGGGTCCGGCCTGAACCGGGGCGGCCGGCGGCGCCCCTTTCCCGTTACCGCGAGCGCCTCCTCGTCCGCCACGTCCTCCGCGGCCTCCGCCTCCAGCCGTGCAAACCGGCCCGAACTCGGCGGCCATGCGTACGCCCTCCCACTTGGTCGGCGGCTGCGGAGCCTTCCATCGCAGCTCGCCCACCGGAGGAGCGGCAAAAGGAATGCCTTTAAAGACGCGCACGCTAGGATCTTTGGCCGGAATGCCGGATACCTGGCCGGAATCCGTCTTCACGGCATCGGGAAGCGCAGCGAGCGAAACAACGGCCGCAAAGCTTGCGGCGGCCAGGAGAGAGAAGAGTTGGTTCATTGAGGAGGCTCCTTTTGTGTTCGGGCTTTATTTTTGGGGCAAGGCAAAAACCATGTACGAATTTACCGCAGCCGTGGGCGGCGCGCTTGGGCCAGTTCCGCCGCGCGGCGCGAGATAGCCGTTGCCGCCGGCCACGCAGAAGGCGATGTATTCGCGGCCCGCAACTTCATAAACCGCGGGGACTCCATCGGAGCCGGTGGGCAGTTCACGCACCCACAACACTCGGCCGGTGTCCTGATCGTAGGCGCGAACTTTGTGATCCGAAGCCGTCGCGGCGAAGATCAGGCCGCCGGCGGTAACCACCGGCCCGCCGCGAGGATTGCGTGCACCGGTGTCGTGGTGCCCCTGCTGCTCCAGCTCCAGCACGCCGCCATTAGGAACCTGCCACAGGATCGTGCCCGCATTCAGATCGTAAGCCGTGAGGTTCGACCATGGCGGCCCCATCGCGGAGGTTCCGTAAATCTGGCTAATGAAGTTGATCGGCGAAACGTAGTGGGTGAAGCTTTCGTCGGCGGGCGCGGGCGGAGGAACCGGCGCAGGAGCGAAAGGCGCTCCAGGGGGTCCTGCTCTTCCTCGACCCAGACCTCGGCCGCGATTCGTGCCGGGAAGCTCCAGCCTGTCGAAAGTCGGATGCTCGCGTGAGATCACGTACAAATAACCTTTGTTGGGATCCACTGCAACGCTGCCCCAATTCGCACCGCCGTTGTGGCCCGGAGCCGAAATCGTGCCGCGCAAACTGGGCGGCGTGAACAGCCCTTCGTTACGCGAGCTCTTGAGCAATTCGCGAATCTTGATTTGGTCTTCTTCGGAAAGGAACGGGTTGATGTCCCGCTCCGTGAAGGATTGCCGTGCGAACGGCGGAGGCTGGGTTGGAAAAGGCTGCGTTGGCGAGGTCCATTCGCCGGGAACGTCCGTTTGGGGAACGCGATGCTCTTCAACGGGCCACAGAGGCTCTCCCGTAACGCGATCGAAAACGTACAGGAATCCGAACTTGGTGGCTTGCGCGACCGCGTCCACCAACTTGCCATTGTGCCGGACGGTGATCAGTTTCGGAGCTACCGGCAAGTCGTAATCCCACAAGTCGTGGTGGACCATCTGGAAATGCCACAGCCGCTTTCCCGTGCGCGCGTCGAGCGCGATGAGTGAGTTGGCAAACAGGTCGTAACCCTTGCGGTTCGCGCCGTAAAAATCGTAGCGCGCCGTGCCCAGCGGAATGTAAGCGATGCCGCGCTTCTCATCCACCGTCATCTCATTCCAGTTATGAACTCCGCCCACGGTTTTCCAAGCGTCCGGAGGCCAGGTTTCGTAGCCGTATTCGCCCGGATGCGGAACGGTGTGGAACACCCAGGCCAGCTTGCCGGTGCGTACGTCGTAGGCGTGGATGTCGGCCGCGGTAGCGTCGTAGCCTGCGCCTCCGGCCGGCAAGGGGATGATGATCAGGTTCATGAACACCCTCCCCGGGTTGTTGGTCTGCAAGGGACGCCCCGGGTCGCGGTCCATGCCGGTGCGCAGGTCGGTGCGGCCGTTATCGCCGAAGGTTTCGATGGTCTTGCCGGTCTTCGCGTCGATAGCGGTCAAAAAACCGGCATTGATATAGAGCAAGCGCCGGTCGGAGCGATCCCGGTTTTCCCAATAACTGACGCCGCGCGTGCCCACCGCGCCCATGTTGGCGTGAGTCCATAGCTCTTTGCCCGTGGTTGCGTCCAGCGCGACAAAGGAATTGTTCTGCGCCAGCACGTACATCACTCCGTCGATCACGATGGGGTTGAAGATGTAGTTGCCGCGGTCGCCTGTCTTGTACGTCCAGACCACCTCGAGCTGATGCACGTTGGATTTATTGATCTGCTTGAGAGGGGAATATTGGGTGGATTCCGCACCGCCCAGGTATTCGGTCCAATTGACGCCGGACTTTTCATCCCCCGCTAGGAGCGCCGCTGCGCAGAAGCCGAGGAGAACAGGAAGTCCGAGGGGGCGCATGTGCATCAGAGGAAAGCTCCCTAGGGGGCAAGTATACATCAGCGGGATTGCGGTATGAGAGAATCGCCATTGCGATGCCCAACCGATTCACCCGTCGAGGCATTTTGAAGACGGCGGCGCTCCTTCCCTGGGTTTCACGCGGATTCGCCCAGCAGTCCGCGCCGCGTGCGGGAGACCGGGTCATGCTCAACGTCCGCGCCTTTGGAGCAAAGGCGGATGGAACGGCCAAGGACACCGCTGCGATACAGGAAGCGCTCGACCGCTGCTGGGTTTTCGGCGGCGGCGAAGTGCTGGTTCCCGCCGGGAACTACCTCACCGGAGCCATCGCCTTGCGGCCCAATACGTTTCTGCGCCTGGAGCAAGGCGCGTCCATCCTGGGCTCGCCCGATTTTGCCGATTATCCGGTCGCGCAGGTGCGTTGGGAGGGCAAGTGGATTCAAGGGCGCGTCGGGTTGATTTACGCGCTAGGCGCGGATCATATTGGAATCGGCGGTCCGGGCAAAATCGTGGGCAATCCGGCGCTGGGCGGGCGGCCGAATGCGCAGAATCCTCTGCGGCATCCGGCGCTGATCGAGATGATCGGATGCAACGGCGTTCGCCTGGAGGATTTCTCCACCGAATATCGCCTGATGTGGTCGATTCATCCGACCAATTGCGAAAATGTCGACATCCGTAATCTCACGATCCGCTCGACCGGAGGCAACGGCGACGGTATCGACATCGATTCCTGCAAGCAGGTGCGCATCGACGGCTGCGATATCTCGACAGGTGACGATTGCATCGCCATCAAGTCGGGCCGCGGCGCGGAGGCCTACGCGCTGTTGCAAACCACCGAAGACGTGACCATCACCAACTGCACCATGGCGGATTCGATCTTCGCCTGCATCGGCATCGGCAGCGAGACCTCCGGCGGGATTCGCGGCGTGCGCATCGAGCACTGCAAATTCACCGCTGCCCGGACCTACGCCATCTACATCAAGACTCGCGTGGGCCGCGGAGCCTTCATCGAAGACATCAGCGCGGACGATCTGGATGTGAGCAGCACGACCCAGGGCTTTTTGCGCATCAATGCTCTATCGAGCGGCATTCAAGATGAAATTCCGGTTCCCGGCGAGGAAGGTATCCCCACGCTCAAGAATTTCAAATTCTCCAACGTTCGAGTGAAGGATTGCCCGCAGCTTGCAGATGCCACCGGAATTGACCCGCTTAAGCCTCTCGACGGATTCTCCCTGACGAACGTAACCGGCAATTGCGCCAAGGGGATCTCGCTCGCAAACATCCGCAACGCCGAAATTCGCGATATCAAGGTAACGGGACTGACCGGGCCCCTGATCGGCGTCAACAACGTCACCGGATCGGGCCTCGATGATGCGGCGCAGATTGGTGCGCCGAAGGTTCCCGAGCCGATCAGGCGGCCTCAAGTCAACGAAACCATAGTTCACTAAACCCGAGCCAACTTCGCCGCGCTGATCGCCTGCCCCACGTGCCTCTGCGTGTGCTCGGCGACGTGCGTCAGCAGGCCGATGACCGTAGTCGGCAGCTTCTTGCGCCCGATTTCGCGAGGGTCGGACAATCGTGCAGGA
>JASHNT010000127.1 GCA_030041495.1 Bryobacteraceae bacterium | reverse complement strand
TACCCGGACGGCAAACGCTTCTTGATGAATGTCTCCGCCGACCCCGCGCCATGGGCCATCAATGTCGTCACGAACTGGGAAAAGCTACTGGCGGCGAAGACGCAGTAAGCGCCGATTAAACGAGCCGGGTTCCTGATAAAATCGGACACATTCTATGTCGCTGGCTCGGGGCACGCGTTTGGAGCATTACGAGATCGTCGAGCCGCTCGGTGCCGGCGGCATGGGCGAGGTCTATCGCGCTCAGGACACCCGTCTGCGCCGCGAAGTCGCCATAAAAATCCTGCCGCCGCAGTTCGCCGCGGACCCCGGCCGTCTCGCGCGGTTTGAGCGCGAAGCGCAGGTCTTAGCCGCGCTGAACCATCCCAACATTGCCGCCATTTACGGAATCGAGCAGGCCGGCGGAATCCGTTTCCTGGTCCTCGAATTGGTCGAAGGCCCGACCCTCGCCCAGCGCGTCTCTTCGGGAGCGATTCCTCTAGAGGAGTCGCTTAACGTGGGTAAACAGATCGCCGACGCATTAGGAGCCGCTCACGACAAGGGCATCGTCCATCGCGATATCAAACCCGCCAACGTCAAGGTCACGCCCGACGGAGCAGTCAAGGTCCTCGACTTCGGCCTCGCGGCCATGGTACAGCCGCAGTTGCCCGAATCCACCGATCCCACCAACTCGCCCACCCTTACCATGGGCGCCACGCAGGCCGGAGTCATCATCGGTACCGCCGGTTATATGAGCCCGGAGCAAGCCAGGGGCTCCAACGTGGACAAGCGCGCGGACATCTGGGGCTTTGGTGTCGTGCTGCATGAAATGGTCACCGGCCGCCGCTTGTTCCAGGGCGATACCGTTTCCGACACTCTCGCCTCCGTGCTGAAAGAACAGCCCGATCTCGATAGCTTGCCCGTCAAGGTCCGCCGCCTGATTCAGAAGTGCCTGGAAAAGGATCCCAAGAAGCGGTTGCGGGACATCGGCGATGCCTGGGAGCTGTTGGATGGAGAACAACACGCGGGCATGCCGCCGCAGTCCGAGGGGCTGTTCAAGAAAAGGTTGGCGTGGGCCGTGGCCGGGGTCGCGCTCCTTGCTCTCGCCGCGCTCTCTTTCATCCACTTCCGCGAAAAGCCGCAGGTGCGTGAGCTCGCTCGCTTCGTGATCCCCGCTCCTCCCGGAACCACGTTCGGCGACGCCTCCAATTTCGTCCTCTCGCCCGATGGCCGCAAGATCGCCTTCCTCGCCACCGGCGTGGACCGCAGGCAGTTGATCTGGATTCGTTCGCTGGATGCCGAGGAAGCCCGGCCCTTAGCCGATACCGAAGACGTTACGGGCGCTCCGTTTTGGTCCCCCGACAGCCGCTATCTCGCCTTCGGCAGCGGGGGAAAACTCAAGAAGATCGAAGTCGCGGGCGGCCCGGCGCAAACACTCTGCGATGCTTCGCTCGTTTTTGGCGGAACATGGACTTCCGACAATCGGATTCTCTTCGGAACCCCGGGACCTCTGCAACTCGTCTCTGCCGCCGGCGGAATACCCATTCCGCTCACTATACTCGACCGTTCCCGCAACGACGAGGGGCACCTGGGTCCAACGATGCTGCCAGATGGGCATCATTTCCTCTACCTGCGATTGTCGGTACCCTATGAAAATGGCGGCGTGTACATCGGTTCCTTGGACGCGAAGCCAGAGCAGCAGAACGCGAAAAGGCTGCTGCCCGGCGCTACAATCGCCGTGTACGTTCCATCGCCCCTTACCGGCGATTCGCCCGGCCTACTCCTGTTTATGCGAGGTCTCACTTCGGCAACCTCCCCCGCCGGCACCCTTATGGCGCAGCCCTTCGATCCCAAGCGAAGTGAGCTTAAGGGGGACGCCCTGCCTATCGCGGAGCGGGTTACTTATTTCTCTGTGTCGCCCGCCGGAGTTCTCGCCTTTTCAACCGCCGAAGCCCAGAGCAAAACCCGGCTCACTTGGTACGACCGGAAAGGCAACGTGCAGTCCACCGCCGGTGAACCTGGCGACTACGCCCAGCTATCTCTTTCTCCCGATGGCGGCCGGCTCATTTATTCGGTCGGCGATACCGGCCTGTGGCTGTTCGAGTTTGCACGCGACATCACTACCAAGCTCACATTCGGAAACCCGGCGTATGTCCCGTCCTGGTCCGCGGACGGAAGCCGCATCATATTCACTTCGCCTCGCACGAGCGTCTTTGGTATCTACCAGGTAGCTTCCAACGGAGCCGGGCAAGAGGAGTTGCTGTACCAGTCCCCGGAAGCCAAGGGCTTTGCCAGTTGGACCCGCGACGGCAGATTCGTCCTGTACAACAGCTTTACTCCGGAGAGGCTCACCGACCTCATGATCTTACCTACCGGCGGTTCGGCAGCGGATCGTAAACCGGTTCCCCTCCGGAGTACGCAGTTCAGCGAGGCTCTAGGCCGATTCTCACCCGACAACCGCTGGATCGCATTCTGGTCCGATCAATCCGGCAAGAGCGAGGTCTACGTACTGCCGTTCGATGAGTCGAGCCTGGGATCTCCGGCCGCGGCTGGCGGGGTGCGGCAGATTTCGATTGACGGCGGAGACGACCCTCACTGGCGCGGGGATGGCAAGGAGCTTTTCTACATGGCTCCCGATGGATATTTGATGGCAGCCGACGTAAGCGTCGTAAGTGGCGCTCTCCAATCTGGAGCTCCGCGGCGGCTCTTCAAGTCGCCGGCAACTAATCGCGGCACTTGGGACGTTGCCGCGGATGGCAAGCGCTTCCTCATCGCCGCGCCGGCGAATGCCGCCGGCTCGGCTGCCGATCCTGACTCCCAGTCCTTGCACGTCGTCATGAATTGGACCGCGATGCTGAGGCGGTGACCGAGAGGGCGGAGCCTTCGGCGGCATCGATCGCTCGCATCAGGGAAAACAAGGGCAAGCGCCCACCACAAAGCTCTCCGGCCAGGCTTGACACCATGTTCGTTAGTCCCATAGCGTGAAGGCGTATGGAAGTTCACTTCCCTCCTGAGGTCGAAACCCGCCTCCAACAAGCAGCAACGGCTAGCGGGAAAGACGCTGAGCAACTGGTGAAAGACGCCGTTGCGCGCATGCTCCAGAACCAAGATCGCTTTATCGCTGGAGTGCGTCGAGGGATCGAGCAAGCGGATCGCGGGGAACTCGTCGAGCATCAGGACGTTCTCGACCGCATCGTCCGGCTCTTCCGCCCGTGAGGCGCCTCCGCTGGACCTCCGAGGCATCCGATCGACTCATAGCCGCGATTGAGTATATCCGCCAGGATGACCTGGAGGCCGCTCGGAGAGTTGCCTTGGAAATCGTCGAAGGAATTGAGACGGTCGCCCGGTTTCCCAACTCGGGGGCGCGTGGGCGAGGTACCTGAACCCGCGAATTAGTGAGCCGGCCTTCCGTGGTCGTGTACCGGCACACGGAGGAAATCATCGAAATCCTACGCATCTGGCACGGGGCGCAGGATTGGCGATGACCCACGGGGGAACAGAGGCCCGCCGAAGCACCGATGCCGAATCGTCGCGCGCAAACTGTCGTTCGGAGCAGGGGAATTGTCAGGCAGAAGCCCCAAAACCCGCGGCGGCAAGTCAGAAGGGGCCTCTCCAACAGCAAAAAGCCAGCCGCCCAAAACCCGGCCGGCTCGCGTGTCCCGCGCGACCCGGTGGAGAAACTCAATTTGGCCCAACCCCTTGCGGGCCAATTCCTGCTCGGAACCAACAAACCAACTTATCCTTGACCAGGATGCCCCATGCGAACCACGACCGCCCCCAAACCGTTGTTTCCCGCGCGACAGCGTCGGAAGAAACGCCCGTGCGAAACGAACCTAACAAGCTATTGAAAACAAAGAAGCGAGCCCGAGAAACGACCCCTCCGGACCCAAGCACCCAAGCCGTTGACACAACCTCTCTCATTCCGCTATCCTGAATTAGGACCAATTCGGTCTGACATGCTGAAGCTGACTAAAAAAGCGGACTATGGGCTCATCTCGCTGCGGCACCTCGCGACCCCAAGGCGGGGGTGCGCCTCGGCTAAGGACATCGCCGAAGCCTATCGCATCCCGCTGCCGCTGCTTTCGAAGGTCCTGCAAAAGTTGGCCAAGGCCGGGCTGCTCGCATCCGAGCAAGGCACCAACGGCGGATACAAGCTGGCTCGCGACCCGCACGGCATCAGCGCGCTCGAAGTCATCCGCACCCTGGACGGTCCCATCATTCTTACTCACTGCTTCACCGAGCATGCCGAGCCGGTTCAATGCGATCAAAGCGCTTTGTGCCCGGTGCGCGAGCCTCTGCGTAAAGTGCACGAAGGGATCCTGAAGCTGCTCGCGGGCATCAGCATTTCGGATCTGGCGGAAGAAACTCCCATCCCGATCCTGGCATCCAGCATCACAAGTACTGGCATCCAAATCGGCTCGGGAAGAGGCCTGGAAACGGAACCACAATGAAACTCCCTATCTACATGGACAACCACGCCACCACGCGAGTGGATCCTCGCGTGTTTGAGGCGATGCGGCCGTACTTCGGCGACACGTTCGGCAACGCGGCCAGCCGCAACCACAGCTTCGGTTGGGAAGCCGAAGAAGCGGTGGAAAAAGCCCGTAAGCAGATCGCGTCCATCATCGGCGCAACCAATAAAGAAATCGTTTTCACCAGCGGCGCAACCGAGTCCAACAATCTGGCGATCAAAGGCGTCGCCGAGATGTATGCCGAAAAGGGCAACCACATCATCACCGCTGCGACCGAGCACAAGGCCGTGCTCGATACCTGCAAGCGCCTGGAAAAAGACGGCGTGCGCGTGACCTATTTGCCGGTGCAGCAGAATGGCCTGATCGATATGGATCAGCTTCGCGAAGCCATCACGGATAAGACCATCCTGATCACCATCATGTACGCCAACAATGAAATCGGCGTACTCCAACCCATTGCGGAAATCGGCAAGCTGGCAAAGCAACGCGGAGTGCTCTTCCACACTGACGCCACGCAGGCCGTGGGCAAAGTCCCGGTCAACGTCATCGCCGACAACGTTGACCTGATGTCGATCAGCGCTCACAAGATGTACGGCCCCAAGGGAGTCGGCGCTCTGTACGTTCGCCGGCGCAGTCCGCGAGTTCAGTTGACCGCGCAGATCGATGGCGGCGGGCATGAGCGGGGCATGCGCTCCGGCACGCTGAACGTTCCCGGCATCGTCGGTCTTGGCGAAGCCTGCGCGCTGTCGCAGGCCGGGCTTGCCGAAGAATCCAAGCGCATGGAGTACCTGCGCGACAAACTGAAGGACCGGCTGCTGGCTTCGCTCGATGAGTGCTACATCAACGGCACCATGGAGCACCGGCTGCCCAACAATCTCAACATCAGCTTCGCGTACGTGGAAGGCGAATCGCTGCTGATGGGCATCAACGACATCGCGGTTTCGAGCGGGTCGGCCTGCACCTCGGCGACGCTCGAGCCCAGTTATGTTTTGAAGGCTCTGGGCGCGGGCGACGACCTGGCGCACTCCTCCATCCGCTTCGGCCTCGGCCGCTTCAACACGGAAGAGGAAGTGGATTATGTTGCGGAGAAGGTGATCGACGTGGTGAAGAAGCTGCGCGAACTTTCACCGCTGTACGAAATGCACAAAGAGGGAATTGACCTGACCAAGGTCCAATGGACTGCGCATTGATGGAACCGCGCACGACGGGCTCGGCCCTGTGCGCATTGATGGAACCGCGCACAGCGGGCTCGGCCCCTGTGCGCATTGATGGAACCGCGCACAACGGGCTCGGCCCCTGTGCGCATTGATGGAACCGCGCACGACGGGCTCGGCCCTGTGCGCATTGATGGAACCGCGCACAACGGGCTCGGCCCCTGTGCGCATTGATGGAACCGCGCACAACGGGTTGCGCCCTGTGCGCATTGATGGAACCGCGCACAACGGGCTCGGCCCCTGTGCGCATTGATGGAACCGCGCACAACGGGTTGCGCCCTGTGCGCTCTAGGCGCTAAGGAGAGAAGACATGGCTTATTCGAATAAAGTTCTGGATCATTACAACAATCCCCGCAACGTCGGCTCGCTGGATAAGAGCGATCCCAACGTCGGCACCGGCATGGTGGGCGCGCCCGAATGCGGTGACGTCATGAAGCTGCAAGTGAAGGTGAATCCCGAAACCGGCGTGATTGAAGACGCCAAGTTTAAGACCTTCGGCTGCGGCAGCGCCATCGCCAGCTCGTCTCTCGCCACCGAATGGCTGCGCGGCAAGACCGTGGACGAAGCCCTCGAGATCAAGAACACGGACATCGTCAATGAGTTGAGCCTGCCTCCGGTGAAAATTCATTGCAGCGTGCTGGCCGAGGACGCCATCAAGGCCGCCATCGGCGATTACAAGAAGAAAGCGGCGTCGAAAAATCAATCGGTGGGAGTCAACGCGTAAACGATGGTGACGGTGACCCCCAAGGCGGTTGAGAAAATCCGCGAGGCGTTCAAGCGTGAGAACGTCCAGGGAGGTCTGCGCCTGGGCGTACTGGGTGGAGGCTGCTCCGGCTTGAGCTACCAGTTCAAGTTCGACTCGAAGCCCCGGCCCACCGACAAGGTTTTCGATTACGGCGACGTCCACGTCTTCATCGACCCGAAGAGTCTCGTTTATTTGGACGGCATGACCCTGGATTGGAAGGATTCCCTCATCCATTCCGGATTCGTCTTCGATAATCCTCACTCCAAGAAAAGCTGCGGCTGCGGGACCTCGTTCTCCGCCTAAATGCCCTTCGAGTTTTACGAAGCGCTGGGGCTGGAGCCAAAGCTGGCGCTCGACGTGGAGGATCTTCGCAGACGCTTCTACCAGCGCTCGCGTGAATCGCATCCGGATCTGGCTGGCTCCGAAGCCGAAGACCGGATGGCCCTGTTAAACGACGCGTTCCGGACTCTTCGCGATCCGGTCTTGCGGGCTCAGTATTTTCTACAACAAAACGGCATCGAATTGTCGAAGGACGTTCCGCCGGAATTGCTGGAAGAGGTTTTTGAACTGAACATGGCGCTCGAAGAGATCCGTGGCGGAGACGAATCGGCGCTGCCGCAGCTTGAAGGTGCGCGAAACCGCTTCGCCGGCATGCAGAAGGAGATCGACCTGGAACTGGAAGCAATCGGTGCTCGAGTCGATTCGGGCGACAAGACCGCTTTAGAGCAGGTACGGAGCGCGCTGAATCGGCGCAAGTATATTTCAAACCTACTTAGGGATGTCGATAAAGAGTTAAATGTCCACCTTTCAAATTGACTTCAGCCAATCAGACGCGGCGCAGAAGTCTTCCAAGATCGTCGGCATCGACCTCGGCACCACCAACAGCCTCGTCGCCGTCATGGACCTGACCGGCCCGCGCATCCTCTCCGGCATCGTCCCCAGCGTCGTTTCGGTCAAGAAGAACGATGAGATCGTCGCCGGCAAAGAGGCCCGCGAGCTGCTCATCACTCAACCGGAGCGCACCGTCTACTCCGTCAAGCGCCTCATGGGCCGCGGCCTGAACGACATCGGCGAGGAACTGAAACTCTTCCCCTTCCGCATCGCTCCAGAAAGCCAACGCGTGCTTCGTTTGCAGCTCGGCGATGTTCTAATGACGCCGCCCGAAGTCTCCGCGCACATCCTGCTCAAGCTCAAACACGACGCCGAAGCCGCCCTCGGCGAGCCCGTCACCCAAGCCGTGATCACCGTCCCCGCCTATTTCAACGACGCGCAGCGCCAGGCCACCAAGGACGCCGGACGCATCGCTGGTCTCGAAGTCTTACGCCTGGTGAATGAACCGACGGCCGCCGCGCTGGCTTATGGGCTCGACAAACGCAAAGAGGGCATCGTTGCCGTCTACGACCTCGGTGGGGGCACGTTCGACATCTCCATCCTGCGCCTTCATGAGGGAATTTTCGAAGTTCTGGCGACCAACGGCGACACGCACCTGGGAGGCGACGACATCGATCATCTCCTGATGCGCATCGCTCTGGATGAAATTCACACTGAATGGGGTGAAGATATTTCCAGCGATTCCACCGCGGTTCAGCTTTTGCGCCGCGGCGTGATCCAGGCCAAGGAGGAACTCTCCTTCGTTCCAGAAACCGTGATTCGCCTCGAATACAACGGCAAGACCTACGCGCGCCGGCTCGCTCTCGACGTTTTCGACAAGATTATTCAGCCCATCGTTGATAAGACCCTCGGCCCCTGCCGCGATTGCATCAAGGACTCCGGCGTGACGGTGGATCAAATCGATGAAGTGGTGATGGTGGGCGGTTCCACGCGCATTCCCCTGGTCCGCTCCGCGGTCGAGCGCCTCTTCCGCGCCAAGCCCCACACCGAATTGAATCCCGACGAAGTGGTCGCGCTGGGCGCGGCCGTGCAAGCCGGCATCCTGTCCGGCGCAGTGCAGAATCAACTCCTGCTGGATGTGACTCCGCTCTCGCTCGGCATCGAAACCATGGGCGGCCTGGTGTCAAAATTGATTCATCGCAACTCGACCATCCCCGCCTCCGCCACAGAACAATTCACCACTGCCGTTGACGGCCAGACCAACGTGCTCATCCACGTCGTCCAAGGCGAGCGGGAGCTGGTCAAAGACTGCCGCAGCCTGGCTCGCTTCGATTTGAAAGGCATTCCGCCCATGCCCGCCGGTCTCGCCCGCATCGAAGTTCGATTCTTGATCGACGCCAATGGCATCCTCAACGTCACCGCCAAAGACCTGCGTGCCGGCAGGGAAATCAGCCGTGACGTGAAACCCTCCTACGGCCTCACCGAAGAGCAAGTGGAAGCGATGATCCTGGAATCCTTCGAAAAGGCCGAAGAAGATCTGACGGAGCGCCAGCTTCGCGAAGCTCGAGTGGAAGCCGACGCGGTACTGGTGGCCGTCGAGAAGGCCCGCCAGGAAGAGGCGTTTCTCTCGCTCAGTAACGAAGAGCGTGCCGCCATCGATACGGCCGTGAATGAACTAATTGTCGTTCAAAACGGCGACAACCATTTGCTGATTCGGGATAAAATCGACGGCGTGGATAAGGCCACGCAGAATCTGGCCGAGGCGATTATCAACTCTGTCGCGGAGAAAGCTTTGAAAGGGAGCAAAATCGATGCCTAAACTCACCTGGGTCAACCTCGACGACATCGCGCTGGCCCTGTACGAAAAGTTCCCCGACAAGGACCCCACCAACATTCGCTTCACGGATCTGCATAAATGGATTACAGAGCTGGATGATTTCGCTGACGATCCCCTGAAATCGAACGAAGCCAAGCTCGAGCGGATACAGATGGCATGGCTCGAAGAGTACCAAGACAACCACTGATCGCCGCGCTTTTAGCGGCCGCGATAGCGTTGGCTTCCGCCGCGCTCACGCCAGAGCAACAAGGGGTCGTCAGCCATATCAGCGCCGACTCCCTGCGCGGCCATCTCTCCTTCATCGCTTCCGATCTTCTAGAGGGCCGAAACACTCCTTCGCGCGGGCTCGACATAGCCGCCGAATACATTGCCGCGCAGTTCCGCCGCGCGGGCCTGGAGCCGGTGGGCGATCACGATTACTTCCAAACCGCAAAGCTGCCGAATGGGGAGGCGCGCAATGTTGCCGGGTTGCTACGCGGCTCCGATCCAGCGCTTTCTCAAACCTACGTGATTTTGAGCGCGCACTACGACCACATCGGCATGCGCTCCAGCGGCGAGGATCGCATCTACAACGGCGCAAACGATGACGGAAGCGGGACGGTCTCGGTCGTTGAGATCGCCTCCGCGCTGGCAGCCGCGCCGGAGCGCTCCAAGCGCAGCATCCTCTTCCTCACGTTTTATGGCGAGGAACCGGGGCTGTGGGGCTCGAGCTATTACGTCGACCACCCTCTGGAGCCTCTCAGCAAGACCATCGCCGAGATCAATCTCGAGCAGATCGGCCGGACCGATGCCACCGACGGCCGCCACGTCAACGTCGCCTTCGTCACTGGCTACGACTATTCAAACGTTGGCTCAATTCTGGATCAGGCTGCGCAGCCGGCGGGAGTGGAGATGAAGCCAATCAAAGGCGACTACTTCAGTCGCAGCGATAACTTCGCTTTCGCGCGTGCCGGCATCCCCGCGCACACTCTGGCCGTTGCGGCGGATTATTCCGACTACCACAAGGTCAGCGACGAATGGCAGAAGATCGACTACGCGAACATGGCCAATGTGGACCGGGGCATCGCTCTGGGGCTGTTGCAGCTTGCCTCCGATGCGCCTCCGCCGGCCTGGAATGAGCATTCCGCGGCCGCCCGGCGTTACGCGGACGCAGCTAAGAAGCAGCGACAGTGAGCGCTTTCACCCCGGAACAGCGAGCCCGCTTGCGGGATGAGCTCCTGGAATGTGCCGCAACGGATCCGCGCATCAGCGGCGCGGCGATTACCGGGTCGGCAGCCGCGGGCCGCGAAGACCGTTGGTCGGACATCGATCTCGCGTTTGGAGTGTCCGACGCCTCCGCAATGGCAAACGTTCTTGCCGATTGGACCGCGCAAATGTATCAGCGGCATCTTGCCCTGCACCACGTGGACGTTAGAGCCGGAGCTTGGATCTACCGCGTCTTTCTTCTTCCCGGCACTCTTCAGGTGGACCTCGCGTTCGTCCAGGAGAACGAGTTCAGGGCCCTCACCCCGGCTTTCCGATTAATCCGCGGCGCATCTGCCGAGCCTCAGCACGCCGCGCCACCGTCTCCCGATGTGATCATCGGCCTCGGCTGGCTCTACGCCTTGCACGCGCGCGTCGCCATTGCGAGAGGAAATCTGTGGCAGGCCGAATACATGGTCAGCGGCGTTCGCGATCACGCGCTCGCTCTAGCTTGCCTGCGCCACGGCCTTCCCTCGGCTCACGGCCGCGGAATCGATCGCTTACCTGCCGATGTCACACAGCAGTTCGAAGCGTCTCTGATCTGCAGCATCGACGCAACAGAGATATCGCGTGCGTTCCAAGCTGTTATCCGTGGGCTGCTGACCGGGATTCAACACGTCAGTCCCGAATTGGCTGAGCGCCTGCAACCTGCGCTGGCGAGCCTGGCTGAACCTGACCAGGGGCGTCCCGGGTTCCCAACGCAAACGTGATTGCTACGAGCATCGCGCCAAAACAGCTTACTCCGTGCCGGCGTGGTAGCATTGCTCAGAAGATGCGGGGAGGTGGCGCTGATGACCAACACCATGCCGGGTGGGCGGCTGTTGGCTTTGACGTTGGTGTTGTCGGCTGGCGCGCCTGCGCAATGGTTGAACTATCGCGAGCCCGGCGTACCGCGGACGCGCGAAGGCAAAGTCGACCTCGCGGCGCCAACGCCGAAGGATCCCTCCGGCAAGCCCGATCTTTCCGGGGTGTGGATGCATGAGACCACCACCGCCGCTGAAATGCGGCGGCTCTATGGCAGCGTCATCGATGAAGCGATCAAGGTCGATGTGCCGGGGATGGAGATCGGAACCCAGCATAAATACAGCCGCAACATTTTTATCGACTTCAAACCCGAAGATGTGCCGCTACGCCCGGAGGCCATCGAACGAATGCGAAACACCTCGGGTCCCACCTTGCATGATGCTTGCACCCCAGGCTTCACTTTTGGATTTCCGCTCGCGGGCCTTCTCTCCGAGCCGATCAAAATTGTACAAGCCCCCAAGCTGACCATGATTCTATATGAAGCCGCCAACGCCCACCGCCAGATTTACACCGACGGCCGTGAGCTTCCCGAAGAGTTCAACCTCCCTGCGTTCTATGGTTACTCGACTGCTCACTGGGAGAGCGACACCCTGGTGGTGGAAACCGCCGGTTTCAATGACAAGACCCCACTCGACACCATGGGCCACCCGCATAGCGATGCGCTGCGTACGGTCGAGCGTTTCCGGCGCCGTGACTTTGGACACCTGGACTACCAAGTGACCTTTGACGACCCAAAGATGTACACCAAACCCTTCACGGTAAAAATCCCTCACAACCTGGTGCCCGACGCCGATGTCTTCGAAAACTACTGCGAAAACGAGAAGGATCTTGTGCACCTGGGCGGGAAGTGATCTCGCGCACAATCTCGGATTGGTAGACCGCGGGTATCCACCCGATGAACACCGCTTGACGCTCGGTTTGGAACGGGGCTGTAGGAGATTAGGCACGAGCCTGAGCCCAGCGGTGCGGGAGTAATTCTTCGAGTCGAGTGATGGGGTGGGCGGCGATCCGGGAGAGTACATCCTGGAACCAGGCGAAGGGGTCTACTTTGACCAGTTCGCAGGAGGCCACAAAGCTGC
>JASHNT010000126.1 GCA_030041495.1 Bryobacteraceae bacterium | reverse complement strand
GCAAGCCCCGGGCGGCTCATGACAAGGTCGTGGACGCGATTTTGACGATTTTGGCTGTCCTGAAGGCCGTCGAAGGCACTTTCACAGCCCCGCGGCCAACTCTTTATCGCAAGCTTCGATTTTCCCGCCGTTCAGATCGACCCCACTTGCATTTCTCGGCTGGCCGAAAACGCCCGGTTTAGGCACGGGCTGCTAGCTTCGGTGATGAGCGACCTCGTCTGGTTTTATTTCGGAAGACGCGAAGGGGCTCTATTTGTACGGTTGCTATCGTGGCTTCGCTTAAAGCCGGAAACCGGTGCGTCTGAGCAGAGGCACGGTAGTGCCCGGTCGATTCTGTTCGCCAAGTTCCTGCCCGGCTTGAACCTGATCACTTCGCCCCTGGCGGGCGTGATGGGCTTAGCCCCCTGGAAGTTTCTTGTTCTCGATTCCACCGCAGCTCTGCTTTGGGCCGGAGCATACATGAGTATCGGCTGGGTCTTTCGCGGGCAACTCGAAAATGTCGGGGCAATTCTGGAGCGGTTCGGAGTGTTGCTTGGAGCGCTTGCCGTGCTCACCTTGGCCGTCTACATCGCCGTGAAACTGTGGCAGCGGCGTCGCAGTGTAAGCCTAACGATTCGTTCAAAGGAAGCACTGGCGCATTAAGTCTTGCCTTCTTGAACGGCTGAGCGCGACAGACGAATCCCCAGCCTTTCCATGCGAAGCTGCAGAGTAGTACGCTTCATGCCCAAGCGGGCTGCCGCGCCCTTCGCGCCTGCGACCACCCAATTCGATTCCTCCAGCGCACCCAGGATTGCAGTCCGCTCGGTTTCGTCCAACATCTCTTGAAGACTTCTGGCATCGGCCGGCGCCGGTTTTGCCTTGACATCGGATTTGAGGTCGGCGATAGGAACGTTCAGCACCGGGCCCTTGGAAACAATCACCGCGCGCTCGATTACGTTCTGGAGTTCCCGAATATTGCCGGGCCACGGATACCGCATCAACGCCTCCATCGTTTCGGATGGGACCGTCTCGATCACGCGCTTGTTCCGCTGGCTGAACTGCTGGACAAAATGGCGAACCAGCAAGGGAATGTCTTCGGGTCTATCGCGCAGGGCCGGAACGCTGATGGGGAACACGTTCAAGCGGTAATACAAGTCGGATCGGAACTTCTGCTCGTCGGCCATCGCCTTCAGATTGCGATTGGTCGCTGCGATCAGGCGAGCGTCGGACCGGAGAGTGCGCGTACTGCCCAGCCGCTCAAACTCGCGCTCTTGCAAAACACGCAGAAGTTTCGGTTGCAGCTCCAGCGGGATCTCGCCGATCTCATCGAGGAAGATGGTTCCGCGGTGCGCCAGCTCAAAGCGGCCCACGCGCTGCGCGATCGCGCCCGTGAAGGCGCCTTTTTCGTGACCAAAAAGCTCGCTTTCGAGCAGTCCTGTTGGGATCGCGGCGCAATTGAGCTTCACGAAGGCGTTCGACTGTCGCGAGCTGAGATTGTGTAAGGCGCGGGCGATAAGCTCCTTGCCCGTCCCGGTTTCTCCATAGATCAGAACTGTGGAATCGGTGGGCGCGACGGTCGCGATCTCGTCTAACACCCGCCGCAACGCCGGGCTTTTGCCGACAATATCCTCGAAACCGAGTTCGTTGCGAATCTCGGATTCCAGGTAGACATTCTCGCGTGCCAACTTGTCTTTGAGCCGAGAGATCTCACGGTAGGCAACCGCATTTTCCACGGCCAGCGCGATCTGGTCGGCAATCTGGCCAAGAAACGAGAGATCGTCTTCCGTGAAGGCATTTTCGTGGTGGCTGGCGACCCCGAAAATTCCGAGCTTGAGGCCGTGGGTGGCGACGGGAAACATTGAGATCGACTTGTGCCCCACTTCGACAAATTTAGGTTCAGCGGCGATCTCTTCTTTGGATAAACTGATCCGCTGACCCGCACGGAATGCGCCTTCGAAGCATTCCAAGACGGATTCCGATTCGGCAATGTCCTCGCGACCTGGAAAATCCATCGCGTAACGGCGGAGTTTTCCGGTCTCTTCATCCGGCAGGATCACGGCCACTGCATCGGCTCCGATGACGTGGCGCACGCCAGAGACGATTTCCTTGAGCAGCTCGCGCAAATCCAGTTTGCTCACAACCCGATTCGTCACTTCGAGCAACAAGCGAAGCTGCTCGTGCGAGCGAGCGCTTTCGAGCGCGACGGCAATCTGGTTGGCGACCAGCGACAGGAATTTTTGCTCTTCGTCGGAATACGCATTCTCCTCGCTGCTGACCAGTACCAGGCTCCCCAACTTGCGGTGCGCCGTGCTCAACGGAAGGGCGCAAAGGGATCGCAGTCCAAACTCCACCATTGGCTTCAGCGGTGCAAAACGAGAGTCACCTTTGGCTATGTTCAGGGTAACGGGTTGCTGATTCTGGTGGACCCACCAAGGTATGGTCTGCTCCTTCGGAATCGTATCGTAGTGGCACCCCAATCCTTCGTACTGCTTCGGGAAACGCCATCGAACCTTATTCGCAGCGCTATCGAACTGAGCCATGACGTCGAAGGGCACAAACTCATGGAGCTGGTCCGCGAGCGTCTCGAATAAGTCTTTAGGATCGGGCCGTGACCGGATGGTTTCGGCCAGACGGATCAGAGCCTCATACCGCGAGTCTTTGCCTCGGATCGACGAAGCCAGTTCAAGGCCAGAAGCTGCAGGCATCGTAGAAGACCTTCCTATGTAATTATCCTGCGGAATTGGATTCGGCCGAGAACCCGGGCGGTTCACCGGTTTCCTGTTTACAGGCGATTCGAGTTGCCGGGTTCCTGGCATCTGCCGTCGCACAGGCGGCCGAGGGTCCTCGCCGCATTCATGAATCTCCTTTGATTCATTGAAGTTGGCGTCTGGCCAGTTCTGTGCACTTGTGAGCGGCGGAGAAACGAAGATGCTACGGATCACGGTTCACGAAAATGACCAGCTGATGCGGCTGGAGCTGGCGGGAAAATTGCGCGCCGAGTGGGTCACGGAGACCGAAAAGGCGTGGCAGACGGCAGGAACCGGCAAGCTCATACAAGTTGACCTGACGAAAGTCACGGCGGTCGACGAAGCAGGCCGAGCGCTGCTTCGGGCGATGGTCCGGGGCGGAGCAAGCTTGATCGCAGAGGGGCTGGCGATGAGCGCGCTGGTGGAGGAATGCAGGTGCGGCGAGGCCCCATCAGCAAGCGTCGGGCAGAAAGAAAAACACACCGGCGGTGTCGCGGGCATCTTACTGGCGCTGGTGCTTCTACCTGCGGCTCGCGTTCACGCGCAAGAGCCCCAACCTCAGCCGCTGCGGCTAACCCTGCGCGACGCCGTCAACATCGCGCTGAAGCAGAACCCGCAGGTCGCCATTGCGAACCTCAATCTGGCCGAGAGCCAGGAGAGCAAAACGATCGCCCGCGCTGCACTGCTTCCCTCGGCATCCCTCGGCGCCTCCCAAAGCGTGGATCGATTCAATGTCAGTGCGCTGCTCGGGACGAGGGTCGGTTTCTTGCCAGGACACGCTGGTCCGTTTTGGACCACGGAGGCCGGCCCAAGCTTTTCCGCTCCTCTATTTGACCTGACACTTTTGGAAAGGTGGCGCGCCTCGAAAGAAAATGTGCGCGCGAACCAAGCGCAACAAACCACTGTCCGGGAAGAAAACGTGGAGCTTGTTGTCTCGCAGTATTTAGGCAGCCTGCGCGCCGCCGCCGATGTTACCGCCGCCGAGGCGCGCCTGGAGTTAGCCAAGGCGTTGCTCGATCTCGCCTCCGATCAGCAAAAAAGCGGCGTGGGCACCAGGATCGACACCTTGCGCGCCAACGTCCAGTATCAGAATGAGCGGCAGCGGTTAAGCGATGCCGAAAGCAACTCGAACGTCGCGCTATACGGGTTAAGCAGACTGCTGAACCTCGATCCCAGGCAGCCGATTGAACTGGCCGACGCGGAAAGCTTTTTCGAAACTCCCGCGGTCGGTTCCGACCAAACCATCGCGAGCGCGTACGAACAGAGGCCTGAGCTGAAGGTCATCCTCGCGCAGATCAAGCAAGCTGAGTTGGAGAAGCGCGCGGCCAGTGCGGAGCGCCTGCCCAAGCTCTCCATTAACGGTGATTGGACGCTGGACGGGCTGACGCCGGCCACGATGGTGCCCTCATACCAGATGGGCGCATCGTTTCAAGTGCCTCTGTTTACCGGCGGCCGCATTCACGCTGAGACAGCGACAGCCGACCTCGAGATCAAGAAGCTGCAACAGAGCGGCCAAGACCTACGCAGCCAGATCGCGCAGGAGGTTAAAACGGCCCTTTCGCAGTTGGACGCGGCCCGCGTAGCCGTCGAGGCCGCCGGCATCGGCGTGACCGAAGCCCACGAGGAAGTGACCCAGGCGGAGGACCGCTTCCGCGCCGGAGTGACCAACAACATCGAGGTCATCACCGCTCAGGACGACCTCGCCCGAGCCAACGACAACCAGATCGCGGCTCTGTACGGCTACAACCAGGCGCGCGCCGATCTTGCCCGGGCCACCGGCGGGATGGAAGCGCTGTATTCCAAGTAAACCACTGAAACAGGAGAAGAAGCCATGACCAAGGAACTGGAATTAGAAGAAGTGACGACTCTTGCTACCGTCGAGGACAAGAAGCCCGAGAACTCGCGCACGGCTCGGCCCAAGCCCCGCGCGGCCTTGTTGGCGATTGCCGGAGTAGTGGCCGTAGGCGCCGCGGCCGGAGGAGTTTATCTGCATTTCGCGGGTGAAGTCTCCACGGATGACGCCCAAGTGGACGCGCACAACGCCCCCGTAGCTCCTAAAATCTCGGGCAATATTTCGGAAATTCTGGTTGACGACAACCAATCGGTGAAAGCCGGACAGGTGCTGGTTCGCATCGATCCCAGGGACTATCAGGCGCGAGTGGACCAAATGACCGCGGCGCTCGCGATAGCTGAAAGCGATTCGATCGGAGCCAAGGCGAACGTGCCTCTTACCGATCACTCGACCGTCAGCGCGGTCGCTTCGGCTGAGGGCCAGTTGGCGGCCGCGGAGGCGGATTATGAGAAGGCCAAAGCCGATTACGATCGGGCTTCGACGTCTGAGGTTGCCTATGCTCAGGCCGACGTGGAATCCAAGCGCGCCACCAAAGATCGAGCTGAATCCGACCTGGCGCGGATGGAGCCGCTGGTCAGCAAAGAGGAAATCTCGAAGCAACAGTACGATTCCTTCTTCGCGGCGGCTCGCGTCGCAGAGAGCGATTTAGCAGCGTCACAAGACAATCTGACCAACGCGCGCAAGAAGGCGGATAGCAGCAAGGCAGAGATGCTCACTGCATCGGCACACGTGGACGCCGCTCGGGCCGACCTCGAGCAGGCGAAGGCGAATCGCCAAAGAGTGGAAATCACCTCGGCGCAGGCGAATGCGTCGGTGGCATCGATCCAACAGGCTCGCGCGAACCTCGAAACCGCGCAGTTGCAGCTCAGCTACACCACCATCGTTGCGCCGATCGACGGAATGGTCACCAAGAAGATGATCCAAGTGGGCCAAATCGTTCAGCTGGGGCAAACCCTGCTGACTATCGTGCCGGTCAAAGAGGTTTGGATTACCGCGAATTTCAAGGAAACTCAGCTTGCGGACGTGCGTCCCGGACAGCCGGCGGAAATTAAGGTCGACATGTATGGACGGTCGTTCCAGGGGCAGGTCGATTCGGTCGCGGCTGCAACCGGAGCAGACATGAGCCTTCTCCCGCCTGAGAATGCGACAGGAAATTACGTCAAGGTCGTGGAGCGGATTCCAGTAAAGATCGTGCTCAAGAACGCGCCCGCAGGTTTCGTCTTCCGGCCGGGAATGAATGTGACAGCGAACATCTTGACGAACTAAGGAGCCTCGCCACATGGAAACCACACTGGAAACCGCAGCCGTCTGGAAACCGAAAGTGAACCCGTGGGTGATTGGCTTGTCGGTCTCGCTTGCCGCCTTCATGGAAGTGCTGGATATGAGCATCGCCAATGTCGCCCTTCCTTACATCGCAGGAGGGCTGGGCACAAGCTACGACGAGAGTACCTGGGTACTGACCAGCTACCTGGTGTCGAACGCTATCGTTCTGCCCTTGAGCGGATATCTGGTGGCTCTGATGGGACGCAAGCATTTCTTTCTGCTGTGCATCACCTTATTCACCGCGAGCTCGTTCTTCTGCGGGTTGGCGCCGACGTTGGGCTTGCTCCTGCTCTTCCGGATTTTACAGGGAGCGTTCGGCGGCGGATTGCAGCCGATGGCGCAGTCCATCCTGGCTGATTCGTTCCCGGTGAAGCAGCGCGGCTTGGCGTTCGCGCTGTTCGGTGTCACTGTGGTCTGCGGCCCGGCGATCGGTCCCGTGCTCGGCGGCTGGCTTACGGACAATTATTCGTGGCGCTGGATCTTTTACATTAACGTTCCGGTCGGCATCCTCGCGTTTCTACTGGTCCAGCAGCTTGTCGAAGATCCGCCCTTCCTGAAGCGCTTTAAGCGAGGTGCGGTTCCCTTTGATTACATCGGATTCTCGCTTCTGGCGCTCGGAGTGGGCGCACTGCAGATCGCGCTCGATAAGGGCCAGGAAGACGACTGGTTCGGTTCCACGTACATCACGTTCCTGCTGATCGCCGCAGCCGTGGGTCTGGTTTCGCTGGTGATCTGGGAATGGTCCCACAAGCACCCGATTGTCGATGTGCGGTTGTTTAAGAGGTTCGACTTCGCGGCCAGCAACATTATGTTTTTCTTCGTGGGCGTCGTCCTGATGAGTTCCACGGTGCTGATGCCGCAATTTCTTCAGACCTTCATGGGGTACCAGGCAGAGACCGCGGGGATGGTGCTCTCCATCAGTGCAGTGCTTTTAATTTTTCTACTGGCGATCGTCGGAAAGCTGACGGCACGCATTCAGGCGCGGTATCTGGCCGCGATCGGCTGGCTTGGATTAGCGGCAGGCCTGTATATCTCGGCGCAGTGGGTGAACCTGGGGGTCAGCTTTGGCTCGGCGAGCCTGGTCCGTATCTATCAGTTCACCCCGGTCGGCTTCTTGTTCATCCCCATCACCCTTGCCGCTTATGTCGGCCTCTCTGCGGAACAAACCAACGCTGCCGCCGGCCTGATGAACTTCATGCGCAATATCGGCCAGAGTGTAGGAACTTCGATCGTTACCACGGTGCTCGCCCAGCGCGTTCAATACCACCAAGCGGTGCTCTCGGAGTTCACCTCGTCAAGCGGGTTTAACGATTCGGCCCAAGCACTCGCCGGGTCGTTGGCTCGGGCGGGAATGAGCTTTTACGATGCGCAACAACAAGCTCTCGGCAGATTGTACGGGATGGTTCAAGCGCAGGCCGCCGCTCTTTCTTACGTGGACGTTTACTGGGTGCTCGGCGTGGCTTCCGCGCTGATGTTCATGGGCTCCTTCGCGTTGAAGGCCAACAAACCAGGGGAGGGTGGAAATGTTTCCGTCCACTGAGAAAGGTCTGGGGCCGCTCAAGCACTTGGCGAGAGGCGACAGCGGGAGGCTCCTGGCGCCAGGCGGCGGACATTTCCGCGGGCGTGATGGCCGAACAGCTTAGGCCCTTCCCTCGCTGACCGTTCGGATTCTACCCTCAGGAGGCTATGGGGGCCATGCGGCCTTGGTTCTAGGCTGGGGGTAGAGGGGGCAGGTCACCGCCCGGCTCTCAAGCAGACCCCGAAGCTCAGGCGGGGCGCCCTCGGGAGAGAGGAAATGTTACGTAGTCTTTATGCCATGCTCGATTATCACCTGGACGCCATTGACGGGGTGCAGGGAACCGTTCAGGATTTTCTGTTTGACGATGAAACGTGGGTCGTTCACTACCTGGTTGCTGAGACCGCAAGCCCGCTGGGAAGGCGGAAGGTCTTGATTCTTCCGTTTGTGTTCGGACGGCCGGATTGGGAAAAGAAACGTCTTCCCGTGCAGCTCACTTGTCAGCAAATCCGCACCAGCCCGCCGCTTGAGGCTGACATGCCCATATCGCTCCAGCGCGAAACTGGCTTGAAGCAACCGGGGTCTCATCTGAGAAGTTTGAGAGAAGTGCTTGGCTACAGCATCCATGCGACGGACGGGGAGATCGGAACCATTGAGGATTTCATCATCGAAGATATGCTTTGGGGAGTACACTCCGTTGCTCTGAGCTTGAAGCGATCCCGAAGGTCGGTCCTGATGCCGCCCGAATCCTTCCGGTCCATATCATGGCGTGGCAAGGCTGCTTGGGTGAACGCGCGGCTCAAAGAGATGGGACACTGTCCGGAATTCGATCCGGCGAGGCCCGTGAACCACACCCTTGATTGTGTCTACGACTACTACGGCCGGCCGGTGCTGTCGCCCTTCGCCGGGAGGAGCCCGGAGCCCAACCAGCTTTAGGCAGGTGATCCAGGCTCCGCCTCAGCCTGCCTTACTCGTAAGGGAGCGAGAAATCTATATAGTTTCCGCCGAGCAAATAACCGGTGTTGGTGGTCCCGCCGCTGGTCAGCGGCGCTACGATCAGCGTCGAATTGGGAGGCGTCATTGCCCAGGTCACATCCAGGGATCCGTAGCCCGTAGCATTTTCGATTTGCCCCAAGTTGATCGCCGGCATCTGCGCGAGCACGGAAGCCGGAACCGTGATGCTCCCGGAACCGACTGTGTAATAGCAGCTAAATATCGCGCCGCTGGCCGGCGCTGACTGGGCCGCATAGGTAAAGGCCTCCCCAATCACCTGGATGAGGTCGCCCGAGTCTCCGCCGGTGTAGTTGAGTACGAGGTCGGCGCTGCGATCGATTTCCGACGGAAAGTTGGTGACCTCCAGTTGCGTTGGAATGACGACTGAAGTCGTGAACTTCCCCACGTCGGCTCCGCCCGAGCCGTTCAGGGTGTACGTTCCCGGCGGAAGACCCTGGAAGGCCGTATAGTAAGTGTTGCCCGTCACAACCAGCGGCGTATTGTTTAGCCCCGAACTGGAGGGTCCGGTGAGCGTGAGTGTTCCCGCGTCCAGCAACCTCCCAACGCCAGAGGCGGTTTGAGCCCCGACGAACTGGGTGACCGTGCATCCCGGGCTTGGCGTGCCGGGCGCCGGCAATCCCACGATTTCGAAGCCGGAGTAGGCCAAGAAGCCCCCCTGGGCCGTGAAGTCACTTGTCGTGGAAATGTTTGGTCCTCCGTTGACGGAATCTGTGATCGACATCCCTCCGTAGGTGATGACCGCGCCGTTATCCAGAGCCTGCAACTGAGCCGTGGTGTAGCCAGTCAGCGAGCACACTTGCGAACCGGCCGGAGCGATCGAGATGAACGTGGTCTTGCTCAGCACGCCATCCTCGTTCACTGTGAACGGAACGGTGCAGCCGGTGGGCGTGTTGGAGGGCAAAGTAAAATCGATCTGATCGGTCCCGCAGAGGTCTGGCGCCCGACCCGCGTAACTGACTGGGATGCCTAGCCCGCCCACGATCACTTGCACGCTGACGCCGTTCGCCGCAAAGTTATACCCGGGACACGCGTTATTATCCCCGGTGGTCACGCCTCCCATCCCGGTCAGCCACGCGATCTCGGTCTGGCCGGGATGCGCCGGCGAAATCGTGATGCCGCCGGCGATGACTCCGGTGGTGAAGCGGTTCACGTCCAGTTCTGTCGCCGAAACATAGTTCTGTACCACCACCAGCCCGCTGCCGCTGGAATCCTGTGTGATCAGCTCCGGTTTCGTCGCGACAACCGTGACGTTGACCGAAGCGCTGGTGCCGCTGGGGGTGACCACCGTAACCTTGTAAGTGCTAGTCGGCGTGCTGGAAGGCAGAATGGCGGCGAGCTGATTCACTCGACTCTCGTTGTAGAGATAAACCAGGTAGGCCTGAATCGCCGTTCCACCCTCGGAAGGAGTGAAATTGATCGATACACCCTGGTCCGAGGTAGGCAAGGGGTACGATTCCGCCGTGTATCCGCTGCCACTCAGGTCGGTCCCTTTTACAACGAAAACCGAGCCCTGGGCGATCTGCGCAGTATAGCTTCCGCATCTTGAACGGCGGTGATGGTGGGTGTACTGGGTGGTGTCGTCGGAGACGTGGGTGTGGTCGGCGCGTTGGGCACGGTGGAGCAAGCACCCAGGGACGTGATGTTGTAGGTTATTGCGCTTTTCCCCGAGCCGTAGGTGATGGTGTTGCTGTTGCTGATCCCCGTCCAAGCCGATATCGGCGGCAGGTTTTGCGGGGAAGGGAGCAAGTCGCCGGGGATCGCATTGCCCGTTCCTCCCAGCAGCACCGTGTAGTTTAGCTTGCCGGTCGAGTCGGGAACGATCATCTGGAAGGTGGTGAAGTACCCCACTCCATCATTTTCATATTGAATGTTGACGCTGCCTTGGCTGCCCGACTCCGACCAGTTTGTCGTCGAGCCGTTCAGCGTCACCGAGTCCGTGCCCGAGAAGTTATACACGGTCTCGCCGCCGGTCGGACCATACATGTAAGTGATGGTAACCACATTGATATCGAGCGTGATTCCCGAGCCCGAGAATTCATAACAGCCCTGCGCCGCGCACGTCGCCGCAAGAGCCGCGAATAGAAAAACGTAGCTAGCCGTCTCATCGCTACCCTCCATCGAGCGCGAGCCCGAAATACGCCTAGTTATGACCAGTGATTCTAAAGCAGGCCTCGTCAGTGCACAAGTATCATATGATATCGGCGGTTCGATTTTTCAGTGGCCGCAACTACGCCCGAGGCTAGAAACGGCCGCCTGCGCGACTGGTCAGGCGATGGTGCGGAGGATCAGCGCGATGAGCTCGCCTTGGCGGCTGGTGTCGGTTTTTTGGAAGATTCGGGCAAGGCGGACTCGGGCGGTGCCGTAAGTGATCCCCAGCTTCTCGGCCGAAGAACGGAGCTCTTCGCCGGAAGCGAGGAGGACGGCGAGGCGGGCTTCAGCCTGGGTGAGGCCGAAGGCGGTTTGCAGGTGATCGGCGGGGAGGGAGGGCTGCTGGTCGGGATGCGTGATAAGGATGCACACCGCGGGACGTAAGGAAGAGAGCAGCGAATAACGGCGCGAAACGGGAGCGACCAGGATCACATAGGGTTGCTTGCCGGAGGGACGCGAAGCGCGCATGGAAGCGCCGGCTGAACCGGCGAGCGCCTGGGAGATCAGGAACTGGAGCCGGTCATTGTCCCGCTTGCGGCGCGCGGCAAAGCCGGAAGGGAAGATGCGGCGTCCAGAGCCGCGGCGTTCCGATTGAAATAAACCACGTGCCTGCTTTCGTCGAGAAGGAGGATGGAGGCGGGGCTGCGGTCGAGCAGGCCGGTGGTGAAGTGCTCGAACGCGCCCAGCGAGCCGAGGCGGGACGCGATGGCGAGGGCGCGCTGAAGGTGACGGTAGAGGATCGAGAAGCGATCGAGATCGTGATCGTCATAGCTCCCCACTCGGCGCGTGCGATGGAGGGCGACTCCGGCCTGGAGATTGGGGCCGGGGTGGATCTGGCCGAGCATGCGGAACCGGGTATCGCTGTGACGTCCGTGCCAATCGTAATAGGCCAGCCGGTCTTTTTCACGCTCGGAGAGGATCATGCCGTCGTGAAAGATGGGCACGTCGGGATGGGCTACCAGATACTGGACATTGGGATCGAGAGGAACCATGCCGCCGTCCAGATACTCCTTCATGAAGGCGGGATCGAAGTTTGCGGTGATGAGCGTGGGAAGGCGCGGCTCGCCGGAGCTGTCCAGGACCCAGAGGGTAGCCGCCTGGCTTCCGGTGGGTTCGATGATGGCGTGCAAGGCGTCGGGCCAGCGTGCTTTGTCGATAGCCGCGTCGTAGAGCGTCTCGATGGCGGCAAAGACACGATCCTCACTGGACATGACCGCTCAAGCCTGCTTGGATTGAATATAGTGGATCGGAACCAGCGGGGCAATAGCCGCCAGACCTCCATTCGACAAACCTTAGGACGCGGCCTGCATCGCTCCGTCCACTCCGCCCCACAGATTGAAGGTATTCAGTTCATCGCGCCCGTTGGCCTTCAGGTACAGGAACAATTGGGTTCGGTAGGCGGCGTGCCCGCCCAGGACCAGGGCGACGATGTGGGAACCGCGGGACTGATGGCGGCCGAACATTTCGATTTCTCCACGAAAATCGGAATCGGAGAAGCCGCTCACGAGCTGCGCGTACTGATCGGAGAGAGTGGCGATCGAGGCCGAGATTTGCTCGAAACTCTTGGCGGCCGCGCTTTCCACCGCCGCCTTCCACGCAGCGCTGTCGAACTGGCCGTTTTGGATGGCCGGAAACAGCAGGGGACCCATGTGGCTCAGGTAACGCAGCAGCTCGATCGTGCTGCGCTGCTGGGGCGTGGGGCGATAGTCGATCATGTGCGGTTCCACCTTGCCGATGAGGTGGAGGAGGATGCGCACCTCGTTCTGCAGCAACGAGATGAGTTCTTGTTTTGTCAGGACCATGGCGTCAAGCTTACCAGGATGCGGCTGCCGTGAGTAGGGCGGAAGGATCGCCTAGCGATGAGCCGACCTCGGTGCGCCAGGATCGGACCGGGCGCATCTAGGTTTTTCCGGCGGGCAACCGCCTCCTTCCATCCCGCCGATGGCGTGTTCTCGATTGACGAAGCCAGCGATGGAGGGCTGCTGGTCAGCAGCCAAGCCGGTCTCCGCCGGCCATATCTGTCTGGCCTCCCCAGCGGCCTCGACTATCTACCTCACGAATCGTGGCCTTGACAGAAACGTGGGCTTTGTCTTGACAAAATATTATATTAGATATAGTCTAAATGTCATGGACGCCGAGGCCATTCGCCGGTCCTTGGAGAGCAGTGGGCTGCGGTGCACTCCGCAGCGCTACGCCGTCATGGCCTTCTTGATGGAACACAAGCGGCATCCCACGGCGGCGGAAATCTTCGAGGCCGTGAACCGTGCGGACCCGCGCTGTTCCAGAGCCACAACCTATAACAATCTGCGGGACCTGGTCGAGGCGGGTTTGGTGCGTGAAGTGGCAGTGGAGGGCCGCGCCGCGCGATTCGATGCGACCGGCATGCGGCACCACCACTTCATCTGCGACCGGTGCGGCAATGTGGAGGACATGGAGTGGTATCAGGTGCCCAGGCCTGCCTCAAGGTCCCTGGGCAAGCGCGTTCTTCGCGAATGTGAACTGATTTTCCGGGGGCTCTGCACGAAGTGCGCTTCGCGCCGGACTTCCCATTAACCAGACTTGCACTAAATAAATAAGGAGAGATACAGAACATGGCAACCGAAGCACAGTGCCCGATTCACCAACACACGGCGGCCGGGGTTTTTGGAAATGAGGGCTGGTGGCCGAACCAGCTCAATCTGAGGATCCTGCACCAGAACTCGACCCTGTCCAATCCCATGGACAAGACCTTCAATTATGCGGAAGAGTTCAAGACCCTGGACCTTGATGCCGTCGTCAAGGACCTGCATGCTTTGATGACGGACTCGCAGCCCTGGTGGCCCGCTGACTATGGCCACTATGGTCCGCTGTTCATTCGCATGGCTTGGCACAGCGCGGGCACCTACCGTATCGGCGACGGCCGTGGAGGAGCGGGTTATGGTACACAGCGTTTCGCGCCCCTCAATAGCTGGCCGGACAATGTGAGCCTCGACAAGGCGCGCCGCTTGCTGTGGCCGATCAAGCAGAAGTACGGCCGGAAAATTTCCTGGGCTGACCTGATGATTCTGGCCGGCAACGTCGCCTTGGAATCCATGGGCTTCAAGACCTTCGGTTTTGGCGGCGGGCGCGAGGACGTTTGGGAACCTCAGGACGACGTTTTCTGGGGACCGGAACGAACCTGGCTGGGAGATCAGCGCTACACCGGCGATCGCCAGCTCGATAATCCTCTTGCGGCAGTTCAGATGGGCTTGATTTACGTGAATCCGGAAGGACCCAATGGAAAGCCGGATCCGCTGGCCGCGGCGCGCGATATCCGCGAGACCTTCCGCCGCATGGCGATGAATGACTACGAGACTGTCGCGCTGATTGCCGGCGGCCACACCTTCGGCAAAACGCACGGCGCGGCCGACGCGGGCAAGTATGTCGGCCCCGCACCCGAAGGCGCGGGCATCGACGAGCAGGGGTTGGGCTGGAAAAACAGCTTTGGCACCGGCGCGGGCGCCGATGCGATCACCAGCGGGATCGAGGTGACCTGGACCACCACGCCAACCAAATGGAGCAACAACTATCTGGAGAACCTTTTCAACTATGAATGGGAGCTGACCAAGAGCCCAGCCGGCGCCTACCAGTGGGCTCCCAAAAACGGCGCTGCGGCGGGCAGCGTTCCCCATGCCCACGATAAGTCGAAGCGGATCGCTCCGGGGATGCTCACGACCGACCTTTCGTTGAGGATGGACCCGATCTATGCGCCGATTTCAAAGCACTTCCTCGAAAACCCGCAGGAGCTTGCCGACGCATTCGCGAAAGCGTGGTTTAAACTGACGCACCGCGACATGGGCCCGGTCTCACGGTACCTCGGCCCGCTGGTTCCGAAAGAGCACCAGATCTGGCAAGACCCGGTTCCCGCAGTCGATCATGAATTAATCGGAGAGCAGGATGTCGTGGCTCTGAAGGCGAAGATCCTCAAATCCGGCTTGTCGATTTCGCAACTGGTCACCACTGCCTGGGCTTCGGCGTCGACCTTTCGCGGCTCCGACAAACGTGGTGGCGCCAACGGTGCGCGCATTCGACTTGCGCCGCAAAAGGATTGGGAAGTGAACCAGCCGGCCGGACTCGCCAAGGTTCTCCAAACGCTGGAGGGTATTCAGAAGGAGTTCAGTAGCTCGCAGTCGGGCAAGAAGAGGATCTCGCTGGCCGACCTGATCGTTTTCGGCGGCTGCGCGGCCGTAGAAGAAGCCGCAAAAAAGGCCGGGCACAGCCTGAAGGTTCCCTTCGCGCCGGGACGTACCGATGCTTCGCAAAACCAGACCGACCTCGAGTCGTTCTCCGTTCTGGAGCCGAAAGCGGACGGGTTCCGTAACTATCTCGGAAAGGGAGACGGAAGACCAGCCGAAGAGATGCTGGTGGATCGTGCGCAGTTGCTGAAACTGACTGCCCCGGAGATGACAGCTCTGATCGGCGGCATGCGCGCTTTGAATGCCAACTTTGGGCATTCCAAACACGGCATTTTCACCGACCGGCCGGAGACACTCACGAATGACTTCTTCGTCAACCTGGTCGATATGAACAACAAGTGGGTCCCGGCTTCCGATGGCGTGTATGAGGTACGCGATCGCGCCACCGGCAAAGCCAAGTGGACCGCCACGCGGGTCGATCTTGTCTTCGGTTCCAATTCCCAGCTCCGCGCCATCTCGGAAGTCTACGCGTGTAACGATTCGCAGGAGGCGTTTGTGAAGGACTTCGCGGCGGCCTGGAACAAGGTAATGAACCTGGATCGCTTCGACCTCGCCTGAGTTGCGGCCCAGGTCGTTCTCCGGTACGAGGTAGCGTGATATCATCGGCGGAAGCTATGCGACTCACATTGTCTTCCGCCCTGCTTTTTGTCGCCCTGCCGGCGCTTGCGCAGCTTCCCACTCCCAACAAAGCCGGAGTTTCCGCCGGCCACGACGTGCTGCGCGCGAAAGATCTGGCAGCATCCAACAAATTCTGGCAAGGATTGGGTGGCGTGCCCGCGCAATTCGCCGGACGTCTGAACTTGACCAAGTATCCGGGCGTGCTGTTACTGGTTCTGGGGCCGGGAGGCGGAAGACGCGGCGCTGCACCTGCCAATCCCGCTCCGCCGCAGGAGTTGCTGGGCACGGAAGGATCATCGGTCGACTTCATCGGCTTCTCGGTGAAGGACCTCAAAGCGTCGCTGGCGAAATGGGCCGGGGACGGGATCACGCCGCTGCCCGGCGGATCGTCCAAGCAGGTGTTCCTGATGTCGCCGGATAAAGTCAAGGTGCGCATCACCGAGGACAAATCGCAGACCGCTGCGATCGAAGCCGGCACCATCAAGATGATGGTGCCGAACGTCGCGGAAGCCGAGGCGTGGTACGTCAAGAATTTCGGCGCGGAGATGATCAAGCGCCACGGGGAAAAGGTGGCCGATATTCCCGGCTCCGACATTTTGTTTGAGCAGGCCAAGGGCCCGGTGGCTCCCACCATGGGCCGCGCGTTCGATCGCATCGGTTTGGAGGTGGTCGGCCTGGAGGCGTTGTGCAAGAAGCTGGAAGCCAACGGAGTCAAGCTGAACAACGAATACCGCAAGAACGAACAGATGAATGCGGCGTTCGTGGTCTTGCAGGACCCTTGGGGCACGCTGATCGAAATGAGCGAGGGCCTTTCCGCAGTCAAGTGATGCTCGCGATTCACCACGTCGCGCTAACGGTCACGGACCTGCAGCGGTCGCGGCAGTTTTACCGGGAGATTCTACAGCTTGAGGAGATTCCTCGCCCGCCGTTCAATTTTCCCGGCGCGTGGTTCCGAGTTGGCGACGCGCAGGAGCTGCACCTCATTGTTCACGATCGCGCGACGTTCCGCGGAAAACCGCTCGATTCCCGCGACGTGCATTTCGCGGTGCGTGTGCCGAATTATCGCGAGGCGATTGCATTTCTGCGCTCGCACGGCTATCGCGAGGACGCTGACCGCAACGATCTGCTGTGCATGATCCTCCAGCCGCACGCCACCGCCGGTTATCCGCAGCTTTATATCTGCGATCCGGACCGGCACGTGATCGAGATCAACGCGGAGAGGTTGGAGTAAACGCACCTCATTCGTGGCGCAGAGCCGTCATCGGGTCGACCTTCATGGCGCGGCGTGCAGGAATGTAGCACGCGCCCAGAGCGATCACGGTAAGCAGCGCCGTCACGCCGAGAAACGCCACCGGATCGGCTGCACTGCCTATGAGGATGATACGGCGGAGCACGCGCAGCAGGCCCACGGTCATAACTAGCCCCAGCACCACGCCTCCAGCGACCAGCGTTACACCTTGGCTCAACACCAGCCGCAAAACGTCGGCGGGCCTCGCACCCATTGCCATGCGGATGCCGATCTCGCGCGTGCGTTGCGCGGCTCCATAGGACACGACGCCGTACACGCCGACAATCGCCAGGATCAAGCCAAGCAGTCCCATCGCGGCGGCTTGACGTGCACCCAAGCGCAGCAGCATGAATCCACCCAATCCGTTCAGCGATCGCCGCATGGTTTCGAGGTCTGTGATGGGCATGCCGGAATCCATGAGATGGATTTCGCGCTCAATACGCGGGCTCATATCCTCCGCCGAGCCCAGCGAGCGCACTTGCAGAACGCGCATCGCCATGGGATTCTGCGCCAGGGGAAGGTAGAAATACGGGAGCGGCCTTTCCGAGACCGAAAGATACTTGCCATCTTCCGCAATGCCGATCACCTGGACCAGCGGCGAATCCGCCGAGCTTAGGCGCAGGCGCTTGCCGATGGCGTCTTCACCCGGCCAGTAACGCTGGGCCATGGTCTGATTGACGATCGCCACGCGGGGGGTTTTTTCATCGTCGAAATCAGTGAACACGCGGCCGCGCAGGATGCGGGTCTTGAGCGTGTCGAAATAAGGCGGGTCCACGATGTTGCAGCCGATCGTCGGCTCCTGACCGTCGGCACTCTGAGGCCGGCCTTCGATGTAAACCACGCGGGCCGAGCTGTAATAGCCCATTGGCTCGCTGAAAGCGAGGCTCGCGGATTGAACGCCGGGCAGGGCGGAGACGCGTTGCTCTAGTTCGCGATAGAAATCCTTGGTGCGCTGCTCGTCATATCCCGCCCATTCCGGATCCATGCGGACGTTGAGCAGATGATCCGGATCGAAACCTAGCTTGAGATACTGCGCCTGCTGCAGACTGCGAATGAACAAACCCGCGACGATCAGCAACAGCAGCGATCCGGCCACTTGCCCGATCACCAGTGCACTGCGCGCCCGCTGGCGGCCGGGGCCTCCGGTGTCTCCGCGCGAGCCATCGTGCAACGCCGCGCCGGCGTCCGTGCGTGAAGCCCTGAGAGCGGGCCAGATACCGATCAACAGGCCGGTCGCGACCGCAGCCGCGAGAGCGTAGGTGAACACCCGCCAGTCGAAACTGAAATCGAGCAGCGTGGGCAGATCGGTGGCCAGATCGATCGAGCCGGCGAAGCCGTCCGACCCCCACTTGCCCAAAATCAACCCGCCGATTGCGCCGAGCGCGGCCAGCAACAAGCTTTCGGTCAATGCCTGGCGCAGCAGGCGCGAGCGTCCGCTGCCCAGGGCGGCTCGAATGGCCAGCTCGCGTTGGCGCACGGTGGCGCGGACCAGCAACAAATTCGCCACGTTCATGCACGCCAGGGCCAACACCAACGCCGCCAGCACTAACACAAAAATTCGAATTAGCGGCATGCGCTCGGCTACCGCGCTGAGCGGGACCGGGCGCGCCTCCAGTTCCGGGATGACGTGGAACGTGATGCCCCTGTCCGTCGCCGGATACTGTTGGGCGAGGCGCGCGCCCAGCACATCCATGGCGGTTTGCGCTTCGCGCAGCGTCACGCCGGGCTTCATCCGGGCGAAGATCGTCATGGTGCGGCGGCTGCGATCCGTAAACAGTCCTTTGGCGTTGGGGCTGGTTAATAAGTTGCTTAGCGGAACGTAGCCTTCCGGGTCGAGGCCTTCATAGACTCCGTGAAATTCTTGAGGCGTGACGCCGATCACTCGCGCCGCCACGCCGTCCAACCGGATCTGCTGCCCGACAATATCGGGCCGTCCGCCGAGATGCTTTTGCCAAAAGGAGTAGCTCAAAATCAGCGTGACCTCGGAGCCGGGGTGCTCGCCTTCGCCCGGCTGGAACAGGCGGCCGAGTGCGGGAACCACTCCCAGGCCGGTGAAGAAATTGCCAGTGACGTAATCGTAGAGGAACGGGTAGGCGTGACCGGAAATGCTCATGCCGCCTTCATTGACGTCCGCGCCGAAGACGTCGCTGAATTGCGGAGCTTGTTGGCGTACGTCCTGAAGCTGCAAAAACGAGAGGCGATAGCGGAACCCGGTTTCATCGCCCTTGGTCTGCCCCGCCAGCACGACGATTTGGTCGGGTCTGTGCACCGGCAGCGGCCGTAGAAAGCCGTTCACCATGCTGAACACGGCCGTGTTCGCGCCGATGCCGAGCGAAACCGTCAGCACCACCAGCAGCGTGAATCCCCAGTTGGCCCAGAGCTGGCGTGAGGCGTAGCGAAGATCCTGAAGCAGCGCTTGCACCGGAGTTAGAATTCAGTTTAAATCATCGGCGTGTGAAGGAGATCGGGCGAGCACGGCTAAGTTTGCCAAACCCAGATTACGCTGTTGTCGATATTGTGCGAAGGTTGGATAAGCGCTGATGGACATCTCAGATTACAACCCCAGTTGCTCTGCTCGTGGACGTTCCGGAGCAGGGGGCCAGATCGGGACCGTCGTTGAAGTATTGCGCCGAGGCGCCGAAGAAGCCCTACTGGTGGAGTTCTCCGATAGCGACGGGCAGAGTTACGCCATGGCGGTGTTGAAGGCGGATCAGTTGATCCCGCTACACCGCCGAGACGCGGCGTAGGAGCCGGCTCGGTAATGGCAACGCAAATGAAACCATAGCTGATTCGTCGCCAGCCCTGCCTTTGCTATCCTGAAGTTTCTCCCTCTCCCAAGAACCACGAGGGAAGACCTTCGACAATAAACTGCGATGAAAATTCTGGTTGCTGAGCCGTTGGCTGCCGCGGGAATCGAACTGTTGAAAGCGCAGCCGGGTTGGGACGTTGTGGTCGCCGATCCGAAAACTTATTCGCAACACTTAGCGGACGCGGATGCGCTGCTGGTACGCAGCGCGGTGAAGGTGAACGCCGACGTGCTGGCGAAGGCTCCTAAACTGCGCGTGATCGGCCGGGCGGGCGTGGGCGTGGATAACGTCGACTTGAAAGCCGCCACCGCCGCGGGCGTACTGGTGATGAATACGCCCGGAGGCAACGCGGTCTCCGTCGCCGAGCACACTCTCGGTTTGATGCTCGCCATGGCGCGCTCCATTCCGCAAGCCAACGCCTCCACCAAAGGCGGGAAGTGGGAGAAAAAGAAATTCCTGGGCACGGAGCTGCGCGGCAAGACGCTGGGCGTGATGGGCCTGGGCAGCATCGGGCGCGAAGTGGTGAAGCGCGGGCACTCCTTCGCCATGAAGATCGTCGGCACGGATCCTTTTGTGAGCTCGCAGACTGCGGCTGACATCGGCGTCACTCTGGTGAGCCGCGAGGAACTGTACAAGCAGAGCGACTACATCACCCTGCACGTCGCGCTGACCACCGAGACCCAGGGCATGCTCAACGACGCGGCCTTCGCCATGATGAAGAAGGGCGTGCGTATCGTGAATTGCGCTCGCGGCGAATTGATGGATGGCGAGGCTCTGCGCCGCGCACTTGAATCCGGGAAAGTGGGCGGAGCGGCGCTGGACGTGTTTCAAACCGAGCCCCCTGCCGCGGGCGAGCCTCTGCTGGCCTTCGATAACGTGCTGGCTACGCCGCACATCGGCGGCTCGACCGAAGAAGCGCAGGAGATCGTCGGCGTGCGCATCGTCGAGCAGTTGGTGCAATACCTGCGGGACGGCGTCGCACTCAACGCGGTGAACGTCCCGGCGATGACTGCCGAGCAGTATCAGGCTGTCGGCCCGTACATCGATCTGGCGGAGCGGCTGGGAACGTTCGCGGCGTATGTGGCGACGGGCAATCCCAGCTCCGTGCGTTTGATCTATCAAGGCACCATCGGCGAGCAGAAGACCGCCCTGGTGCGAAACGCCGGTCTCGCGGGTGTGCTCAGCCGTTCGATGGCGCATCGCGCCAACGTGGTGAACGCGCCGCAGCTTGCGATGGACCGCGGCCTGGCTTACGCCGAGCGGCAGGAAAAACGCGCCGGCGCGATGGATGCGATCCGGCTGGAGCTAGTGACCGACAAAGGGACCACCAGCGTGCAAGGCACTCTGGTGATGGGCCAGCCCCGTCTGATGGTGGTGGATGGAATCCGCTGCGAGGCTCCGCTTTCGGGACACTTGATCTTTTCGAGCAACGCCGACGTGCCCGGAGTGGTGGGGCATTTCGGAGCGGTCCTCGGAAAACACGCCATCAATATCGCCCACTTTTCGCTGGGTAGGCAGGACGCTCCCTCGAAGCCGGGTGCGCCTTTGGAAGCGATCGTGATTCTGGAAACGGACACTCCGGTGCCCGAGGCCGTGCTGCAACAGATCCTGGAAAACAAAAATATCCACAGCGCACGGGTGGTGGAATTCAAGGGGTAGGAAGCGGCTGAAGGGAAGTGCTGGCCACTCCCACCAATTAGGCGAAGAATTCGCGGGTGGCATCCGTGGTAATCCGGATGTCGTCCTCGGTATGCGCGGTGGAGATGAAGCCGGCCTCGAATTGCGATGGCGCGACATACACGCCGCGTTCTAACAAGAAGTGGAAGAATTTCGCGAAGCGCGCGGTGTCGGATTTCTTCGCGGATTCCCAATCGGTGACTGGGTGATCGGTAAAGAAAAACGTGAACATGGAGCCGACGCGGTTGATGGTCACGCCAGGCGGAGTCCAGGAGCTCAACCGCGCGGCGCGGGCTTCGAGAGCCGCGTAGATTTCCGGATGCGCGCTCAGATGCCGCAACATGGCCAGTCCAGCCGCGACCGCCAGCGGGTTCCCGGAGAGAGTTCCTGCCTGATAGACCGGCCCCAGCGGTGCGATCTTCCGCATAATATCGGCACGGCCGCCGTACGCGCCGATGGGCAATCCTCCGCCGATAATTTTGCCGAGAGTGGTTAGGTCCGGCTTGATTCCGTAGAGCTGCTGCGCTCCGCCGAGGGCAACCCGGAAGCCGGTCATGACTTCATCGAAGATCAGCAGAGCGCCATGGCGCTCGGTCAGCCTTCGCAGCGTTTCCAAAAAACCTGGTTGCGGCGGAACGCACCCCATGTTGCCGGCCACTGGCTCGACGATGACCGCGGCAATCTCCGAGCCGCGCGCGGCGAAAGCCGCTTCGACCGCGGGAATCGAGTTGAACGGTACAGCCATGGTGGTTTCGGCGAAGGCTTGCGGAACTCCGGCGGTATCCGCGATGCCCAGTGTGGCCATCCCGGAGCCGGCCTTGACCAACAGCGAATCGACGTGGCCGTGATAGCAGCCCTCGAATTTGACAGTGATGTCGCGGCCGGTGAAGCCGCGCGCCAGACGCAGAGCGCTCATGGTGGCTTCGGTGCCGGAGTTGACCAGGCGCACCATCTCCATCGAGGGGACGATCTTCGAGATCAGCTCCGCCAGCTCGACTTCGCGTTCGGTAGGCGCTCCAAAGCTGGTCCCGGTTTCGAGAATCTGGCGCAGAGCGTCGATGACTTCCGGCGGGCGATGGCCCAGCAAGAGAGGCCCCCAGGAACCGACGTAATCGATATAAGAATTGCCGTCGGCGTCGAAAATGCGCGAGCCCTTTCCGGATTCGATGAACAGGGGCGCTCCGCCGACGCCGCGGAAAGCGCGTACGGGCGAGTTGACGCCTCCTGGAATGACGGCTTGGGCTCGCTTGAAGAGAGCCTCGGAGCGGGCGGTGTTCAACATTCAGAAAGTCTTCAGCATTCGGGAATCACGCGATCCAGGAAAAGCTGCATGGCCGTCTTGCGGACGCCGCTTCCGAGGCTGTTCAGCAGGCGCGCGCGGAGATCTAGATAAGGCTGGGTTCCGGCGAACAGGTCCTGCATGAGTTCCCGGAAGCGCTGGCTGCGCTGCATGAACATCACCATGCGCTGCGGAACGGAGTGAAAGAAGAAGCTACCCAGGAACACGCGCTTGGCCAGCATCGCGGCGAATTCCAGGTCGCGGGTGAATTCACGAGCCAGCAGCGCCTTATACGCCGTCGCTTTTTCGAGAATGCCGTGCGCATCGTTGAGCAGCACTCGGCTGGCGAGATCGCCCGAGCGCATCGCGTAGTAAATGCCTTCGCCGGTGATGGGATCCACCATGCCCGCCGCATCGCCGATGGCCATCCAGCCGTTGCCGGAGACTCGATTATTGCGCCAGCCCCCGGTTTCGAGCGACGGCAGCATGTGGCTGTAAAAGGTCGCGTTCCTGCGGTCGATGCCGCGCCGCTGCATGTAGGTTTCCAGGCGCCCGCGCAGCTTCTGCGCTGGCTCGCCCTTGCCGCAAATGCCGACCGAGAGATGGCCGCAGCGGGGGAACACCCAGATGTAGCCCTCCAGGCCCGGCAGAAATTGAATGTCGACCTGATCCTGCGAAGCGGGAACGTAATAACCGAGGGCGCTCATGGTGTCCGCCGCGCTCCATTCGGTGCCGACCTCCCGCAAGGGATTGCGTGCGCCGGTGGCGATGATGCAGTAATCGGCTTCGGCGACGCCGTGGCGCGTTCTGAGGCTCCAGCCTCTGTCGCGGCGCTCGATGCCCAGCACCCGCGTTTTCTCGATGGCCGCGCCGGCGCGCTCAGCTCGCTCCAGGAGCATGCGGTTGAGATCGACACGCGAGTAGATGACCAAGGGATGCGACAGATCCATGCGCGCGACTCCAGACTTCGGCGCGCCAATCACGGTCTGGTGGACGATTTTCTTCGGGTAGGGATTGTCGAGCAAAAAAGGATATTCGGTGTAAGCCTTATAGGTGAGTCCGCCGCCGCAAGGTTTCTCCCACGCCAGCTTCTCGTCGAAGAGAATCGTGTTGAGGCCGGCCGCCGACAAGCGTTCGGCGGCAACCGCTCCGGCGGGGCCGCCGCCCAAAACGGCGACCGTCTTCATTGTTGTTTGGTTCCCACCGCCGGATGGCCAGGAGGAAGCTGCGTGCCCGCCGGCGGAGTACCGACGGCCGGATGGCCGGGAGGCAGCTGCGTGCCACTCGCGGCGTCACCGGAGGCGTCTCCCGGTGCGGCTTCCTGCTGGCCGTGCGCCGAGCCGGCGCTCTGGGCGGTGCCGTTCACTACCCACTTATCGCCCTTGCGATCCAAATTGTAGATCAGCTCCATGCCCTTCGCACCCGCGACTTTCGGTGTGAACGACACGGTTGCACGGGCGTGGTCGTGATCGAAGGCCACGGCAGGAACGTCCACCTGCATGTTGCTCATATCCAGACCGATCTTCGCGGCCCTGGAATTCAAGTAGTCCATCACCCCCTGGCGCACCGCCTCGGTGGTGTCAATGTTTTTCGAGCATCCAACAAGGAAGCAAGCAACCGCCAGCGGAGCCGCGAAAGTTGTGGTCCGTATCACATGACGATTATACAGGGCTTGCCAAACGGCAGAGAGGCCCACTTGGGCCCGCGACACCAGTGCGCCTACTGCGATAGGCTAGATCCTTATGACTGTCCGCATTCCTACTTCCGATGGCGAATTCTCCGGGTATCTGGCCTTGCCGCGCAAGGGGCCACGGCCCGGCCTAGTGGTGTTGCAGGAGATTTTCGGCGTGACTGCCAGCATGCGCAAGGTGTGCGACTTCTTTGCGTCGCGGCAGTTCACGGTGCTGGCTCCGGAGTTGTTCTGGCGTACCAATCCGGGCGTGGAGCTGGCCGAAACCGACTATGAGAACGCTCGCGCGATTCGTTCCAAGACCGACGATAACAAGGCGTCCGACGACGCCGCGGCGGCGATCGCATTTCTACGTAAGCACGAAAGCTGCACCGGCAAGGTGGGCGTGGTCGGCTACTGCTGGGGCGGATTCCTTTCTTACCTGACGGCCGTGCGGCATAAACCAGATGCCGCGGTTGGTTACTACGGAGTCGGGATCGACAAGAAGCTGGACCTTGCAAAGGATCTGTCCTGCCCGCTGATGCTGCACTACGCGGGCCAGGATCAATACGCCGGTCCGGACGTGGCGGCGAAAGTTCGCGAGACGTTCAAAGACGACCATGGGGTGACGGTGTGGGAATACCCGAAGGCCGGACATGCCTTCGCGCGGCCGGGCGGAGCGCATTTTGAGCCGGCGTCGGCGGATCTGGCGGATATGCGCTCGCTATCGTTCCTGGTGGAGCATTTGTTCGGCAATCGTGGGTGATTTCCAGAGCCGCGATAGAAGATTAGAGACCGCGAATAGACCTGAATAAAGGACCAAATATATTTGTGTGGATGATCCGCGTGCTCTCGCGGCTGGAACTTATTCCAGCAAGCCCGCGATTTTGTCCGCGTTGTTGAGCATCACGATCGACTTGTTGCCGTAGGTGGATTCGATCTTGACGCCGCCGGGGGCGATGAGTTTGTCCGTGTGATACTTGTGAATGTAATCCGGGTCCTTGAGGACGTTGCCGGTGAGGACTGCGACCACGTCGGCGTCCTTGTCGATCACTCCCGCCCCGGTCAGCTTGCGGATGCCGGCCAGCGTGGCGGCTGAGGCCGGCTCGCAGCCGATGCCGCAGCGGCCGATGACGGCTTTCGCATCGGCTATCTCCTGTTCGGTGACTTTTTCCACGGCGCCTTTCGAAGTTTGCACTTCATTCAGGGCCTTGGGCCAGGAAACCGGATCACCGATGCGGATCGCGGTAGCCAGCGTCTCGGGATGTGCGACGGGATGGAACTCGCCGTGCGCGCCCGCGTGCACGTATTCGTAGAAGGGCGCGGAGCCTTCGGCTTGAATGACGGCCAAGCGCGGCAGCCGGCCGATCAGACCGGCGGCTAACGCCTCACGTAGGCCCTTGCCGAACGCCGAGACGTTGCCGAGATTCCCCCCCGGCAGCACCACCCAATCGGGAACGCGCCAATCGCGCTGGTCGAGCATTTCGAACATGATGCTCTTCTGCCCTTCGATACGGAAGGGATTCATCGAATTGAGCAGGTAGATACCGACCCGCTCCGCAAGAACGCGGATGAGCGCCAGGATTTCATCGAAATTCGCTTCAATTTCCAGAGTCTTGGCACCGTATTCCAGCGCTTGGGCGAGCTTCCCGAAAGAAATGTTGCCGTGCGGTAGAAAAATAAACGCCTTGAGTCCCGCGGCCGCCGCATAAGCGGCCATCGACGCCGACGTGTTGCCGGTGGAGACGCAAGCGACCCGCTGCATCCCGAGCCTCCGCGCTTGCGCGACGCCGCAGGTCATGCCGTTGTCTTTGAACGATCCGGTCGGATTGAATCCCTGATGCTTGAATGTCAGCGCCTTCAATCCTCCGTAATCCGCCGCGAGTGGAGCATCGAGCAGCGGCGTGTTGCCTTCGCGCAGCGTGACGACGTGGGAGTAGTCATCGAGAAACGGGGACAGCTCCCGATAACGCCACACGCCGGATTGATCAAGCGGCGCGTTGCTCATGCGGCGCTCGCGGAAGAGCTTCTTCAACTCGGGTGCGTCCATTGAAGGGGCCGCGTAAGCCGCCTCAATCAAGCCGCCGCACTTGGGGCAGTTGTAGAGAATTTCAGTGATGGGGAAGCGGGCCCGGCAGGAGTGGTTGAAGCAGACCAGCTCTGCGGAGGCCGGCAGGGGCGCGAGAGTCATGTTCTTTTACTGTAGCGCGGGCAGGAGATTTCCCGCGCCGAGTAGGGCGCGAAGCTACTTGAGCTCTTTCATCATCCCCGGCAGGCTCCACTGCATGTTGAGACTGTTGGGAGCCCAGTTGTATTCGGCGGTCATCACCTTGGCGACTTCGTCCTGCGTCTTGCCGGAGCGGATCAGCCCGCGGACGCGAGTGATCTCTTTGGCGATATTGTCACGATAAGTCTTCAAACCGGCTTTGTCGGTAACGGCGCCGTGGCCGGGAATAACGGTGTCGAAATCGAGCTTCATCGCTGCGTCGAGCGTGGCGGGCCACTGCGCGAGGCTGCCTCCGCCGGGGTAATCGATCAGTGGAGTCGCCCCGGCCATAAGGTCACCGGTGTGCAAAATGCGCAGGGCAGGGAAGTAGATGACGGCGTCGCCGTTGGTGTGGCCGCGGCCTTCGTAAATCGCACGGACCTGCTTGCCGCCGAGGAAAATATCCTCTTCCTGAGTGAAAGTCACTTGAGCCGCCACCATGTCATCGGGCGCGTTCGACTGCTTCTTTTCGACGATATTGTTGTGCGCGTTGACCGTGGAAATGATCTCGACGGTGGAGGCGAACTTGGTGTTGCCACCGGAATGATCCGCATGATGGTGCGTCGAGAGGATGTACTTGATCGGCTGATTGGTGACGCTTTTTACCAGACGGTTGATCTCGTCGTAATCCTGCTCGTACTTGTCGTCGACCATGATGACGCCTTCGCCGGTGACGTACACCGCGACATTCCCTCCGTCGCCTTCGATTTCGTAGAGGTCGGGCTTGACAGTGTTGAGCTTGAGAGCCGGCGGCTGCTTGCCGTTGTTCTGGGTGTACGCCTTTTGTGTGTAAGCGAACCAGAAGCCGGCTAGCATGGCGGCCGCTGCCCCAGCGCGGATCACGAGCGTTCGGTTCATTCCCCGATCTCCTTATGGCGTACCAGTATAATCGAATTGACCTATGAAGGGTTCTCCTGACGAATACCGTGATCCCGTGGTCGAAGTCTACAAGCAGGACATCGACCGCACGCTAATTCGCGAGAACCTGAAACTCACCGTTGAGGAGCGGTTCCGCAAGGCCATGGCGCTTCAGCGCTTCGCAGAGGAGCTCCGGCGGGCAGGGCAAAAGGTGCGAAAGCGCAAGCCATGACCGATTTTGAAGCGCTTTTGGGCGCGTTGACGGGGCATCAGGTCAAGTTCATAGTAGTAGGCGGAGCGGCGGCGATTGCCCATGGATCGAGTCGCCTTACGCAGGATCTTGACGTTGTTTACGAGCGCTCTGCCCAAAACTTGAGCGCTCTGGCGGCCGCACTTGGAGACTACAAGCCATATCTCCGAGGCGCCCCCCCGGCCTGCCGTTTCGTTGGGAGGCCGCGACGCTTCAGCGAGGGCTCAATTTTACGCTGGTCACGTCGCTCGGAGATATTGATCTGCTTGGAGAGATTCCGGGTGGGGGAACATATGCCGATCTCAAGAATGGCGCGATCGAGATTGAGATCTCCGGAGCCACCTGCAAGTGCCTGGCCTGGACCAGCTCATCCGCGCTAAGAGGGCCGCGGGCCGCCCAAGGGACCTAGAAGTTCTTGCGGAACTCGCTTCCATTCGGGATGAGGAAACGAGGCAATAAGCTACCGCCCGCCCTTCCGTCCATCTGTCGCAGAGGAACATCTCCTCATCTTTGGGCTTGCGACTGCGATTAGTCAGCTTCCTTCCGACTTGGTGCTCTGGACCGGTGGCGAGGAAAGCTGCTCTTGCGCGAGCCAATACAGATCCAGCACATAAGCCGCGATCACGACGTCGCCAAGCACGGTAGCGGAATGTCCGGGAGGAAGCAGTTGATCGACCGCCCACATCATGAAGGTGGCAGCGAGCAGCAGCCGCTTGAGCAGAGTCGTCCGCGGAGGCTTGAGGAAGACCTGGAGCAGCGCGTAACCCGCGCCTGCCAAAGCCAGCGGAACTGCACACAAGTAGAAATGCAGCGTCGCGGGAACTTTTGGGAAGTTAGAGGCGAGCAAAGCTCCGGCGAACAACACAGAGAGAATTGGAAAAATTCGAAGGCCGGGCACGGCTACTGCTGCTCTCCTCGATTGATCAAAAACGTCGAGGTCGATGCGAAGAAGCTGCGAAGAGGCTCCTCGGCGTCGGCGGGAAGCTGCGCCTTTTGGAAGGGATTGTGCATGAGCTGAATCCAGCGGTCGCGAGCCGTCTGGTCGATGGGAAAGGGATTGTGGCGCATGCGCAGGCGCGGATGGCCCCGCTGCTCCAGATAACGTGCCGGACCGCCGAAGCGCACCACCAGGAAATCGCGCAGCCGCTGCTCGGCATCGGCCAGCTTGCGCCCGGTGTACATCGGCCCGAGGATTTCGTCCTGCGGGATCTGCTTATAGAAGGCCGCGATCAGGCGTTCGAAGCCTTCCTCGCCGATCATGGAATAGACGTTGTATTCTTCCACGCGCTTGAACTTCCACCATAGCGTAGAAGGGGTGCGACGATGAAGCTGCGGTTTTGATGTTATTTTTAGGATTCAATGCGTGCGCGGACAGGAGCGGCTGTCTTACTTGTTGCGGCCGCGATAGCCTTGCTTGCGGCAACCCCGGGGCCGAAGCCGAGGGCTGTTTTGCCGACGGCGGAGCAACGCACGGCGCAGGCTCTGCTGCGCACTTTGACCCTACACGATCGCGTGGCGCAGTTGATTCTGGCCACGGCTGACGCCGAACCGGTGAGCTCGACCTCGAAGGAATTCGAACGCTACGTCCATTGGGTGCGGGATCTGCACGTCGGCGGATTGATTATCGGCACTTCGGTGCGCGACGGACAGACGCGCATCGCTCAGCCCTACGCGACCGCTGTCTTGCTGAACCGGTTGCAGAAGATGTCGCGGATCCCGTTGCTGGTGGGTTCGGATTTCGAGCGGGGTGCGTCTTTTCGAGTGGATTATACCGCACGGTTTCCCTACAACATGGCCTACGGCGCGGCCGGCGATGTGGAGGCCTCGCGATATGAGGGACAGGCAGCGGCTCGAGAAGCGCGAGCGCTGGGGATTCAGTGGATCTTTGCTCCGGATGCCGATGTCAACAGCAACCCAGAAAATCCGATCATCAATATTCGATCTTATGGAGAAGATCCCGACGCGGTTTCGCGGCACGTAGCTGCGTTCATCGATGGTGCGCATTCCGATCCCAAGAATCCAGTGCTGGTGACGGCGAAACATTTTCCTGGACACGGCGACACGAACACCGACAGCCATCTGGACATGCCACGGTTGGATCAGGATCGCGAGCACATGGACGCGATCGAGCTGAAGCCGTTTGAGGCGGCGATCGCGCATGGGGTCGACGCGATCATGACCGCCCACATGTCGGTACCGGCGATTGAGCCGGACGACATTCCCGCGACCGTATCGCCGAGAGTGCTCACCGGGCTGCTGCGGGGGGAGCTGAAATTCCAAAACCTGATCATCACCGATGCGATGGACATGCAGGGTCTGACCAAGGAGTTCAACGGCGCGGAGGCTTCGGTGCGGGCAATCATGGCCGGCGCGGACGTGCTTTTGATGCCTCCCGATCCCGAACGCGCGATTCAAGCCGTAGAGACGGCCGTGCTGCGCGGGCGCATCCCGCGCCAGCGCATCGATGAAAGCGCTCTGCGAGTGCTAACGGCGAAGGTCCATTTGGGATTGACCAGAAGCAAGCTGGTCAACGTGGAGGCGGTCGCTGATGTTTTGGACGCCAAGGAATCCGCCGAGAGCGCGCAGCGGGTGTCGGATCGCGCCATCACGCTGGTGAAGAATGACGGCGGCGTTGTGCCGCTCAAGAACGCGAATCAATCTTGCGTGATTGTGGCCACGCAGAGCCGCGGCTCAATCAGCGGGACTCGTTTCGCGCAGGAGTTCGCGCGGCGGGCGAAAGACGCGCGGATCGTGACGGTGGATTCGACCATGCCAGAAGCTGCGCTCCAAGCGATGGTGGGCGATACCAGCCGTTGCTCCGAGATCGTGATTTCCGCGAATGTCGCCGTGGCGGCGTATCGCGGCGATGTGGCCCTAGGCGGCGATCTCGCACCGTTCATTGAGAAGCTGAGCGAGGGGCCGGTTCCCGTGGTGATGGTGGCCGTCGGCAATCCGTATCTGCTGGCTTCGTTCCCGAAAGTGGCGGCATACATGGCGACGTTCAGCGTCACCTCGCCATCCGAATTCTCAGCCGCGAAAGCGTTGTTCGGCCAGATGCCGATCACAGGCCGAATGCCCGTGTCGATTCCCGGATTTGCGGCGCTGGGAGACGGGATTCAATTGCCGCCAGGAACACACTAAAATCAAACTGATGATTGAAATCACTTGGTTGGGCCATGGAACGTATCAGATGCGCCTGGAGAGCGGCGAAGTCATCGTGGTGGACCCGTGGATTGAAGGCAATCCGGTCTACCCGAAGAATCACAAGTTCGATCGCGTGGACGTGATTCTGGTTTCGCACGGCCACTTCGACCATGTCCATGACGTGCTGCCGCTGGCGCAGAAGTTCTTGCCAACTATCGTTTCGATTTATGAAACCTCGGTTTGGCTGGAGTCGAAGGGCGCGAAGAACGTCATCGGAATGAACAAAGGCGGTACCGTCACCGCCGGGCCGATTTCAGCGACCATGACGCACGCCGTCCATAGTTGCGGGATTCTCGACGACGGCAAAATTATTTACGGCGGCGAAGCGGCGGGATTCGTAGTGCGGCTTCCGGATCGCCGTTCGGTGTATTGCGCCGGCGACACCAACGTGTTCACCGACATGCAGCTCATCGAGAGGCTCTACCATCCGGAGTTGGCATTCCTGCCCATCGGCGATTTGTACACGATGAGTCCGCGGGAGGCGGCGCTGGCGTGCCGCATGCTCAGTGTGCGCCGCGTGATTCCTCTACATTTTGGAACTTTCCCGGCGCTCACCGGAAGACCGGAGCAGCTCGCGGATCTGCTGCGCGACCTGCCCGATACGGAAGTGTGGACGTTGGAGCCGGGCGTGCCCGTCAAGTGGTGACTCGGGAACTACGAAAACAGGTCCTTCTGGTGACGGCGCTGGTGCTGGCGCTGCGCCTGCCTTTTCTCAACCAGGCGATTCAAGGCGACGATCTTTACTATCTCTACGGCGCGGAGCACGCGCAGATTGAGCCTCTGCATCCTACCCATACCCGGTATTTGTTTGGCGGCGAGATGCTGGATATGCGCGGCAATTCGCATCCGCCGCTGAATTCCTGGATTTTGGGTGGATTGCTGGCGATTTTCGGCGATATCAAAGAGGTCCCGTTTCACCTCGCTTACACTTTGTTCTCGTGGATCGCGGCGATGGCGATGCTATCGCTCGCGCGGCGCTTCACGGATCATCCTCTGCTGGCGACGCTATTGTTTTGCGCCGTGCCTGCCTTCGTGGTGAACGGGAATTCGCTTGAAGCGGATCTGCCGTTTTTGGCGTTCTGGATGGCGGCCGTCGCTTTGTTCTTTAACGCGGTGGATAGGGAATCGCTAAGCCATTTAGCCGGCTCAGCGATCGCGTCCGCATTTGCCGCGCTGGCGGCGTATCAGGCGATTTTCCTCACGCCGGTTCTAGCGGTGTACCTGTACCGGAAGCGGCGCGATTGGAAGCCGGGCTGGATCGCGGCGCTAGCCGCTCCTGCAGCGCTCGCGGCATATCAGTTTTGGGAGCGGGCAACGCTCGGTGCGATGCCCGCCGCGGTGCTCGCCGGATACATGCAGACGTATCACCTTAACGCACTGGCGCAAAAGGCGAGGGGCGCGACGGCTCTGGTGGTGCACCTGGCATGGATGATCTCGCCATTGATTCTGTTGCTTCTGATCCCGCGCGGCTCACGAAGATTGTGGGTTATTGCGGCGATCGCGGCCGTGGCTGGAGCCACCTACGACATCAATCCTTTGTTCTGGGCGTCGCTCGCGCTGGGGGTGTGGGTGCTCGGCTGGTGCGTCCAACAGGCCGCGCATAAGAGCTTTCCGGCCCTGTGGTTAACGCTGTTTTTCGCGCCGGCGATGGCGGTGTTTTTTGCAGGCTCCGCGCGCTATCTCCTGCCGGTGGCCGCGCCGCTGGCTATCGTGGTTGTGAATAGTTTGGCTGTGAACAATTCGCGAAGAAGCATCGTATATACGGGAGTGGGGCTACAACTGGCTCTGTCCGTGGGGCTGGCGATTGTGAACTATCAGCATTGGGAGGCATATCGGCAGTTGGCTGGGACCGTGGCGAGTGAGGCAGCGGGAAGACGAGTGTGGGTCAACGCCGACGGCGGCGAGCGCTACTATTTCGAAGCCGACGGCGCCTTGGCTTTGCCGAGAAACGCGGCAGTCGAGCCGGGAGACATCGTCGTATCCAGCGCGTTGGCCGGCGGCGTTCCCGCTGGAGTTCCGCTAGCGGCGCTTTCCAATACAGAAATCCGGCCCGCTCTGCCGCTGAGATTGATTTCGCTCGAGGGACGCTCGGCGTACTCGTTCGGCTCGCGAGGCCTGCTTCCGTTTGAACTTTCCACCGTGCCGATCGACGACGTGAGAGCGGAGATCGCCGTCGCGCCGGAGTTGAGTTATATCGTCCCGGAAGATCCCAAGGCTGCGGCACAGATTTTGAGCGGGCTTTCAACCGATGGTTGGACGGAGCAGCAGGCAACGGTGATCCTGAAGGTCCCACCCGGTGCGACGACGCTTTCGGCATCGTTCTGGCTGCACCCCTCCGCACCCGCGCGCCATGTGAGTTTGTCGGTTAATGGGAGTGTGATCGTAGAAAAGGATTTGCCGCGGGCGGATTCGACCTACACCATTTCCGGGCTGGCTCCGGTAGGCACGGCCAGCGTGGCGGTCACCTTCGCTGTGGACAAGACTTTTTCAGTGCCGGGCGATGCCCGGCATCTGGGTGTAGATTTGACGGGAATCGGATTCAAGTAGCTTTAAGCAACCCGGGGGGAGGAACTATGTTTCATTTGTTCGGGTTTTTCATCATGATGGTTGCGCTGTACTTTCTGCCGTCGATCATCGGCTGGCAGAAGCAGAACGCGACCGCGATCGTGGCGGTAAATGTACTGCTGGGATGGACCGTGGTGGGGTGGATCGTGGCTCTGATTTGGGCTCTGTCCTCGCCGGGCGCCACGCCTTTTGGGAATTGGCAGGCGCCTTGGACGCCGCAGCCTGTTCCTCCGCAGCCCGCTCCGCCTCCGCCACAGCCGCCTCCAGCAGGGCCCTCCGCGCGGGCCGGATTCTGTTCGCATTGCGGCTCTGCGTTGCGGGCCGGGGACAAGTTCTGCGCGGGCTGCGGCAACGCGGCGCCAGTGAGTTGAAGGATCTTGCGGTCTCAGGGAGTGTGTTACTTGCCGAAGGCCGCGGCCAAGGATTCTTTCATATTCTTTCCGTCCGACTCCGTGAACCAGTGAGCCTTCACCAGGGTGTCAACATCGCCGTTCACCTTTTTCGCGTAAGCCCGCTCGCTGGGATACAGCATTTTGATGCGCTCGGCGTTGAAGGGGGTGACGTGGCCCAGTTCGGCGCAGGTGCCGGGGCCCGGGCTGGTGGTCGCGTAGGTCGCGGTGGGAACGTCCACCCATGGGTTGCGCACGCCGCCTTTGGCGTGGCCGAATTCATCCATCACCAGCTCCGGCATCGTACCCTCAGTCACCTGCATGCGCTCCTCTTTGGGTGGCGCGACCCCTTTGCGCGACCAGGCGTCGAGGTTCATCAACGCGGCGTCGTAGGAGTATTTGAGCAAAGGATGCTCGCTCAGAGGAATGGGAGGATCGCACATCGCATTGAAGGGCCACTCCGCGTTGCCTTGGGCGGAGCCGACCGCGGCGGTCTGGTCGGCGATGGCCGGGAACCCGGTCGCGTAAGCGAATTTGTCGATGTGCGCCGCGCCGGCGATCTCATAAAGACGATAGCGGCCGTTGGGTCCGTCGGCATCGGGCCGGCGGAAAGCCAGCGAGCCGATCACCTCGCCCTGGGCGGCCACGGCGATCACCGGAACATTCAGATCCTGGATCAAAGCATGCGCATCGCCGCGGCCGGGCGCAGATCCGCAATCGCTGATGCGCGACGGAGCGGTGGGATTCTTCACCAGGTAACCGTCATACGCCGGCTTGCCATCGGCCAGAGTGGCGCGCGGATGAATCGCATTCATGTAGGTTTCCAGGTCGCCAATCTGAGTGGTCATGTAAACGCGATCCACACGGAATCCGGCGAACGGCATGTTTTTGTCCACGCTCTTCAGCGCTGCTGCCACTTGGCTGATCATGTCAAAGCGCAATCCGTCTTCGGTGGCGGAAGGTCCGGCCGGTCCACGGCCTCGACCGCGTCCCCGGGCCGGCGCCGCGCAGACTTCGTTAGGGCTGGGATTGGCGAAGGAGAGCGACGCGTAGCGCGAGGGATTGAATTTCTGCAAACCTGCGACCGAGCCGGGCATGGTGATGCCGACCCAGGCGTCGCCGCTTTCGATGAGATAGTCGTGCAGGTAGCCCCACATCATGCCCCAATCGAAACGGCGCGCGGGATTCATCAACTCGACCACAACCGTGCCGCTGAACTTCGAAGGCTCGGCCGGACGGCGCACCAGGATCTTGCCGGTGTACGGCGCGCCGGTGGTCTTGACCGTGACGCTTCCGTCGGAGGCCCAATTGTAGACGTTGGCTTTGCCGGTCACTAGGAACTCGGCTTCGACGTAGCCGGATTTGGAGAGGTCCTCGGGGTCCATGGTGTGATCGGCGGCCATGAACGGGCGCGAGGTGGGCGTCACCGGAAGAGCAGTGACTGTGGGAACGGGAACGGTCTCAGCGGCGGCGAAAGCGGCCGCCAACGCGAGAGCTGCGGAGATGCGAAGAGTCATAAGGAGGCCTCACGCCGCAGGATTGCACATAGAGTAAGGTCAGTCAAGAAGCGGGTCGGGACAGACTTACGCATCGGGCCGCTTCGGAGCGGCCTCGGCCTGCGCGTCCAGGTCCTTTTCGGAGACAGTCGAGAGGAGCACCTCGCGGGCCTCTTCGGCGAAAGCGGCCGGGACCATCAGAGGCAGGCCACCGATGGCGCTGGTCAACAACTGATTCAGCGACAGGATGTGCTCGTTTTCGAGGAACGCGGGGATGGAGGCGGATTCGAGCAGCGCCCGCGCCATCCTCGCTTCGTCGGGGAATGCAAACGTAGCGACGCAGACCATACTGCCTGGCGGAGGCGGATTGGAAGCCTCGGGCGCGGCGATGTGGAGACCGCGCCGCGAGACCTCCTGATCGTAAAATTTGCGCGGGATGTCGGCCAAGTTCTCCCGCTGGACGCGCCTCAACTCATCGTCGGACATGCGCGCGTATAAGCGCCGCTGCTGTTCCGCGTGATCGATCACTGCCTTATTGGCGCGCCCGTGCGGGCTGCGGTTACTTCTCGTCCGTGCAAGTCGCGCCGAGCCACTTGCCGGTGCCGTTGATGGTCATGTTTCCCGGCTGCCCGTTCGTGGTGCCTTTGCTGACGACGCTGAACTTCATCGACTCTGAGTTCAATACCTCAGCAGTGATATTGGCGGTAGCCTTGTTTCCCGGAGTGTCGCACACCACCGTCGCTTCGAACTTGCTCCGCGAAGAGCTGGTCACCGTCATCTTGCAGTCCTTGGCCATGTTGGTGGGATTGAAATTGGAGAGGTCCTCTTTCTTGACGCAATTCCTGTTGACGGTCGGCTTGCCGGACATAGCGCCCATGGCTTTTTGCATTTGAGCACGTTGCTCCGGAGTCATTTTGTTGAGGACTTCCGGCGGAATCTGCGGCATCTGCGTAGCCGCAGGCATGCCGGCCATTTGCATGGTGACGGTGTATTCCCATTCGCCGGTTTTCATCTCTAAAGGAGTCGGTTCGGCGGCCCACGCCCCGATGCCGCCCAAAAGGGCGAGAGTGATTGTAAGTTTCATAGTTTTCCTCCTACGCGCCCGGCCTTGAACAGCCGCGCCGAGTATATCCTTTGAGCATATACCAGCCGGCGAGAGCAATAAACCTTAGATCATTACTGAGTCGAGAAGCGGAATACCGTAGTGGTGTCGTAAGTCTGGCCCGGCTTCAACTCGGTTGAAGGGAAGTCGGGATGGTTGGGTGAATCGGGATAGTGCTGGGTTTCCAGGCACAGGGCGCCGCGATGCTGGTAGGCGCCGCCGATGCCCTTGTAGGTGCCGTCGAGGAAGTTGCCGGTGTAGAACTGTATCGCCGGCTGATCCGTGAGCACCTCTAGCACGCGGCCGGACTTGGGATCGAGGACGCGGGCGGCAAGCTCCAGACCGGACGATCCAGTGCGATTGAGAATCCAGTTGTGATCGTAGCCGTGGCCGAGCTTAAGCTGCTCGTCATCCGAATCGATGCGCTCGCCGACGGCGTGGGCCTGGCGGAAATCGAAGGGCGTGCCGGCGACGCTGCGGAGTTCGCCGGTGGGAATGAGCCCGGCATCGACCGGAGTGAAGCGGTCTGCGTTGATGGTGACGACATGATTGAGGATGTCGCCGGAACCGGGGCCGGAGAGATTGAAATAAGAATGATTGGTGAGATTGACCAGAGTGTCCTGATCCGCTGCGGCGGTGTAGTGGATACGCAGCTCACTCTTGTCCGTAAGAGTGTACTCGACGTTGGCGGTGAGGTTTCCGGGATAACCTCCCTCGCCGTTGGCGCTGATGTAGCTCAACTGAACCGAAGGGCCTTCCTTGGTGGATAACGGCTTCGCGGTCCAGGTGACTTTGTCGAAGCCGTGGTTGCCGCCGTGGAGCGAGTTCATGCCGTCGTTCTTATCCAGCATGTACTCTTTGCCGTCGAGCGTGAATTTGGCGCCGCCGATGCGATTGGCATAGCGGCCGATAGTGGCTCCGAAATAGGGCGGCGGAGGAGTCTGGGTGTAGCCATCGACAGAATCGAAGCCGAGGACGATGTCTTCGAGATTGCCGGAACGGTCCGGGACTTTGAGAGATACAAGAGTCGCACCATAGTTGGTGATGCGGGCTTCGACGCCGATCTTATTGGTGAGTGTGTAAATCTGCACGGTTTTTCCGTTCTTGTCGTTACCGAAATCGGCTGAAGGGATGGATTTGGTTAAGCAGGAGGCCAGCAGGAGGGCGGGCGCGAGGGCAAGGAGTTTACTTTTGTCCATAGTAGGCTCTGGGGCCGTGTTTGCGATAGAAGTGTTTGTCGTGCAGGCGGAGCGGAAGCGGCTCGGCTTGCGGATCGATGGCGAGGGTATTCAAAGCGATGGCGGCGATTTCTTCCAACACCACGGCGATGTGAGCGGCATCGGCGGGAGTCTTGCCCCAGCAGAAGGGCGCGTGGCCGGCAACGAGCACGGCGGGAGTGTGGAAGGGATCGAGCCCGGCGAAAGCACGGATGATGAGCTTGCCGGTGTGATGTTCATAGCCGGAGTCGATCTCCTCTTGCGTTAGCAGATCGGTGACGGGCACCGGGCCGTGGAAGTAATCGGCATGCGTGGTGCCGAAGCAGGGGATTTCGCAGCAAGCCTGCGCCCAGCTTGTGGCTGCTCGGGAGTGAGTGTGAACGATACCGCCGACTTGCGAGAAGGCGCGGTAAAGCTCAAGGTGAGTCGGGCAATCTGATGAGGGGCGCAGCGCGCCTTCCACGACATTGCCTTCCAGATCGACCAGCACGATATCGGAGGCTTGCATTCCTTCATAGGGAACGCCTGAAGGTTTGATCGCGACGATACCGGAGGACCGGTCGATGCCGCTGGCATTGCCGAAGGTGTAGAGCACGAGGCCACGGCGGAGGACTTCGAGGTTGGCTTCGAGGACTTGCTCGCGAAGGGCTTGGTGCTTCATACCGTGGCGCTCACTGCTGCGCGGGCGGCCGCGGCGATTTTGCGCAATTTCGGGAGCACATGACCTACTGAAACAGGCTCGGAGGATTGAGACCCGAAGGCGAAGTAGAGCTCGCGATAGAGCTGGTAGAGCTCTTCGTAGACACGAGCGCTGCTTGGATCCGGCTGGACAATTCGATGAGACGGGCAGAGCGCGGCTTGCGCGTCCTCGATGGTCTTGAACGTTCCCGTGGCGAGGAACGCGAAGATGGCCGAGCCGAGGCTGGTGATGTCGCTCGAAGGAACCAGGACGGGCTTGTTGAGGACGCTGGCGTAGACGCGGTTCAGCGTCTCATTCTTTTGCGGGATCCCGCCGGCGTTGATGACTCGGTGGATGGGGCAGCCGTATTCTTCCATGCGCTCCAGTATGACGCGAGTATGGAAGGCACCGCCTTCAATCGCGGCGAACAGCTCGTCCTGCGCGGTGTGGGTTAGGTTCCAGCCGAGGGCGATGCCGCTGAGCTCGGGATTGACCAGCACGGTGCGGTCGCCATTATCCCAGGTAAGGCGAAGAAGGCCGGTCTGGCCGGCTTTGAAGTGGTGGAGGTTTTGAGAGAGCGTGGCGACGGTTGAGCCGGCGCGAGAGGCGATGGCGTCGAAAATATCGCCGGTTGCCGAGAGACCGGCTTCGATGCCGGTCATGGAGGGAACGACAGAGCCGGGGACGACTCCGCAGACACCGGGGATCAGCCGCGGGTCTTGAGAAATCGCAACGATACAGGTGGAGGTGCCGACGACGTTGACGACATCGCCAGCGCGGACGCCCGCGCCGACTGCGTCCCAGTGGGCGTCAAAGGCTCCGACGGGGATGGGAATGCCGGGACGGAGGCCGAGCTGTTGCGCCCAGTGCGAAGTGAGATGCCCGGCGATCGTGTTCGAAGCGGCGTAACGCCCGATAAGTTTTTCGCGGACGCCAAACAAGAGTGGATCGACGGAAACGAGAAATTCCTCTGGAGGCAAACCGCCTAGGGAGGCGTTCCACATCCATTTGTGGCCGTTGGCGCAAACCGAGCGGAAGATTTGAGACGGTTCGCGAACGCCGGTGAGAGTCGCGGCGGCCATGTCGCAATGCTCAAGAGCCGTGGCGAAACGCGAGCGCTTCTCGGGGCTGTGGCGAAGCCAGTGCAGGAGCTTGGAAAAACCCCATTCGGAGGAATAGACGCCGCCGCACCAGTCGATGTTGGGGAGGTTCGCCGCGTGGGCCGCCGAGGTGATCTCCGCGGCTTCTTTGAAGGCCCGGTGGTCGCACCACAAGTAATATTCGTCGAGAGGCTCGAGGTTTTCGCCCAAGGGGATGACACTGGAGCCGGTGGTATCGACGGCGAGAGCTTCTACGAGGCCGCCTGAGACTCCTGCGTTAGTCAACGCTGCACGCGTCGCTTCCGCCAAAGCCCGCATGTGATCGGAGTGGCTCTGCGTCGCGTAGTCGGGATCTTCTTTCTTACGATGCAGAGGGAACTGTGCGATGCCGGAGCCGAGGCGGCCGTGTTCGCTATCGACAATGGAGACGCGAACGCTGAGAGTGCCGAAATCGACGCCCGCGACGATTCCCATCAATATCCCCGAGGCGCCATCTTCTTAACGGTGCCAGTAAACGTCCCAGCCGAGGTACTTGGTGGTGGCTTCGTAGACGGCTGCGGCGCATTGGTCCATGTTGGCCGCAACGTGATGCTCGAAACCTTTTTCGCAGATGTAGTGGAGCAGGCTCTGCAAGTGGGGGATCTCCACGACGCCGGCTCCGCCGAAGGTTGTCAGAGGATCGTCGGTGAAGCGGCCTTCGCCCAAGTAGCCGCGAATGCGCCCTTCGATATCGTGCGTGGAGAAACGCGCGTAGGTCATGGGCGCGGCTTTCACTTTGCCGACCATGGTGCCGAAGGTGTTTAATTTGCCGACAGTACCGGCGATAATTTCCTGAAAATCCATTTTCACTTCCGCGAAGAAGTGCTTGGGCAGATTGGAGCAGTGGAAGCAGACGGCTTTATCGAGTTGATTGCCGTAATTGTTGTTCCAATCGAGCAAGGCGCTGGGAGATTCCGTGGCCAGGCGCAGGGCGTGCATGCCGACCACTCCGGCGATATCGACTTCACAGGCCGAGGACATGAGATTGTTGCTCATCATGCTCATAACGGTGCAGGGGACCACGCCGAAATATTCTTCCATGGAGGTCCAGCACTGAACGGCGCTGATGGCGAGATCGTTCGCCTGCATCCACTCATCGATCACCGCGCCGAGCTTGGCCATCTTGAGCAGCGACGGCTTGGGGATGTCAGCGTGAGTGACATACGACTCGATCGCGGCAAGCTTGGCGGTGACCGGTTTATCGGCATCGCCGAGGCGGTTGATACGCCCGAAGATTTCAGAGAGATCGAGAGGTTCGACCGCGATTCCGTTGGCTTCGAGGATTTTTTCGCTGAAGCGGACAGTGTTGAAAGCGGTGGGGCGCGCGCCGATCTGGCCGATGCGCAGGCGACGGAGGCCGTTCGCGACCCGGCAGACCGCGGAGAATTGCGCGAGGTCCGCGGCGAATTCTTTGGATGCGGGATCGACGGTGTGCAGCGAAGTGAGCGAATAGCGGATGCCGAATTGTTGAAGATTATTGCAGACGCTCATCTTTCCGCAGAAGGAATCGCGACGGTCGGCGATGAGCATTTCCCCCGGGGTGTCGGGGAAGGCGTGGACCAGAACCGGCACGTGAAGATCGGCCAGGCGGAGGGTCTCGGCGGCGGTTTTTTCGTCGCCGAAATTGGGGAGGGTGACGACGATGCCTTGGATCTCCGCACGATGTTTGGCAAAGAGGTCCGCACAGGCTTTGGCGTCCGCGCGGGATTCGACGGCTCCGTAGCGGGTCTCGTCCGGAGTGGGGCAGATAACTTTGTGGCCGGCGCCCTCAAGGAGTTTGATCATCTGCTCGCGGCCTTCGGTGACGAGGTGAGCGGGGAAGAAGCCGCGGTTGGCGACGAGAAGTCCGAAGGTCATCGGGCTCCTCCGGTCCGTTTCGGCGAAAACGCGAGTGTGTAAACCAAGCCTAGAACGATGAGCAGAATACCCCACCAGATGCCGGCGTGAATGTTGGCCAGGACGACCGGGTGCTCCGGCGGGACGAAGTAATCGCGAAGGCTCGCGCCGAAGATCAGGACGCCGTAGATATCGAGGAGAAGGCCGATGAAGAACCAAATGGAAACATGAGCGTGGTGCGACATGGCGGTCGGCACACGACAGGATAGCAGAAAAAGCTTTGGCCGCGAATTCACGCGAATGAACACAGATTGGCTAGGCTTCAACGGGCGTGGGTTCCGTGGGCGGTTGAATGGAATCAATGGGTTGTTGGGTTTGTTTCGCGAGAAAGGCGGGGGACTCGCTGGGGAAGGGTCCGATCCAGGAATCCTTCCAAGTGTGGCCGGCGAGTGAAGTGGGGAAGTAGGGCGTGGAGGTTTTGGGGGCGGGCCGGGACTGGAGGTCGAGGAGGCGCGAGGGCACGGCTGAATTGGCGATCGAAGGCGACGTCGTAGCGGAGGATGAGGTCGGGCTGGAGGGAGTCGGAAGAGGCTTTGAAGGCGAGGGCGGCGCGGACTTCGGGCGTGCCGATGGCGGGGTCCTGAAGCGCAATCTCCTTGTCCATGGCAACCTTTTGTAGCCCCCAGAGGCGGAGTTGACGCCAGCGGGCGACGGCCATGGTCTCGACCAGCATGAGCTGGGTTGCGGAGGCGGGGTGGAATTCCTCGATGAGGGCGCGGAGGAGTTCGAGGAAACGGTCCGTGGACTCTTCCTCCAGGACGATGGTGCGGGCGAGGAGGCCGTGACGGAGGCTGTTACGGGACGAGTTGAGTTTGCCTTGGATGGAGACGGGGCCTTTAGAGAGGGCTCCGTTGGCTCGGGAGGCGGCGATTTGTTTGGGTGTTCGCATGGAAAGCTCCTTAGCAAGAAGGTTAGCCGCGAATACACGCGAATGGAGGGGAATTAAACGGGGAAGTGGTTGGAGGGGGAGGGGTTGGAGGAGGGGGCTTGTCGTGGTCGCGGGTCGGGTCGCTCGCCGGTGGTTTTTGGGTCTGGCTTGGCCTCGTTAAGCCGCGCTTGCGAGCGGTTGCTCGGGCGGGGCTGCCCGGGTGTTCGGGGTTCGGCGTTCAGACTGGCAGGGGGATCGATTGTTGTTGCGGCGGCGGTCCCAGTCCTGGTTTCACTTCGAGGTATCGATGGTATGCGCGGTTTATTCGGTATCTTCTCAGCCCCAACGGGTTCTGGCTTGCGCTACGGGTGGCCATGGCGTTGAGTTTTTCAGCATCCTCCTCGTTATAGAGGAATTCGAACCTGTTCTGTTCGACCTCCATGCCTAGGAAAGCCACCTCGCAGAGGAAGGTGAGGACTTCGCTGGGTTTTTCCCGCACGCCAGCGCGCTCTATGTATGACAGGACGTCAAGCTCGTTCACGATCTCCGGCGACAGCGAGAACTGCACGAGTAGTTTCTCCAGTTTTCCGACTTGTCCGGCATTCTCGGCCATCAGCGAATTGAGAGCGAAGTGGGAATATTGGACCTCTGCGCTCAGCAGGTCGCCTTCCTCTATCCGTCCGTGACCGCGGTTTATCGCGAACTGGAGTGCCGTCTTGACGAGGTAGAGCAAGTCACGTGGACGGGGAAGTACCGCGTCCATTAGGTATTTACGAACCTCCCGGGTCTTCACGGTTGCCGTGAAGAACCGCTGCCAGATTTCTTCGAGTGAGGCGAGGCCTAATTCGGATCGCATGAATCGCTCTTCTAGCACGCTCAGGTGTTCCGCCTCAGCTGGAAATGGAGAGAGCGTTCCGCCGTTAAGATAACGGAGAGAACGCATGAAGAAGCAACGCAAGCACTACACCGCAGAAGAGAAGGTCGCCATCCTGAGGCGCCATTTGTTGGAAGGAGCAGCGGTCTCGGCATTGTGTGACGAGCTGGGCCTGCAGCCCACGGTGTTCTACCGTTGGCAG
>JASHNT010000125.1 GCA_030041495.1 Bryobacteraceae bacterium | reverse complement strand
CTCCTGGCTGCCTGCACGATTTTATGCCGGGGCGCGGGCGATGTGCGATTGATCGATGCCGTCAAAAACGGCGACGCGGCGGCGGTGCGGGCGTTGATCGCGAAAAAAGTGGACGTGAACGCCGCGGAGGCGGATGGTTCCACCGCGTTGCATTGGGCCGCGCAGAGGGACAACGTCGAGATCGCAGACCTGCTGATCGGCGCGGGTGCGAAGGTGAAAACCGCCACGCGCTACAACGTCACTCCGCTGAGCCTGGCCTCGACCAACGGCGACGCGGTGATGATTCAACATCTGCTCAAGGCAGGCGCGGATCCGAATGAGATGTCGGAAGAAGGGCAAACGGCCCTGATGACGGCATCGCTCACCGGAAAAGTGGATGCGATCAAGGCTCTGCTCACGGCGGGCGCGAAGGCGAACGCGGTCGAGCCTTATAAAGGCCAGACTGCGCTGATGTGGGCGGCTTCGGAAGGCAACGCCGATGCCGAGGCGATGCTGATCGAGTTTGGCGCGGACGTGAAGGCGAAATCGACGGGCGGCTTCACGCCCCTCTTATTTGCCGTTCGCAATGCGCACATCGAGGCCGCGAAGGTTTTGCTGCAACACGGAGCGAACGTCAATGACACGGCTCCGGACGGAACCAGCGCGCTGAATATGGCGGTGGTCAATGCGTATTACGAGCTCGCCAGCGTGCTGCTGGATTTTGGCGCGGACCCGAATGCGCCGGATCCACGAGGCTCAGCACTGCATACGATCGCATGGCTGCGGAAGCCGGGAGCGGATGGAGCCGCGGGCGTCGGCAACACGCCGAAGGGCAACCCCATTCCGGTGGGCAACGTGAGCTCGCTCGATCTGGCGAAGAAGTTGTTGGAACATGGCGCGAATCCGAATATCCGTATCGATTGGAAGGAATCGAAATTCGGGAAAGAGGGCGGCACGGCGCGCAATCCTCCGAACATCAATTTGGGCCGGCATTATTTGAGCTACGTTGGGGCGACGTCATTTTACGTTGCGGCGAAGAATGGCGACGCTCCGCTGATGCGCGTGCTGGCGGACGGCGGTGCCGATCCGAGAATGCCGACCAAGGCGGGTGTCACTCCGCTGATGGTGGCTTGCGGCCTGGATTATTGGGAGGGCGAAAGCCCCGGTCCGTTCACAGGCGACAGCGAAGCCGAGCGTCTGGAGGCCGTGAAGCTGGCTGTGCAGCTCGGAAACGATATCAACGCGCACGCTAATTTCGGCGACTACCTGATGACCGGTACCACGGATTATACGTTGCTGTATTATCCGCTCAATATTGATGATTTGTTGGACAAGGGCGTGGGTGACCCGCGCTGGAGCGGAGCGACGCCGCTGATCGGCGCGGTGGTTTCGGGGCAGCCTTCGATCGTGCAATATCTGGTGGATCACGGCGCGGATGTCACCGCGACGACGAAACTCGGATGGACTCCTTTGATGGTTTCGCGCGGCGTCTTCTTCGCCAACGCGAAGAAAGAATTTCCTCCGGCGGAAGCGATCTTGGAAAAGGCGCTTGCCGCGCGGGGGCTTTTGGCGGCAGTGAAGCCAGCCGCGCCAAAGCCCACCTCAGTGGAGCCGGCCACGGCGAAGTAAGAGATCCCCGATGGGTCGAAGAGACTTTTTGCAACCACCGCCGCCATCGCGGAGGGTCCAGCCGTGTGGGCGCAGAGCGAGCCGGTCAAGCGTAAGGGACGCATCAAGCAAGGCGTGACTCCAGGAGTTTTCGCTCGCGGAGCGGCTCTTGAGGATTGCTGCCAGGGAGCTGCGCGGCTATCTGTGCAGATTACAAAACCAAGAATCCAAGGTTAGAAGGGACTGGCTAGTACCACACGCCAGCCAGTTCAAGTGATCTGCGGCCGGTCTGTCCCTGTTCAAAATCCCCGCTTTTGTGCCGGATTGGGAACCATAACTGTTTCAAAAGCCTTACTCGACTGCCCATATGAAAGCAACATCCCGCGAGGATACCCGTGCAGATATCAAAACGGGGAAATCAACGGTAGCACGGGCTGGGAACATTTGCTCGGCACCAACGGTGGTTCTGCCAAGGTCGAACTTGTCCACTCAGCGCCGCGAACATTAAAATTCTTGACAGAAGCACACAATCATACTACTCTCGATCTTGTTAGTAGTGTTCTCATCAAGCCCAATCGAGCTTGATCGAAGCATTGACTAGTACTCTCGAGGCTCCGCAAGGCTGCTTCCGAGGTATTCCCCCGTCTGGAAGGCTCCACGGACGAGTCTTAGTCGCGAACGTATCAAAGCGCACTAAGGAGAGAGCTAGTCATGAAGCGGTTATCCCGTTCTTTTTTGTTCCCCGCATTTTTCTTGTCCGCGCTCGTGTCGGCACAGACATATCAAGGCTCCTTGCGCGGACGCATTACGGACCCGGCCGGTGGCCCAACCCCGAACGTAAAGGTCGCCATCACTGAAGAAGCCACTTCCGTACGCCGAACTACCATTACCAACGACCAGGGCGAATACGTGTTCAGCGCGATTGCCCCTGGAACCTACTCAGTTACAGCCGAGCTCAACGGGTTCAAGCGGCTAGAGCGCCAGGGCATTGAAGTCACGGCGCAAGCTGCGGTCACCGTCGATCTCGCGCTTGAACTGGGGCAGGTGAACGAGTCGGTGAACGTGACTGCCGAGGCGCCCCCCTTGCAGACAGCGGATGCCTCCACCGGCCAAGTGATCGATTCACAACAGATCACTGACCTGCCTATTCTCGGCCGCAACGCATTTTTCGAAGAGAAGCTGGCGCAATCGGTGGTGTTTGTGAACAATCCGACTATGGGGCGGATGCAGGATCAAAACGCCAACTCGGATGTGTCGATTTCAGGAGGCCCGCTGCGCACCAACAACGTGCTGGTGGACGGAATTTCGATTACCGATTCGAACAACCGCGCCGTGTTCATTCCTTCGCCGGAAGCGCTTCAAGAGGTGAAGCTCCAGGGGGGCACCTACGACGCTGAGGCCGGACGCACCGGGGGCGGCACGTTCAACTCCGTGTTGCGCTCGGGAACCAACGAGCTGCATGGAAGCGCGGTAGGGCATCTTCGCGAGACGGATTGGCTGGCAAATACGTTTTTCGCGAACCGCGCCGGCCAACCGCGTGCGGACCAGCCGTTCAAGGATTGGGCCGGGTCCCTCGGCGGGCCGATCGTTATTCCGAAGATTTATAACGGCCACAACAAGACATTTTTCTTCGTAACCAACGAAGCGTACCGGGAGCAGGATGGCTCGACGGTTGAGCTCTCAGTGCCGACGGCGCTCGAACGCGTCGGCAATTTCTCGGAGAGCTTCGGCAAAAGCGGGGCGCAGCAGACCATCTACGATCCCCTGAGCACCACTTCCACGGGCACGCGCACACCCTTCCCGAACAACATCATTCCTACAAGTGAAATCAGTCCGATCGGTTTGAACCTTGCGTCTTACTACCCGTTGCCGAACGCCGCCACGCCGTATTACGGCGCGCCGAACTACGACTTCACGGGTTCGTATCCCAATCGCGGGGATCAGGATGTCTTCAAGCTGGACCAGGAGATTACACCCTGGCTGCGCGCCTCGGCCTCCTACGTGTATCAAAAGACCGGAGAAACGGACGCGGCCGCGACGTTTCCGAACATCGCATCACCCGGACAAACTCTGTTGTTCCGCCGCATCGATGCGACGCAGGCCAACGCGACGGCGACTCCGAACGGCACCACGGTACTGACCTTCCGGTGGGGCTTTAACCGGTTCTATAGCGCTACTTTCCCAACGGCTAGCGCCGGCTTCGACATCGCCAATCTCGGCCTGCCCGAATCTCTCGCGGCCATCACCCCGAATCCGGCATTCCCGTCGATCACGATGGGGACGCTTACCAGCTTTGGCGGCGGCACCACCAACTCGGACGTGTATTACTCGCGCACCGCGGTCGCCAGCATTTCGAAATTCCTCGGACGCCACAGCTTGAAGGCGGGATTCGAATTCCGCACGCTGCACGACTACGGCATCCCGGCCTCCGGGCCAAGCAGCCTCAGCTTTTCCGACGTATTCACCCGTCCGAATCCGCTGGCTGCCACGACCGGCCAAGGAGCGGACCTGGCGACGATGCTGCTTGGCTACCCGACGGGAGGCAGCATGAGCGTGATCGGAAAATTCGACGATTTCGTTCGCTACTACGGCGGATTTGTGCAGGACGACTTTCGTGTCACTCCCAAACTGACCCTGAACTTGGGCCTGCGTCTTGAATACGAATCCGGCATCCAGGAAGAGAACAACCATTTGATCGCCGCTTTCAATCCCACTGCGGTGAATCCTCTCCAGGCGGGAGCAGGAGGATTGCCGGTTCTGGGCGCAGTCGAGTATGCAGGAGTGGCCGGGAACCCGACTCAAACCGGCAATGCTTTGGACGTGAAACCTGCGCCTCGCTTTGGCGTCGCCTACTCACTCGATTCGAAGACTGTTCTTCGAGCGGGCTACGGGATCTACTGGGCACCGACGTTCTTCAGCTTCCAAAATGCCATCGGTTACTCGCAGACCACGTCCATCATCACTTCCAACAACAACAACTTCACGCCGGCGGCGACACTCGCCAATCCCTATCCGAATGGCCTACTGCAACCGACGGGAAATACTCTGGGCGCACTCTCCGGGATTGGCCAGGCGATCTCGGTATTTTCTCCTTCCGCTCAATCCGCCGGTTACGTTCAGGAGTACTCGTTTGAAGTGCAACGGACAGCCCCCGCCGGATTCGTGCTCACGATCGGGACGCTCGGCTCGCACTCCCTGCACTTATTGTCGAACGGTCTGAATATCGACCAGCTCAACCCAGCGTTGTTCGCAACGGCGCAAGCGCAGCTCGCGGCGCATTCGAGCGTCGCGAATCCGTTTTACAACAACGGAGGCGTCGGAAGCATTGCGAATCCCACCATTAGTCCGATCCAACTGCTGTTGCCATTTCCGGAGTACACCTCGGTGACGCTCTCCAACGCCGATACTGCCGCCGCACTCTACTACTCTTTCTACTTCCGCGCGCAAAGGCGATTCTCGAACGGGCTGAGCCTGCTAGCGTCTTACACCTGGTCGCGCAGCGAAGATGACATCATCGGCGCCAGCGTTCCCGGAAGCAGCAATGTCTCTTCTCCCGGCGGTCCGCAGAACGTCTACAACCAAGCGGCGGAGTGGTCGCTTTCCACGCAGGATGTGCCCAACCGCTTCACTACTTCCTTCACGTATGAGCTGCCGGTCGGGAAGGGCAAGCCGATCCTTCGCAACAGCGGGCGGTTAGTGAACTACATCGCCGGCGGATGGTCGCTGAATGCGATCGGGATTATCCAAAATGGATTCCCTCTGAATGTCACGCAGCCGAACAATAATAGTCCGCTGGGAGCCAGCGTTCAGAGGCCGAACGCCACTGGCATCAATCCTGCGACCAGCGGCTCAACCGATCAGCGCATCAACGATTGGATCAACCCGGCGGCTTTCTCTGAGGTTCCGGAGTTCTCTTTCGGAGACATCAGCCGGTTCCTGACTCTGCGAGGCCCCGGCCTGTACAACTGGGATGCGTCCCTGTTCAAGAGCGTCCTCATTAGGGAGCGCGTCAAAGCGCAATTCCGGTTCGAGGCGCTGAACGCGACTAACACCGTTGAATTCGCCAATCCCAACACAACGTTGACTAACAGCAGCTTTGGATTGATCACCAGCCAGGTAAATCACCCCAGATTTCTGCAATTGGGTCTGCGGGTCACTTTCTGATGTCGAGGAGATTTGGACCATGCGAGTCATTACAACCACAGTCATTGCAATAGCCGCAGCGGCCGCGCTGCTGGCGCAGGACGGCGGCGGCGGACGAGCGCGGCGCGGCTCGGCGCCCACGCCTTCTGGACCTACTCCCACAACCCCGGACGGCCGCCCGGACTTAACCGGCTACTGGCGCGACGACGGCAAAGCGAATCCGCACGGCAACATCGGAAAGGACCTGCCGGGCTTCAAACTGCCGTTCACGGCAGCGGGCGAAGCGGCGCACCAATACAACGTCGAGCACACCGTCGATCCCGAAAGCCGCTGCTTGCCCGGCGGCGTTCCTCGCGAAGACGCCGGCGACGGAGGTTTTCAACTTTTGCAGACCGCGGGCGCCAGCGTGTTTCTCTATCAATACGGAACCTTCCGCCTGGTGCCAGCCGACGGCCGCAAGCACACGGAAGATCCCGACCCGACGTATTTCGGGGAAGAGATCGGGAGCTGGGATGGCGACACCTTCGTCATCGACTCCATTGCGTTCAAGGACACCAATACTTGGGCTGACGAGAACGCCGACCCGCACAGCGACAAACTGCACACGGTGGAGCGCTGGACTCGCACCGACGCCGGCAATTTGCACCTGGATCTGTTGATCGAAGATCCGAAATACTACAGCCAGCCGATTCACTTCCAACGCGGGTGGGTTTTGGCGCCCGGACAGATCACTCGTGAACAGGCCTGCACCGAAAACAACGTCGACGTGTTCAGCGGACATCTGGGACCGGGCCCGGGCGCAATTCGCGCGGATGGAACTCGGGGGTATGACCATCCCGCTCCGCTGCCGCCTCCGCCCTCGGCATCCAATCCCGCTAAGACCATTCTTCCCGAGGGTGTGAAGTAATCGTTCGGATGTTTTGAAGCGAAGAGGAGACTTTTATGAAACGTATTCTGCCGATCGCGACCGCCGCAATTGGGCTGGTATTGCCCGTTTCGCAGGCGTTTGCGCATCATTCGTTCGCCGCCGAGTTCGACGGCAATAAGGCGGTCCGCCTGGTAGGCAAGCTCACCAAGATCGAATGGACCAATCCACATTCCTATTTTTATCTCGACGTGGATTTGAACGGGAAGGTAGTCAACTGGGCCTGCGAAGGCGGAGCTCCCGGCGCTCTATCCCGGCGCGGATTCAACCGCGGCGACATCAAGCTGGGAGACACGCTGGTGGTCGATGGTTACCTGGCGCGCGATGGCTCTCATTTGATCGACGCCCGCAGAGTGACGCTTCCCGATGGCCGCAACGTCTCCGGCGCGTCGGCCGGGGACGGAGGTCCGGGCGATGAACGCAACGGGAAAAAGTAGCCACGCGGTCCCGAGCCTATGCGATCCCATCACATCAAGTGCACTGTCGTAATGGCGCTGGCTGCTTTGAACTCGCTTTCCGTCTCCGCGCAGATCGTCGAAAAGAATCAGGGATACTTGCCGTTCGCGGACGCGCCTATCAATTATCGTTCGGAGAATCTGGATGACCCGGTCGCGAAACTTCAGGACAAGCTCGACCGCGGAGAGCTGAAATTGGAGTATGAGCCCGGTCACGGCTACCTGAAGTCCGTACTGGACGCCCTGCACGTTCCCGTAAGCTCGCAGACGCTGGTCTTTTCCAAGACCAGTTTTCAGTACCCGGAAATCTCACCCGAACATCCGCGGGCTCTCTATTTCAACGACGATGTTTACGTTGGCCAGGTACACCAGGGCCGGCTGCTCGAGTTCGTTTCGTTCGATCCGATGCAGGGCGCCATCTTCTATGTGCTCGACGAGCACAAAGTGGAGCGCCCGCGCTTCGAGCGTTCCGAACTGGACTGCGTGCAATGTCATGTGGCGAACGGTCCCACCAAGGGTGTTCCGGGAGTCATGCTGCGCTCAGTCTACGTCAGCCTCAGCGGGACGCAGGCGGCCGGAACGCCCGCCTTCATTACGGGCCAGGAGAGCCCTTTAAAGGACCGGTTCGGCGGATGGTACGTCACCGGAAGCTCGGGCTCGCAGTTGCATTTGGGAAACGCGATTTTGCCGGACGGGACACATGCGGACCAGCTCGATATGCGGGCAGGCGCGAATATTGCCAGCCTCACCGGGCGAATCGACACCTCCGCATATTTGACGCCTTACAGCGACATCGTCGCGCAATTGGTTTTGGCGCACCAGACGCAGATGCACAACCTGATCACCCAGACCAACTACCAAACTCGCCTGGCCTTGTACAAATCCGGAGGCGAAGTGACCGAAGCGGTGCGGCAGCAGTTTGAGAAGCCTGCCGAACAGTTGGTGCGCTATCTCCTCTTCGCTAACGAAGCTCCGCTGGAGGACCGCGTCGAGGGCACCTCCGGCTTCGCCGAGGAATTCGCCGCGCGCGGGCCGCGCGATTCGCAAGGCCGCTCCCTGCGCGACTTCGACCTGCGCAAGCGGCTTTTCAAATACCCGTGCAGCTACCTGATCTACTCCGAAGCTTTCGACTCCATTCCGTCTCCCGCCAAGGAGTTCGTCTATCGGAGGCTGTTCGAAGTTCTCACCGGCAGCGACCAAAGTCCGGCCTACGCAGCGCTCTCAAGCGAGGATCGGCGAGCCGTCCTCGAAATTTTAGTGGCCACGAAGCCCAGTCTGCCTGACGAATGGAAGCAATTCGTCGAGCAGGCGCAACCATCCAATTCGAATCAGAAAGGAAGAGAACAGCAATGAGGAATTTCTTGAAAGGTATCAGTCCAATTGCCGTCGTACTCGGTCTCGGAGCGGTCGCCCTGGCCGCCCCAGACGAAACTCTAGACGGGCGGTGGGCCGCGACCGTGGTTCAAAACGGCGTGACTATCCCGTTCCGCTTGGATATCTCCGGCAGCGGCAAGAGCGTGGTTGGCACTCTCTACAACGGACAAGACCTGGAAACCACAACCAGCGCGAAGATCGAGAACGGCAAGGTCGAGCTCGATTTCGAGCATTACCTTACGTGGATCACCGCGACCGTGAACAATGGCGAGCTTGACGGCACGGTGGCGATTACTCGCCGTGGCACGGGAAACAAGCCGGGTGAGGGCGAAGAGGCGGTGGCCACGGGAAAGAACGGCCGGGTCGCGCGCGGCGCCGGCAGCCCATTCCATGCCGTGCGTTACGTGCCCCCGGCCGCGGAAGATATCGCCAACGTTCCGTCGATCGACGGCGTATGGGAGATTCCTCACGAATCGCCCAAGGGAGAAAAGGCGTGGAGACTGATCGTGCAGCAAACGGGAGCCGACATCACCACCACCATCCTTCGAGTCGACGGCGATACCGGCGCGCTGACCGGAAGCTGGCAGGGCGATAAGTTCGTGGCTAGCCATTTCGACGGAGCCCGTCCCGGATTGTTCGAGATCACGCCGCAGGCCGACGGCACCTTGAAGGTGGTTAGCTTGGGCAGCAATCGAGACGGCGAGATGATCGCCTATCGCCCGGAAACAGCTCGCGCGAAGGGCTTGCCGGAGCCGGCCAACTATCAGACGCACACCACCGTGCGCGATCCCAACGAAGTCTTCACCTACAGCTTCCCCGACATCCACGGCAAGATCGTGTCGAATGAGGATCCGCGCTTCAAGGGGAAGGTCGTGCTGGCGATCGTTACCGGCACCTGGTGCCCCAACTGCCACGACGAAGCCCGGTACCTGGTCGAGCTCTACGCCAAGTATCACGATCAGGGATTGAATATTGTCGCCCTGGATTTCGAAGAGCCGGAGCAGCAAGCTTCTCTGAAGCGCGTGAACGCGTTCATCAAAGAGTACAAGATCCCCTATACCTATCTGATCGCCGGAGCCCCGGACGACATGTGGGACAAGGTTCCGCAAGCCGTGAACCTCAACACGTGGCCGTGCACGCTATTCATCGGAGCGGACGGCAAAGTGAAGGCCACTCACGCCGGTTTCGCCGCACCGGGGAGCGGGATCTTCAACACGCAGTTGAAGGAGGAGTTCGAGTCCAACATTCAGCGCTTGCTGGCGGAGCGCAACGCGCAACTCCACGCTGCTGCGCAGTCGTCTTCGGACCAGGTTCAGGTCGCCGCGAAGTAGAGTCTTGCATCGCGCGCTTGTGGCGCGTGGATCAAACTACGCGCCACATTTTTTCAAATGAAAACGTCTTTCGAAATGAGAACCGCAGTCATCCTGACGCTCCTTCTTCCCGCCGCCGCATTCTGTCAGCGGGAGGCATCCAAAAATGTGGTTAAAGCAATTCCCGGCCAAGCTGTCAACGTCAAGGCGGGCAGCGTAGTGCGGATACCTCTTTCTGTGCAAGTAGACGAAGGATATCACGTGAACAGCAATGCTCCCGCCGAAGCGTTCCTCATTCCTCTGCGGCTCACCTGGAACCCCGGAGTGATTGAGAGCGGACCAATTTGTTTTCCCAAGCCGCAGCTTGAGCGGCTCGGTTTTTCGGAAAAACCGGTCTCGGTATTCAAAGGCGCCTTTGAGATCACAACTCGGTTTAAAGTTCCCGCGGATGCGAAGCCCGGTTCTAGCTCCGTCACGGGCAAGCTGCACTATCAGGCCTGCAACGACCGCACGTGCCTCACGCCAAGAAATTTGGATGTAAGCGTTCCGATTGAGATCGTCAGATGAGATATTTCTTAGTACTCGTGTTTTCGGCCGCCCTTGCTTTGGCCGCGGGCGAGCCCGGCGCCTGGACCGATCCCGAAACCAAGCTCACCTGGGCGACCTCCGATAACGGTATCGGAGTGACGTACAGCCAAGCGGTCTATTATTGCCGCATCCTCGATCTCGATGGTCACCGAGATTGGACGCTCGCCTCGATCGAAGAATTGTTCCATCTGTTCGGAGGTCCGGTCAACGAGAGCGGCCACCACATCGTGGCGCCCATCAAGCTGACCGGCTGGCAATGGAGTTCGTCTCCGGGCAGACAGCCCGGCGAAGAGTGGGCGCTCGATTTCGGCGACGGCCAGAAGGCTTCGGTCGTGATGGGGGATTCGGGTTTGAATCGGGCGCTATGCGTGCGGCGCTCCGAACATTGATTTCTTTCGAAAAAGGAGTTTTTTCCAATGTCTTCTTACGCACATCCGGAAGTCGTGGTGAGCACGGATTGGCTTGCGGCTCATCTGGGGGACCCTGCGGTCCGGATTATTGAGGTGGACGTCGATACATCCGCATACCAGGAAGGCCATATTCCTGGAGCCGTGGCGTGGTCCTGGAAGGTGGATCTTTCCGACCCGATTCGCCGCGACATTACGCCGTGGTATCAGTTCGAGTTGCTGCTGAGCCGCTCCGGCATCGAACCGGGCACCACCGTAGTTATCTACGGCGACAATAACAACTGGTTCGCGGCTTGGGCATTTTGGCAACTCAAGATTTACGGCCACCAGGACGTCCGTCTATTGAACGGCGGCCGGAAAAAGTGGTTTGCGGAGGCGCGCGACGTCACCACGGATGTTTCCGCGTGCCCCAAGACGAAGGTCGCAGCGCCGGCGCAAGATTACTCGATTCGCGCATTTTTGCCGGACGTTTTACAGGCGGTCCAAGCGCACTCCGCAATTTTGGTCGACGTGCGGAGTCCCCAGGAGTTTTCGGGCGAAATCCTGGCGCCCCCTGGTCTGCCGGAGACTTGCCAGCGTGGTGGGCACATTCCGGATGCACGCAATATTCCGTGGAACCAGGCCACCAACGAAGATGGAACCTTCAAGAGCTACGGAGAGCTGCACCATCTCTACGCGTCCCGGGGCGTCGACGGCGTCAAACCGGTCATCTCCTACTGCCGCATCGGAGAACGCTCCAGCCACACTTGGTTTGTGCTGAAGTACTTGCTGGGCTACGCTGACGTCCGCAACTACGACGGTTCCTGGACCGAATGGGGAAACTTGGTCGGCGTCCCGGTGGAGCGGACAGTCCCAGCCAAAATCGCCGCGTAGGCTGGGAGGAAATCTGGAGGCGCAGACAGGAGTCGAACCTGTGGATAGCGGTTTTGCAGACCGCCGCGTTCACCACTTCGCCACTGCGCCTCATCGGGCTACGCGCTTAAGCGCACTGGAATAGCCAAAGGCTCCTCCACCCGCGATGCCTCCTCCTCGAATACCCGGTTGGCCGTGGCGGCGACCGAGAGCCCTCGCCGGGCAGCCTCGCGGCGGAGCCAGTCGCGCGCCATCGCCGAATCGAATCCGCGTCGCGCCAAAATTCCCTCGGCCCGTTGCAGCGCCTTACGCGTGCTGATACTCACGCGAATCCTAGAAATCTCCGCCCGCAATTGCCGGCGCTGCTTGGCGAGGCGGAGCCGCTCCAGCAACATGCCGAGTTGCTCGCCGGCGAAGCCGGTTATCCGCTGCCGCTGGCGGTCGGAGGAGTCGGCACAGGCAAAGAATGCAACCAGCCTGCCGAGTTCACGGCCATTTGCCCGAAGAGCAACGGTGTAAAGAGAGCGGCAGGGTAACCCCGCCGTTTCCTCAAAAAATTGCTCGGCAGTAGCGGCGATCCCTCCCAAGTCGAGGGAAGAATCCCCCAGTTGGCTGACCGTCAGCCCCTTACCGCCTAGCTCCTGCTCCATCAAAGCGCCGATCCGCTCCACTGCCTCCGCGAAGCCGGCCGATTGGTTCGCAATGTGGCTGATCTCGAATAGAAGTTGTTTCTCGTTCACGGTTCACCTTCGCAGTCCTAAAAATTTGTATGGAGAAAGCTTGGGCGGGTGCAAAGCGAGATCCGCGCAAGCAGAAGCCGAACGGAAGGATTCAACAACAACAGGGCGGGGCTTCGCCGGTCGCGCCGGCCGATAAGGATGGGAAGAGAGCTTGCTTCGTTTTCATATCACTACTATCTTGATCTACTGTATATTGATTTTTGGGATCTGTCAACGTATACTGAGTTCGCCGAAGGTGACGCCGAATGAAGATCTCTGTAAAAAGCCAATACGCCCTTCTTGCGATCCTGGACCTGGCGCTTCGGCCGGGCGAACTCGTCAAAGCGCCGGTGATTGCATCGCGTCAAGGGATTCCGGTCAAATTCCTAGAGGCAATTCTATTGGAGTTAAAGCAGCGCGGGTTCGTAGTCTCTAAACGCGGCAGCAAAGGGGGTTATACCCTGGCTCGGCTCGCTACGCGAATCACCGTGGGCCAAGTTCTGGCAGCCCTGGGAGAGCGCCGGACCCTTAAGACATGCGGTGGAATCGCTGACCTGCTGACTCGTTTGGAGACATCGGTTTGGCGAGTTCTCGACGGTGCCAGCTTCGCCGAAATCGCCGTGCAAAGCCAAGCCGTCGCGTCCCAGCTTGAATCTGGTATCGGGCTTCCAGCCGGACCGGGCATCAGATCCGCGTCTACGCGAGTATATATTGACAATCTCGATCGTTTGTTATAGTATTAACCCTATCGAGATAGTATAGATTGTCTCGCGCGGTCATTCCAAAGCTAAAGGGAACCTCCTAAACGAATGTCAGTTCGAATACTTACCGGCTCTGTGCTCCTCGCGGCGGCCAGCTTAACCTTACCATCCTGGGCGCAAGATCAAACGGCACAGGATCAAGCGGTGGATCAGAAAATTCAACAACTCCAACAAGAAGTGGACCAGTTGCAGCAGCAGGTGAAGGCCTCGCAAGTAACCGCCGACGGCCAGAACGCTGCCTCCACCACCGCTGACACCAGCGGCTTCACCATCCGCTCCCGCGACGACAATTTCGTCCTGCACATCGGCGCGGACGTTCAATTCGATCTCCGGACGTACTACGGCGCGGGAGCCACTGGCGACACCGACACCATCGTCCCGCGCCGTATCCGCCCCACGCTCTACGGCACCGTTTACAAGTACGTCGACTTCTTCATCCGTCCCGATTTTGGCCAGGGCACCACGGCGCTGTATGACGCCTATGTCCAGCTCAACTACATTCCTTGGGCGCAGATCCGCGTGGGCAAATTTAAGCCGCCGATCGGCCTGGAGCGCTTACAGGAAGACGACAACACCACCTTTGTCGAGCGTGCGCTGCCCACTTTGTTAGTTCCGCAGCGCGACCTCGGCTTCCAGATCGGCTCGAATCTGTTTCGCAAACGCGTGACATATCAGCTCGGAGTTTTTAACGGAGTCCCCGACAGCTCAATCGGCACGGACACCGCAGTGAGTGACCATCGCGATTACGTCGCGCGTTTATTCTTGACGCCGTTCGAACCGGAAGAGAAGAGCCTTTTGCAAGGCCTCGGCTTAGGCTTCGCGGCGTCCGGCGGCAACACGGATGGCGAAGCTTTACCGTCCTATAAGACGTTCGGACAGGAGAGCTTCTTTACCTTCTCCTCGGGCGTAACCGCTGCCGGTCACCGCACGCGCCTCGCGCCGCAGGGCTATTACTACCTGGGACCGTTCGGCCTCTACGGCGAGTACACAGTGGCCGAAGAAGGGTTTCAGAAAGGCGTGGTGCGTCACGAAGTTGCCTTCCGCGCCTACAACGGCGAGATCTCCTACATCCTTACCGGTGAAAAGAAGACCTTCGGCAGTCCGACGCCCAAGCGCAATTTCGATCCCTTGCATCACGGCGGTTGGGGCGCGGTCGAATTGGCCATGCGGTTAGACGATTGGGAAGCCGATAAGGGCATCTACAACTACGGACTCGCCAGTGACGCGAACACCCCACGGCATCTGCACGAATGGACCGGAGGCGTGAACTGGTTTCTGAACCGCCTGGTGCGCATCAGCGGCGACTACGGAACCACGGCCTTCGGCGGAGGCGCCGCAGCCTCGGCAGGTGGCAACAAGCTCCCTGAGAAGGTCTTTATTCTACGCTTCCAGCTCAACTTTACATAGTCATGAAACTGAATCGCTTCTGGTTGGGTATGGTGGCGGCATCGGCGGTATTTGCCGCCGGGCCGCTCAAGCTTCTCAACGTATCCTATGATCCGACACGGGAACTGTATCAGGATATCAATGCCGCGTTTGCCCGGCAGTGGAAGGCCAGGACCGGCGCGGACGTTCAGATCAGCCAGTCCCACGGTGGGTCGGGCGCGCAGGCGCGGGCGGTGATCGACGGTTTGCAAGCCGACGTGGTGACGCTGGGCCTCGCCTACGATATCGACTCCATTGCCGAAAGGGCACATCTGCTTGCGCCGGACTGGCAAAAAAGGCTGCCGAACAACAGCACGCCCTTTACCTCGACCATCGTCTTCCTGGTCCGCCAGGGCAATCCCAAACACATCCGGGATTGGGACGACCTGATCAAGCCTGGGGTTGCCGTGATCACACCCAATCCGAAAACCTCGGGTGGCGCTCGCTGGAGCTATCTGGCGGCTTGGGGATACGCGCTCAAGAAGAACAACGGCGATGACGGTAAGGCGCGCGACTTCGTCAGGAAGCTGTACAAGAACGTTCCGGTGCTCGACTCCGGGGCCCGCGGCTCGACCACGACCTTCGTCCAGCGCGGCATCGGCGACGTGCTTCTCTCGTGGGAAAACGAGGCATTCCTGGCGCTGAATGAGTTGGGCAAGAACAAGGTGCAGGTGATCACGCCGTCCGTCAGCATCCTGGCCGAGCCGCCGGTCGCGGTCGTGGACTCGGTCGCGGCCAAGCACGGCACCAGCGCCGTAGCCAAGGCGTACCTGGAATTCCTGTGGAGTCCGGAGGGACAAGAAATCGGCGCGAAGAATTTCTACCGCCCAAGGCTCGCCGCCGTTCAGGCGAAGTACGCCGGCCGCTTTCCGAAGGTGCAGCTCTTCACCATCGACGAAGTCTTCGGCGGCTGGCAGAAGGCTCAGAAACGCCACTTCGAAGATGGCGGCGTGTTCGATCAGATCTACGCGCCGGGGAAGTAACGCCGCAATGGCTGGAACGGGATTCAAGCGTTTCAACGTCCTGCCGGGCTTCTGGCCGGCTTTCAGCTACACGGTTCTTTATCTGAGCCTGATCGTCCTGATTCCGTTAAGCGCGGTGTTTCTGAAGTCGGCCACCACAAGCTGGGATCATATCTGGCGCAGTATCTCCTCCCCCTCTGTGGTCGCTTCTTACCGCTTGAGCTTTGGCGCTTCCATCATTGCAGGTCTCATCAGCGTCGCCGCTGGATTCCTGATCGCCTGGGTTCTGGTGCGCTATGAATTCCCAGGCAAACCGCTAGCGGATGCCGTGGTCGATTTGCCTTTTGCGCTTCCCACCGCGGTTGCCGGGATCGCTTTGACCAGTTTGTATACCGAAAACGGCTGGGTCGGGCAGTATCTTGCGAAGCTCGGAATCAAGGTGGCATTTACGCCTCTGGGAGTGGTCGTGGCCCTGACCTTTATCGGACTCCCCTTTGTAATCCGCAGTGTTCAGCCGGTTCTTGCCGACTCGGATCAGGAGTTGGAAGAAGCCGCCGCCAGCCTGGGTGCTACCCGATGGCAAGTGTTCACGCGCGTAATTTTCCCTCTCGTCCGGCCGGCGCTGCTGACCGGCTTCGCCCTGGCGCTCGCCCGGGCTTTGGGGGAATACGGCTCCGTCATCTTCATCTCCGGCAACATGCCGATGAAGACCGAAATCACGCCGCTGCTGATTGTCAACAAGCTTCAGCAGTACGACTACGCGGGTGCAACCGCAATTGCCGCCGTCATGCTGATCACCTCATTTTTGCTGCTGCTCACGATCAACCTTCTCCAGCGCCGCTCCCGAAGGTTCATGGAGGCGCGTTAGCCTTGTGACTGCCGCCCGCTCGGAACCGGCCGCGGCGCGATGGGCTTTGACGGGGCTCGCTCTTCTCACGCTGGGTGTGCTGATCGTGCTTCCCCTCTGCACAGTATTTGCGGAAGCCTTCGCCAAAGGCTGGTCGCTGTACAGAGAAGTGATTGAGGAGCCTGACACGCTCTCCGCGATCGAGCTTTCCTTGCTCGCCGTGGGCGTCGCCGTTCCCATGAACCTTATCTTCGGGGTCGCGGCAGCCTGGGCGGTGGCCAAGTTTCAATTCCGGGGACGCAACATCCTGGTGACGCTGATCGATATCCCCTTGGGCGTCTCGCCTGTGGTCTCCGGATTGATCTACGTGCTGGTGTTCGGAGCGCAGGGCTGGCTCGGTCCTTGGCTGAACCGGCACGATATTCGGATCATCTTCGCGGCGCCCGGCATCATCCTCGCGACCGTCTTCGTCACGTTCCCCTTTGTTGCGCGCGAACTCATTCCACTGATGGAATCGCAGGGCGCCGATGAGGAGGAAGCTGCCCTAGTGTTGGGCGCGAACGGTTGGCAGATGTTCTGGAAGGTCACGCTGCCGAACATCAGTTGGGGTCTGTTGTATGGAGTTGTTTTGTGCACTGCGCGTGCTTTGGGCGAATTCGGGGCGGTCTCGGTCGTCTCCGGACACATTCGCGGCCAGACCAATACGCTTCCGCTGCATGTCGAGATTCTCTACAACGACTACAACTATGCGGGTGCTTTCGCCGTGGCCTCGTTGTTGAGCGTGATCGCGGTCATCAGCCTTGCCCTCAAGAAACTTCTCGAATGGAAGACGGGCCAGGCTGAATCCGGCGGTCTCCGGAGGACGGAAACCGGATGAGCATTGAAGTCGAGAACATTCGCAAAACCTACGGCGCGTTTGAGGCATTGAAGGGCGTCAGCTTGCGCATCGAAAGCGGCGAGCTGGTTGCCCTGCTTGGACCTTCGGGCTCCGGCAAGACCACGCTGCTGCGGATCATCGCGGGCCTCGACCTCCCGGATAGCGGGACGGTCCGACTCCACGAGGAAGACGCCACCAATACCACCGCGCGGAACCGGCGCGTGGGGTTTGTATTCCAGCACTACGCCCTGTTCCGGCACTTGACCGTCTTCGAAAACGTCGCGTTTGGCTTGCGGCTGCGCCCGCGCGCAACGCGTCCTCCTGAGCGCGAAATCCGCGACCGGGTGAACAAATTGTTGGAGCTGATCCAACTCGCCTGGCTGGCGGACCGTTATCCGAGCCAACTCTCCGGAGGACAGCGCCAGCGGGTTGCGCTGGCGCGTACGCTTGCGGTCGAACCCCGCGTGCTTTTGCTGGACGAGCCCTTCGGAGCACTCGATGCCAAGGTTCGCAAGGAACTGCGCCGCTGGCTTCGCCGGTTGCACGACGAACTGCACATCGCCAGCGTGTTCGTGACTCACGATCAAGAGGAGGCGCTCGAGGTCGCCGACCGCGTCGCCATCATGAACCACGGCATGATCGAGCAGGTGGGTACGCCAGTGGAGGTTTACGATCGTCCCGCCAACGCGTTTGTATACGGATTTCTCGGCGATGTGAACCTGTTTCACGAACGGATTGGCCCCAGCGCTGCCCGCGATTCCATCGGCTACGTCAGGCCGTCGGAGTTGGAGCTTTCGCGCCATACCGGCGCCTTAAACGGCGCAGTGGTCGCGACCGTGGGCCATATCGGATCCGCCGGGCCGGTGGTGCGCATCGAGCTGAAGCGCGACGACAACGGACAGATTCTGGAGGCCGAGCTTAGCCGCGAGAGCTTCCGGGAGATGGGATTGACTGCGGGAGATAAAGTGCACGTAAAGCCGCGCAACCTGCGAGTGTTTCCCGACGGCTCCGTTCCCGGCGGCCCCTGAACGATGCGTTAAATCTCAAAAGTTCGCGCCTCCGGTCCTCGCTTCTGCTGTTCAACTTCTTCGACGCGCCGGTTGACCATGCTCAGCGTGGTGTGGTCAAGAATGTTGGCAATCGCATCGCGAACCTCGCGCATGACCATCCGGGTTCCACAAGTTTCGACGTCGGGACATTCGTCGCACTTGCGGAAACGTGTCTCACTGGCGCACGGCAAGGGGGCCAAAGGCCCCTCGATCAGGCGAATGATCGAGCCCACGGTGATCTCGTCCGGCGGCCGGACCAGAAAGTACCCGCCGCCTTTCCCCTTTTTGCTGGACACAATTCCCGACGTCTTTAGCGACAGCAGGATCTGTTCAAGAAACTTCTTGGGGATGCATTCTTCTTGCGCGAGCTGAGTAATCAGCGTCGGGCCGCGCCGGTAATTTCGCGCCAGCCCATACATTGCGCGCAGGCTGTATTGGGTTCGCTTCGATAACTGCCGCATCTAGATGCTTGTCCCAATCCAGTGTCGCATGTGCCTGACGAAGAGGTCCCCACAAAGGGTCCCCGGCGCCTCGAGGGTGACCTGGGGCGGGCTACGCCGGGTATTCTGGCGCAAACCGGGATTTCATCACCGTCGG
>JASHNT010000124.1 GCA_030041495.1 Bryobacteraceae bacterium | reverse complement strand
AGCCTTGTCGAGTAGCAGGCCGATGTCCTTGGAAGCATCGGGAGCCTTTTGCAGGAACCCGAGCTTGACCAGGTACTCCGGCGTAACGGACAAAGCGATCGTGTCGCCGATGGCTTCGTGGAACCCGTCATTGGCGCTATCGCGGAACAGGAACGGCTGCTTGTCATAGGCTCGTTGGTAGAAGTTGTGGCCCAGCTCATGATGAACGGTGACGAAGAATTCGGCGGTCGCGTCGATGCAGATTTTGATGCGCACGTCGTTAACGAAATCGATGTCCCAGGCGCTGGCGTGGCAGACCACATCGCGGTCGCGAGGCTTGGTGAAGAGGCTGCGCTCCCAGAAGGTTTGGGGAAGCGGGTCGAAACCGAGTGAAGTGAAGAAGCCCTCGCCGTATTTGACCATTTGTTCGGGCTGAACCTTGCGGGCTTGAAGAATCTGGGTCAGGTCGTAACCAGGATCGGCGTCTTTGGGCGCGATCAGTTTATAGATGTTGGTCCAATCCTGAGCCCAGATGTTGCCGAGCAGATGCGCGGGCAGGGGGCCGTTGGCGGGCACGGCGTCGCCGTACTTTTCGTGCAGCTTCGAGCGCACGTAGGCGTGCAGCGAAAGATACAGAGGGCGCACCTGATCCCACAGACGGTCCAGCTCCTTCGGAAAATCGTCGGGAGGCATGTCGTATTTCGAGCGCCACATCGCGCCGGTGTCCTTGAAGCCGAGCTCCTGCGCGCCTTTGTTGGAGAGCTCGACGAAGCGCGCGAAATCTTTCTTCATCGGCGGCGAGATGGTGCGCCAGCCCTTCCACACATCCAGCAACTCACCCGGGTTGGTGCTGGTGGCCATGATCTTGGTAATGTCCTCGACGTCGAGGCAGGGATGGGCGGTGTTCTTGAGGCGATCCGGGCAATACTTGCCTTTGCCGTAGGCTCCGTCGAGCGAGGAGGCGAGGTGCGTGACTTCTTCGCTTTCCTTGGGATCGGCGGGCGTGGCCAGCACGAGGCCGGTCTTCAGCAGCTTCATCTTGCGAGCCATGTCTTCGGGCAATTGCAGTTTGTCGAAGCGCGTAGCTTCCTTGGCCAGCTTGACGCTTTCGTCGATGTCGCGCTGGTCGGCGAGGGCGGAGACGGCTTCGGTGTCGTCGGTGATGAAGTTTTCGTGGACCCAATCGGCCTGCTGGTCTTCGACGCCGAGCTTAAGGAGCGTGCTTTCGGCGTCATCCAGGAACTTGCGCGCGTCTTCAACGGTTGGTTGCGGGTGGCGATTGCATCCGGCGAGCACCAGGACGGCGCACAACAGGGGAGTGGTTTTCATAAGGAAGTAACTATCTTACTCCTGGGTGACCATTACTCCTGCAATGCGGCGGGCTCGGGAGGCTCGTCGTGGATTTCCCAGGTGGAGACGATTTCCGCGCTGGGGCGCAGAGTGGCCGCGACGCTGCAATATTTTTCGGTGGAGAGCTGGACGGCGCGCGCGACGGAGGTTTCCTTGACGCCGTAGCCGCGGACGATGTGGCGGACCTCGATGCGGCGGTAGCTGCGCGGGTGCTCTTCGCGGCGCTCGCCGCGGACTTCGATGCGGTAGTCGGTGACACGCTCCCGCTTTTTTTGAAGGATGGAGATAACATCCGCGCCGGTGCATCCGCCCAGCGCGAGCAATAACAGCTCCAGCGGTCCCGAGGCCGCGCTGCGTTGGCCGTTGGCGTCGACGGGCACCGCGTGCCCACTAGGGGAGACCGCGAGGAAGAAATCATTGCCGGCGTAGTGCACCGTGGCATAGGGATTTTTCATGCCTTCAGGGATAACACAGGCGGCTAGCGGGGCGGGCCGGGGAGGCGGGTGAGGTGGTCGCCGTCGATGCGGTAGCGCTCTACGGCAGGGATTAAATTTGCCTTTCCGTCTTGGGTGGTGTACCCAACCGTCACGTCGTTGCCTTCGAGTGCGATCTTGACCGGATTGCCGGCGAACACGCCGAAGGGCGCGCGCATCGGCTGATCCGCAATCGGAGCAAGGGTCGTCTCCTGAATGCGGTCAATGCGGAAGCTTTCGCCGTTCCAATTGCTGGTGCAATTTGAGGCGACCCAGGCCGATCCCACTATCCTTCCTTCTGGGCCGGCAGCCGTGACCCTGAGCGTTCGAAGGTGAAACCCGCTGGGAACGAACGTCGGCTATGCATTGATGCGGGCGATGCGCGTCATCGAGCTGCGGCTGTAAAGGACGACTGTGTCGTCATAGCCACAGACGGTGCCAGTGTAGATCCCAAACGAAAGAGCGAGCACATTCGGGCTCACGCCGTCCGTTAGCGGTTCGATCTTTCCGAGGAACCCGGCAAAGCTCTTGTCGAGAAAATCGTCCACACTTTCGGCGCCGTCTGAGAGCAGTCTCGCGCCGCCTAGCTCGTCATTCATCTGCGCGGCGCTGGCGCCAGATTTCACCCGCGAGTCGATCCAGGCCGTCAACTCGTCCTGGACTCTAACGTAATCGGCTGGTTGCATTTCGTAAACCGGCTGATATGCGCGAAAGGGCTTGAGACGCTCCGCCAGCCGCGCGGTGTCGTCGCGTACCTGGCCCGTCGCGCCCGCGGCGAATAAGACGAGACTCAGGATCACCTTGTTCAAGTCTTTCCCCTTTACACAGTACACTGTAATGGATTGTTCATGTCATCCCTAACGCTCAAGGACATTCAGAGCGCCCGGCAAAGGATTGCGCCGTGCATCCGGCGGACGCCGTTGAGCATTAGCGCTGCGCTGAGTGAGCGGCTGAAAACCAACGTCTACGTCAAGCTGGAGATGTTCCAGAAGACCGGCTCCTTCAAAGTCCGCGGAGCGTTCAGTAAGGCGCTGAGCCTTAAACCTGAGGAGCGGGAGCATGGCATTGTCGCGGTGAGCGGAGGCAATCACGCCCAGGCGGTCGCCTATGTTGCGCGAGCGCTGGGCTTGCGGTCGCTGATTCTGATGCCGGAATCTACTCCGCGCAATTACATCGACGCCACCAAGGGCTACGGCGCGCAGATCAAGTTCGCAGCCTCTGCCGCGGCCGCGTTTTCCGAGGTCGCCGAATATGAGCACCAGGGATGGGTCTATATTCATCCTTTCGACGATCCGCTGGTGATGGCGGGGCAGGGAACGGTGGGCCTCGAAATTCTGGAAGACGTGCCGCAGGTGACCGACGTGGTGATCAGCATTGGCGGAGGCGGATTCGCCGGGGGTGTCGCGACCGCGGTGAAGTCGCTGAAGCCGGCGGTGCGCATCTGGGGCGTGGAGACGGAGGGCGCGGATTGCATGGCGCAATCGCTGGCGGCGGACAAAGTGGTGACGCTGCCGGCGATCACCTCGATTGCGCGGACGCTGGGCGCGCCGGCTCCGTCGGAGCAGACTCTGGCTCTCGCCAAGCAGTACCTGGAGAGCGTCACCGTCGTGCCGGATAGCGAGGCTGTATCGTCGTTGCGTTTTCTGCTCGAGCGACTGAAGATCCTGGCCGAGCCGGCGGCTTCCTGCACGCTCGCCGCCGCGGACAGGCTGCGCGACAAATTCAATCCGGAGCGCCACCTGGTGCTGGTGCTATGCGGAGGCAACTTCGCGGTGGAGGATCTTGCGGATCTTTCCAGGGACGACGAGGACGAGGCGGCGGCTTAGACGGCGGCGCATACCGGAGCGTCTACTGATCGGGCCCGTTGGGATTGGGCGGGAACGGATTGAAGGGAATCGGATTTGCGGCACTTTGTCCGGCGACGCTGCGCTGGCCGGGGTCGACGGCGGGTTGCGTCTGCGGCTGCGCCGGTGCTCCGGAGCGAGAGACCACGCGCGGCGGAATGGGCCGGAGGCCGCCCGGCGCGGACTGCGTGGGTCGCGCTTTCGCCCAACGGTCCAGAGCGTCGGTGTCCTTGGTGTCGAATTTCGCCACCTGAAGATTGTCCATTTCGAGCGCGAGTCCCTGGTGCACGGAGAGCGGCGGCGAATCGCCGCGGCGCACCTCGGCGCGTCCGCTGAACACTCGCAAGCGGGCTTGATTGGGGCTGGAATCGAAGCGATACAGGCCGTCGCGCTCAAGAAGGACCGCGCCTCCGCCGATTCGCAGCTCCACTCGATCCGGCTTGGGCGGGTTCGTAATCGTGATTACGGCTGAGCCGGCGAGCAGCGAGACGCTCGAATCGATGAGCGCAACGTCGTCCATGCGGAGCTGGCTGTTGTTGCCGAGCCACAGCACTGCGCCGGGATTCAGCAGCACTCCAGCGCGGCCGCGCGAGGTGCGGAGGGTTTCGGTGGTTTTGAGCTGCCGGAAAATTTCGCCGGGATTGAGCTGCGCATCGTCGATCCAGACGCGGCCTAGGGAGAAGTAGATGAGGCCGGATTTGGCGCTCACCACTTTTTGCGCCGGCGCCCGCGAGGCCGCTACGACGAGGACAAAAATCAGTCCTATCTTCCGAATCCCCATAGCCAAGAGTATAGGCCGGAAAATTCGGCGGAGCGAGGGGCTAACGCGAGGGGTACTGGGGCGACAAACTGACCTCGGTGAGGTTTCCGCGGACGCCTTCCAGGATTTTTTCGGCCACGAATTCGGCCGTGTGGGCGGGCGGCAAATCGCGCAGACGTGCGGCGAATTCGGGAGGCGGCGGGCCGGGCGCTTGACCCAACGCATTCGCGCCGAATGGCGTTGTAGTCAGGTAGGGCAGCACCACCAGCACATTGATGTTCTCCGGGGCCAATTGCGCGCGCGCGTAGTCTGACATGATTTCCAGAGCGCGTTTCAGCGCCGGATAGGCGCCGCCCAAGAAGGGAACCACGATGCGCGAAGTCCCGGAGGATATGTTGACGATCATTCCACCGCCGGTTTTGCGCATGGCACGGATACCCGCCTGCATCGCGAGCAATGGGCCCATCAAATTGACCTGGAAGAGGCGCTCAAAGTCGGCTGGGTCGACTGTGTCGATGGGTGCGCGGAGGCCGACTCCGGCGTTGTTCACGATGATGTCCAGCCGGCCGAAGCGGGCCAGTGCGGCATCGATCATGCCTGCCACCTGATCGCGATTCGTGACGTCGGCGGTGACGGCGAGCGCGCGGTCCTGGCCGAGCTCCGCGACGATCGCCTCGAGCTTAACCCGGTTGCGGGCGGCCAGGACAACGTTGGAGCCGGCGGCGAAGAAGGCTCGTGCGGCGGCTTCGCCGATGCCGCTGGAGGCTCCGGTGACGATGACGGTTTTTCCTTGTGGGTCCACGCTGGCATCATCGCACGTTACTTCACCTTGCGTGCGCGGGCTGCCTATGAAAGAATCCGTCTTTGGAGGCATTGTAATGAGAGGCATGCTCAGTTTCTGCGCGGCTGCGGTGCTGGTGGCCGGCGCAGCTCCCGCGCTCGCGCACCATTCCGGCGCGGCCGAGTTCGACAGCACCAAGAAGATCGACTTGACCGGAGTGGTCACCAAGATGGAGTGGGTGAATCCGCACGCGCACTTTTATATCGACGTCAAGGGTCCGGATGGCAAAGTCACCAACTGGAACCTGGAGCTGGCCAGCCCCAGCATCCTGATTCGCAACGGCTGGAAGAGGGACTCGGTGAAAGAAGGCGATACGGTGACGGTTACCGGATCGCAGGCGCGCGACGGATCGAACCTCGGCATCGCGCAGACGATTATTTTTCCGGACGGGCGCAAACTGAATTTCCTCTCGGCTTACGAAGGCGGCAAATGAGAAAGCTCGCGTATTCCGGAGTCGCGCTGGCCGCGGCGTTGGCGCCTTTCTCGTTCACGGCGCGATCGCAGGCTCCGCCGGCCAACACGGGCAAGGGCGGCGCAAAGGGCGGAGGGGGAAACGTCGGGCTGTATCAGCGCCAGCCTCCCACGCCGACGGGTCCCGCGCCGAAGCTCGCCGATGGGACCCCGGATTTATCGGGAGTCTGGCTGGGCAGCGGCAGCAACGATAGCGACATCGGCAAGGGATTGAAGCCGGGCGAAGCGGTCATCATGAAGCCGTGGGCCGCGGAGGTGGTGAAGAATCGCAAATCGAAAGACGATCCGGAGGCCAATTGCCTGCCGGCGGGCATTCCGCGCGGGTCGCCGTATCCGTGGCGCATCGCGCAGACGCCGGGGATTTATTTCATCGTTTATGAAGGCAACATCCACAGTTGGCGGCAGATCTTCATGGACGGGCGTAAGCATCCAGACCAGAATGAGTTGATTCCGGCCTGGTACGGCCACTCCATCGGACATTGGGAGGGTTCCACGCTGGTGGTGGATACCGTCGGATTCAACGACAAATTCTGGTTCGATTACATGGGTCATCCGCACACTGAGCAGCTCCACACGATTGAGCGCTACACGCGCACCGATCTGGGGAACATGACGATTGAGGTGACCATCGACGATCCGGGCACGTACGAAAAACCGTTCACCACCATCGGCCATGCGCGGCTGATGGCGAACACGGAGCTGATGGAGTACATCTGCCAGGAAGACAACTTCGATTTACAGCATCTCTCGGGACCGGCGCAGGGGCCCGGCGGAGCAACGCGTTAACTCCGGCTCATGAGTTCGAAAATTGCGCTGGTGACGGGCGCAGGTAGCGGCATCGGACGTACGGTTGCGGTGGCGCTTGCCGGAGCGGGTTATTCGGTTGCGCTCGCCGGGCGGCGGGCGGAAGCTCTCGAAAAGACCCGCGAGATGGCCGGCGGCAGCGCGAAGATGCTTGCGGTTCCGACGGATGTCAGCGACCCGCTAGCCGTTCGTGCTCTATTCGAGCGCGCGCGCACCGAATTCGGGCGCCTGGATCTTCTTTTCAACAATGCCGGCATGGGCGCGCCGCCGGTGCCGATCGAGGATCTGACGTACGAGCAGTGGAGCGCGGTGGTGGGCGTCAATCTCACCGGATCGTTTCTGTGCGCGCAGGAGGCGATTCGCATCATGAAGGCGCAGGAGCCTCGCGGCGGACGAATCATCAACAATGGCTCGATTTCGGCGTACGCGCCGCGGCCGAACTCCGCGCCGTACACGGCGACCAAGCACGCGATCACCGGCTTGACCAAGAGTATTTCGCTGGATGGGCGCAAGTGGGATATCGCCTGCGGGCAGATTGACATCGGCAACGCGGCCACGGAGCTGACCGAGCGCATGGCCGCGGGAGTTCCGCAGGCCGGCGGGACCATGGCCGTCGAGCCGCGGATGGATGTGAAGCTGGTGGCCGACGCGGTGCTGTACATGGCGGGATTGCCGCTCGAAGCCAACGTGCAGTTCATGACTGTGATGGCGACGAAGATGCCGTTCGTTGGGCGGGGCTGACCGCAAGAAACGGATAGCGCCTCGCGGCGGCAGCCGCTATCGTGAAGCTATGAACGAGATGCAACGCGCCTGGCGGATCGCGGCTTACATCGAGCGGAATCTGGAAGGTGATCTCACTCTGGCTCGCTTGAGCCGCGAGGCGGGCGTAAGCCGGTTCCATTTGCAGAAGTCGTTCAAGGCGGCCCTCGGCGTTACGCCCAAGCAGTACGTTGAGGCGTGCCGGCTGCGGTCGCTCAAGCGGAACCTGCGCGCCGGTGACGATGTTCTGGCGGCGGCGTTCGGCGCGGGGTTCGGGTCTGCGAGCCGGGTGTATGAGCGGGTGGACACACGGCTGGGCATGACTCCGGCGGAGTATCGGAAGGGCGCGGCGTCGGTGGGGATCACGCATGCGACCGTCGAGACTTCGCTGGGGTTGTTGATGATCGGCGCGACCGACCGCGGTGTGTGCTTCGTCGCGTTTGGCGAATCGGTCGCGGAGTTGGAACGCGAGCTACGGCGCGAATTTCTTGGCGCTGAGTTCAATGCGGTCGCTCATCCGTGGCCGGAGCCGCTGCGCGAATGGATTGAGGCCTTGGAACTGCATCTGAAGGGCGTTCGGTCGAGACTGGATTTGCCGCTGGAGGTGCGCGCGACGGCGTTTCAAATGCGGGTGTGGAGCTACCTGCAATCGATTCCTTACGGCGAGACGCGATCGTATGAGCAGGTTGCGCGGGGGATCGGGAAACCGCGCGCGGCGCGGGCTGTCGCCCAAGCCTGCGCCGAGAATCGCGTGGCGCTGGCGATCCCTTGCCATCGCGTCATCCGGTCGAGCGGAGAGCCCGGCGGTTACAAATGGGGCCTCGAGAGGAAGAAGGAGCTGCTAAGGACCGAAAGACTTCACGTCGATCAGGCGTAAACTGCCTTGGCGAAATCCGTCAGCATCCCCGATCCTTGCGGATCCAGGAACGGGAAGAACTGCATCATGATCACGGCGCAAATCGAGCGCTGCGGGTCGATCCAGTAGTAAGAATTTTCGACGCCGGCCCACATGAGAGTGTTCGCCGGACGGCCGAGCTCGGGAAGAGAATTGAGCAGGAAACCGTAGGTGTACTTGTTCCCGGGGCCGACATCGAGGTCCCTGGTCAGGGAAAGGTCGGTGGATTTGAGCGGCTCGATCATGATCCCCCCGATCTCGTTTTGCGACATCAGCGCGACGGTCTTGGGGCTGAGGATCTGGTCTTTGCCCTCGCCGCGGCCCTTGTGCAGGATCATCTGCGTGAAACGGATGTAATCCGCGGCGGACGAATACAAGCCACCGCCGCCGTTGTAATCGGCCGGAGGAGGCGGTTGCGTGCGCGGGTCCTCTTTAAGCCTGCCATCGGGTTGACGGCGATAAGAGCTGACGAGACGGTCGAATTTTCCGGGGGGAACCAGGAATGACGTGTCCTTCATTCCCAGCGGCTGCAGGATATTTTTCTGGAAATACTGTTCGAGAGTCAGGCCGCTAATCTTCTCGACCAGTTTCCCAGCCCAATCCATGCTGGTTCCGTAGTGCCAGCGCGTGCCCGGATCGAACACCAGAGGGTTGAGCGGAGCAACCGCGGTGGGCGGCGCGATGGTCTTGGTCAGTTGCGTGTACCGCGTCAGCATCGCGTTCCAGGTGGGATAGGCGCAGCCGGAGGTGTGCGTCAATAGGTGCTTCAGCGCGATCTGCGTCTTGGGCGGACGCAGCATCGGCTTGCCGGCGCCGTCGAATCCCTCCAGCACTTGGAGCATCCCAAGCTGCGGCAGGTGCTTGGCGACGGGCTCCTCTAGCGTCACCTTGCCCTGCTCCACCAATTGCAGTGCTGCCGTCGCCGTGACCGCCTTGGTCATCGAGGCGATGCGAAACAGCGACGCCGTGGTGGCCTTGACGCCCGATGCCGGGTCGCGCTTGCCGAAGGCTCCGGAGTAAGTGACGCCGCCCGCGTTGGCGACCACTGCGGTCGCGCACGGGATCCCGCGCTTCTCGAGACCGGTCTCAAGAGTTTCGGCGATGCTGGGCGCGGCCCAGAGACGGCGCGCGGGAGCAGCCAGAGCCAAAGCGGTGGCGCTAAATTGCCGGCGAGTGAGCGATTTCATACTCACTTTAATACCACAGTTGAAATAGGGAAATGAGTACTCGCCCGGGATTTCTTTAGATGGTTTCTTTAACCTGGATGCCGGCTCGAAAGCCGCCGTGGACCGGAACGCAGTAGCGCACCTCGCCGAAGACGATCGCCGTACCGCGGCGGACCTTGACTTCGGACTGTACGGCCAAATGCCGGTTCAATTGCACGGAAATGCCGCCCGGGGAGACGTCGACCACTTGAACATCGAACGTTTCGAGAAATAATGGACTCAACGATTGAAGAGTTGCCGCTTCGTTGACCATAGTTCGAGGCTCCGATCTTCGCTCCGGGCGCGAAGTTCTTCGTACCACTTCTCCACGGTATAGCGCGAGGGTCCCGGTACGAAATCCGGAATAATTCGGACTTACAGCTATGCCATACGTAGGCGGAGTCCGTAAAATTACGGATTTCTCTAACACGCCGGCGCCGGTTAAATTGATCTAGCGCTTACGGGGATCGAATGCCCGCCTTCAGACCACGCCTCCTCCTAGCCGACGATCACGAGGAGTTCCTGGAAGAAGTGATCCGGCTTCTGGCTGGCGAGTTCGAATTGGTGGGCGTGGTTCGCGACGGCGCGGAGTTGATCGAATGCGCCGGAAAGCTCAACCCGGACGCAGTGGTGACGGATTTCAAGATGCCCAAGCTCACCGGAATCCTCGCCGGCCGCAAGCTGGTGGAGACGCGCGTGTGTGCGGCGATCGTGTTATTGACGATGTACCGCGACCCCCAACTCGTTCGCGATGCCCTGGACGCCGGGATTCGCGGTTACGTGCTGAAGGATAGAGCCGGTGAAGACTTGATTCCCGCAATCCGGCGAGTGCTGGACGGTGACACCTTCGTTTCGACGTTGGCCTCCTAAACATTCCCTAAACCTGCACCTCCTAATATTCGTAAATCCGATAGTCCACAATATTGGTATGGATTTGTCGCCGTCCGCATTATTGGAGGCGATTCTCGAAGGCGCTCGCGATCCGCTGCTGGTGCTCTCACGAGACCGCGTGGTGCTGGAGGCCAATCGCGCGGCGTTGCGCTGGATGGAACTGCGGCGTGACGCGGTCGTAGGGCACTCGCTCAGTGAACTGCCCGGCTGGAAAGAAGCCGGCTCGAGCGGCGGCTTCGAAATCAGGCACCGCGAATTCTCCGTGCAGCAGCTCGATGGCGGCGAATTGCTCATCGCCGAATCCCGCGACAACACGGCTGTCGAAGAGGAACGCCGCTATGAACGGCTGGTGTTTGAACTCGCCAATATGGGGGTCTGGACCTGGGATCTGGCTACGGATACAGTCACCAATCGATCGGAGCATGGCCTATTCGGCTGGCCGGCCATGGTCGACGCCTCGCGCCATCAAGTCTTGCAGCGATTCCACCCCGATGATCGCGGGCGAGTGCTGGCGGAAGCGGAGGCGGCGGTCGCCTCGCGTTCCGGATTTCGGGTGGAGGCCAGAGGCTATGCGCCGGAAGGCGGACTTAAATGGGTCGCGGTGACCGGTGCGGTGCGCTGCGATGAAACCGGCTATCCGGTACGCGTCGACGGCGTGACCATCGACATTACGGAGCGCAAACTGACCGAATTGCGGCTGCGCGAGTCCGAGGCGCGTTTTCGCGCCATTTTTGAGAATGCCGGCATCGGCATCGCGCTGGTCGGGCCCGGCGGAATTCCGGTGGCGTGCAACCCCGCTTTGGAGCAGTTGCTCGGCTACAGCGCGTCCGAATTGCAGAAAATGCATTTCAGCGAGTTCACGCACCACGAAGACGTAAAGCGCGATCTGGCTTTGTATCAGGATCTCATCTCCGGCCGGCGTCGCCGCTATGAAGTCGAAAAACGCTACCTGCGCAAGGATGGCGAGCTGATGTGGGGCAGACTGGTGGTTTCCGCCGTGCGCGACGCATCCGGCCAGGCGGTCTTCGGAATCGGCATGGTGGAGGACATCACGGCTCGCAAACGTGTGGAACGGGAATTGCTTTCCCTGAGCGACAAATTAATCACCACCCAGGAGCAGGAGCGCAGCCGCATCGCGCGCGAGCTGCATGACGGCTTGGGCCAGCAGATCGCCGCCTTGAGCATCGCCGTCGCCAGCATGAAACGCCAGGTTCCGGAACACGTCACAGTGGCAAGGGAGCAGATGACTCGTCTCCAGCAACGCATCGCGTCGATCTCGGAAGGCGTCCGCCGCATCTCGCATGAGTTGCATCCAGCGGTTCTGGAACTCGCCGGAATCGTACCGGCCCTGCGCTCCCACTGCAAGCAGTTCTCCACGGATAATGGAGTGGCCGTAACGCTCGATGCCGAAAGCAATTTCGAAAATATTCCGGCGGAGGTCGCCTTGTGCTTGTATCGTGTCGCGCAGGAGGCGCTGCAGAATGTCGCCAAGCACTCCGGCGCGAAGGAGGCCAGCGTGCGGCTCCAGCATTCCGGAGAAAGCGTGGTTCTAACGGTGGCCGATCACGGGCGCGGTTTTGACGCGGACGCTCCGGCTTCTCACGCTGGACTGGGGCTGGTCAGCATGAAGGAGCGCGCGCGCCTGTTGAACGGCAGCCTGAAGATTTCCAGCTCGCCTGGCGAAGGCGCCACGCTGGAAGTATCCATTCCGTTGACAGCGCCCGAAGCCGTGGGCCAATCCGCTTGAAAATATCGTTTCAGCCCTGGAAGCTTCTGCGCCGGTCCACGGTGGAGCGGATTGGCGCGGCGCGCGAGAAGTTGCTCGAAAAGAGCGATGCCGAGTTACGCGCGCTCAAGCCGGAAACGCGCGAAGAAGCGTTTGCTCTGGCTGCGGCCGCTTGCGAAGGGCTGCTCGGCCTGCGCCTGCATGACGTGCAGATACTGGGCGCTCTGGCCATGGCCGAGGGAAAAATCGCCGAGATGCAGACGGGCGAAGGCAAGACTCTGACGGCCGTGCTGGCCGTCTACGAGATGGTTCGCTCCGGGGAGCGCGTCCACGTGCTCACCGCGAACGATTATCTGGCGCGGCGCGATGCGGAATGGATGGGTCCGGTGTACCGGTTTCTGGGGATCTCTGTCGCTTTCGTCACGCAAAGCATGAGCCCGGAGGAACGCCGCGAAGCTTACCGCGCCGATGTCACCTATGCCACGCCCAATGAAGTGGGCTTCGACTTCCTGCGCGATCAACTCGCGCTCGATCCGTCAGAGCTGCTGCTCCCCGAATTCTCCGCGGTTCTGGTGGACGAAGCCGATTCCATCCTGGTCGACGAAGCGCGCATTCCGCTGGTGATCGCCGGCGGCCACGCGGCGGCCGAAGACCTGGCCGGGATCATGGCGCAATTGGCCGCCCAAATGATCCCCGGCCTCGATTTCCGCCTCGACGAGGTTCAGCGCAACGTCAGCTTGACCGATCGGGGCATCGCGCGAGTGGAACGGGCTGCCGGTGTCGCCAACTTGTTTGAAGGCGACGGTGTGGAGGCTCTGGCCGCGATCGAGGCTGCGCTGCATGCACGCATGCTGCTGCGCCGCGACGTGGATTATATCGTCCGCGAGGGCGCAATCGAGCTGGTGGACGAATTCAAGGGGCGGGTCGCGGAAAATCGGCGCTGGCCGGCCGGACTGCAAACCGCGCTGGAAGCCAAGGAAGGATTGAGGCTGCGGGCGCAAGGGCGCATTCTCGGCTCCATCACTTTGCAGGCCTTGATGCGCCTGTATCCGGTGCGCTGCGGCATGACCGGAACGGCCGCGACCGAAGCGCAGGAATTCCGCGAATTTTACGAACTCGAAGTCGTCGAAATTCCCACCCATCGCCCCGTGATTCGCGAGGATCGAGAGGATTTCGTGTTCACCTCGCGGCGCGCCAAGGAGCGGGCGGTCATCAAAGCGATCGGCGAGACGCACGCATTGGGTAGACCGGTTCTGGTGGGAACCGCTAGCGTCGCTGAATCGGAGCGCCTGAGCGCGCTGGTGGCCGCCGCGGGGATTCCGCACCGCGTGTTGAACGCGCGCCAGGACGCCGAAGAAGCGCGCATCATCGCGGAAGCGGGACAGCGCGGCGCGGTGACCATCTCCACCAATATGGCCGGGCGCGGGACCGATATCGTGCTGGGCGAGGGCGTGGCGGAGCTCGGCGGCCTGCACGTGATTGGAACCAATCGGCACGAAAGCCGCCGCATCGATCATCAGCTCCGCGGCCGCGCCGGGCGCCAGGGAGATCCCGGATCCTCGCAATTCTTCGTGAGCCTGGAAGACGATCTGCTCATTCGCTTCGGCATCCAGCAGTGGAGTCTGGACTCCGAAGGAGTCGAATCCGTGCAGCGCGTGGTGGAAGGTCAAAACTTCGAGATCCGGCAGATGCTTTGGAAGTACGACGGATTACTGGAGAGCCATCGGCAGGCCTTTCATGAGCGGCGGCGCGCCATGCTGCTCGACGGCGCGGAGCCTGCGGTGCTGCTCGCGATTGACGATCTGTGGGCGGATCACCTGGCGGATGTCAAGGAGTTGCGCGACGGGATTCATTGGCGTAGCTGGGGCGGCCGCGAGCCGTTTTACGAATTCGTTCGCGATGCGGAGGAGATGTATCAAAATCTCCTGTCCAGGCTGCAGCAGATACAGTCGGGAGAGGAGCCGGTCGAAGAGCGGGAGCGTGGCGCCACTTGGACCTATGTCGTTACGGACCAACCATTCGGCACAATCGGCGCGCGATTTGCGCGAAATTTGGGCGAAAAGCTGCGTGAGATGGGATTAATCCCCCGCTGACTGTACCTACTTCACAAAACCGAAACATCCTCTGGGTTGACCCGCTCTAATCCCAAGGTAAAGTCATGTCTTTTCGCGTTGACCAATTCGCCGGTCTTCGCCAATCTCAACGCCAATGTTAACACCGTTTCGAACTTTGGACGGATCACCCGCCTGGCCGTGGCGGCCAACGGCGCGACCAACGGAGGCGGCTACCGGATTATTCGGCTGGCGCTGAAGTTTTCGTTCTGATGTGGAGCGCGTGTCCGCTCCAGGATCACTAAGTTCGCTGCGCGGCGGTGCGTAAGCGCCGCGCTTCCCGGCTCAAGACCCGATTCCACCACATGATCGCGCCGGTGATGAACAAAGCCCCCGGCAGCAGGCCCAAGACGACCCAAACTCCCTTGGTCTTGTTGCCGGCGAAATTGCCGAAGTGCAGGTAATAGACCCAGCGCAGAATTTTGTCGCCGGTGGAATAGTGCGGAACGAAGCGGCGGCGGCGTCCGCCGTTGCCGGATTTTCCGGGCGGCGCGGGAAGGTAGATCGCCGGAGGATCGGCTGCTAAAACAAAAACAGGCTTCGCTGTTTCGGGCGCGCCGAGGCTCGTATCCGCTAAAGGCCGGTAAAAATCGAGCGGCAGATAGCGATTCACCGCCTGCTGGAACGGGTCCGGGAACACCAGGTAGATCCCGCTGAAAGCCCACATGAACACCAGCGCGAACGTCCAGAAGCCGATGAAGCTGTGCAGCTCCCAGTTAAGGCGCTTCCAGTTGGACTTGGGATCGACCGTAAGGCTCCTGCGCCACTTCGACAGGCCCGGCCACCAGATGATTGCGCCGGTGAGGCAGAGCAGCGTGAGGAGAATGGAGAACACTCCGTTCACCATGCGTCCCTTGGGTCCGGCCAGCAGGTTGGTGTGCATGTCGCTGCACCAGGCCACTACGCTGATGCCGAGCGCCACGGCCCGGCCGACGTCTTCTCCGGTGTAGGGATTGAATACCCGCTGGATCCGGCTGCCGTGTTTTTCCAGCCAGATTTCGGTGGCTTGGCCGGCACGTTTGGATTCCCAGAAATAGGTGATCGCGTAGCCGGGATAACGGCTCACAGCCTTTGCCCGAATTTCGTCGTTGGTGAGGCGGGTGCCTTGGACCGGCACCATCTTGGGTTTGCCCAACGCGTTGTACACCTCATTGCGAAACACGATGGCGCTGCCGGTGACGCTGATCATCAGCACGTACAGACCCAGGGCGATGCCGGTCCACAGATGGATTTGGAACGTCGCCTTGCGCAGCCAGACGCTTTGCGGCCGATGCAGCCACTGTTTTAGGAACGCCAGCATCTCACCTATCATATGGGAGAACGGCGTGGAGAGAAACCGCATGCGCGTAGCGTTACGGGAGGCCTTCGAAGCCCGGTTCGGAGACCGCCCCCGCATCTATCGCGCGCCCGGCCGCGTGAACCTGATCGGCGAGCACACCGATTACAACGGTGGATTCGTGATGCCCGCGGCGATCGAGTTCGCCACATGGGCTGCGGTTGGCGAGCGCAACGATCGGAGTCTGGTGATGTATTCGGAGAATTTCGGCGAAACAGCGGAGTTCGATCTGGACCATCACGGCCCGCGGCCGCGCAGACATTGGAGCGATTACGCGCTGGGCGTGGCGGTGATGCTGGAGCGCGCCGGGATCGAGTTACGCGGCGCGAATCTGCTGATCCGCTCGACTGTTCCCGTCGGTGCGGGATTGAGCTCTTCGGCGGCCCTAGAGGTTGCGGTGTCTTGGGCGCTCGCGCCGGAGCCGATAGACCTTACCGGGCGGGCGAAGCTGTGCCAACGAGCAGAACACGAGTTCGCTGGAGTCCTGTGCGGTATCATGGACCAGTTCGTGGCCTGCCATGCCAGGGCGGGGAACGCGTTGATGTTGGATTGCCGGTCGCTCGAGTATCAACACGTGCCTGTTCCGCGCGGTCTCAAAATCGTGATCGCGAATTCGATGGTGCGCCATGAGCTCGCCAGCGGCGAGTACAACCGGCGGAGGGAGCAGTGCGCCGAGGCAGCGGTATACTTCGGGAAATCGCTGCGCGAGGTGACGGAGGCGGACCTGACGCGCGCCAAATTGCCGGACCCGATTCTGCGCCGGGCGCGGCATGTCGTCACCGAAAACGCGCGAGTGCTCAAGGCTGCGGCGGCTCTCGATCGCGGAGATCTGCGGGCCTTAGGCGAATTGATGTACGACTCTCACCGCAGCCTCCGTGACGATTTCCAGGTGAGCTGCGCGGAGCTGGATACGCTGGTGGAAATCGCGCGCGGAGTCGAAGGAGTTTACGGCTCGCGCATGACCGGCGGAGGGTTCGGAGGGTGCACGGTCAGTCTGGTAGCAGAAGATCGCGTGGATGCCTTGCGCGCGGCGATCAAGGCCGGATATCCGAAAGCCGAGGTGTACGTTTCAGACGCCACCGGCGCTGCCGGACCCGCGGACCTCTGAGGCCGCCCGTAGACGCTCGGCGGCGCTTTCGGGAGTGATGTCGCGCTGCGGCATCGCCAGCATTTCATACCCGACCATGAATTTGCGTACCGTGGCCGAGCGCAGCAAGGGCGGATAGAAATGCGCGTGCAGATGCCAGGCTTCGTGCTCTGCGCCGTCGCACGGCCGCTGATGAAAGCCCATGGTATAAGGGAACGGAGCGTTGAACAGATTGTCGTAGCGCGCGGTCAGGCGCTTCAGGACATCCGCAACATCATCGCGCTCAGGCGCAGTCAGATCCTCGATCGCGCCCACATGGCGCTTGCCCACGATGAGAGTCTCGAAGGGCCAGACGGCCCAGAAGGGAACGATCACGGCGAAGCCCGCGTTTTCGAAGATCAGCCGTTCGCGCCCGCCCTCAAGGGATGTCTCCAGAGCCAGATAATCGCACAGTAGGCAGCGATGGTGTTCTTCGCGATACTGGAGCTGCCGCGCGCTCTCTTTCGCGACTTCATTGGGAACCGTCTGGTTCGCCCAGATCTGGCAGTGCGGGTGCGGGTTGCTGGCTCCCATAATCGAGCCGCGGTTTTCGAAAATCTGCACGGAATGGATATAGTTGAGTGCGCCCAGGCGCGCCGATTCTTCGCACCAGGCGTCGACGACGCTGCGGATTCCGGGGAGCTCCATGTGTCCCAGAGTCAGGTCGTGTCGCGGAGAAAAGCACAGCACGCGGCAAATGCCGCGCTCGGATTCGGCCCTCAGCAGGGTGGTCGAATGAATGGGGTGCGCTGGCGGATCGGCAAGCAGCGCGGGGAAGTCGTTATCGAAGGCGAAGGTGCCGGTATAGGCGGGGTTGCGCTCGCCGTTGGCGCGTAAGTTGCCCGGGCACAGATAGCAGTTAGGATCGGACTTCGGTGCACCCGAAAGGGGCGTATGCCCCCCGAGCCAGGGGCGGGAAGCACGGTGCGGCGAGACCAGGATCCACTCGCCGGTCAGCGCATTAAGACGGCGATGAGGGTGCTGGGTTGAGTCCAGCACCCCGTCATCAGGCACGTTTAATTATCGTCGCCTAGTTATCGTCGTCGTCGTTATAGACCGGCGGCTTGATGCGGCCCTCGTAGAGAGCCTTATTGTTCTCTTCGCAGGAATACTCCATGATCTCCTGCGTCGGGTTCAACGTGAACACGCGCTCGTTCTTCCAATCCTCGGTGAAGGCTTTGGGATCGTGAATCTGGATCACGTAGTCGATGTGACCAAGGTCCTTGCGGGTCCAGCGCTCAGTCACCACCAGAGCGTTGCTGTGGGGATGGCCGTTGGTATCGAGACGGGTTTTGCCGTTGAAGTTGTTGGTTTCCACCACCAGCGTGTCGCCCTCCCAATGTCCCTGGGAATCGCCGAACCAGGTGGGAACGCCGTGGCCGTGCGGCCGTCCGTCGGTGTGGAACACGTGGAACCAGGTATTCTGCTCGAACAGTTCGGCCAGATAAGTGCCGTGCTGCATGATCTGGAGCGGGTCCGGCGAATTGATAGAGCGAACCAAGCCGAAGGGCAGGCAAGCGCCGGTATAGTCGCCGTTGCTGGGATCGTAGGTCTGCCAATTCTTCAGATATTTGGCAGTGTAGGGGAGCAGACGGGCCCTGGGTCCCCGTCCTCCGCGTCCACCGCGTCCGTTGGCCTGTTCGGTTTCTGCCGCGGCGTCCGGCTTATACTCCACGCCGCGATGCATGGGATCTTCCAGCGGGAACGGCTTACCGTTCAGATCCACTGCGTTGACGCTCATGTCCGGGGTGTAGGGGCGTTGCCAGTATCCGCTCAAATCGGGATGCCCGTCGGGCATGCGCGGGACAGGTCCGGTAGGGGCGTTGTCGCCACGTCCGCCGCCGCGGCCTCTACCGCCTTGTACACCGGCCTTGGGCGCGCCTTTGCCGCCGTTATCTTGCCCGGAGACGTGCTTCAAGGGCAGAAACAACAATCCGCCGGCGATCACCGCCGCGGAAACGATCGATCCGTACATTCGAGCTTTCACGTTAAATCTCCCGTCTCAAATTATTGAGACACTGACTCTTCAAAATCTCCCAGCCGGAAGCTTCGAGCGCCTGGCTACTGCTTCTGCGCGTCCGGGTTGGACGATCCGGCGAACACCCGTCGTCCATCCGGCAGAACAACCGAACTCGCGTTGCAGGTGTTGCTGGCGTCCTTGGCATGCGTCCCCGTGATGCTGACGGTGTCGCCCTTCTTGAGCGCGTCCTTAGTCCAGCCGTTGCGGGTCAGGCTATTGGGCGCCCCGCCTTCGCACTGCCAGGAGGCGACCGTGCCGGTCTGGGGATCTTTCACATCGAGATAAATCCAGATGTGCGGATTCAGCCAGTCGACCTTGGTCACCGTGCCTTCCAGCTTGACCGGCTTGGAATTGTCGAACTCCGCCGAGAAGGAGTGATGGGCCAACACGGCGCCTGCCGACAACAACAATCCCGCTACACACACCCCGAGCTTTGCTTTCATGATTTACTTCTCCTTGCCAATTGCTTCCTTGATATCGCGTTTAGGGCTGTTTCTGGGCGTCCGGATTGGATGATCCCGCGAATACGTGCCTTCCATCCGGCAAAACAATCGAGCTCGCGTTGCAAGTATTGCTGGCGTCCTTGGCGTGCGTCCCGGTAATGCTTACGGTATCGCCCTTCTTGATCGCGTCTTTCGTCCAGCCGTTGCGGGTCAGCGTGTTGGGCGGGCCGCCTTCGCACTGCCAGGAGGCCACTTGACCGGTCTGCGGATCCTTCACATCCAAATAAATCCAGATGTGCGGATTCAGCCAATCGATCTTGGTCACCGTGCCCTGCAATTTGACCGGCTTGGAATTGTCGAACTCAGCCGAGAACGAGTGATGCGCCAGCATCGGCACAGCAGCCGCGAACAAACCCACCGCGAAAACCGCCAGTTTTGTCTTCATGAGAATCTCCAGAATCGCCTTCCTCGAATTCCTTCAGGCCGCTATTGCCATTATTTCACCGGGCCGCCGTCTTCCGCCGACCGTGCGCCCACCGTCCGGCCGTCCGCCAAAGTGACTCTCGCCGCGTTGGCCATATTGGATCCATCCTTAGCCTTGGAACCGGTCACGGTGACGGTATCCCCGACCTGCAGCGAGTGACGCGTCCAACCCTGGCGGCCCAGCACGTTGGGGCTGGCCAGCTCCAGGTTCCAGTTGGTCACTTTTCCGTCATCGCCCTTCACGTCGATATAGAAACGGGCATGCGGATTGGTCCATTCGAACTTGGTCACCGTGCCCTTCAATGTCACCGGCTGTTTGGCGTCGTATTCTGCGCCGAAGGAGTGGTGCGCCTGCATCGGAACCGCCTGAACGAGTAAGAAACCGAGTCCTACCGCCGCCACAGCCAACTGAGCTTTCATTCGCGTAGCCTCCAAAGCAATCAAGGATTTCCGGGGTAACGCGCCCGCCCACGGCTTTCACGCCAGACAGAGCGCGGCCCATTTTTCGCACTTGAATTTACCAGCTTCGCCGCTGCGTGTCAAGGCCCGAAGCGCTTTTTCAAGCACGGTTTACCCGCTGTTCCCGAGCGGTCCCCGATCCGCTCCAAAAGACTACAGGTTGCCGCCACGCCCCTTGCGCTATCCTGAAATCGACCCATGCCTTTCGCAACCGTACCGGAGGCCATCGAAGAGATTCGCGCCGGCCGCATGCTGGTGGTGGTCGACGACGAGGACCGGGAAAACGAGGGCGATCTAACCCTAGCCGCCGAGTTTGCCACGCCGGAGGCCATCAATTTTATGGCGCTCCACGGCCGCGGGCTCATCTGCCTGGCTCTGGCTCCGGAGCGCTGCGACGCTCTCCACTTGCCGCTGGTCTCGCCAATGAACACCTCGCGCTTCGGGACGGCTTTCTGCGAGTCGATCGACGCCGCGGTAGGAGTCACCACCGGGATCTCCGCGGCCGACCGCGCTCAAACCATCCGCACCGCGATTCGCCCGGGTTGCCGTCCGCGCGAGCTCGCCCGCCCCGGCCATGTGTTTCCGCTGCGCGCCCGCGAAGGCGGCGTGCTGGTCCGGGCGGGGCAGACCGAAGCCGCGGTGGATCTGGCCCGCCTCGCCAGGCTCCAGCCCGGCGGAGTGATCTGCGAAATCATGAACCCGGACGGAACCATGGCTCGCGTGCCGGATCTGACCGTGTTTTGCGAACGGCACGGACTCAAGATGATCTCGGTGGCCAGCCTGATCCGCTATCGCCATCGCACCGAACGTTTCCTCGAACAGCGCGGCGAAGGCTGCCTGCGCACGGCCTTCGGCGATTTTAAAACCGTCACCTTCGTCAGCACGCTGGATGGCGAGCAGCACGTTGCCCTGGTGCGCGGCGATGTTTCCGGCCAACCCAACGTTCTGGTGCGCATGCACGCGCGCTGCGTCGCGGGCGACGTGTTCGGTTCCACCGAATGCGATTGCCACGCGGCTCTGCAGGCCTCGCTCGAGCGCATTGCCGAGGAGGGCCGCGGCGTCCTGGTCTATATTCACGAGAGCGGCATGGGCGAACGCAAGCATTCGCCGGCCAGCGACACGCGCCCCATTCACGAATCCGGCATCGGAGCGCAAATCCTGGCGGATTTAGGATTGACCACTGTCCGCCTGCTCACCAACCATCCGCGCAAGGTGTTTGGCCTGGACGCTTTCGGCATCGAGATCACCGGCTCGGCGCCGTTGAGCCGCGCGCCCTTTGCGGGCTAGCGGCCGCCGAGGGCGAACACCGGTGCGCGCGGATTCCCTATGTAGTATTCTGCATATATGCGGAGACAGTGGTGGTTGGGGCTGATGTTGCTCGCGCCCATGTGCCTTTCCGGTTGCTTGAGGCGGCCCATCGGCGAGGATTGCGGATGGCCGCCCGATCCACGCTCCGGGCCTCTGGATCTGAATAAGTCCGCGGACCGGGACCACCTGCGCGAAGACATCGAGACCGCCGAGGATCAGGCGATCCGGTTCATGGATAGTCCCCGGAGCAAAGGGATCGATTCTAACACTGCCTGGAAACAGTGCTTCATCAAGCTGTCTTCGATCATTGTGACGGATCACCGGCTCACGCCCTCCCAATACGACGCCGTGATTGGCGCGCGGCCTCCGGGATGGGATCTCGGGGTGGGGATCGCGTGGGCGGTACTGTACGCCTGGGCGGCGCGGGCCGCGGCGAAACGGATCTGGCGCGGACAAGGCGCTACGGGCGGCGGAATCTTCATGATGGCCTACGTCTCCCTGGCCTTCGCGGCGCTGGGGGATTTGCTGGGCGAGCAATGGGCGGGCTCGTGGGAAGATGTGCGCCTCGGCAACGGGCACATCGGCTACCGTCTCGATCGGGTTCCGTGGGGGCATCACCGCGTTGCCTTGTTCGGAGCCGGGCTGGTTCTGTTCTGGCTGGTCGCCGTGTTGCGTTCTCGCGCGGCTCGCGCCGGTAGGGAGCGCACGCCGCGCCCCACCCTGTCGCTTACTTGAAATAATTTCTCAGCACGAACCAAGCGTTGGCCGGCCGCTCCGCCAGGCGGCGCATGAAATAGGGATACCATGCGGTTCCGTAGGGTACGTACACACGCACGCGGTAGCCTTCGCTCACCAGCCTGCGTTGCAGGTCGCGGCGGATCCCGTAGAGCATCTGGAACTCAAACCGGTCCGCGTTGTAGCCGCGCTCGCGCCGGTAGCGCTGCGCCTCGTTTTGAATGTCCTCGTCATGCGTGGCGATCGCGGGATAATTTCCGCGGTCGAGCAGCGTCTTCATCAGCTTCAAATAGTTCCGGTCGACCTCGCGCTTATCGGCGTACGCTGCACTGTGCGGCTCATGATAGGCGCCCTTGCACAGACGCACCGGAATCCCCAGCAGGTTCATGCGGTCGATATCCGCGGCGCTGCGGAACAGGTACGCCTGAATCACCGCGCGAATGCATCCGCATTCGTCGGCCAGTTTCTCGGCCATTTTCAAGGTGCGGTCCGTGTACTCGGTCGATTCCATGTCGATCTCGATCCGCGTCGAGGCCTGCTTGGCCTTCGCGACCAGGCTCCGCACGTTCTCCAGACACGCCTCTTCGGAAAGATCCAGCCCCATTTGCGTCAGCTTGACTGAGATGGTCGACGGGAGCTGGCGCACGGCGATCTGATCCAGCGCGGCGAGGTAGAAATCGCGCGATGCGGCAGCCTCCGCAAGCGAATTGACGTTTTCGCCCAGATGATCGAGCGAGGAAAAAATTCCCTCCTTCCCAAGCGCGGCGCAGACGGCGAGTTCCGAGTCCAGCGTCTCGCCGGCGACGAAGCGCCGTGTGACATTCCTCAGGGACGCGGAAGTCTCCACCCACTTCCGGATGGCGCCCTGGCGGGAGAGGAAGAGAAAGAACTCGCGGGTGAGCATACGCCGGTTGGGTCTAGCGCCGCAGCTCGCGCGGGGTGATCTCGATGGCCTTCGGCCCTGCCACTTCGCCGGAGCCTCCCACGCCCAGCTCGCGCATCCTTCTCAAGGACGGCTCCAGCCGCGTCTCCCACGATCCGGCGGACCGGTTGTAGGCCTCCACGGCCTTGCCCAACTGCCTTCCGGATTCCGCGTAGCTTTCGGCGAACAAGCGCATGCGGTCGTAGAATTCCGATGCGATGCGGCGCAGTTCCTCCGCGTTTTTCGCCAGCCGCTCCTGACGCCACCCGTAGGCGGCTCCCTTCAGCACGCTGATCAGCGTCACCGGCGTGGCGATCAGGACCTTCTTTGTGAGCGCCCGTTCCAGCAGCCCCGCGTCCCGCTCCAAAGCCGCGCTCAAGAAATGCTCGCCGGGAAGAAAGAGCACGACCATCTCCGGCGCAGCTTCGAAACCAGACCAATATTCCCGCCCGCTCAAAATCTGGACGTGGCGCGAGAGCTGTTGCGCGTGCCGGTCCAGAGCGGCGACCCGCGATGCCTCATCGGGTGCGGCCTCCGCATCCAGATACCCCGATAGCGGAGCCTTCGCGTCCACTGCGAGCGTGCGATTCCCCGGGAGCTTCACCAGCATGTCCGGCCGCATGCCGTTGGCCGATTCCTGCTCGAAGAAGTCGCATTGCGCAGCCATGCCGGCCAGCTCGGCTACGCGACGGAGGGTGAGCTCGCCCCACCGGCCGCGGGTGTTGGGAGCCCGCAAAGCGCGCGACAGTGCTACGGTCTCCTTACCTAGAGACGTAAGGTGATGCTCCAATCCGCCGAGACTATGCTGGCGTTCCAGCTCGAACTCGCGAATCTGTGCCTCCAGGCGAGTTACCGCATCCAGCAGCGGCCGCGCCGCGTCCTCCTCGCTTGCCCGCGAACGCCTCCGAAACCATAGAGCCGAAAGCGCCGCGCCCGCCGTGAGCGCGATCCCGATCGCCACTACAATTCCCACCCAATATGTTTGCGACGGCATGCCGTTACCTCCCCTAGTGTGCCACACAGATTCCGCTAAAGCTCCGCCCTTGCCCGGCCGATTACCCATTGGGACCTTGTGTCTCGAAGTTCTATGTCCGGGATGCAAAAGGTTTAGGCAGGGAGGGGAGTCTTCGCGCAATGAAAAGACTGAAATGGTTACCGCTGTTTATGTTGCTTGCTTCCGGACCGGCTATGGCGCAGTCTGTGATCGGTGTGACGGTGTCCCTCAATCAGGCCGGTCCCAATTTCTACGTCGACGGCCAGCTTTATAGCGGATCCCAGACTTTCTTCTGGCCGGTCGGCAGCAAGCACATCCTGCAGTTTCCCTTCAGCGTGAACGCCCTCGGCCAAACTCTCTCCTACCAGGCCGGCGCTGGCGATACCGTGCAGTGGAGCTTTGGGGGCTGGGTTGATAACCTGGGGCTCCTGGCTCAATCCTCCGATCCCATTCAGACCATCACTGCCGAACCCGGACTAACCTCGATCGTTGGCAGCGTCAGCGAGACGCTGGAGCTCACCATCACTTTCCCGCAGGGAACCGGCAGCGGCGGCACCAACACAGCCTGTGGCGGAGCTCCCGGGAATCCGACCCCTGGCGCAGCCGGTTGGGGATTAGTGTACGTGAACAGCACCTGTTTGTCGGATTCAGCCGTGATGTACGTTCCGGCGGGCGAAGTCAAGCTGAACGCCTTTCCATTTCCCGGCTACGCTTTTGAGGGATTCTCAAGCGGGGGCAACCCGCCCAGTCCCGCACTCTCGGAAATCAACCAAACAACCCCGCTGCAGATTACGGTGCTCTTCGTTCCGGCCAAGCGCGTGACCTTCGTCACCAATCCGCCGGGCTTGCTGGTGACCGTGGATCAAACCACCATCCAGACTATTCCTCCGTCGCCCACCAGCATTCAGGAGACGGTCAACACCAGCCCGGCTTGCACGCCCAACTCGGCCGCGCTGCCGCCTTCGCCGACGTACACCGGCATGATTCTCTGCGCCGGCTCCTTCGATTTTCTCCCCGACTCCAAGCACATCATCGGCGCGCCGCAAGCGCAGCAGGACAACCAAGGGAATTGGTGGGTATTCAATGGATTCAGCGACGGGCTTGGCCAGAACGGTACCTACGTAGCGGACGAGAACACCAATTATTCCGATACGGTCACGGCCAATTTCATCCCCGGCATTCAAACCCAGATCCTCACCGTGCCTGCCGGACTCCAGATCTCCATCGACGGCACCACGGCTTGGCCCGGCTACAACTTTGTCTGGGGCGTGGGCACGTCGCACACTCTTTCCGCGCCCGCTTCGCAGGTGGATTCCAGCGGCCGGACGTGGCAGTTCGCGAGCTGGTCCAATGGCGGCGCCGCGACACAGACGGTCACGGTTCCAACCAGCGGCCAGGCTTTTTCCGTTACCGCAACTTATACGCTGTTGGGCGAGGTGCAGGTCACCAGTACTCCTTCTGGACTAACCTTTACTCTGGGCGGATCCAACTGCACCACTCCCTGTGCGGTCAGCCAGGTGAGCGGAAGCACGATTCAGATTTCGGCGCCCGCTACGGTTCCCTTGACCCCGACCTCGCGCCTGGATTTCGCTTCCTGGTCCGCGGGCGGGTCCAACACGCCGACCATACAGGCGACCTTCACGCAGGGCGTGCAGGTGTTCAACGCCACCTACCAGACTGCGTATTTGTTGACAGCCTCCTCCAACCCTGCCGGTGACGCGACCATCAAGACTTCGCCGGCTTCCCCGGATGGATACTTCCCCGCAGGCACTCAGATCACGGTCACTCCGGTGGCGGCCTCCGGGTTCAAGTTCGTGGGTTGGGGCGGCGATCTTAGCGGCACCACCACGCCGGGATTCCTGACCATGAACCAGCCGCACAACGTGATCGTATACCTGAACTCGGTTCCGGTGATTTCAGCGGCCGGCATCATTAACGCCGCCGGCCCGACTCCCGACGGCACGGTCGCGCCCGGTTCCATCATTTCCATCTACGGGCAGAACCTCGCGCAGACCACGGCAGTCGGTCCGTCCAATCCGTTATCGCAGACGGTTGGGGGCGTCACCGTCACGGCCAACAACATCCTGATGCCGCTGATTTTCGTTTCGCCGCAGCAGATCAACGCACAGGTCCCGGTCGAGCTCACTCCCGGGACCTACACTTTGACCGTGCAATCCCTCGGACAGCAGCCGGTTTCCGGACCGTTTGCCGTCAGCCGCAACGCTCCCGGAATCTTCATCATGCCCAACGCGCAAAATCTGCCTATGGGCGCGGCCTTGCACCAGGACGGTTCGCTGATCACGATGCAGAGTCCGGCGCGCCGGAATGAAATCGTCAGTTTCTACGGGACCGGCATCGGCCCGCTGGATCAGAATATCGTCGATGGTTTCCCTGCACCGCTGACTCCTCTGGACCCCGCCACTGACACCGTGAGCATCAACGCCGGAGGCGTGACCGTTCCGGCCACCTGGGCCGGCGCTGCTCCCACTCTGGTCGGCACTGACATTATCCAGTTGCAGATTTCTGACGGCATTCCTTCGGCCACCACCATCAACGTGGTGGTGACCGTCAACGGCAAACCCAGCGCGACGGTGCAGCTTCCGGTGCAGTAGGCTCCGTCTTTCAGCTTCGTCATTCGTCTGTCATCCCGGCGGCGCTAGAGTAAGGAAGAGGACCTTCCATGGCTACGCTGGTGCAATCCACCGGTCCACTGTCTTCCGAAGAGCTCCGCAAAATCGACGCGTATTGGCGCGCTGCGAATTATCTCTCGGTCGGACAGATTTACCTCTATGACAACCCTCTGCTGACTCAGCCTCTAACGCTGGCTCACATCAAGCCGCGGCTGCTGGGCCATTGGGGAACGACGCCGGGCTTGAACCTGGTCTATGCCCACTGCAATCGCGTCATCAGGAAATACGACCTCAACATGATCTTTGTGTGCGGGCCGGGCCATGGCGGACCGGGAGTGGTCGCGAATACCTGGCTCGAAGGCACCTACAGCGAGCTGTACACCAACGTCTCGCGCGACGCGCAGGGCATGCAGCGTCTGTTCAAACAGTTCTCGTTTCCCGGGGGCATCCCCAGCCACGCCGCGCCGGAAACGCCTGGCTCGATTCATGAGGGCGGGGAACTGGGCTACTCTCTGCTGCACTCCTACGGCGCGGTATTCGATAATCCCGATCTGATCGCCTGCTGCGTGGTGGGCGACGGCGAGGCTGAAACTGGACCGGCGGCCGCAAGCTGGCATTCGAATAAATTCCTCAATCCGGAGCGCGACGGCGCGGTGCTTCCCATCCTGCACTTGAACGGCTACAAGATCGCCGGCCCAACCGTACTCGCACGCATCCCGAAACAGGAATTGTCGAGTCTGTTTTCAGGCTACGGTTACCAGGCCTATTTCGTCGAAGGCGACGATCCCACCGAAGTGCACCAGTCTCTCGCCGCCGCGATGGACACGGTGCTCGAGCAGATCCGCTCCATCCAGGAAGAAGCGCGCGAGAACGGATTCACGAAGCGCCCACGCTGGCCCATGATCGTGCTGCGCACTCCCAAGGGATGGACCGGTCCCAAGCAAGTCGACGGGGTCCCGGTCGAGGGCACCTTCCGCGCCCATCAGGTTCCGCTGGACGACCTCGCCGCGAAACCCGAACGCATCCGCCAGCTCGAGCAATGGATGAAGAGTTACCGTCCGCAGGAGCTATTCGACACAGCCGGCCGGCCCATTCCCGAGCTCACTTCGCTCGCTCCCACCGGAGGACGGCGCATGAGCGCCAATCCGCACTCCAACGGCGGGTTGCTGCTGCGCGATCTCTTCATGCCGGAGTTTCGCGAATACGCTGTGAAGGCCGCGGCGCCGGGCGCGGAAAAAGCCGAAGCGGCTCGCGTGCTGGGCGGCATGCTGCGCGACGTGCTGAAGCTCAACGCCGAATCGCGCAATTTCCGCATCGTCGGCCCGGACGAAACCAATTCCAACCGTCTCAACGCGGTCTTCGAAGTCACCAGCCGGACCTCGACGGCGGAGATTCTTCCCACCGACGATCATGTCGCCCCCGGCGGGCGCGTCATGGAAGTGCTCAGCGAGCATATGTGCCAGGGCTGGCTCGAAGGTTACCTCCTCACCGGACGCCACGGCTTCTTTTCCTGCTACGAAGCCTTCGTGCACATCATCGATTCGATGTTCAACCAGCACGCCAAGTGGCTCTCCACCACGCGTTCCATTCCCTGGCGCCGGCCCATCGCGAGCCTGAATTATCTGCTGACCTCGCACGTCTGGCGGCAGGATCACAACGGCTTCAGCCACCAGGACCCCGGTTTTCTGGATCACGTGGTCAACAAGAAGGCCGGCGTGGTGCGCGTCTACCTTCCGCCCGACGCCAATTGCCTGCTCTCCGTCGCCGACCATTGCCTGCGCAGCCGCCACTACGTCAACGTCATCGTGGCCGGAAAGAATTTTGAACCGGTGTGGCTCGATATCGATTCGGCCGTCGCGCATTGCACCGCGGGCATCGGCATCTGGAGCTGGGCCAGCAACGACCAGGGCTCGGAGCCGGACGCCGTGATGGCCTGCGCCGGCGACGTGCCCACCCTCGAGACCATGGCCGCGGTCGACCTGCTCCGCCGCCACATCCCCGACATCAAGCTGCGCGTGGTCAACGTGGTCGACCTGATGACCCTTCAGCCGCAGGGCGAGCATCCGCACGGCCTCTCCGACCGCGACTTCGATTCCATCTTCACTTCGGATAAGCCCGTGGTTTTCGCGTTTCATGGCTACCCATGGTTGATTCATCGCCTGACGTATCGAAGGACCAACCACGCCAACCTGCACGTCCGCGGCTACAAAGAGGAAGGCACCACCACCACTCCCTTCGACATGACCGTCCGCAATGACCTGGATCGCTATCACCTGGCCATTGATGTCATCGATCGCGTGCCTCGCCTGCGCGACGTTGCCGCGCACCAGAAGCAAGCCTTCCGCGACAAGCTGGTGGAACACAGACTCTACATCGACAAGCATGGCGACGACATGCCGGAGATCAAGGACTGGCAATGGCCGGGTTCCCGTGCGCATCTTAGCCATTAACGTCGGATCCAGCAGCATTAAGTGCTGGTATGGTGAAGCCGATTCACAGGGCCGGGTAGCCGAGAAGCAGCGGGTTCAGGGCGAGATTGCTTCCGTTGAGGATGTGGCGCGGGTATTGCCGGAGACACTGGAGCCGATTTGGCGGGAGACGGGAGGGCCGAAGGTAATCGACGCGGTCGCGCACCGCATCGTCCACGCCGGTCCAAAGCATCGCCAGACCACTTGGGTCACGCCGGAAGTCCGCGCGGCGATTGCGGAAAACGCGGAGATAGCTCCGGCGCATAATCGCCTCGAGCTGGCCGCCATCGCGGCGATGGACACGATCCTGCCCGATCCGTCGCGCCAGGTGGCGGTTTTCGATACCGCATTTCATTCCACGCTTGCGCCCGAGGCGTACACTTATCCCGGTCCCTCGGAGTGGGAAGAGCGGGGCATTCGGCGCTACGGATTCCACGGCATCAATTACGCTCACGTTTCGCGCCGCGCCGCGGACATGCTGGCGCGGCCGCTGGATTCGCTTCGCCTCATCGCCTGCCATCTGGGCAACGGCTGCTCTCTTGCGGCGATCCGCGGCGGCAAGAGCATCGACACAACCATGGGTTTCACGCCCGCCGACGGCCTGATGATGGGCTCGCGCTGCGGTTCGCTCGATCCCGGCATCGTCGTGTTTCTGCTGCGCCATTGCGGATACACCGCGGAGCAGCTCGATCGCGTGGTCAATCAGGAATCCGGATTGAAGGGCGTGTCCGGCGTCTCGGGCGATATGCGCGCGGTTCTCGATGCGATGGATGCCGGAAATCCGCGCGCCAAACTGGCCTTCGATATTTACGTGCATCGCCTCTACCGCGAAACCGGAGCGATGCTAGCCGTGCTGGGAGGCGTGGATGCGATCGTCTTCACCGGGGGTATTGGGGAAAATTGTGCTCCCTTGCGCGAACGCTTGTGCGCGCAGCTCGGATTCGTTGGTGTGCGGCTCGATCCCGCTAAAAACGCGCCGGCCCGGCCGGACGTGGAGATCGCCGCCGCGGATTCCGCCGTCCGCGTACTGGTAATCCGCGCGGATGAGGAGCTGGAAATGGCTCGCGAGTGCGCGAGGCTGGCGGGAGCTAGCGCATCGTTACCTTAACCACCACGTCCATGATGTTGGTGTCTTTCCGCAGCCGGTACTGCGTCGAGAACGACTTGATCTCCTTGAAAGTCTTGCCGAGTGAACGGAGGTAGTCGTCCACGTACAGCGGATTCATCGGCGCGCCTTCGGCTAGCTGCCAAAGGCCATGAGCGGAGGCTTCATTGCCGGGATCGAATCCGGCGAGCTCCAGGGAGCCAAAGAAATACTGCTTCCCCTTATCGACGTTGACAGTCAAGTCGACCACGCGGTCTTCGTCGTGATAGTCGCGGACAACCTGCGCGGCCACCGTCATATAACCGTCGCGCCGGAGAACGGTTTCTGCGTCATCCAGGCTAGCTTGGATCTGTTTCCAGTTCGCCAGCTTTCTTTCCCGAAATTTCGCCGCTGCTAGCATCTGATCGGTGGGGATGGATTCCTTGGCGGTAAGTTGCACTGCTCCAAGAGTCCTTTCCGGCCCCTCGTCTACGCCAACGGAGACCGTGACACCCTCCGCCGCCGGCGTAATGCGCACCCGCGGAAACTTCACCGTGAGATGGCCACGTTCCTCATACAGCGGCGTCACGTTCGCGTCCAGCAGGACGCGGACATAACTCTCCGTGTAGCTTTCCCCAAGGAATGAGGCGCGAGTCAGAGACTCCTGCAGGGTCCGGCTGTCGATCAATTGGTTGCCCTCAAACGTGACTCCCGCGATCTTGGGAAGATTTGCGCTCTGAAAGATTAGTATTCGCTTCCCGGTTCCCAAGTCGACCTCGTTCTTGGCGACAAGGTCCTGGTCGTGATTGAGTTTATGGAGCGCCGCCTTGATCGCGCCCTTGTAATAGTCCACGGCTTCTTGCCGGGCGGGTATCCGGGTGTCGATCAGGCCGTCCTCTTTCCTGATTTCCTGCCAAATTTCGTTTTCCTCTACGCCCGGAATATCCAAGCGCACCCCGCTGACCGTCTGCGCCTCGGCGACCTGCAGGGTTACCGCGTAACCCGATTTTTCACCCATGGTCTTCGGGTCGTAGCGATAGGCAAGCGACGTGAACAAGCCAGTATTGTCTAAGCGAGCCATCGCCGCGTCAAAGTCTTTTGGCGTCGCGGTTTGGCCGCGTGCTAGCCCGCTGGCGGCGATGATCGCCGCGCTCGGCAGCCGCGCGTTGCCGGTGACCTGAATATCGACGATGAGAAGTTGCTGCGCCAGCGCAGGCATGATCAGCGCGACGCAGCTTGCAACGACCGTGAGGGGGAAATGACGCGCCATTAAAGTCTATATACCACTTTTTCGGCGCCAATATTCCGTGCTAGCTGCGTCTTAAAACCACTCCGCCATTAATCGTGCTGACATGGATCAGAGGCCCGCCGGAGCCGATGGTTCCGTCCAGGCTCTGGCGGCGGAGCCAGCCCTGCACGGTCACTGGAATATCGGAGCTCAAGCGTCCGTTGACCGTTTCCGCTTGGACACGCGCCGAGTAGTTGGACGGCACGGAGACTGAGACTCCGCCGTTCTTGGTCTCCACCTCGAGCTGCTTTCCGCGCCACGTGTTGCCTTCCAGTTCCACGTTCACGCCGCCGTTCCGCGTCTCGCCGCTGACATCGCCCGCAACGCGAGCCAGGTTGATGCCTCCATTGGTGGTCTCCAGATGTATCGTGCCGTCCACGTCGGAGACGCTCAGGCCGCCGTTAACCGCTCGGGCTTCCACGCCGGTTTTGCGCGGAACGAAGATCTCGTAACTCACCGACCATCCTTCGTCGTCCCAATTCGATGGTCCGGAAGCCGTCACCGAACCATTCGATGTATCGATGTGGACCTCATTCAGCAGCATCGCCGCATTTGAATCCCGCCGCGCCCACACATCGATGCGCGACCGCACCAGCACGTCGTTGCGGGTCCAGCCCTTGATCGTCACGCCGCCGTTGCGCCCCGGATCTACCCTGATGCGGCCGGTCGCCGGCACGGTCTGCTCCCGGATGTCGCAACGATGCGCCTCGAAGCGATTGAATCTCCATGAGCCTGGATAGCTGTAATCCTGGCAAGCCAACTCCTTGTCGCGGTTGTCCCGCATCTGGCCGGGCAGGGTTAGCGGAACCAGTACTGTAGTGGCCAGCGCAATGGCGGCAATCTTCATGGGTGAGCCTCCTGGGTCGTAATACCGGCGTTCTGCCAGATGGTTACGCACGGTGCGGGACTGCCGGTTGCGATTTTTTTCGCCGCTGCCCCGCGGGTTACAATTTGTAGCGAGGAGGCAATCATGATCATCACTTTGGACATTCGGCCCGAGGTAAAGGACGAGCTTGCCCGCCAGGCCGCCCAGCATGGCATGACTGTCGACAACTACGCGACCAGCCTGCTCGAAGAAGCCGCTCACGTCCAGGCGAAGCCGCAGGCGGGCCGGCGTCCAGCCGGCCGCAAGAGCCTGGCGCAATTGTTCGCTGAGTCCCCGTTTCGCGGCCTCGACCTCAATATCTAACGCCACCCCCAGCCGCCTTAGTTCCTGCCGTGGCGGTAACCCACTCAAGAAGTGACGCCACTCCGTCGTGCCTGGCTATCTTCACCCGCTCTCTGCCGTATAAGCCTCCAGGCTTCATCCTGCCGTCTCTGGCGGTCTGCGTACAGTATCGGACAATACGGGGCTTTGATGTTCATGCTCCTGTACGCTGCGGGTACCTGCCCCATCATGACGCGGAAACGGATCCCCCTAACGTCAAAAGCGAAATCCAGACAACCCAAGTTGTCGCGCGCTTCGTGGGGCACGGACCAAGTCCGTCTCGGTGACTGATCGCTGCAAACCATCACGATCACCACCGTATGTTGAGGGAACGGGGCGTCCTCGTCCGCTAAGTACCGTCTCATGATTTCCGCGAACCGGCCGAGTTCCCATCGAGGGATATCCTTATTCCATTCGTGCACGGCTCGGCGCCAAACGACGCTCAACGCGAAATACGCAAACTTCTCCGTGTCGATATTGAAATCTCGCGCGTCGAACCGCGTTGCGGTGGGGTCGCTATCCCGCGACCACGCCACGGCCATCAGGTTACTTAACGGCATGCGCTTAAGAACATATTTTGGTTTCACGTGCTTAAGTACTTCTCCTCGCCACGCCTGCTGAATCTTTCCTCGCATCTCCTGCAAAGCAGCGGTGCAGCCAACTCGGCGGGCTTGAACCCAACTTCGCTTCCCATCACGAACTCCAACGGCTTGCCGCCGGAATAGTAGAGCTTCCGAGACACGAAATGGCTTTTCTGGAGCTCCTGATTGTCGGAGAGGCACAGCTTGCACGTTCCGAGCATAATTCACCTCGCAACTTCTATAATTCGCCGCTCGCCTGAGCCTACCAAACACAAAAGGCCGGCCCTTTCGGACCGGCCCCGTTTTCTTCACGCCCGAAGCAGCTTAATACCGATAGTGATCCGCCTTGTACGGACCCTCCACCGCGACGCCCAAATAATCCGCCTGCTTCTTGCTCAGGGTGGTCAGCTTCACGCCGATCTTTTCCAGGTGCAGCCGCGCGACCTCTTCGTCCAGCTTCTTGGGAAGAGTGTACACGCCCACTTTATAAACGTCCTTGTTCTTCCACAGGTCGAGCTGCGCCAGAGTCTGATTCGAAAAGCTGTTGCTCATCACGAAGCTGGGATGGCCGGTCGCGCAGCCCAGATTCACCAGGCGCCCTTCGGCCAGCATGAAGATGCTGTGGCCGTCCGGGAAGGTGTACATGTCCACCTGCGGCTTGATGTTGGTCCGCTTCACGCCCTTGGCCTCATTCAGCGCGTCCACTTGGATCTCGTTGTCGAAGTGGCCGATGTTGCACACGATCGCCTGATCCTTCATGCGCTTCATGTGCTCGAGCGTAATGATATCGAGGTTGCCGGTGCAGGTGACGTAAATATCGCCGCGGCCCAGAGTGTCTTCCACGGTGGTCACCTCGAAGCCTTCCATCGCGGCCTGCAGAGCGTTGATCGGATCGATCTCGGTCACCACCACGCGCGCGCCCATCCCGCGCAGGGAGTGCGCCGAACCTTTGCCCACGTCGCCGTAGCCGCAGATCACCGCGACTTTGCCCGCCACCATCACGTCGGTGGCGCGCTTGATTCCATCCGCCAATGACTCGCGGCAGCCATATAAATTGTCGAATTTCGACTTGGTCACCGAATCATTTACGTTGATAGCCGGGATCAATAATTTCCCCTGCTCCTGCATTTTGTACAAGCGATGCACGCCGGTCGTGGTCTCCTCGGAGACGCCGCGCCAATGCTTCACCACATCCGTCCAGCGTTTCGGATTTTCCGCGTGCACCTTCTTGAGCAGGTCTTTGATTACTTTCTCCTCATGGCTCGAGGAAGGCGAATCTACCCACTTGTCGCCGTGCTCCAGCTCATAGCCTTTGTGGATCAGCAACGTCACGTCGCCGCCGTCGTCCACCACCAGCTCCGGACCTTTGCCGTGGGGATGGCTGATGGCTTGGTAGGTGCACCACCAATACTCTTCCAGACTCTCGCCCTTCCACGCGAACACCGGCACGCCCGCCGCTGCAATGGCGGCCGCGGCATGATCCTGCGTCGAAAAAATATTGCAGCTCGCCCAGCGCACGTCCGCGCCCAGATCCACCAGCGTCTCGATCAGCACGGCGGTCTGGATGGTCATGTGCAGCGAACCGGTCACACGCACGCCCTTCAGCGGCTTGCCCGTTGCGTATTTCTTCCGGATCGCCATCAGGCCGGGCATCTCGTGCTCGGCGATGGAAATCTCTTTGCGGCCCCAATCGGCCAGACTCATGTCGGCTACTTTGTATTCTGTCGTGTTGGGTAGGGTTGCGGTGCTCATTGTTCTCCTCGGGAAAAGATAAACCTCCATCTTAATACACATGCATGCAAAGCGTGTGTTAGACTATCCATTTTGGGTTTCTTCACTGTAGACCTGAAATAAACCTCCCGGCCGTGTTGGAGCGGCGGGACTCTGAGCATTGTGGAGGATTGGCGAAGTGGCAGATACTATGCGACACATTTTCACGTCCGAATCGGTGACCGAAGGCCACCCGGACAAGATGGCGGATCAGATTTCGGATGCGGTGCTTGACGCCGTGCTGGCCGGCGACCCCACCGGCCGTGTGGCCTGCGAAACGCTGGTCACCACCGGCCTCTGCGTAGTGGCGGGTGAAATCACCACCAAGTCGGTGCTGGACGTGCCGAAGCTGGCGCGCGAAGTCATCGCCGACATCGGCTTCACCGACGCCAAAATGGGCTACGACGCCAAGACCTGCGGCATCCTGAACGCCATCCAGACGCAATCGCCCGATATCGCGATGGGCGTGGATACCGGCGGCGCCGGCGACCAGGGCCTGATGTTCGGCTACGCCTGCGACGAAACCGAAGAGCTGATGCCTCTGCCCATCATGATGGCCCACAAGCTGTGCCGCCAGTTGAGCGAGATCCGCCGCTTCGGCAAGCTCAGCTATCTGCGCCCCGACGGCAAGAGCCAGGTCAGCGTCGAATACGTGCACGGCCAGCCCAAGCGCATCGACGCAGTGGTGGTCTCCACCCAACACGATGACGACGTCACCACGGAGCAGCTCCGCGCCGACGTCAAGAAGCACATCATCGATCCCGTGGTCCCTTCCGCGATGGTCGATTCCGGCACCAAGTATCACATCAACCCCACCGGCCGTTTCGTCATCGGCGGACCCCACGGCGACACCGGCTTGACCGGCCGCAAAATCATCGTCGACACCTACGGCGGCATGGGCCGTCACGGCGGAGGCGCATTTTCTGGAAAAGACCCGACCAAGGTGGATCGTTCGGCGTGCTACATGGCCCGCTACGTCGCCAAGAACATCGTTGCAGCCGGGTTGGCCAAGCGCTGCGAAGTGCAGCTTGCCTACGCGATCGGCGTGGCTGAGCCGGTATCCGTCATGGTCAACACGTTCGGCACCGGCGCTCTGAGCGAAGAGCATTTGGTCAGCCTGATCCGCTCCAACTTCCAGTTGACGCCCAAGGGCATGATCGAATCGCTCAAGCTGCGCCGGCCGATTTACCGCAAAACCGCTGCCTTCGGGCACTTCGGCCGCGTGGAAGACACTTTCTCGTGGGAAGCCACCGACAAGGCTGCCGTCTTGGCTGAATCCGGCAAACCCGCGGCCGCCGCGCGCACATAATCGCTCAGCACATTTAGCACAAGTCAGGATCGCAAATCGTGGCGCTAATCGAAGGCTGCAAGCATTCTCTTGAAATCACGATTCCCGCCGCGGAAGTCGAGAAAGAAACCGAGCGGGCCGTTGCCGGTATCCAGGCCAAAGTAAGGCTGCCTGGTTTCCGCCCTGGCAAGGCCCCGCTCAGTCTGGTCAAAACCCGCTTCGCCGGCGACATCCGCCAGGAAGTCATCGAAAAGCTGGTGCCGCGCTTCTTCAACGAGGCCGCGGAAAAGGAAAACCTCCACCCGGTAAGCCGGCCGGAGATCACCGATCTCCACATGCACGCCGGTGAGCCTCTGAAGTTCAAGGCCGAATTTGAAGTCGCCCCGGAATTCGATTTGGGCGATTACCTCGGCCTGACCATCAACTACTCCGAGCCCGAAGTCACCGACGCCGACGTGGAGCAGCGCATCGAGCAGCTCCGCGATCAGAAGGCCGAATTTGTCAACGAAGAGCCCCGGCCGCTGGCCGGCGGCGACTACGCGGTGATTGCGCTCGAAAGCTTGGAGGGTGTAGCGGAAAAAGTTTCACAGGACGAGCTGGTCGTCAAGCTCGGCGATGAAGCTACCATGCCGGTGTTCACGGAAAATCTGCGTGGGGCGTCTCCGGATGAACAGCGGGAATTCGAAGTTGTCTACCCGGAAGACTACGAGCGCAAACAGCTCGCCGGGCGCACGGTCAAATTCCGCGCCACGGTCAAGGCCGTCCGCCGCAAGGAACTCCCCGAGCTGAACGACGAGTTCGCCAAGGATCTGGGCGATTTTCAGACCCTCGAAGAACTAAAGGAAACCATCCGCAAAACCATCTTCCGCGAGCGCGAGCATCGGGCACAGGAAGACGCCAAGCACCAGCTCCTCGACAAGCTGGTCGACGCGCATGATTTTCCCGTGCCCGATGCTTACATTGACCGCCAGGTGCAGATCAACGTCGAAAATCAGTTGCGTACGCTGTCCGCCCAAGGCGTCGATACCAAGGACCTGAAGCTGGATTGGCACAAGCTGCGCGAAGCGCAGAAGGACCGCGCCGCGCGCGACGTGAAAGCTTCACTGCTGCTGGATAAAATCGGCGAGCGCGAAGCCATCGCGCCCACTCAGGAAGAGGTCGACCGCGAAGTGCAGCGCATCGCACGCCAGCAGCGCGAAGCCGTCGCCGTCACGCGCGCCAAGCTTCAGAAGGAAGGCGTGCTCGGCAAGATCGCCGCCAATATCCGCACGGAGAAAACGCTGAACCTGCTGTTTGAGAAGGCTCGCAAGGAAGCGGGACCGGAGCCCGAAGAATCAGCGGGCGAGGGATCAGAGCCCGAAGCTCAATCCGAATAGTTCAGGCTTTCCAGATCTCGCCCAGAGCCCGCTCGAAATTTTTGCCCAGGATCAGTTCGATGTTCTGCTGGCTGTATTTGCGCCGGATCAGGCCTTCGGTGAGCTCGTAGATCTTGTTCGAGTAAACTAGCCCGTCCAAATCGCTGCGCTTTTCGGCGCCCGCGCGGTCGCGCCCATCCAGATCGACATCGGTCCCCACGCCCACGTGCTCGATCCCGGCAATCTCGACGACATGCTCAATGTGGTCCAGCACGTCTTCAATCGTCACGCGCCCCTTGGTGCCCACGAAGATCCGCACCATGGTCACACCCAGCACTCCGCCCTTGGCTGCGAGCTTCTTGATCGTCTCGTCGGTGCGGCAGCGCGCGCTACCCGGCACCAATGCGCGGCAGTTGGCGTGCGTCACCAGCACCGGCTTACTCGACGCCGCGATCGCGTCCAGAGCTGTCCGGTCTGAGCAATGCGAGACGTCGATCGCCATCCCCAGTTCATTCATTCGCTGCACGATCTCGCCGCCGTATTGCGTAAGCCCGATGTTCTTCGGATCCGTCGACCCTCCGCCGATCCGGTTGTCCCGATACGTCAGTTGCGAGACTCTCTGCCCCATGGCGTAGAACTTGTCCACGTCATCCACCGTGCGGAAATGCTCGGAATTTTGTTGCCCAATGACGATTCCAATTTTTCCCTTGGCCTTCGCATGCTCGATGTCTCCGGGCGCATCGATCCGGATGAAGTCGTCCTGATGGCCGGCGATGAACAGGTTCCAGCCGGTGATGTCTCTCAAGGACTCCTTGTAAATGTCCCCTTCGACGAAGCCGACGGCGGGATGGAAAATGTTGATGCCGGAATCCTTCAGACGCTGGAAATCGCTGGGTTGGAACCGCGCCGGGTCGGTCTCCCAGATGCCCAGCTTCTTGTAGTTGAGCGTCAGCAGGCCCAGCATGTCGATGACGGTGGAACGGTGAACGAGGTCGAGGGCCAGGGTCGAATATCTTGGCTTGGGCAGGGTGACAATCGGCGCGCTCTTCGCGCACACACCTGCTGCCAGGCACGAGGAGAGGAACGTACGGCGGGAGACCACTGATTTACTTCGGAAACCCCAGTCTAGCACGCCGTCCGCTGTGAAAATTCTGTCCAAGCTGCCCACCGTACTGCGCCACGGCCCGGAGCGCGGCTGGCTCCCCGGTCATCTGCGCTACCGAACGCCTGGCCGAGGACAGTTTGAATCCTTTGAGCGCCTTGCGATAAAGTAACGGGCTTGCAACCCATTGAGGGGGCATCGGGATGGAGTCGAATGTGCCAAGGCTTGCGGGCTGGGTGGTTGCCATTGCGGCTTTCGCGCTGGTTGTGCTTTCACGTGTTCAGTTGGGCAAGTCCTTTTCGGTCACCCCGAAAGCATCGGCGCTGGTTACCAATGGACTCTATTCGCGCATTCGGCATCCGATGTACGTGTTCATGGACTTGACCGTGTTGGGACTTGCGCTGGCGCTGGACTCCTGGTGGGTGCTGGCAGTTCTGGTTGTTCTGCTGCCGTTGCAGGTCGGGAACGCGCGGCGCGAGAACAAACTTCTGGCGGAAAGATTTGGGACAGACTACCGGAACTGGCGAAGCCGGACCCGGCTTTAGCCCACGGAAACCCTTCTGAGGCAATCCTCCCCACGTGGGCACGGCTCCCCTTGTTCCGGTATATACTGGCAAGCGCAAAGGAGATCGACTATGCTCCGTTCCAAGCTTCTCTATTGCGCCGGCATCGTTGCGCTCGCTGTCGCCGGTTACTTCCTCGCGAGCCCCTCCAGGCTCCACGCCCAGCAGTCCTCCGTCAAGGCCAACGAAATCGGAGGCGTCGTCTCCAGTTCCAAGGGCCCGGAGGCTGGCGTGTGGGTCATCGCCGAAACCACCGATCTTCCCACCCGCTATATCAAAGAGGTCGTCACCGACGATCGCGGCCGCTATCTGATCCCCGACCTTCCCAGAGCCAAATACACGGTGTGGGCCAGAGGCTACGGCTTGGTCGATTCGCCGAAGGTCGAGACCGAGACCGGCAAGACCGTCGATCTCAAGCCAACCGTCGCGCCCAATGCCAAAACCGCCGCGCAGCTATATCCCGCGAATTACTGGTATTCCATGTTGCGCATTCCCGATAAAAAGCAATTTCCGGGAACCGGCCCCAACGGCAACGGCATCGCCACCAGCATCAAGACCCAGGGTCAATGGATCCATTTGATCAAGACCGATAGCTGCGAATCCTGCCACCAACTCGGCAACGCCTACACGCGCACCATTCCGCCCATGTTCGCCAATCTCGATTCGCCCGCCAAAGCCTGGCTCCGCCGGGTTCAATCCGGGCAGGCCGGCAACGCGATGATGGGCGGCCTCAACCAGCTTGGGGCCGAGCGCGCCACGGCCGAATTCGGCGACTGGACCACGCGCGTCGCTCACGGCGAGCTTCCTGCAGAAGCTCCTCCCAGGCCGCAGGGCGTCGAGCGCAACGTGGTGATCACGCAATGGGATTGGGCCGACCCGAAGGCTTACCTGCACGACGAAATCTCCACTGACAAGCGCAATCCCAGCGTCAACGCCAACGGATTGATTTACGGCTCGCCCGAGGAGAGCCGCGATTATCTGCCGGTGCTGGACCCCGTCCACAATAAAATCTCCGAGGTTAAGATTCCTTATCGTGACCCCGACACGCCGGGCCAGCCCAAGCCTCTTCAGCCGTCCAATTTCTGGGGCGATGAGCCGATCTGGGATAGCCACACCACGGTCCACAATCCGATGTTCGACGCGCAGGGCCGCTTGTGGTACACCTCGCGGATTCGGGCTAACGCCGATCCGGCTTTCTGCAAGGCCGGTTCCGGCCTGATTTCCGCCAAGCTTACGCCGCTGAATAATTCCGGCCGCCAGCTCGCGGTTTATAATCCCAAAACCGGCAAAACCGAGATGATCGACACCTGCTTCTCTACGCATCACTTGCTTTTCGCCGAGGACGCCAACAACACGCTGTGGACCAGCAGCGGCGGGGGCGGCGGAGTGGTCGGGTGGCTCAATACCAAGGTCTGGGACCAGACTCATGACGCCGCGAAGTCGCAAGGCTGGACCGCGTTGGTGCTCGACACCAACGGCAACGGTAAGCGCGACGCTTATGTGGACTCCGAACAGATGGTGCTCACCGCGCCCAGCGGCGAGAGCCTCGGAACCAACTCCGCCGTCAACGTGAAAATCGACCCGAACAAGGACACGCGCCTCAACGCGGCGTTTTACGGGCTCGCCATCGCCACGGATGGCAATATCTGGGGCAGCGTGCTCGGGTTCCCGGGAGGGATCGTGCGCCTGAGCCCGGGATCGAATCCGCCGGAAACCGCGCTCGCCGAATATTATGAAGTGCCGTGGAATAATCCCAAGGCGCCCGTTTCGGGATTCTCGCCGCGCGGTCTGGATATCGATCGCAACAACGTGGTGTGGGTCGCCTTGGCCAGCGGCCATCTGGCCAGCTTCGACCGCAAGAAGTGCAAGGGTCCCTTGAATGGGCCAAAAGCCACCGGCCAGCAGTGCCCCGAAGGCTGGACTCTGTATCAGACTCCGGGTCCGGGGTTCATGGGGGTGGCCGGCTCCGGCAGCGCCGATTCGCACTACTACGATTGGGTGGATCAATTCGATACGCTGGGCCTCGGCCGCAACACGCCGATCGTTACGGGCAACGATTCCGATTCCCTGATCGCCCTGGTCAACGGGAAATTCGTGATCATGCGCGTACCCTATCCGCTCGGCTTCTTCGCCAAGGGCATGGACGGCCGCATCGACGACGCCAAAGCCGGTTGGAAAGGCAAAGGTGTCTGGACCACCTGGGGCACCCGCACTCCGTTCCACAGTGAAACCGGCAAGGGAACAATGCCGAAAGTGGTCCACTTCCAGATGCGGCCGAACCCGCTGGCGGATTAGGCGCCCTATTTCGGACGAGGCAAGCCGACCCCTACGGATGCTCGCGCCGCCAGCTCCAGTAACGCGCTCATCGTCGTAGCGTAGGTCGTCGTACTTCTGACAGTCGCTGACTCCCGGGCCAGTTGTTAAATGGGACCGACGTGTTCAGTAGCCGCCTTCCACTGCATGCGCCACTGGGGCAGATCAAACCCGCGTTGATTGACAAACAGGGCGGAAACCACGTCGTCCACTGCCGCCCTCGCATCTTCGAAGACGCCATAAGCGGTTGTAATCCTGACGAGCGTGCCGCCGGTTCCGACGCCGTCAGGTTCTGCCAGGGCGCGGCGCCACTTTGCGCGGTTCGAGATGTACAAACTGAAATACTCGGACGCTGACTGGCCGTCGAAGTGGTCTTTGGGAAACCATGATGCCAGATGCACCAAAATCTGCACGAGTACGCCGGTAAGTTCGTCGGTGGCCTGTACCATCGATTGTGTGACGCCGGACTCCCGGCCCGGAGCAGCTAGAGCTACGCTTTTGGCAAGGATTCCCGGTAGGTCCCGCACATAGATTGCTAACTCTTTCCGCGGAGCGCTCAATGCCTTAGCCTCCTCAGAGGCTGAAGCGGCTCTCGGTGACTCCGCCATTCGTGCGGCAGCCAATCCATCCGCCTTCACTCTACGCTCCGAGACGCGCTTTACCCAGTCGTTTCGAAAACGGACGACTAAATCCGGATTAAGCGTTCGCCCGAACCCGCCCTGCAGGAGGGTCTCGTGGTGGCATAACACGCAGAGTACCGCCAGGTTGACCTCCGCGTTATTGCTGGGATCTCCATCTACGTGGTGAAGTTGCGTCGGCCTGCCGCTGTCTCGACATCGACAGCAGGTGTGGTCGGAGTCAAAAAGAACTTTTGCCGCAATTTCAGGGCGAATCGGGATCCTTGTCTTTGCTTTTGCCAACTGTCGCAAGTATAGCGTTCCCAGGTTCGCTCAAAGTAGGCTCGGTATTCACACCGTTGATGGCTACCGGCATAGCGCGGATCCACTGATCGACCTTACTGTTATACACTATGTATAACAAATGCGCTTCGAGTGGGATGCCGCTAAGAACCGGGCGAATCTCACGAAGCACGGTCTGGATTTTGAAACTGGGGCCCGCGTCTTCAACGATCCGTCGATGATCCTGGCCGCCGACCGGACCATCGGCGGGGAGACCCGCTGGCACGCGATTGGGGCCGTCCAACACGCTCTGGTGTTGGTGGTGCATGTATACCGTGAGGACGAAAAGAATGGCGAAGAAATCATCCGCATCATCTCGGCGCGGCAGGCAAATCAGCGTGAGCGCCGAGTCTATCTTCAGCAAGCCGCTGACTAGGCGGCAGCGAGCCTCCCTGGCGCGCGTTGCCAAGAAACAGGCCGCTGGCGATGAAATGGGAATCGACTATTCGGACGTACCGGCTTTGACCGGGGAGCAATTGGCGAAGTTCAGGCGAGCGCCTAAGGTGCTGGTGGCGGCGCGGCTCGACCGGGACGTGGTGGACTGGCTCAAGGCATATGGTGACGGTTATTCCACAAGGATCAACGGCATCTTGCGGCAGGTCATGGTCAAGGCTGACCGGAGGGCCGGCGCACGCTGAGGCTAGCGTGTGGGTGCGGAGGTTATCGCACCCGGGTCGACCGGCGCCGTCCCGTGTGTGCCCGGGCTACGGATGCTCGTGCCGCCAGTTCCAGTAAGCTTGCTTGTCGTTGTCGCCTAACTTTTCGTAGGCGACCGGTTGCCGGTGTGTCTCGGCGACCCAGGCGTCGAAGTGCGGCTGTTCGTCTGCGCGCCAGCGGTGATAGTCGTGATGATCCCGATCATAGAACCCGGCGTGTACCGCGCAGCCGGTAATCGTTACCGGAGCCAACATCGCTCCGGCCAGTAAGGCTTTTTGGATACAACCAGTTAGAGTCTTCACGAGGTGACCCCGTGCAATCGCGTATCCAATGGGAGATCGTCCCAGCCGCTCCGCGAGATTCGATACAGCACATGCCGCTCGAAAGGGTGGCCCTTGGGCATGAGTGGATGATCGAACTCTTCTGAGAAAGCGAGCCCGATTTTCTCCATCACGCGGCGCGATCTTTTGTTGGCCGTTACGGTAAAGGCTACGATTTCCGGGAGCTGAAGATGTTCGAAGCCGTACCTTAACGCTGTCCTCCCGCCTTCGGTGGCCAGACCCCGGCCCCAGAATTCACTTCGCAACCGGTAGCCGATCTCGACGCATGGGGTGAAGTGCGTCTCAAATGGGACCCAATTGAGCCCCAGAGAGCCCGCGAATTCTCCCTCTACCTCCATCGCCCACGGACCGAAACCGTAACGTGCGAAGTGCGCATGGATGCGTTTCCACAGGGCCTCGGTTTCTTCCCGCGAGAACGTGGAAGGAAAAAACTCCATGACCCGCGGGTCGGCACACATTGCCGCCAACGGCTCAAAATCGGCCTCGATCCAACCGCGGAGCCGCAGCCTGGGCGTTTCGATCTCGACCACGTTATCGATGATAACGTTTTGGATGATTGGAGCCGGCGGAGGGGCTTGAACCCCCGACCCTCTGATTACAAATCAGATGCTCTACCAACTGAGCTACGCCGGCCAGTGTGATCCGCGACTGGGCTGGAGCGGGGTACGGGACTCGAACCCGTGTAAATCAGCTTGGAAGGCTGACGCCCAACCTCTAGGCCAACCCCGCGAACCTGGAATCGGTACCAGTTTAACACCACAACCTCGCCTTCCAACTTCTCTGCCCGGTTCCTTCGTCCTTGACCCTCACTTTGCTGCATGATACTTTCAGCCCGTGAGACTCAACTTCCTTAGTCTGACGATTCTGGCTGCGCTCGCGGCTCTGCCCGCCGCTGCGCAAGGGCAAGCCGAGGCGGTCTCCAACCTCGGGGCTTCCACCCGCTCCGGTCCGGCTCCCCGCACTGCCGACGGCAAGCCCGATTTCTCCGGAGTCTGGAGCCCGGAGCACAACTTCATCTACGATATTTCGAGCGCGCTCAAGAAGGGCGAAACCCTTCCGCTCCAGCCCTGGGCTGCCGAGCTCACCAAGAAGCGCCTGTCCAAGGACGATCCGGAGGCCAATTGCTTGCCTACTGGCGTGCCGCGCCAGAATCCCTATCCCTGGCGGATCGTCCAGATTCCCAACTACATTTACTTTCTCTTCGAAGGCAACATTCACAGCTACCGCCAGATCTTCATGGACGGCCGCAAACATCCCGCCGACCCCGACCCCACCTGGTACGGCCATTCCATCGGGTTGTTTGACGGTGACACTCTGGTGATCGACTCGGTCGGTTTCAATGATCGTTTCTGGTTCGATTTCGCCGGCCATCCGCACACCGAGATGCTGCACGTCATCGAGCGCTTCCGCCGCCCCGACCTCACGCACCTGGAATATGAGGCCACCATCGATGATCCCGGAGCCTACACCGCTCCCTTCACCATGTATGGCCACTCCAAATTACAGGACGGGGTCGATCTCCAGGAATACATCTGCAACGAGAATAATCAGGACGTGCCCCACATTACGGGCAAAGACAATCGCAAGTAACGCAAGAAATCACCTCACTCACGTGGAGTGATAGTATAGCGCTACGCTCCGATGGATTAAGGCGGTAGTTCTCGGCCCTCCAAAAGAGCCGTCTGGGGAAAAACACCACGAAAGCAATCTTGTTTTGGGGGCCCTTGGGAATCGGTTGCTCAACTGTGCTCATGGTAGTGGCAGCGATCAAGCACGACCTACGCTTCTTGTTTTATTTCGCTTGGGTGTGCTTCCTATTTGGCACATGGCATGAGTATTACACGCTACAGTTGAGCCACCGCGACGGAGCAGTATTGCAGAATATCTGGATACAAGAACTGAACGGCAAAAGATTATTTGCCATGTCGATAACCGAACTTAGACTCCAGAGAACAATCCTAGAGTGCAAGGACCGTGGATTCCCTGATCAGTCCGTCCTTGTAAAAACAACGCGCCCCTGCACTGCCCCCTTTGTCCTGGAAACGACGCGATAACCATCATTTAGTCCTCCTCATTGGCGGTCTTAATAACCTACTAAGCACCCTTTGGAAGTTGCTCCATCCCGGCGGTTTCGTCGGCTTCGGGGGTGCGTTCTCCTCAACCCTCATACCTGGGGATTAACGCGACCTGCGAATGTGCGCCAATCGCTTCACAGCGCAATTCCGTCAGTCGAAAATCGCAGCTGGCTGGAGCTCAATGTCGAGCTCCGGAATTCGAAGCCCGTTTACCTGGTTCATTTTGCCGTCATAGTCATAGAAGCGCTTCGCCGCCGGATCGACCGCCAAGGTATGCGGCACGCCCCACGCACGATACTCTTCCAGCTTCCCGGCCACTGCGTCGAGCCGGTCATCCGGAGAAAGAATCTCGATGGCCACCAGCGGAGGGTAGTCGGGCATTTCCGGCGGATCCGAGCCGTGAAACACGGCGACATCGGGAATCAGATAAAGTCCAGTGCGTAGTTTCAGCCTTGTCTCCACGCTGGCGTGCAGAGAGTGCGCTTTTCGAAGAGCTTCGAAAAACGCAAACAGGCGGCCTTGAGTTCTACCATGCGAATATGTAGGCAAGGAACGCTCCACCAGTTCCCCATCCCGATATTCTTTGTCGAGATCCGGGAACGACGTGTGCAGGTACTGCTCTACGGAAAGCGCAGATTTAGCGCCCATGCTTTTAGGATAGTTGTTTCACGCACGGCAGGCGAGCCGGGTTGCGCCCCATGTTGCGCCCCATCATCAGGCTGCCGAGAGCCGAATGATGACCGCGTTCAACAGCGAGCTCAGCGCCTCTTGCACTCGCGCGCCGCATTCGAGCACCTCGTTGTGCACCAGCTTTTGCCGCTGGACACCGGCGGCCATGTTGGTCACGCACGAAATCCCGAGCACCTTCATCCCCAGGTAATTCGCGGCGATGGTCTCCGGCACCGTCGACATCCCCACCAGGTCCGCGCCGATGGTTCGCAGATAGCGGATTTCTGCGGGAGTTTCATAGCTCGGGCCGGGCACGGCCGCGTACACGCCTTCTTCGAGGGTCAGCCCCAGCTTGGCCGCTTCCTCGTGCGCGATCTCGCGGTACGCGCGAGCGTAGGCATCGCTCATGTCCGGAAAGCGCGGGCCCGCACTATCGTCATTCGGTCCGGTCAGCGGATTCGCGCCCAGCAAATTGATGTGATCCGAGATCAGCACCAGTTGGCCCGGCCGGTAGTTGAGATTGATTCCTCCCGCCGCGTTGGTCAGGATCACGCTGCGCACGCCGCGTTGGGCCAGCTCACGAATGCCGAAAGTGACCTGCTGCGGCGTGTAGCCTTCGTATAAATGCGCGCGCCCTGCCAGCACGATCACTTCTGCCGGTCCCACCCGGCCCGACACTAATTTCCCCGCATGGCCGATCGCCGTCGACCTTGGCCATCCTGCGATCTCGGCATACGCCGTCTCCGCGCGGCAGCACAGCGTTTCGGCAAATGCGCCCAGCCCGCTGCCCAGCACCACTCCGATTTTTGGATCCGTGTTCATACCATCATTCCCGCGATACACGCCGATATAAAATTGGCCATGGTCCCGCAGGCCACGGCCTTCAATCCCAACCGCGCCAAATCCGATTTACGCGTAGGCGCCAGCGCTCCGATCCCTCCCACTTGAATCGCGATCGAGCTCAAATTCGCGAAGCCGCACAGGGCATAAGTCGAGATCACGAACGACCGGGGATCCAGCGTCGATCCGATCTTGCCCAAATCCACGTAGGCCACGAATTCATTCAGGATCAGCCGCGTGCCCAGCAGATTGCCCACCGCCGCGCAATCCTTCCATCTCACCCCCAGCAGCCACGCCACCGGAGAGAAAATGCGCCCGAGAATTTCCTGCATCGATCCCGGCAGCCACCCCAGGAAGCGCGTGTAATGCAGGGCCAGCAGAATGCCATTCACCATCGCGATCAATCCGATGAACGCGATCAGCATCGCGCCCACGTTCAGTGCCAGGTGCAAGCCGTCCGAGGCTCCGCGCGACGCGGCGTCTATGATGTTCACCCCGGGGCGTTCCACGTCGATTTTGACGGTGCCCGCCGTCTCCGGAGAACCGGTCTCCGGGATCAGCATCTTGGACAGCATTAGCGTCGCTGGAGCGGTCATGATCACGGCGGTCAGCAGGTGCCGGATCTCCACATGCGCGATCAACACGTAGGCTGCCATGACCGCCCCCGAAACATGCGCCATGCCGCTCGACATCACGGTGAATAGTTCGCTCTCGGTCAGTCCCGCGAGAAAGGGTTTGATGGTCAGCGGAGCCTCGGTCTGCCCCATGAACACGCTGGCCGCGACGTTCAGGGACTCCGCGCCGCTGGTGCCCATCACCTTCTGCATCATCATGGCCATGCCGCGCACCAGCACTTGCATGATTCCGAGGTAGTACAGGATGCCGAAAAACGACGCGATAAAAATGATGATGGGCAGGACTTGAAAGGCGAAAATGGTGCCGAACATGTCGCTGGGGGCGCCCAGCTTGTCGCTAAAGACGAATTTGCTGCCCTCCGCCGCGTAATCCAGCAAATGGTTGACTCCTCCGCTCACCCATCCGAACGCCTTTTCCACCGGCGTTTTCAGTACCAGAAACGCGAACCCAAATTGTAACCCAAGCCCCCACAGCAGCAGCCGCGCGCGGATCGCCTTGCGGTTGCTTGAGAACGCATACGCCACCGCCAGCACCGCAACGATTCCAAGAACTCCGGTGAAGCGCTCCATCGCGCTGGCGCGATACGGCCCCTTTTATCCGACGACTTCTAAAATCAAGGCCCGCTCCTCGGGAGCGGTGGAGGAAATTCGGAATGCATCCTCGACCAGTTGCGCGGCCTCTTCCACGTGCTCTTCATTGGTGTAATACAGGCGGCACAGCACCGCGCCCGCATCCACCTTCTGGCCGATCTTCACTTCGAGAATCACCCCGACCGCCGGATCGATCACGTCCTCCTTCGTGTCGCGTCCGGCTCCGATCATGGCCGACGCCAGCCCGATGTATTCGGCGTCGATCGCGCTCACATAGCCCGCGCGCGGCGAACTGATCTCGCGCGCGCCGGTCGCATTCGGCAGCAGCTCAAACCGGTCCAGCACCTGCGGATTGCCGCCCTGCGCCCCGATCACTTCTTTCAGCTTGCGGTAGCCCGAGCCGTCCAGCAGCTTGCTCTGCGCCACTTCCCGCGCTTCTTCGATGCTCGCGGCTTTCTTGCCCAGGTGAATCATCCGCGCCGCCAGCTCCAGCGATAGCTGCGTCAGGTCCGCCGGCCCGGCGTTTTGTAGGGTCTGCGACACTTCCATCACTTCCAGCGCGTTGCCGATGGCGTAGCCCAGCGGCTGGTTCATGTCGGTTATCAGAGCCTGCACCCGCTTGTCCACTCTGCGCCCGATCCCCACCATCATCTGCGCCAGCCTGCGCGCGTCCACCTGCTTCTTCATGAAGGCTCCGCTGCCCACCTTCACGTCCAGCACCAGCGCGTCCAGCCCCATCGCCAGTTTCTTGGACATGATGGACGACGCGATCAGCGGGATCGATTCGACCGTTGCCGTCGCATCGCGCAGCGCATAAACCTTCCCGTCTGCGGGCGCGACTTCCTGGCTCTGGCCGATGAACCCCAGTTGGTGTTTGCCCAGTTGCTCCCGGAATTCCTCGATGCTCAAGCCCGTGCGGAATCCGGGAATGGATTCCAGCTTATCCAGCGTGCCGCCGGTGTGCCCCAGCGCCCTCCCCGAGATCATGGGGATGGTCACGCCCGCCGCGGCGGCCAGCGGCGCCGCGATCAAGCTGGTCTTGTCGCCTACTCCTCCGGTGGAGTGCTTGTCCACCTTTACTCCCGGCAGATCCGAAAGATCCACGCTCGCTCCGGACGCCACCATGCGGTCCGTTAAAGCGCTCACTTCCCGGTCTGTCATCCCGGAGAAAAAGACAGCCATCAAGAACGCCGACATCTGGTAATCCGGGATGCCGCCGTTCGTGTAGCCGTCTACGAGATAGGCGATTTCTTCTACGGACAGTTCTTCACCGTCCCTCTTCCGATGGATCAGGTCGACCGTTCGCATGCAAGAACTGAGGTTAGCATCTTATTTAATTGGAAGTAAAGGACGTACTTCCTTTGGACATCGATGGCCGGCTCCCGCTTTTGGGCGACCCGCCGTCGAAAGGCGTTCCCACGATTATGGCTGCAGCAAATTGCGAAGATATTCCGCTGCTTCTGGAGATCCTTCGGCGGGCGCCCAAGGCGCCATTTCTTTGTCTGTCGACGCTTCCCATGGCCCCGGTTTCACCTCATAACAGACGGCGACCGGTGTGAGCGCCGCGACAGTGTGCCACAGGCCGGGAGCCAGATCGATACCGTGCGCGGCAACCGTGGACGTGACGCCGGCCGGTGCCTTCCCGCTAAACCCCTCCGGGCCGAGGATGTGACCGGAGACAACTGCGCCGTTGTCGTCGAAAACAAAGGCGGCCATATGTCCGCGCAGCACGATAAACGACTCCGCTTTCGGCTTGCTTCGATGCCGGTGCGGCTGTACGTACGATCCTTCCAGAAAAACGTTCAGGAAACGATGCGGATTATCTTCGTTGCCGGCGTGGAAATTGTGATTCATCCGGCGCCGTGGCGACCGCCGGGCCTGCTCTACCACTGCCTCCACCAGATCGTCGGTGAGCAACTGCACTGTTGGGCGGGCCATTGTCATCCTATTCGTAAAACGCCGAGATGGGCTGGGAAAACTCCGGCAGCAATTCGTCCGCGATCACGGCGTCGCCGGAGAACTCCCGCACTCCCTGCGCCGTGTGCGCCTCGACCGATTTTGCTTCCGGATAGGCGATCCACACCGCGCCTGAGCCGTTCGCCAGGTAAGCCCGGATTTTGCTCTTGAGGTGGATGTAGGTATCGGTTGGCGAAACCGCTTCGATGGCAATCTCCGGCGCGCCGGAGATGATGCGTTCACCCTGACGGCGCAGCCGCGCCACGGCGACGACGCTCACGTCGGGTACCAACACGGATTCTTCGGTCACTTGAAACGCCGGCTCCGGGTAGACCCGAAGATTCACCACCTTGCCGTGGGCCGCTAAATACACCGCCCGGGCGTTGTTGATTTCACCCCTGACGATGTCGTGGAGCTGGGATGGCGTGGCCATGGCGACCATCTCCCCGGCAATCAGCTCCTCTTTGATCCGGTTGCCGTTCGCGTCGTATTGCTGCGGCAAGGCGAGGAATTGTTGCGAGGTCATGGGTGCCGTAGTCGTCGCCATGCTCTTAGTATAGTGCCGCGAGAGTAGCCGCTCGCCCGCGAGGAACGCACTGCTTTCCTCACTTGACGGGTAGAGCCTTTTCTGCGGCCCGCAGGATGTGGTTCAGTTTCTGGGCTACTTCGGGGTCGATCAGTTCTGGCCGCGCTAAATGCGCAAGGCTATGAAAGTCTGTCTTCTGCATGAGATTGGGTAGCGTCAACCGCTGAAAATAGCGCTGGAACACCGGTCCGAGGAAATCGTCGCTGGCCTTCACATCCGGCGCAAACGGATCGGGCTTTCCTAAGGTCTTCAATGCAGCCGTAACTTCTGCTACCGATTCCTCCATAGCCTTCCTTTGCCGTTCTCGCTGCGCGGGCTCAAAGAGCGGCCCAGGCTGTTCGTCGACCGCTTCCGCGTAAGCGATGAGCGTCTGCGGATAACACAGATAGTTCTCAATTTCCCGCCTGCTCCATTTCAGCTCACAAAGAGGGCTGCCTTGGTCCAGATCCTGGTCAATGGCGTCGAAGATGGCTACACCAACCAGATCTGGCTTCGCTTCCCTCAACCCAAAGAAATGTTCGCGCGCTTTGGAAGGGACGTTCCCGACATAGCAGACGAACGGCTGCTGAAGCGCTGCCGCGGCTGGATGGTGCAAGCGCTCAGCGAACGCGCGCAAGATTGCCAGATCCGTGGAACCCTCCAGGTACAGAACCCATCCAATCTGTTCGGCCTGGTAGTACTGCTCGAATCCGATCGCGCGCAGCGACTTCAGTACGTGCTGTTTCCGGTCGTCAATTCGATGCGGCCTTCCCACGAAGGCGATCACGACGTCGCGGTCCGCGGCCTCGTTGAGCAGCACTTCTGAGTGGCTGGCAGCAATAACCTGGCAGCCCCGGGACTCTGCGGTTTCTGTGAGGAGTTGATAAATCTGGCGCTGGCGCAGAATCTCCAAGTGCGCGTCGGGTTCATCTAATAAGAGCGTCGCACCCGGATGAGCGTAGAGGTGCGCTAACAGGAGAAGCGTCTGTTGCAGCCCACGGCCGGAGGAGGCCAAATCCAACTCGATTCCACCTTCCTCATAGGCCATCGTAATCTGCCCGCGCTCCTTAATGAACTCGGGCCGTAGTAGACTCACTCCGAACAGCGTCTCGATCTGCGACGTCAGCGCGTCCCACTTGCTCTGATCTGGCTCGGAGCTGATTTGGAAGCACAGATTTCGCAAGACCTCAGCGGTCCTGCCCTCTCCGATCCGGACGCTTATGGCCCCATCGTGGAGCCGGTCCTCCGTTGCGGCCAAGCCCGACATTGGGGGCAGGAAGGCAACTCTGACCATCTCTGCTTGGGGTGGGACGGCCATCTTCGTTGCCTGCGCCTCCTCACCCTTCCTCAGGGGACGGCAATAGAAGGATTCGGCATTTGCATAGTCGAATTCAAATCCACATTCCCAGGATCGGCCGTCCGTGATCCCGGTGACGACGATATCAATCCGTATGTTCTTCGTCTCTTGGTCGCCATTCTTGCGCTGGATCGTCCGGACATGCAGGTCCCTCCATAAGAGGTTTGCATCGGGCACCGGGACAGCGATCAGATCCCGGCGGTTGATTGTTACACCAGGCCGTTTTTCGGGGGCGCTCCTCGCGGATCTCTTCTCGAGCCACTTCCGCAGCCCCGTTTCCCAAAGAGCCAGGGCCTGAAGCGCTGTGGTCTTGCCGGAGTTGTTCGGCCCCACGAAGACCACCGCGCGGCCGAGTTCGATTTCGACGTCCCCGAGACGCTTGAAATTCTTGACGCGAAGGTTGGTAAGCACTTTGGACGATGTTACCGCGATCCGGGGAGGGGCCATAGTCCCTCAAAGCCGTACTGTCAGCCCCTTCCGCGCCTCCTCGATCATCGCCGACTTTTCTTCCACCCACGCCAGCATCTCCCGCTCCATCGCGCGAGCCTTCTTGAGCGACTCCGCCGTGCGTTCCGGCGCGGGCCCTCCCGTCACCTTGCGGACGCGCACGAAATTCTCCGCGTCCAGCGCTTTCACGATCTCCGCGGTCTTCATCTTCAGATGCGGCCGCAGCCGCTTGATCGCCGCCGCGATCTCTTCGGCCGAATCGTCCGCCGACGCCTCGACTGCCTTAGCCACCACGTCGTGCGCCTCGCGAAAACTCATCCCTTCGCGCCGCACCAGCGTATCGGCCAACTCCGTCACGGTCAAGAACTCGCGTCCGGCGCGATGCCGCATTCGCTCCCGGTCCACTTCCGCCGTCTTCATTGCCCCGGCCAGCAGCCGCAGAGCCCTCCCCGCGCTCGCGAACATCGCCGTCACCAGCGGCTGCAAATCGTCTTCGCTATCGTTGATGTCGCCGAACGGAGTGTTGTGTGCGCACGTCAGCACCGCCTGCGCTTGGCCCAGCGCGCGGCTGGCCAGAATTCGCGTGTGCTCCAGCGCCACCGGATTGCGCTTCTGCGGCATGATGCTCGACGATTGCACGAACCCGTCCGAAATGCGCAGGTATCCGAACTCGCGCGTCGACCACAGCAGCAGGTCCTGGATCAGCTTGCCCAGGTTCACCATCGCGACCGCGGCCGCCGCGGCCGCCTCCGTGATGTAGTCGATCGCCGCGATCGCCCCGTACGAATTCTCCGCTATCCCGTCGAATCCCAACAGGTGCGCCATCATCTCCCGGTCGATCGGAAATCCCGTCGTGGTGAGAGCGGCGGCGCCCATCGGACATACATTCATCCGTGCGAACGCGCCGCGCATGCGCTCCGCATCGCGGCCTAAAAATTCGCACGCGCCCAGTAGATAATGTCCCAGCGTGGTGGGTTGCGCCGGCTGCGTATGCGTGTGCGCCGGCATCACCGTTTCCAGATGCGCCCCCGCAAGATCGAGCACAGCCGCGCGCAGCTCCAGAATCCCTCGCGCCGCCTCCAGCAATTCCGCGCGAGCCGTCATGCGGTACAACGTCACCGCGATGTCGTTGCGGCTCCGCGCCGTGTGCAGCTTCCCCGCGATCTCCCGCCCGCAGGAGTCCTCCAGCATCGCCTCGATGAAATAGAACAGGTCCTCGCAGGAGCCGTCGAAGCGCGCCGCCTGGATGCGTTTCGGATGCAGCCCCCCCAGAGCCTCCAGCAGTGCCCGCATATCCTTCGGCGTCAGGATCCCCTGCTTGGCCAGCATCAGCGTGTGGGCGTAATGAATCTGAATCAACGCCTCGAGAAAGTGCAGCTTGGCGTGCTCGAAATTCGGCTCGAGCACCGTTTCCGCGTAAACCGGGGCGGGGAATCGCTCTGCCATCGCTTACTTCAACTCACTTCAGCTCAAAGCTCTCGCCGCGAGCCGGGATCGTCACCTCTATACCGTACTCTTTCGTGATCACCTGGGCCAGCACTTCTGCCGAATGAACTTCGCCGTGCACCAGGAACACTTTCTTGAGCCCATGCGCGATCGGCCGCATCCACTCGATCAATTCGCGTTGGTCCGCATGACCGCTCAATTCATCCAGCGACACCACCTCCGCGCGCACCGTCACCGGCTCACCGAAAATCGGCACTTCCTGCCACCCATCTAGAATCTTGCGCCCCAGCGTGTGCTCCGCCTGGAAGCCCGTGATCAGAACTGTGTTGCGCGGGTCGCTGATGTTGTTGCGCAGATGATGCAGAATGCGCCCCGCTTCGCACATTCCCGATGCCGAAATCACCAGGAACGGCCCGTGCAGATCGTTGAGCGCCTTGGAATCGCTCACTTCGCGCACATACTTCAGCCGGTAGAATCCGAACGGATCTTCGCCCTCCGTCAGGAATTTGCGAGCCTCCTCGTCGTAGCATTCCGGATGTTTGCGGAAAACCTCGGTCGCGTTCACCGCCAGCGGACTGTCCACGAAAATCGGAATCGGGGGAATGCGGTTCGCGTCGATCAGCTCATGTAGCACCAGCACCAGTTGTTGTGTGCGCCCCACCGCGAAGCTCGGCACGATAATCTTGCCGCCGCGGCCCGCGGTCCGGTTCACCACATCCGCCAGCTTCTCCGCCACATGCTCCAGCTTGCGATGAAACCGGTCGCCGTAAGTGCTCTCCATGATCAGGTAGTTCACCGGATCCAGCTTCTCCGGATCGCGGATGATCGGCAATCCGGGCCGCCCCACGTCTCCCGAAAACGCCAGCCTGACTCCATCCGCTTCCAGTTCGATCGCGGTCGAGCCCAGCATGTGCCCCGCGTCGTAGGTCCGGTACCGCAGCCCTTCCGCCACTTGCTTGTCCGCGTCCAGAGGCACGGCTTCAAAGAGCGGAAAGGTTTTTTCGGCATCATCTATGGTGTACAGAGGCGTGCATTCGGAATCGTCACGCCCGATTCTTCGCCGCTGGTCCCTGCGCCGGTTGCAGAATTCGACGTCCTTCTCCTGCAGGAACGCCGAATCGGCCAGCATCGCCAGGCAAAGATCGATCGTCGCCGGGCTAGTGTGAATCGGCCCCCTGTATCCGTTGCGGACCAGCGTCGGCAAATTCCCGCTGTGATCGATGTGCGCATGCGACAAGATCACGTGATCGATGCTCGAAACCGGAAAAGGAAAATGGCGGTTGCGGTCGAACGCCTCCGCACGCCGTCCTTGATACAATCCGCAGTCGAGTAATAGCCGCTTGCCCGCTGCTTCCACATGATGCATCGAACCGGTGACGGTTCGCGCCGCGCCCCAGAATGTGAGTTTCATGGACTCTAATCACTATACGATGCCTTCGGTATTATTCTGTTAGTCATGCGCCGCATCCCAATCTCCGCGCTCCTGGCGAGCCTGCTCCTCCTGGCCGCGTGCTCCTCTCCGGCCCCCCCAACAAACCCCGCCGCGACCGCTTCGCCCTTCGGCCCCGGCTCCGCCACCACATCCAGCAAAAACCCTTTGGCGAAATTTATTGAGCTGGCGGGTTTCCGCCTCGCCCTCGAATCGGGCGACAAGGTCAAGATCAAATTCACCGCAATCAATCATTCCGACGCGGATCTGGAAGAGCTGGGCGTCCATGTCCGCATCGTCACCAGCGTGGCCAAACCGGACCAACCTTCTGTCACTGAATTCGACGCCAAAATTCCCGCCCTTGGCCCGGACGAAGATCATGACGTCGAGGCCACCGGCGCGACGAATCTCAAAGCCTACGAGATGCCGGACTGGCAGTTCCTGCGCGCCGATTTCGATATCACGTCGCCTGCGCCCGCGCCCTAAACCGGCGATGCCTGTTCCTCCCCGCCACAGGCTTGTGGCGAAACGAATCGGCGCCCGGCAGTGCGATCGAGGTTTATCTTTATGATTTCATTCCTTCCCAGGTGGCAGCCGGAGTGCTAAAACATTTTCGATGAAACTCGTTGTAATCCTCCTTTCGTTAAGCAGCGCTCTTTTTGCCGCTGCACCCGAACTGCGCCTGGCTAGCTCCTCGATCGGACCTATCTATATCGCGGCGGGCCAGAACGGACCTACGCAATCCGATGCCGCCACCAACATCGGCTCGGGAACGCTATCGCTTTCCGTATCCGCCAACGTTTCTTGGATCAACGCCACCGTCTCCGCATCGAACTCCATCCAGATCGCTCTTGCGACCTCCTCTCTCGCCAACGGCCCCTACACCGGCATCGTGACCGTCTCCGATCCCGGGGCCATCGACGCTCCGCAGAACATCACTGTCACCGTTCAAGTCGGCAGCCCCGTTCCCGATTCGCTCGATTTCTACGTTGCACCCGGAGGGTCCGCTTCCACTTTGTTCGGCACCGCTGCTTACCTGATCGCTACCGCGAAAAATCCGACCTCCGGCCCGAGTCTCTCGATCATCTCCTACGGAGGACCTTTCCTGTCTCCGGTTTTCGCCACCAGCATTACCGCGACCGCGCCTGCCGGAACGCCTGCCGGCGACTATCCTTGCTCCGTGATTACCTCCGGCTCCGCTTCGGCAGCCGATAACAAGACCATTGCGATCACGATTCACGTGACTACGCAGCCCATTGTCTCGGCGTCGCCCACGTCCCTCACATTCCGCTTGGCTCCCGGCGGGGCCGCGGCAACTCAAGCCGTGGCTCTTTCCAACTTGGGCGAAGGCACTTTATCGATTGTGCCCGCGCCGTCCGGCACGCCCACCCCGGCGCCGCCTTCCTGGCTCACCGAATCCATCCAGGGCAATGTCGTCTCCTTCACCGCGAACCCCGGCTCGATGACCCCCGGCCCCTATCAGGCAGACATCACCGTCGTGACCAACGCCGCCAACGCCTCCGTCACCATCCCCATTGAGCTTGACGTGCTCACCCCCGGCCCGCCCGTCGCCTACTATCAAGGCGTCCTCGATAACGCGTTGTTCACCGTCGGAGATCCCCTCGCGCCCGGCGGCATCGTCGCGCTGTTCGGCGAACAACTCAGCGACAGCATCACGCAAGCGCAATCGCTCCCTCTCGGCGACTCGCTCGGCTCCGCGTCTGTCACCGTCAACGGCACCCCCGCGCCCATTTACTACGCTTCGCCCGGCCAGCTCAACTTGGTCATCCCGTACGAAACTTCCCCCGGCGCCGCGGTGGTTCAAGTCCAGCGTGATGGTCAAACCGGCAACAGCGTCAGCATCAACGTTCAATCCGCCGTTCCTCGCCTGCTCCCGCTGGGCATCGATGACTACGGCATCGCCCTGCTGAGCGACAATGTCACTTTCGCCATTCCCACCACCCCTGGAATCCCCAGCCGCCCCGCGCAAGCCGGAGTCGATACCGTGGTCTTCTACGCGTTGGGACTCGGCCAAACCAATCCGCCTGCCACCGATGGCCAGCCCTCGCCCGCCGGCCAGATCCCTCCCGCCCAGGTCGTGATCGGCCAGGAGATTCTTCCCGGCACCGGAATCAACGTCACGCCCGCCTATGCCGGACTAACTCCCGGGTCCGTCGGCCTGTATCAGATCAACGTCCCGATCCCCTCCAACGTTCCCCGTGGCAACGCGGTTCCGGTGTATCTTGACATGGGTGGGGGCGTGCTCAGCAACTGGGTCGACATCGCCATTCAATGACCGAGCGTCTCTATTACTCTGATTCCCGTTTAACCGAATTTCATGCACGAATCGTCGAGATTGCGGGCCAGGGCCTGCGCGTCTATCTCGACCGCACCGCTTTCTATCCGGCTTCCGGAGGCCAGCCGTTCGACTTCGGCACTTTGGGCGGCGTCCGCGTGGTCGAAGTCGTCGACGATGAAGATCGTATTGCGCATTTACTGGAGGCCCCGCTGGGCGGCGGCGCGGAAGTTGTGGGCGTCATCGACTGGCCCCGCCGCTTCGATCATATGCAGCAGCATACCGGCCAGCATCTGCTCTCCGCGGTCTTGGAAGAACTCTACGCGATGCCGACCGTCAGTTTTCATCTCGGCGCGGAATCCTCCACCATCGATCTCGGCTCGGCTTCGTTCACTGCCGAACAAGCCGCCCGCGTCGAAGAGCGCTGCGCTGAGATCGTTGCCCAAGCGCGCCCTGTCACGGTCTCCTATGAAGACGCGGCCTCCGTCTCCGGCCTGCGCAAGGAATCCGCGCGCAGCGGAGTCCTGCGCATCGTCTCCATCCAGGACCTCGACCGCAGCGCCTGCGGAGGCACGCACGTCTCCTCGACCGCTGAAATCGGCCCCATCCTCATTCGCAAGCTCGAAAAAATGCGCGGCAACGTGCGCGTCGAATTCGTCTGCGGCCTCCGCGCCCTGCGCCAGGCTCGCCGCGACTACAGCATCCTCTCCGAAATCGGCCGCGCTCTCTCCGCGCCCTTTGAGCGAGCCCCCGAATTCATCGCCGGCTCCGCCGCGCGCCTCAAGGCTCTTGAAAAATCCAATCAGCGTCTGGCCACCGAACTCGCCGCGCGTGAAGGCCGGGAGTTCCACGCCTCCACCGCCCCCGGTCCCGACGGCCTCCGCCGCCTCACCCAGCTCGGCGCGATCGACGACGCCATGCGCGCCCGAGCCCAAGCCTTTCTCTCCGGCGGCCGGGCCTTGTTCCTGGCCATCTGCGACGATCCTCCTTCCGTGCTCCTCGCCGCCTCTTCCGATTCCGGCCTCCACTCCGGCAACCTGCTGAAACCCATCCTCACCGCGGCCGGCGGACGCGGCGGCGGCAACGCCAATCTGGCCCAGGGCAGCCTTCCTTCCGCCGAAGCTCTGGCGCGCGCCCTTGCCCAACTCGCCGCTGCTCCGCTCTCCCTGGTTTGAGTCGTGTGTGGAGCACTTTTGCAGTGCTCCCCGCTTTTGCTACGCTGATTCCATGCCCGAAAATTTCCGCCGCTTCCAGGCCGGTCCCGACCCCTTCGGACGCACCTGGGAAGTGGAATTCCAATGGCTGCAGACCGGAATCTCGATCCGCCACGCCGATACCGTGGACGTGAAATTCTACCTGTGGACCGAGGGCGAGCTCAAGCAGGAAAAAGTGATCGCGCTGATCCATCCGGACCTGCTGGCCCTCAGCAAGGAAACCGGCCACGCGCTTACCGATGCCTGGTGTCTCAAGCTGGCCGGCGCCCATCTCAACTCCATGATCGAATCCGGGGAGGATTTGGAAAAAACCCTGATCACGCTTCCGCTCGACGACCTCCGCCGCGCCGCGGGATTGTTGCAGCCGGCGTAACCCCAGGGCGCTGTGGATCGTGCTATGAGTAGAAACGAAGTGAGCCGGAATTGCGTCCGGCCGGGGAGGATCGAATGGTGAACTGTCCGCTTTGCGACGCTCCTATGGACGTCGACGAAGAGGAACTCGACGAAGGCGACGCTCTGGTCTGCGAAGAATGCGGCGCGAACGTGAGCGTGAGCAGTCTCTCGCCCCTCGAGCTGACGCCGGATACAGACGAAGATCTTGAAGACGAAGACGAGGATTTCGACGACGATTACGACGAAGAAGACGAAGAAGACGAGGAAGATGAGGAGGACCAAGACGAAGAATAGCCGCCTGCGTCCCGCCGCATCCGCCCTTGCGGCGTTGTTGCTACTCGTTTCTGCCCTCCGGCTTCCGGCCGAGAAAAAGCCCAAGCCGGACGACAACACGCGCTCGCTGCAGGGAATCGTGTTCGATCCCGACGGCAACCCGGCTGTTCAAGCCGTCGTGCAGCTCAAGGACTCTCGCACCCTCCAGGTGATTTCGTTCATCACTAAAGGCGATGGCGCTTACCATTTTGCCAACCTCAAGACGGACGTCGAATATCAGGTCAAGGCCGAACACGAGGGCCTCAGTACGGATTGGAAGCGCCTCAGCATCTTCGACACGCGCAAGGTTGCCGAGATGAACCTCAAGCTTCAGAAAAAAGGGCCTGAGAAGAAGGAGCAGCCCGAAAATGGGGAGCCGCAACGGCCATGATACGATTCGCCGCGCTCGCGGCCTGCTTGGCCGCGTTCACGCTTGCCGCGCAGCAGCCCTCCGCGCCCAAGCTCACTCCGCTCACTCTCGACGGCTACAGCGGCCTCATCTCCGCGCACCGCGGCCACGTGGTCCTCGCCACCTTTTGGGCGACGTATTGCATCCCCTGCCGCGCGGAACTGCCCGAACTGGTCAAACTGGCCACTTCGCTCCATCCCCGCGGCCTCGATCTCCTGGTCATCTCCGCCGACGATGCGGATCAGGAACCGCAAGCGCGCAAGTTCATCGCGCCCAAAATCCCTTCCGCTTTCGGCCCGCTCTACATCAAGAGCACTAAGGACGATGACAAATACGCCGCCGGCATCCACGCGCGCTGGCAAGGCGAGCTCCCCGCCAACTTCATCTACGACCGCACCGGCCGCAAAGAAGGAGCCTTCATCGGCGAAGTCCCTACCAAGAACATCCAAGCCGTCATTGAGAGGTTCCTGTAACTGAGGGTTGCCCAGGCGGGACGCCCTAATGGAGTGGTCCTAACTCCGGTACTCTTCATTAGCGGGCATCATGACTTCTTGAATCCAGTCGGCGGAATCGGGATAGATGTCGTGATCGGGTAGCAGCGCCTGCTCCGCGCACCCGCCCCGCGTCAGACGCACCTGCACGACACGGCCGTCTTGCATTCCGGACAATGCATCACCGGCAGCGCCAGAATGTCCGAGTGGTTCAAGTTTCAGACCGCACGGCGGATGGCCCGGCGAAAGTTCCGCGCGAAACTCGGACAGGAGCGCGTTAACCTGCCACCAGAGATCCTCCTCCAGCACGGCGCAGCAGAGGTAGCCTCAGGATGTGAAGTTGCTCATCACCTCGAAACCGACGAGACCGGAATGATCGTAGCCGAGTGCCCCGCCGTTCCCGGCTGCGTCTCTCTCAATGGCGCGTTGAGGCCGAGGCGCTGGCGAACATTCGTGAGGCGATCGTGGGGTGCCTGGAAGCCCGGGCGGCTAACGGCATGCCGTTGACCGTTAAGGTCCGCGAAGTCGAAATTCCAGCTTAGAATGCATCCTCTGCCCGTCGTCTCCGGCGAAGCCGCCGTGCGGGTCATCCAAAGATGCGGCTGGACAAAAGACCAACAACGCGGGAGCCACGCGATACTCGTGAAGAAGGGGCATCCAGCGAGCCTGTCCGGCACCCTGCGCGGGTTGATTCGCGCCGCTGGACTGGGCGTGGAGGATTTTGCCTACATCTCAAGTGATGTACCCTCGGTCACTCCTCCCGTAGCGCGACCATCGGATCCACCCGGCTCGCCCGTCGGGCCGGAACATAACTCGCCAACAAGGTTACCCCCGCCACCAACGCCGCCGTTGCCGTCAGCGTCCCCGCGTCCGTCGGCTTCAGGTGAAACAGCAGGTTCGCCAGCACGCGCGAAGCCGCCAGCGACAGCCCCAGCCCGATCCCGACTCCGGCCGCCGCCATCGCCAACCCTTGTCCCAACACTTCGCCGAGGATGCTCCTTCGCGGAGCCCCTAGCGCCATCCGCACGCCGATCTCCCTCGTCCGACGCGCCACGGAGAACGAAACCACGCCGTACAATCCCGACGTGACAAACAGCACCGCCATAACCCCGCACGCCCCTGCCAGAAGCGCGTAGAACCGCGGCGTGTCCAAGCTCTTGGTCACCCGCTCTGCGATGGTTGTAAAATTCGTCACCGCCGTGGCCGGGTCCACCTCGCCCGCTTTTCGCCGTAGCCCCGGAATCATTTTGTCCGCGGCCACGTTCGTGCGCACCGCAATCCATCCATACCCGCGCCCGATCTGCCGGTTCGGAAAATACGCTGTCGCGAAAGGGGCAACCGGCAGACCGCGATCGTGGCTGTCGCGAACCACCCCGACGATCTCCCGTGGCGCGTTAGGCGGATCGTACGGCGTCAGCACACTTTGCCCCAGCGCATCTCCCCCTCTGAAATACCGCCGCGCGAACTCCTCGTTCACGATCAGCACCGGCGGTGAACCCTCCCGGTCAGCGCTGGTGAACTCTCGCCCGCGTGCGAGCGTCATTCCCACCGTCTCGAAATACTCTTCGCTGGTCACGTGAAAATTCGCCATCGCCGGAGCGGAAGCAGGCCGCGGCGCGCCCGCAATCCGGAACGGCATGAACGACCCCTGTCTGGTCTCCGGCGGCAGGAATGTATCGAATCCCGCCGAAAGCACTCCCGGGACTTGGCGCGTCGCCTCCAGCATTCGCTCGATCGTTTGCGAGAACTGCTGCGGTGAGCGGTCGCTCGGAATGATCAACTCGAAACCAATCACTCCGTCCCTGCTGAACCCCGGATCCACCGAGCTCATCTTGGCTAGACTGCGCGTCAGCAGCGCCGCCGTCGCCAGTAGCGCGAATCCGAGGGCTACCTGCGCCACGCTCAAGCCTCGCTGGACCCATACGGCTCCGCGCCCGCCCGCCGCCCGGCTACCCAGCCGCCCCAGCAGATTCGCGCGTTGCAGGCTCGCGTGCAGGGCGGGGAACAGGCCGGCGAACAACGTCGCGGCTGCGCACGCCAGCGCGACGAATCCGAACACAGTCCAATCGATGCCCACCTGCCCGCTCACCGGCAGATGCGCCGGCGAGATCCGCACCAGAATCCGCGCTAATCCCCATGCCAGCGCGAGCCCCGCCGTTCCGCCCAACCCCGCCAGGCACGCGCTTTCCATCAGCATCTGCCGGATCAGCCGCAGCCGCGTCGCCCCCGTAGCTTCGCGAATCGCCATCTCGCGTCCGCGCACGGTGGCCCGTGCGAACAACAGATTCATCGTGTTCGTGCACGCGATCGCCAGCAGCGCCAGGGAAACTCCGAACAGCAGCAGCAAGGGCGTGCGAACTGCGGACGTAGTCGCCGTGTTCAGCGCGGACAAATGCAGGCTCCGTCCTTCCTCTTTGGTCAAACTGCTTATCAGCGAGTTCAACTCAGCCTGCGCCCGCGCCAGGCTCACCCCCGGCTTCAGCCTCGCAATCGCAAACCATTGCGAACTGTCGCGTCCCCATCCATCGACGATGTTCGCCACCGGCAAAACAACGTCCGGTTCCTCGGCGAAGTACGATGCATCCGCGCGCGGAAACTGAAACCCCGCCGCCAGAATCCCGGCGACAAAGTAGTGCGCACCGCTCAGTGTAATCGGCCGCCCCAGCGCCCCCGCGTCGCCGTGAAACAAATCCATCCATAGCCTGTGGCTGATGATGGCCGAAAACTCTTTTTGTGAGCTTCCTCCGTAGGTGAAGCTCTGCCCCGAAGCCAAGCCCACTCCCAGCGTCGTCGGAAGCTCGCGATCCGCCCCGATCGCCACCACATATCGCGATTGCCCCTCTGCGCTCACCGGCAGAGCTGTGAACACGAAGCTGCCGATCGACTCGATCGACCCGCTGTACCGTCGCAGCGCCTCCACTTCGTTCAGCGTCACCGTCCCTGCCGTTCTGCCTTCCCGGCCGACGTCGGCGATCGCAACCAGTCTCGCCGGATCGCGATACGGCAGCGGCCGCAGCAGCACCGCATTCACCACGCTGAACACCGCCGTCGCCGCCCCGATCCCCAGCCCCAGCACCAACACCGCGATCGCCGCAAATCCCAGATTCTTGCGAAGCGTCCGGAATGCATACCGCACATCTTGCATCGCCGTTTCGATTGCCATGCAGCTTTGCGCCTCCCGCACTCTCTCCTTCACCTGCTCCATTCCTTCAAACTCGATCCTCGCCGCCCGTTGCGCCTCTTCCTTCGTCGAGCCCGCCGCGACCTTACGCTCCACCACGGTTTCGAAATACGCTCGCAGCTCTTCGTCCAGCTCGGCCTCCCATCGGTCGCGATGCCGCCATCGCCCGTACAGATGTTTCAGCCCAGCCGCCCGCCGCATCTTCAGCTCTCCTCCGCCGGAACCTGATCCACCGCGGCTGTCGCCTTGCGCCATTTGCGCTTCTCTTCTCCCAGCCGCTTCCGCCCCGCGGCCTCGGGCGCGTAGACCTTCGCCCGCCGCCCCGACTCGAGTTCCTGCCACTCCGCTTTGATCCACCCTCCTGCGGCGAGCCCGTGCAGCGCCAGGTACAGCGACCCCGGCCCCGCCACAAACACCCCTTTGGTCACCTGCTCGATCCGGTCCGCGATCCCCACTCCGTGCAGCGGCTTCAGATTCAGCGTGCGCAGAATCAGCAGATCCAGAGTTCCCTGCGGAAGTTCGGTGAATTTGGTCACGCGAGGATAATATCGGATGTCGATATCGTCTGTCAATAGACGTTTGCGCCCGCCCTGCGCCGCGGCCGTTGCGCTAGGCTAGTTATTTCCGCCGTGCTCGTTCTGCTCGCCCTGATTCTTTGCCTCGCGCCCCTCCGGGCGCAGACCCTCATCATCCGCCACGCCACCGTCATCGGCCTCGTCTCCGCGAAGCCCCTCAAGAACTACTCGGTCGCCATCCAGGGCGGACGCATCCTCGCGGTATCGCGCAAGCTCAAAGTCCCGCGCGGCGCCCAGATCATCGACGCCAACGGAAAATTCCTCATCCCCGGCCTGTGGGACATGCACATGCACCTCGGCCTGCCGGAAGCCTTCCTGCCGATGCTCACCGCCAACGGCATCACCGGCATCCGCGAAATGTTCACTGGCCTTCCGCTCCCTCTGATCCAGCAGTATCGAGCCCGCTCCGACGCTCCGCACATCGTCGCACCCGGATTCCTCGACGGCCCTTTGATGCTAACCGCCGGAGCTCCTCCTCCCGGAGCTTTCGCCGTCGGCACCGCGCAACAAGCCCGCTTCGCCGTCGACCTCATCAAGCGGAGCGGCTACGATTTCATCAAGGTCTATAGCGGCCTCCCGCGCGAAGCCTACTTCGCCATCGCCCAGGAAGCCCGAGCCATCGGCATTCCCTTCGCCGGCCATGTTCCCGAATCCGTCAGTCCTCTGGAAGCCGCCCAAGCCGGCCAGCGCAGCCAGGAGCATCTCCTTAACATCATGCTCGCCTGCTCTACCGATGAAGACGCTCTCCGCGCCGAACGCCTCCGCGTCATGAACAGCACGGAGCTCTCCGCCGAAGCTCGTCTCCGTATCCTCGGTTTTCCCGATCCCAAGGGCCTCTTCGATACCTACGATCCCGCCAAAGCCGCGAAGCTTTTTGCAGCGTTTGTTCAAAACGGAGTCTGGCAGACTCCCACGCTCGCTTTACTCGAAGGCTTCGCCTACCCTGATCAACTGGTCGACGACCCCAGCTTCCACTACCTGCCCGAGTCCTGGCGCAAAACTGCCCGCCCTCGCGACAAGCCCTACATGCAGGACCTTTCTCCTGCCGAGCTGCACATGTGGACCCAGCGCGCTCAGGCTCTGCTCACCCGCTACAAGCAGCTTGTCGGCGACATGCACCGCGCCGGAGTCGAGTTCCTCGCCGGGACCGACACCAGCCTGACCAATCCCGTCATTCCCGGCGTCGGCCTGCATCGTGAGCTCGCCCTGCTGGTCGAATCCGGCCTCACCCCGCTCGAAGCCCTCGCCACGGCCACCAAAAATCCGGCACAATATTTCGGAGTTTTAAACCAATTAGGCACTATTGAGCCCGGCAAAATCGCCGACCTTGTCTTGCTCGACGCGAACCCCCTCGCCGATATCCACAACACCCAAAAAATACGCGCCGTCTTCGTCCGCGGCCGCTACTTCACCCGAGCCGATCTCGACGCCCTCCTCGCCCGCGCTTCCGGCCCCGTCCCTACCCCTGGACCCGCGCAGTAGCGGACTATCGTTAGAAGGAGGCAATGATAAAGGAGGCAAAGACCGATGCCCATGAAAAACCCGCCGCATCCCGGACACTCGATCGAGGACGGCTGCCTTGAACCCCCTCGGCGTAAGTGTGACCCAGGCTGCCCACGTGCTCGGCATCGCCCAGAATACGCTTTCTCGCGTGCTTAACGGCCACGCAGGAATTTCGCCGCAAATGGCGATCCGGCTCGAAAAAGCCGGATGGTCGAACGCCGGTCACTGGCTGCGCCTGCAAGCAGCCTATGATCTCGCTCAGGCCCGCATGCACGAGCGGGACATCAAGGTGCGCCGTTACGTGCCGCAGCCAGCCGCCTAAAGTGGGCAAAAATATAGTTGACTGACCACACGTTTTCCGGCATACTTGGTACATGGAAACGCCAGTCACCCTTCAGCAAGCAATTCAGTTTTTCAGCAACTACGAAAACTGCAAAGCCTACATGGTGGCGAAGCGTTGGGCGAACGGTGTTACCTGCCCCGTGTGCGGTTCTTCCAAGGTGACCTACCTGGAAAACGCCCGCCTCTGGAAGTGCTACACCAAGCATGAAAAGCCGAAGTTCTCACTGAAGACCGGAACCATTTTTGAGGATTCCCCGTTGGGTCTGGACAAATGGTTGCCGGTTATGTGGATGCTGGCCAATTGCAAGAACGGCATTTCATCCTACGAGATTTCCCGCGCCCTGGGCGTGACGCAAAAAACTGCTTGGTTCATGCTTCAGCGTGGCCGTCTTGCAATGCAGGATAGCGTCACAGGCGGGAAGCTCTCTGGCGAAGTCGAGGTAGATGAAACGTTCATCGGCGGCAAAGCCCGTAACATGCATCAAGACGTGAAGGCCCGCAAGATTCAAGGCCGTCGCGGGCCGGAAGGTAAAGCCATCGTCGCGGCTGTCCTGGAGCGCGGCGGCAAGGTTCGCGCCACGGTTGTAGAGAAGCGCCGGAAGAAACAACTGCACGCGCTGGTGACGGATAACGTCGAAGCCGGAGCAAACCTGTACAGCGATTCTCTGAAGTCCTATGACGGGCTCGATGAGAAGTTCGCGCATCAGGTGATTGACCACGCAGTCGAATACGTTCGCGACAACGTACATACCAACGGGATGGAAAATTTCTGGTCACTCCTGAAGCGTGGGATCAACGGGACCTACGTGAGCGTCGAGCCCTACCACCTGTTCCGCTACGTGGACGAACAGGCTTTCCGCTTCAACACCCGCAAAGATTCGGACGGCGAAGTCATCACCGATGCGCAGAGGTTCGATACGATCATGGCGCAAGCCGTTGGAAAGCGCCTCACCTATGAACAATTGATCGGCGCGGGTGCGAGTCTCAGCTAAGAGACCGCGCAGAGGACCCAAGGTATAATCAAGCCATAAAGCAAAGCGCCCGTCCTGGGGGACGGGCTGTTGGGCTTTGCTTCACAATCCGATTGACCCGGATTGGGATGGTTCTAGACAAATCCATCCTAGCATTTCCGGTTCGTCGGGTTCATACCGGCCAGTGCATGCGTCCGCGTGCACCCACCGAAAAGGAGAGTGCTGTGAAAATACGCTGGGATGAGCTTAATAAGATCCTGATGTTTAGCGCTGGTATGCTGACCATGGTTCATTTGGTACAGCAGATCTTCGCAGGACCGCTAATGGTGAGTTGCGAGATAGACAACAAACAACAGGACTAGAAGTCCGAGGATAAGCTTCGCCCTGCCGCCTGAGCGGGGCGGAGCTAGGTCCTCGCCGGATGCCATACGTTGGCGGACTTCAGCTCGGTAGGATTCTTCGGCTTGCCGTTTTTCTTCTTCCGCCTCGATCCGGCGTTTTTGCTCATCCGTCAGTCTGGCGGCCATGAGCATCCATCGGCAGATTCAGCGCGGGGGTTTAGACTTGGATTTTGGACCGCGACGATTAGGGTTCTTCGCGGCCCGTTCTTTCTCTTCCTGGACTCGCGCTTGGATCACGGCGCGGGGAACCTTCAGGACTCCCGTCATCATCGCATCGAAGCGCTTGTACGCCTCTGGACCTTCGTGCAGTTCTGACTTTACTTCGTTCGCGTCCATGCCTTCATCATCTCACGGTAGCGGCATCTCAGGCATAACAACCGGCTCTTTAATGCCATTCGATGAGAGATGGTCCAAGAGGTTCTTAGTTGAAATCAGAATGCCTCGCGCCTGAGATTCGGAGTACAGGCGCGGGTGGTGAGAAACGGGGTTTCTCCAGCCAACCTTGATATCGCCAATCCAGCTTAGGGCATCACGGTAAAACTCTTCGCGCTCCTTCCAACCGCTGGGCTTGCTCGCTCCAGAAGAAACCTTATTCAGTTCTCCATTCACTGCGCCGATGATACCGTCCCAGCTTGGATTTTTAGGAACTACTTCTAGGCTGTCGGCCACAGCTACCAGCCCAACCTCGGCAACCCGCATGAGGTGGTACACGGAAGCCGTGAAGCGCTCAAGCGTCAAACACTGACCCGCCTCAATGGCATCACTGTAGGCACTAGGAAAGCCACCAGCGATGACATCAAACAATTCTGCGATCTCTGAGCCATGACTTACAACCGCTCCCACCTGCCGAGTGTAGTAACGGACTCTTTCTCGGTTCACATGCAAAAACAGGCAACTTCCAATTTCAGCTTTGAACGCTTGCCGCATACATTTGAGGAATGTGAGGGACGCGTCCCAGGTGGGATTTTTGTCCTTGTACTCCCGGCAGAAATCCAGGATCATTTGTTTCGTGACCTCTAGCTCAAGCTGTGAGCAGTGTCGAGCCAATTCCGGTAGGTGCGTACGCAGGAAAACTAGCCGGTCCTGAGGAATCTCAAAACCCGAGAACAGCTTCCCATCGAACATACCGTCAAAGTGCGCGAACAGTTCGCCTATGAACACGTAGTGCGTGGCGTTGGCTTCGAGCACGTCTTCTAAACTCCTCAGGCCCGCGCAGTCCACTTCACGCGTGGGCACACGAATAGCTTCTGTGTCGGGTAGGACGGGAGAAAGCATGGTACACTCCAATCAAACCCACAAATCCAGCAGTAAAAACCGCACCTATTTGCAGTAGGTCGCGGTGTGCCTTTGTTTGGAGTCTAGCACAGGTTGGTCAGTCACCGATATTATTGCCCTAAAGTGGTCCGCGGCAAATTTCGTCCATTCGCCTCAATTCGCGGCTAACCCATCGTGTAGTATGAATGTTTCAGCATGTCCTTCAATGTGGGCGACACCGTCGGCGACTACCAGATCCTCGGCGTCTTGGGCCAGGGCGGAATGGGCGCTGTCTACCGCGTTCGCAATCTTCTCTCGCATCGCGAAGAAGCGATGAAAATCGCTCTGCCGGCTGCTCCCGCCGACTCCCAGGCAGCCGAGCGCTTCCTGCGCGAGATCCGCGTGCAGGCCAGCCTCCGCCATCCCAACATCGCGGAGCTGCGCACCGCCGTTCGCGTCGGAGATCGCACCCTCATGATCCTGGAGCTGATCGAGGGGGAAAGCGTCGCCGTCAAGCTCAAGCACGGCCCGCTCCCTTTCGAAATCGCCTTCCGCGTCACCGATGACATCCTCGGCGCGCTCATCTACGCCCATCAGCACGGCGTCATTCATCGCGATATCAAGCCCGGAAACATCATGGTGACCCCGCGCGGCATGATCAAACTGACCGACTTCGGAATCGCCCGAGCCGCCACCGAGGATCGCATCACGCAAACCAACGTCGCCGTGGGCTCTCTGCACTACATGGCGCCCGAGCAAATCCGCTCCAACGCCCTCGATGAGCGTTCCGACCTCTATTCTCTCGGCGTCACGTTTTACGAAATGCTGACCGGCCGCTTGCCGGTCCAGGGAGTCACTGCCTATGAGCTGATGCAGGCGCATGTCAACACCACGCCGATTCCGCCCTCCCAAGTGATTCCCGGACTCGCCGCCGAGATTTCCGAGGTCGTCATGAAGTCTCTGGCAAAATCCCCCGGCGAACGGTATTCTTCCGCGCAGGCCTTCCAAGCCACCCTCCGTAGTGCTCTCTTCGGGGAGCAAGCCACAACAACGTTGATCTTGCCGGTTCATCCGGACCGGCCCCAGCACGGAATCCAGTCCGCCGATCTTCAGCGCATCGAAAAGCATCTCGCCGCGGCCATCGGACCCATCGCCAGGAACCTTGTGGCCAAGGCCGCTCACCACCACTCCTCGATCGAGCTTCTTTGTCAGGAACTGGCCGGCCACATCCCCGCCCCCGCCGACCGCACCGCTTTTCTCCGTGAATGCGGAGTCGGCGCCAACACTAAACCCGGTCCCGCATCGCCGTCCACCGGAGGCTCCGCATCCGCCACTCGCATTACCGAAGCCACGCTCGAAACCGCCCGCCGCGCCCTCGCTGAACATCTCGGCCCCATGGCCAGCATGGTGGTCAACCGCGCCGCCAAGCGCGTCCGCTCCGCCGAGGAGCTGCGCGACCTGCTCGCCGCTGACATTCCGGACGAGCCTGGCCGCCAAGCCTTCCGGAGCCGCTTTAAGATTTGATCTCGGTCGGCCCCGGCTAACCGCCCTGCTCGCCCAGCATCTTCATCGCGGTCACCAGGCTGCGCCGCATTCGATTGAAGGAGCTCGCCAGTTGAGCCACTTCATCGTGCCCCTCCGCCGGCAGCTCCGGCACGTCCAACTGGCCCAGGCTAATCTGATCCGCCATATTCGATAGCCGCCCTACCGGCCGGGCGATCATGAAATACAGCGTCAGGTTCAACACCGCCAGCCCTACCACGAAAATCAGCGTGAGATCGATCAACAGCCGGTGGAATGCGTTCTGCGCCATTTGCAGTGGGACCGTCATGGGCACCGAAATTATTTGCGCCGCGACGACCTCATTCAGCTTCCATCCGAATCCGTTCGATGGCCCGTACTTCGCCAGCATCGCCGCCGGAGCTTTTTCCGGCTCGCTGTGGCAGGGCAGGCAACCCGCTTCGGCGCGAATCGGCTGCGCGAAAAACAACGAAGGACCCGTGGATGATTCGCGCTCCCCGGTGAGCCGTTCGAGAGACGGCGTGTTGCGAAACGACGAAATGATATCCGCTTCCCAATCCACCGCGCGGTCCCGCGGATTGGTCGGGTTCAGTGCGGCTTCCTTGTACGAGTAATCCGGGAAACTCGCGCGAATGTATCCGATGTTCTCCGTCGCCGCAAACGCCGGAACGGTCTGCGGCAGAAATTTTTTCTCCTGCTCCTGGATCGGATTCAGAATCGGCTTCAACTGCACGTTGGTGTACGTGCGCACGCCCTGCATCGCGCTGAACATCAGCCGGGCCTGGTCGCGCACCTCCGTTCGCGCATCGTCCTGCAGACGCCTGTAAGTAAGGAACCCAGCGATCACCATCCCCGATCCGAAAATCAACGTGAAGATAGCGCTAAACCTGATCAGTAGCCGCATGGATCACATGGTATCGAAATGCGCGTCTCTTCGCGGCTTGAGAGGAGTTGCTCACCGTGGTTCCAGCCCGGCCGACACCGCGATCAACGCCAGCTCCCTCCGGTCGTCGCCCGTCGGCGGAATTGATTTGTCGCAGGTGAAGTCGACCGTCACCGCGCCCTTTTGCTGGAACACGCCCGCGTCCACCTCGCGCGTGTATTCGTAGGATCCGCCCTTGGTGTACTGCTCGGGATTCAACTCGAGCCCAGCCGATCCCGGAGCGTGCACCGCCGCGCTCAGCTCCATCGGCCCCGTCTTGCTGATCACCGCATCCGGAATCGCGAACTTCAGATCCAGCCGCGCGCCTTTGGTCTGCGCGTTCGCCGGCGCCATCAATTGCACCGAAAAATTCGGCGCGGTCCACCGCCAGGACCCGTTCTCTATTCCATAAAACCCGCTCTTGAGCTGCGCCGCCGCGGCCGGGTCGTTCATCTTTACGGTGCTCTGAACCATGGCACTCTGAATCATGGCGCTCTGAATACCGCCTGCCGCCTCCGGAACCGCCCGCTTCTTCTTGCACGCTGGCACGGTCAGCGCCAGTGCCAGCATCGCTCCCAGCGTCAGTCTCCGCACCGCTCTACCTCGACCAGGCAGCTATAAAACACCGGCCCTCCGCCCATGTCCGATAGCCGGTCCGATGTCAGCGCGTTCGCATTGTGGCCATCCATCGCCTTCTTGCTCCACCGCGTCGCGGGAGCCCTCGCCACCCCCGGCCGCACCGGACTCTCGGCATCGGACTTCACCGCCGCCTTCAGCAACAAGCTGCCGCGGTCGTTGAACACCCGTATACGATCGCCTGCGGCGATTCCTCGGGCCTCCGCATCCACCGGATGCAGATATAACACCGACGTCTCCGCATCCTGCGCTTTCCGGTGCCCGAACGTCGAATTCATGCTGTCATCGTTCTTTGACGAGACAAACTCCAGCGGATATCTCTTGCGCAGCGCTTCGTCTCCCCATCGCGATTCCCGCGGAGGCTGATACTCCAAACCCTCCGCCCCGAACTCGCACTTTCCGGACTCCGTCCCGAACCCTCCCTGCGCGAACGGAACAAACGGCTGGCCCTGTGGCGCGACGTTCAATCGCACCGAATGCTCCCGCTCCAGGCGCTCCCGCGTGATCCCCTCCAAGAACGGATGCCCCGAGCCCAGCAGAGCCTCAATCATCTCCTCTGCCGAGTCGTCGAAGCACTTCTCTTCAAATCCCATCCGCTTGGCCAGCGCCCGGAAAATCTCGACATTCGACTTCGCTTCTCCGGGAGCCTCCAGCGCCGGCTTCGCCATCTGCACGTGATAATGCCCGTACGCCAAATACAAATCCGTATGCTCTAAAAACGTCGTGACCGGCAATAGAATATCGGCATAATCCGCTGTGTCGGTTTGAAATTGCTCCAGCACGACGGTAAATAAATCCGCCCGCCGCAGCCCCTTCAACACTCGATTCTGATTCGGCGCGATCGCGGCCGGGTTCGAATTGTACACCACCATCGCCCTCACCGCAGGCGAATCCAACTCCGTCAGAGCCTTCCCGATCTCAGCCATGTTCACGATCCGCGCTTCGCGGCCCAGGCTCGATTTCCTCTGCAGCTCCGGCATCTCCAGCGCGTCTTTGTCGAAGCGGAACGCCTGCGCGGTGGAAAGCTGTACCCCTCCGCCCACATCACGGTACGAGCCCGTCAGCGCCGGCAGAGCCACAATCGCCCGCACCGCCGCGCCCCCTCGCTCCGATCGCTGCACTCCGTAATTCAGCCGGATCGCGGCCGGCCTCGTGGCCGCGTATTCGCGAGCCAGCGCGATCACGTCCTCTTTCGCGATCCCCGTCAGCCCCTCCACTCGCTCCGGCGTGTATTCCGCGACCCGCTGCTTCAACGCCTCGAATCCGTTGGTGTAGTTCGAGACGTAATCGGCGTCATACAATCGCTCGCCGATAATCACGTGCGCCAGGCCCAGAGCCAGCGCCGGATCGCTCCCCGGATGGATGGAATAATGCCGGTCCGCCAGCGCCGCCGTCCGCGTCTTCACCGGATCGATCGCGTACAGCTTCGCCCCGTTCCGCCGGGCCTCCACAATGAACGGCCACAAATGAACATTCGTCCCGTGGATATTCGCCGCCCACGCCAGAATCAATTTCGCGTCCCGGAACTGCTCCGGCTCCGTCCCGTAGCGCAGCCCCACCGTCGCCATCAACGCCGCGCTGCCCGTCGCCGAGCAAATCGTCCGGTCCAGCCGCGATGCTCCCAGCCGGTGGAAGAACCGCCGGTCCATCCCGGAGCCGTTCAGCATCCCCATCGTTCCCGCGTAACTGTACGGGAGAATCGCCTCCGGCCCGAATTCCCGTGCAACGCCTCCCAGCCGTTCCGCGATCGTATCCAGCGCCTCGTCCCAGGAAATGCGCTGGAAGCGCCCTTCGCCTTTTTCGCCGGCCCGCTTCTGGGGGTACAGCAGCCGCTCCACCGAGTATTCGCGCTCCAAATACCGGGCCACTTTGCCGCACAGGAATCCGCGCGTCACAGGATGCTTGGGGTCGCCCTGCAGCTTCACCCCGCGGCCGTTTTCTACGTGCACCAGCACGGCGCACGTATCCGGACAATCCAGCGCACAGACCGAATGCCGAATCTCCATACAGGCAGGATACCGTACACTAATCCCATGCCCGATATCCGCCACTCGCTGCAAATTTCCGCGAGCCCTGAGGCGATCTACCCGCTCGTCTCCACTGCCTCCGGCTTCGAGCAATGGTGGTCCCAGGACGTGAGCGCATCCGATGGCCTCGTCGAGCTCGGCTTCTTTCACCGCACCACCATCTACCGCCTGCGCCGGCACTCAGCCGAGCCTCCTCAGCGCATCGAGTGGCTGTGCGAATCCGGCAAGGAATGGGCCGGCACGCGCCTCCTCTTTCGCCTCGAGCCCGTCAAAGCAGGCACTCTCGCTCGTTTCACCCACGCCGGCTGGGAATTGGATACGGACTACTACATCTCCTGCACCACCGTCTGGGGCGAGCTCATGTTCCGCCTCCGCGCCGCCGCCGAAGGCCACCCGCAAGGCCCCCTGTTCCTCTCGAACAGCCTCGCGTATTGAGTTTCAGATCGCCTCTCCGCCAGCTTCAGCCCTGCCGCGCCGCCCCGTTTCGCCGCAGCCGGTCCCGGAGCCGCACTGCGGTCGGCACAGGGCCAGGGCAGCCCCAAACCAGAAGGGAACTCGCCCGTAGTCAGGCCGCCCGAGGCTCTGTTGTGCTGCGAGGCAATCTGCTCCAGCGCCTCGCCCGCTCGTCCTCGATGCCCCACGCCTCGAACCACGCGCCGATCTTCTCCGCCACGCTCGCGTGAACCGCGTTCGCCACTGTCAACGGGACAAGCAGCCCCACTGGGTCCCACCGGCCGGTTCCGTTTGCCCCTCGAATTTCCGTCCTTTTTTGCGATATAGAAATGCAGCTAAGTCGGATTTCAATATGGTCGACGCCGCCACCACGGTTCAAGCCCGCCCCCTCATCAAGCGCCTGCCTGCCTTCTCGCCCCTTGCCATCAAGCTGCTGGTGCTGGTCGGCGATGAGAAGGTTGCTTTTAAAGAGGTCGCCAAGCTGTTCTCGCTGGACCCCGTTTTGGCCGGAAGGGTCCTGCAACTGGCGAATTCCGGACTCTACGGCCGCCGATACCGGGTCCAGTCCGTGCTTCACGCCGTCGCCCTGCTAGGGTTGAAGGACATCAGCCGCATCGCCATCACCGCGGCCTTATCCAGCGGATTGCCGCGCGAAACCTCTCCCTGGGTCCGAGCCTGGTGGCGGCACAGCGTCGCCTCCGCCCTCATTGCGGATCACGTCGGTCTCCGCGAACTCGAGCTGGATTTCGGCTATACCGCCGGCCTGCTTCACGCCGTCGGCGCTCTGGCGCTTTTCCAGAACGACCCGGATGGCTACCCCAAGCTGGCGGATTCCGCCCGCGATTCCGGCGACGATCTTCTCCAGCTTGAGCGCGACCGCTACGGGTTCGATCACGCCCAGCTCTCCGGTCTCGCTCTCGCCGAATGGGGGATTCCCGAAGAGCTTCAGCAAGCCGTTTCCGAGTACTGCTTCCCCGCACCCCCCGACGCTCTGACCGCCGCCGCGCAAGCCGGCTGCGCCTATGCGGCATCCGGCGGCTTCGAAGTTTGCGGCTGCTCCCATGTCCCGGCCGAGAGCATCAGCATCAAGCTGCTGGACCAGCATCTTCTGACCGTTCTCGCCACCCAGGTGAACCTCATTGAGTGTTCCCTGGTCTGACCGCGCGGGCTGAGAGGGCGTCCGCTAGACTCAGACGGTCGTCCGTTCGGATAATCCCCCGCGAAGGTCTCTCCTCCCGCCTGCGAATCGTAAAAGGAATTTGATCTGCTCCTGAATGAACCCTAAATCGAACAAACCTTCTGATGAGCGGCATAAATCACATCTATTACCATTTCCCCAAGGCTCGCACCGCCCCTTGGCGGGATTTAGCCGAAGGATTTCTGAGCCGCCGGGTCTCCTCCGTCCTCAGTCCGAACATCTCATTGAACCTTTGCTCGACCACCAACAAAACGACTCCCCTCGTCAGCGCCTTCGAGTCTCGCGTTGAGCCGCCGCGATTGGTGTAACTCCTCCGTTGCAATCGGCGGCAATCGGCAGCCGGTCGGCGATTAGTCGCAAGATGCATGGCGATTTCGATGGACCGCGGCTAGACTCGGTTTAAAAGTTCAACCGCAACTCCACTGCGCCCCGTTGGCCGCGTGCCGCGAGTGACTTTCTTTACTTTTATGAAGCTTCGAACCGCAACTCTGGCAGTAGCTCTGCTGCCCGCCGCCGCGCTGGCGCAAACCACGCCTCTCACCTGGTCGCAGATTGTCGAAAAGTTCGAATCCAGGAACCCGGCCCTCAAGGCGGCTCAGCTCAACATCGATGGGGCCAAAGCCGAAGAGATCACCCAGTATTTGCGCCCTAATCCGTACTTCGGCCTCGCCGCCGACGGCACTCAGCTTACCCGCTATCTCGGCATCTATCGTCCCTTTGCCGGTACCCAGATTTCGCCCTCCATAAGCTACCTGATTGAGCGCGCCGGCAAACGCGAGCTGCGCCTGGAAACCGCCAAGGAACAAACCGGCATCGCCGCTTCTACCTACCTCGATCAAGAGCGCGGTCTCTTGTTTATCCTCCGCGGCGCCTTCGTGCAGCTCCTTCAATACAAAGCCATGCTGCAGAACGCCATCACCAACCTCGATTACTGGGACCATGAGTTGGCTCTCAACAAAATTCGTCAGAACTCCGGCGACATCGCCGTGATCGACTATGAGCGCCTGGACCAGCAGCGCACCCAGTTCGAATCGGATTACGAAACCGACCAGGTCAATATCCGCACCGCCAAAATCCAGCTCATGATGCTGATGGATTCGCGCACACCGCTGGAGGGCTTCGACATCGCCGGACCCTTCGAGTTTCCTAACCAGATCAAATCGCTCCCCGAGTTCCGCAATATCGCCTTGGCCAACCGCCCGGATCTGAAAGTTGCGCAGGAAAACGTCGAGCTGGCCAAGTCGACCTATAAGCTCACCGTCGCCAACGGCTCGACCGACCCCACCTGGAGCCTGTGGACCACCCACAACCCTTCTTTCAACAACCCGTATGACAACAACACCATCGGCGGCAGCATCAGTTTTCCCATTCGCTTGTTCGACCGCAATCAGGGCGAAAAGGCGCGTACCAAACTCGATATCACGCGCAACGAAAAGTTGCTCGACGGCGCGCAAGCGCAAGTCTACAACGACGTCGATTCCGCCTTCTACACCTTGATGCAAAACATCAATCTTCTCAAGCCGTACAAGACCAAATATCTGCCCGAAGCACTCCACATCCGCGATACGGTGACGCTCGCCTATCACAACGGAGGCGCATCGCTGCTGGATTATCTGGACGCGGAAAAGGCTTACCGCGACGTGAATCTGGCCTACATCAACTTGGTCGGCGCATACATGACCGCTGCCGCCCAAATGAACATGGCCGTCGGACAGGAGATTTTGCAATGAAGAGCTTTGCAATCAAAAATTCCGCAATCAAACGTCTACTCGCCTTCTCTCTCTGCCTGGCCCCCGGCCTGTTTCTCGCCGGTTGCAACCGCAGCGTCGTCAACGCTCAGGAAACCGCCGAGGCAGCCTCCGCCGGCGCGCCGCCTCCTCAAGATGTCGAAACGGAAATCGACTACGACAATCTGAAGGTCGCCCATCCGGAGGAGTTCCCCATTGCCACTGCGGGCGAACACACCGCCACTCCCGAGCTCAACGTCACCGGCCAGGTGCAGCCCGATGTCTCCAAGCAGGTGCAAGTGCCTTCGCTCGCCACCGGCCGCGTGATCGAAATCGACGCCCGCCTCGGCGATCAAGTAAAGAAGGGGCAGATGCTCTTCAAAGTCCGCAGTATGGACATGTCTGGCGCTTATTCCGACTATCGCCAGGCCGTGAAGAACGAAGAGCTCACCAAAATCCAGCTCGACCGCGCCAAGCTCCTCTTTGAAGCCGGCGCATGGCCCAAGAGCGCGCTCGAGATCGCGCAAAACGCCGAGGACGACAACGTGGTAGTTCTCGACACCACTATTGAGCACCTCAAGCTCCTGGGTACCGATCCCCAACATCCGACGCCCATTTTTGAAGTCGACGCGCCCGTTTCGGGAACCATCACCGACCAGGAGATTCAGCTCGACACGGCCGTTCAATCCTACAATCTTCCTACGCCGTTTACCATCTCCGATCTGTCTCACGTCTGGATCGTCTGCGATGTTTATGAGAACGATCTCGCTCAAGTCCACCTCAACGAATTCGCCGATATTCGTCTGAACGCCTATCCGGACCGCGTCTTCAGAGGGCGGATCGGCAACATCCTGCCCACCATGGATCCCAACATCCGCACCGCCAAAGTGCGCCTGGAGGTCGAAAACCCCGGAATCATGCGCTTGGGCATGTTCGTAACCGCCACCTTCCACGGCCCGGCGGCGCAACGCTACGCCACGGTTCCCGCCACCGCGATTGTTCACCTTCACGATCGCGAATGGGTCTACTCGCCCACCTCCGCCGGCGCCTTCCAGCGCCGCGAGGTCGTCAGCGGAGATACCCTCCCTGGCGACATGCAAGAGGTCACTTCCGGCCTCCAGCCCGGCGACAAGGTGGTGAGCAACGGCCTGTTGTTTCAGGACACCTCGGAGAACAAAAGGTAGCCATGATTCGCCGCTTTGTTGATTTTGCGCTCGAAAAACGCCTGTTCGTGCTGGCTCTTGCCCTTCTGCTGGTGGGCGGCGGAGTCGTGGCGTTCAAGGCGCTGCCGATCGACGCCTATCCCGATGTCGCCGACAACTACGTTGAGATCGTCACCCAATGGCCCGGAATCTCGGCTGAGCAGATGGAGCAGCAGATTTCGATCCCTCTGGAAATCGTCATGAACGGAATTCCGCAGCTCAGTGCGCTGCGCTCCTTTTCTTTGTTCGGTCTTTCCGACATCAAGCTGATTTTCGACGACGGCTCCGACAACAACTGGAACCGGGAGCGTGCCCTGGAGCGCATCTCCTACGTCAATCTTCCGCCCGCCGCGGTCACCGCCGGCGTGGTGCCGCAGATCCAGACCGACTGGAGTCCCGCCGGGCAGATTTATTTCTTCACGCTCCGCACCACCAATCCCATGTTCGACCCCATGGACCTGAAGTCCCTCGAAGACTGGGTGGTCGAAAAACATCTCAAGCAGGCCACCAACGTCGTCGATGTCGCCAGCTTTGGCGGTCCCACCCGCGAATATCAAGTCCGCATCGACCCCAACAAACTCATCTCCTACGGCCTGAGCCTCTCCCAGGTGGAGCAGCAAATCGCCAACAACAACGTCAACGCCGGCGGAAGCTTCGTGAATCAGGGCCTGCAGCAGGTCAATGTCAATGAGGCCGGCATGGTGCGCGACGTGAAGGATATCGAAAAGACCGTCGTCTTCACCAAAAGCGGGACCCCCATCCGTTTGGAAGACATCGCCGTCATCGCCCAGGGACCCAAAATCCGCCTGGGCCAGTTCGCGCGAGCCCAGCATCTTCCCGACGGAAAAATCATCGACAACGACGACGTTGTCTCCGGCATCGTGCTGCTGCGCAAAGGCGAGGACGCCGATCCCGCTCTCGCCAGCATCCACCAGAAAGTCGATGAGCTCAACAACGGCATCCTGCCTCCGGGCGTGAAGGTCGTCCCCATGATCGACCGTAGTGATCTGGTGCATTTCACCACGCGAACCGTGCTGCGCAATCTGCGCGACGGCTTCATCCTGGTCACCATCGTCTTGATTCTGTTCCTGGGCAACTTCCGCGCCGCTCTGATCGTCGCGTTGACCATTCCCTTCGCGCTGCTGTTCGCCGCGACTCTACTGGACTTGAATCATATTCCAGCCAACCTCTTGTCCCTGGGAGCCTTGGACTTCGGAATGGTGGTGGACGGCGCGGTCGTCATGATCGAGAACATCGTCCGTCACCTCGGCCACGAACCGGACGTGAAGAAATCTGTCGGAGACCGCATTCGTGACGCGGCCCATGAGGTCCAGCGTCCGGTCTTCTACGCCATCACCATCATCATCACGGCCTATCTGCCCATCTTCACCCTGCAGCGCGTCGAAGGCCGTTTGTTCCGGCCCATGGCCTGGACCGTCGCCTTCGCTCTGCTGGGCGCGGTTCTCTTCTCCATGACCATCGCTCCGGTGCTTGCCAGCTTCTTGTTCCGCAAGGAAGCCAAGGAATGGGAGAACCCGCTCATTACTTTCCTCACCAGGATTTATCGCCACGCTGTCACCTGGACGGTTCATCACAAGTGGGTCATGGTCGGAGTGGCGCTGCTGGCCGTCAGCGGCACCCTGTACCTCTGGTTGGGCCCGCTGATCGGTTCGGAATTCCTCCCCCACCTGGACGAAGGACAGTTGTGGGTTCGCGGAACCCTGCCTCCCTCGACCTCCGCCGACGAAGCGATCGCTGTGTCGACCGAAGCCCGCCGCATCCTGTGCTCTTTCCCCGAAGTTCCGCAATGTTCCAGCCAGGAAGGCCGCCCCGATGACGGCTCCGACACCACCAGTTTCTTCAACACGGAATACTTCGTGGATTTGCTCCCGAAGGAACAATGGCGTCCCGTGTTTCACCAGAATAAGGACGAACTGATTGCCGCCATGAACCGCCAACTCGAAAAGATTCCCGGCGTCATCTGGAATTTCTCGCAGCCCATCTCGGACAACATGGAGGAGGCCGTCAGCGGAGTTAAAGGCCAGCTCTCCGTCAAGGTTTACGGCGACGATCTCCATCTCCTGGAAGACAAAGCCCAAGAAATCATGAAGCAGATGCGCACCGTCAAAGGCATCGAAGATCTCGGCATCTTTCACGTCTTGCAACAGCCCAATCTCATCTATACGGTGGATCGCGAAAAGGCCGCTCGCTTTCAGATCAATGTTGCCGACGTGCAGGACGCCATTCAAACCGCCGTCGGCGGCAACGCCCTGACGCAGGTCCTCGGACCGGAAGATCCCTTTGCCGTGGCCGGCGGCGAGCGCCGCTATGACCTGGTCATGCGTTATCTGCCCAAATACCGAAACACGCGCGAGGCCATCGAAAATATCCGCCTCTTGTCTCCCTCGGGCGAGCGCGTGTCGCTGAAGCAGCTTACCAAAATGACTGAGGTCGATGGCGGCTCCGAAATTTACCGCGAACGCAGTGAGCGTTACGTCCCCATCAAATACAGCGTTCGCGGTAGGGACCTGGGTGGCACGGTGCTGGAAGCGCAGGAGAAGGTGGACCCCCAACTGTTCCCCAAGAGCTCGCAGGTCAAGCTGCCGGCGGGTTATCACCTGAGTTGGGAAGGCGAGTATCAGAGCGAGATCCGTGCGGAAGCCCGCCTCCGCATTATCGTGCCCCTCACCGTCTTCCTGATCTTCCTGATCATCTACGGCGCATTCGGCTCCGCCAAGTGGGCCTGCCTGCACTTGGTCAACGTGCTGGTCGCGCGCATCGGCGGATTGCTTGCCCTCCTGGTGACCGCCACGCATTTCAGCGTTTCCTCCGGCATCGGCTTCATGGCCCTTTTCGGAGCCTCCATTCAAACCGGCGTGATCATGGTCGAATACATGAACCAGTTGCGCTCGCGGGGCATGCCCATCGTCGAGGCCGCTATCGAAGGCGCAGTCCGCCGTCTCCGTCCGATCATGATGACCATGCTGGTGGCGACCTTAGGTCTCCTGCCCGCCGCTCTCTCGCACGATATCGGTTCGGATTCCCAGCGGCCCTTTGCCATCGTCATCGTCGGCGGTCTGATCTGCGATCTCCTCATGAGTATCTTCCTGCTGCCGACCTTCTACGCCTGGTGGGCCAGTCCCAAGGATCACCTGCCTCCGATCGAGGAGTCCCGCAGTGTGTATGAACCCGGCGATGAGGCACAAGCATGATGAAGTTGCCGTTTCGTCCATCCACGTGTGGGCTGTTGCTCGTCATCCTCGCGCTGATGGCGGCGCTCTACACCATGGCCACCGACCGCGCCAAAATTCGCGAGGACGCTAAATCGGTGATCAACATGAACCTGTCGTTGAAATCCGAAGTGAGCGGGATGACCAAGAGCCTTTCTGAAAAAGACCGGGAAATCGAGCGCCTTTCCTCCTTGATGTGCCACTCGCGGGATCAGTCTAAGGATTCCGGAAGCGCACCTCCGCGCCGCACCGCCTCGCGTTAGAAGAAAGCATGAGTGATGTATGAATAAATGCCCGCTAGTTTTGTTTGTCGTCTTCTCCGGAGTTCTGTGCGCGCAATCCGGAGAGGTATGGTTGGACGCCGGAGTCTCAGCGCTTGCCAATACCGCCATCGGCTCAGGCTCCCCCACCGGAAATTCCAACGATATCGATCTGAGCCGTGCCGGATACCGCATCGGCCTCCGCTTCACTTACAATTCGTCCGGCCACCTCGGCCATGAGCTTCAATACTCCTACAATCACGCCAGTCTCAATGACCCCACCGGCCTGATCCTGCAGGTGCCCGGCAGCGCCAGCATGGGCATCAATCAATTCGGCTACAACCTGCTTTACTACCTCAACTCGAACAATGACGAGGCCAAAGTCCGCCCCTTCTTCACCGCCGGCGTCCACCTGAATGACTTCGTCATGCCGTTCGACGTCAATAACCGCGACAACGCCGATTCCTGGCGCCCGGGGTTCAACTACGGCGGCGGCATGAAGTTCCGGCTCTCTCGGCTCTTCGCCTGGAGATTCGATATCCGTGGTTACGATTCCGGCAAGCCCAATTGGAGCAGCCTCCTGTACAAGCAAAGCGGCCTGCTCCAGCAATTCGAAGCTACCGCCGGCATCGGATTTTATTTTTGAAAAGGAATTTTGTCATGTTGCACAAGCTGGCGATTCTGGCTCTCGGCGCAAGCAGCGCGCTGCTCGCGGTCGACGCTCCGCTGAAAGAAGCTCCCCCGGTCACCAACACCCAACGCGTCGATTTTCCCGCCGGTGGCACCCTCCGCCTCACCAATTCCATCGGCACGCTGACGGTGGAAGGCTGGGACCAGCCGCAGATGGAGCTTACCACCATCAAATCCGTCAAGTCGACTCTCTCGCCCTCAGAGCGCCGCAAATTTTCGGAGGAGCTGGACCAAGTCCGCATCAACGTCGAAGGCAAACCGGCTGAGATCCTCATCGACACAAGCTTTCCCCGTCACCGCGGTTTCCCTCCCGGCAATCCCTGGGGTCCCGGCGTCAAATTCGACCTCGAATACCGCATCCATGTTCCCCGCGACGCCAAGCTCGTTGTCGCGGGTCACGACGTCGGCGAAATCCACGTCGATGATTTGATCAACGACATCTCCGTCAATCTGCTCCAGGGAGAAATCCTGCTGCATTTGCCGCAAGACGCCAAATATTCGATCGACGCCGAGACCGATTTCGGCAATGTCAATTGCGATTATCCGGGCGAGGAAAAGCGCCGCCGCTGGCTCTCCGGTCACCGCTGGGTGAGCGGGGAATCCGCCCATGGTGCGCACAAGCTCGATCTCAAGGTCGGCTACGGAGACGTGGTCATTCTCAAAACGCAGGTTCCCTCGGCTCCGCCCTCGCTCATCTCGCCTCCTGCGCCGGGCAACACACCAAAAGGATTATGAACCAAGATACGGTCCGCCAACGGATCGAACAGCTCGGAATCATTCCCGCGATTCGCGTCGCTTCTGCCCAGGACGCCGTATTCGCGATCGAGGCCATCGCCGCTAGTGGCCTTCCCATCGCCGAGCTCACCATGACCACCCCCGGAGCGGTGCCGACCCTTCAGAGGCTCGCTTCTCAGCACTCCGATCTGGTCATCGGAGCCGGCACCGTTCTCGACCTGGACGCCGCGCGCCGCTGTCTCGATGCCGGCGCGCGCTTCCTTACCAGCCCTTCGCTCAACCTCGAGATCGTCGAATTCGCCCGGAAGCGAGGCGTTGTTGTCTTGCCCGGCGTTATGACGCCTACCGAGGTCATCACCGCCTGGCACGCCGGCTGCGACTTCGTCAAGGTCTTCCCTTGCTCGGCCCTCGGCGGCGCGTCTTACATTCGAGCCCTGCGTGGACCGTTCCCCGATATCCGCCTCATCGGCTCCGGCGGCGTGACTGAGCAAACCGTCACCGACTACATCCAGGCCGGCTGCTCCGCCGTGGGCATCGGCCGCGACCTCGTTTCGCCCGAAGCCATCCGCCGCCGCCAGCCCCACTGGTTCCACGAACTCACCCGCCGCTTCATGGAACTGGTGAAGCAGGCGCGCCAGCCCCAAGAACGTTGACGTCTCAGCGCGCAGTGCCATGTCAAGGTCCAAGACCAGGGGGCGCTTGTTTCGGCCGCGCCGCCGCAGCTTCGCCCACTCGGTTGCCTTCCCGCGCTGGATGCTCGCAGCCGAGATCGTGTTGATTGGAGGGATGTTTTGGCTCGCCCGTCTTTCTAATGGCTCCGAGCGCCTCGCCGCGCCTGGCCTGGGATCGGTTCTCTACTTCGCGCTCGTTCTGGCCATCGCCGCCTGGGTGGCCTTCGCTGGCCCCACCAAGCCATCCAACCCGTGACAATCGCGCCGCTGCGCCGTCTCACGTGTTCGCAGCCGTCTAACACCAGACCCACGCGGCATCCAGGGTAGGACTAATCCTACAAGTGCCTATATGCCTTACGGCATATATCCAGATTGCTGATCTCCCCAATTAAGTTTGCTATCGACTTTTTGCCCGCCGGGGGATATACTGTTCCAAACTCGTTGCTTTCAGTTTAGTGTTGGTCAAATTTCTAGATTATGAGGAATGCTCATGAGATTTAGACTTGCTACGTTTGCAATCTCAATGTCCCTGGCCGCCTCGATGCTGCTAGGCCAAGTCGGTAACGGAACCATTACAGGACTCGTTACTGATCCGGCAGGCGCGGTCATCGCTGGGGCCACAGTACAAGCGAAAAATGCGAATACCGGGGTCGTATACACCGGTGCATCCACTGCCGCTGGCGTGTACACGATCTCGGATCTCCCGGTCGGCACCTACACGGTCACATCCACGGTGATGGGCTTCAAAGCCTACACCCACACCGGCCTGGTGGTGGAGGCAACAGGAACCCTCAGAGAGAACATTAGTTTGCAGGTGGGTGCCTCAACGGAGTCCGTTACGGTCACGGCGGAAGCTTCTCTGTTAAAGACCGAGAGTGGTGAGTTGGCGTCGAACGTCACCATCGACACCATGGATCAACTCCCGCTGCTGGGCGTCGGCACTGCCAACGCCGGAACCTCCGGTTACCGCAACCCGTATAACACGATCTTGACTCTTCCCGGAGTGGGAAGCTACACCGTCGGGCAACCGATCACCATCAACGGTCTTGGCCAGGCTTTTGTGACCACTGAGACGATGCGTATCGAAGGCCAGGACGCAAGCTCCCGCCTGATCGGAAACTACGATTACACCCAGATCGCCCAGCCCGGCGTGGATTCCATCCAGGAAATCGCATACCAGACCAGCAACTACGCTCCTGAATTCGGCCAGGCGGGCTCTGTCGTGATCAACATGACCATGAAGTCCGGCACCAACCAGTTCCATGGCAGTCTTTACGACAATTTCGTCAATGAAGATTTGAACGCAGGCGACCCGTTCAGCGTCAACGCAGACGGCGTTGGCAAGGTTCGCCCGCGCAATCGCCGCAATGACTTCGGCGGAACCCTGGGCGGCCCGGTGTACATCCCCAAAATCTACAACGGCCACAACAAGACCTTTTTCTTCTGGAGCTATGAGCAGTACCTGGAAAACGTCACCTACACCAACTTCACCGATACGGTTCCGACAGCCGCTTATCTCCAGGGAAACTTCTCCGCCATCTCGCCGAACGGGAATTGCAGCGCCTGCGCCGCGCTAGGAGTTCCAACCGGGCCGCTCGGTTTCCCCACTGAGCAATTGGACGCCCGCGGAAATCCGATGTACGCGAATGAAATCTACGATCCACTTTCCCGCGGTACTCTCGCCAACGGGCTGCAGTACGCGAGTCCCTTCCAGAATAATGAGGTTCCGCTGACCCGCGTGGATCCGGTCTACGAAGCGATTGTCAGCCTGTCCATCTTCCCCAAAGCCACCAACAACAACTACACCGACAATTACAATCCGACCATCGGCGGCCATCGCTACTCGGCGATTCCATCGATGAAGATCGATCACAACATCGATGCCAAGGACAAGCTCTCCTTCTACTATTCGGAGAACAATACGCAATCCCAGGTCGCTGAACCGTACGGTAACGTCGACGGCCTGCCGCTCGAGCTCGGCCAATACCGCGGCACGTTCATTCCAACCTACACGGAACGCCTGAATTATGACCGCACCATCACGCCGACCCTCCTGCTGCACTTGGGCGCCGGATATCTGCACACCAGTTTCAGCGACCACGCCGCGTTCCTGGACTTCGATCCCTCGCAGTTCGGGCTCTCGGATTTCCAGCATGATCGCCAGTTCCCGACCATCACCGGCATGTGCGTGGGCTCGTTCTTCGCACCCGGATGTACCAACTCGACGGGTGGAATGCAAAGCATCGGCACCGCCGACCAGATCCAGTCGATTTCCTACGAGGAAAAGCCCAGCTTCATCGGCAACATGACCTGGGTCCACGGCGCGCACACATTTAAGTTCGGCTCGGAGCTGTACCTTGAGCAGGATATCGCCATTCCTTTCTCTGGCGTCACCTTGACGACCGGAACCGGACCGACTTCGGAGCCCTTCGCGCCCAGCGTCAGCTTTAACGGCCTGAGCACCGGGTTCGGCTATGCCAGTTGGATGCTGGGTGACTACAGCAGTACGAGTCAGACCGCGCAAACAGATACCCGAGCGGGACAGCAGGTGTGGGGTTTCTATGCGCAGGACTCCTGGAAGGTCACCCGCAAGCTTACGGTCGACTACGGCCTTCGATACGATTACGACACGCCGTTCAAAGAACAGTACGGACGGTGGGGCCAGTTCGCGCCCGACGTGCCGAACGCGCTTGCCGGCGGCCATCCCGGCTCGACTGTCTACGCCAACAACTGCAACTGCAACTTCTACCAGAACGCATATCCGTTCGCGTTCGGCCCACGCATTGGCGTCGCCTATCAGATCGATCCCAAAACCGTGCTGCGCGCCGGATGGGGCTACGTGTACCAGTTCTCCGGCTACGACGCCGGAGGTGTGATCAGCACGCCGGGCACCAACTCGCCGACCGGCGTTCCTACCGGCGCATTTGGGGTTACCAGCCAAGTCGTGAACACCCAGTCACCAGGTTTCATCGTGCTGCCCACCTGGCCGGTCGAGCAGAACGTCTATCCTGAAGAGGGCACTCTGACTGGCGCCCCGCTCGCTCCCGACAAGAACATCAACCGGCCGCCTCGCATCGACCAGTTCAGCCTCGGCATTCAGCGCGAAATCACTCGCAACACGGTTCTCGAAGCTTCATTCGTTGGAAATCGAGCTGCTTGGCTCATCTCGTTCCCGACCAGCACCTATGGTCTGCTCGACCAAGTCTCTCCGGCCATGTACGCTTCTGTCGGGCTGTATCCGTACCCCGGAACCGGACCCTCCGGTTACAACTTGTCGATTCCCGCACTGGGTTGCCAGGCCGGTAACGACTGCGCTCGCGCTTTGCTCGGCCAGACCATCACCAGCCCGTTCGTGACCCAATATTTCGGACACGTGCCGTACCCGTATGCCACCGCTCCTGGCAATATGACTCTAGCTCAGGCGCTCCAGGCCTTCCCGCAGTACCCGGGCCTGGGAGTCTCGGATTCACCGACCAGCGACTCGATGTATAATTCCCTCCAGGTGAAGCTGACCAAGCGCTTCTCGCATGGCCTTCAGGCTGGTGGCACCTACACCTTCCAAAAAGGCTTCACTCGTGCGATTCCGCAGGACTTCTGGAACCCCACCAGTTCTTTGTGGGATGTGCAAAACATACCCTTCCAGGTCCTCAACTTCAACTTCATCTACACCACGCCGTCCACCCATTACTTCAGCAAGTGGGTGAATCTGATCACCAAGGATTGGCAGGTGGGCGGATATGCAGACTATCAGACCGGCACCTTGCTGACTCCGCCGAGCAGCACCACGTCCAACTTCCTGACCAGTGAGGACGTGTATACGGGCGCCTCGTTCTACAACCAGGGCGTGAATCCGAACAATCTTTCCACCTACAATCCGTATTACACCCAACTGCTCAATCCGAGCGCGTGGAAACAGTGCCCCACCAACACCACTTGCACGGCCCCTGGAACGCTGTATCCCGGCTTCCGCGCGCCGCGCACCCCCATCGAAGACGCGAATTTCGGACGCAACTTCCGCATCAAAGAACGCATGAACCTCTACATCCGCGCCGAATTCGTGAACATCTTCAACCGTACGCTGATGCCGGCTCCGAGCACCACCAACCCGCAGCTTCCGATTTCCTATCTGCCCAACGGTATCATCAGCAGCGGATTCGGAACCATCTCTGCTTACGCGGCCCCTGGCAATGCTCCAGCGGCAGCCCCGCCGGCGGTATTCCTCACTCCGCGAACCGGCACCCTGATCGCCCGGTTCTCGTTCTGATTTAGGTTAGATACTTGAAGGCCCATCCTCCTCGGAGGGTGGGCCTTTTGCTTTTTTGGGACTACCGAATCCCAGGCGCCGGATCCGCGCCCGGTAAGCCTCGTATTCAGCCCCAAAGTTTTCGCCCAGCAGCCGTTCCTTCATCGCTGTCACAGCCTCGGAGCTAATCCTCTCGGGCTGGCGCCGGCGCTGAATACTTCAAAGCGGCTTCCGGCGTTGTAACCCAGCATGCCCTCGGCCATTTGGTTCCTCGCCGAATTTCCGGAGCAGAGAATCAAAACCCTCTTCTTATCCGGCATTCACCGCTCATTCGGCCCCTGCATCGGCCGCCATAATCGGTACCGCATGCCTGCGCGGTAAGCTCAGCGACAATACCGCTGCCGCGAGCACCAATGCCGCGGACCCCCACAGGCAGCCTTGAAAACCGGCAAATTCGAAGACCACCCCGGAGAGCAGCGTGCCCAGCAAGCGTCCACACGCATTCGCCATGTAGTAGAAACCGACATTCAGCGCTACGCTGTCCTCGTCTGTGTACGCCAGCACAAGATACGAATGCACGGCCGAATTGACGGCGAAAACCACCGCGAAAATAGCGAGACCTACGATCAGCGTCAGCCCCGGTTTCAAACCAAGCCGCAAAGCCGCCACCAGGCCGATCGGCACCACGAGTAGGATGAACGCCCACATGCGTGCCGCCGCCCCGTCAACCATCCCACCCCCGCCGAAGCTGCGCAGGATCTCCGGCACCGCGGCCTGGATGAAGCCGTAGCCGATCACCCACAGCGCCAGAAACGCTCCCACCGAATAAAAGGACCATCCCAGTTGACTCAGGAACACCGGCAGTCCAACCACAAACCATATATCGCGGGATGCAAATAGGAACAAACGGGCTGCAGAAAGCCAATTAATCTCGGAGCGTTTCGAGAGAATCGACTTGAATTTGACTTTTTTCTTGGAACGCCCCAGGTCGCCTGAGAGGGAAGCTGCCGTAGCCAGCAGCACGACCACCAGCGCTCCGGCCATTCCTACCAGCGCGCCCACGAACCCGAACGCCGCCAGCAACGCCCCGCCGGCGAAAAACCCCACGCCTTTCAGAGCGTTCTTCGAGCCGGTCAGGCGCGCGACCCATTTGAACAAAGCCGGCTCAGCGTCGGCCCCGTCACCTCCGCCCGGCACAATCACTTTGATCGCGCTCTTGGAGCTCATCTTGGTCAGGTCCTTCGCGATGCCGGACAAAGCCTGCGCCGCCATCACGTAAGCCACCGAGAGCATTTCCGGCCAATGCGAGTTGAGCATCGCAAGCATCAGCAGCGCGAAAATCTGCAAACCCAGCCCGCCGTACAAAGTCACCTTCACGCCCGATCGCGCCGCGATCCATCCGCCGAACAGATTCGTCACGATCCCGAAGAATTCGTAAAACAGGAACAGGAAGGCAATCGAGACGCTGTCGTAGCCGAGCTTGTAAAAGTGCAGCACCACCAGCATTCGCAGAGCGCCGTCGGTGATCGTGAAGCCCCAATAGGCTCTCGTTACCAATGCGTAGCTGCCAAGGTTGTTCATCGGGATCTCAGCCGGCCGTCGCGCGCTGCGGCAAAGTTGCTGCCACTTTTCGCGCCAGCTCGATCATCCGGTTCACATAACCCCATTCGTTGTCGTACCAGGCGAGAACCTTCACCTGCGTCCCGTCGATCACCATTGTGGATGGCGCATCGATAATCGCCGAATGAGGGTCGTTCAAAAAGTCAACCGAGACCAGCGGACGCTCTTCATACGCCAGAATCCCGCGCAGCGTCGTCTCGGCGGCCTGTTTAAAGAGCCCATTCACTTCGCCAACGCTGGTGGGCCTCTCCACTTCGAACACGCAATCCGTCAGCGAAGCATTCAGCAGCGGTACTCGAATGGCGACTCCGTTCAGCTTGCCTTGCAGCTCCGGATAAATCAATCCAATCGCGGTCGCAGAGCCGGTCGTCGTCGGGATCAATGACATCAGCGCGGACCGCGCGCGGCGCAAATCTTTATGCGGCAGATCCACAATCACCTGCGTGTTGGTCACGTCGTGTACCGTGGTGACCGCTCCGTGACGGATGCCGATTCCTTCGTGGATCACCTTCACCACCGGAGCCAGACAGTTGGTGGTGCACGAAGCTGCCGTGACGATGTGATGCTCTGCCGGTGAATACAGCCCGTCGTTCACCCCCATCACTAGGTTCAATGCACCCTGATGTTTCACCGGCGCCGCGACGATCGCCTTGCGCACGCCCCGCTCGAAGAACGGCTGTAGAGCCTCCGGCGTCAGCAGTTTTCCGGAGCACTCCAGCACAATATCGACCTCGCTCGCGTCCCAGGCAACTTCGTTCGGCTTCGATTCAGCGCTGAACGCGATGGAACGCCCCTCCACCGTGATTCTGCCGGCCCCGCCTTTGATCGCCTTCGGCCAACGCCCATGAACGCTGTCGAATTCCAGCAGATGCGCGGCTGCCGCCGGCCCGCCCTTGATTTCGTTGATATGCACCACCTCCACGTCGGCGCAGTCCCACGCCACGCGGAAAGCAAGCCGGCCCATCCGGCCAAATCCGTTGATCCCGATACGAGTCATCTGTCCTTCGTTGTTCCCCCGGGGGCGGTTCGCCCTGGAATTAGCCCAGATCGAGCGAACGAGAAGCTCTGGTCCGCATAACGATTCGATGATAGTAAAAATGTAGAATTGTGTCAAGATTTTGTTGTAGAATCGTGGAGTGAAGAGAAACTCCCTTCAGCTCTGCTCGGACGCCGATGTGAAGGCAGGGAAGTGCGCACCCCGCCGGCCGGTCAAACTTCCCCGCAAGATACAGCATGACCTCCAGCGCATCGCCCGGTTTGCGGATATGTTGTCGGCAATGGGAACCGAGCCCCGCCTGCGCATCATGCAGCTTCTGCTCACCTCGCACCCGGAAGGCCTCGTCGTGGGCGATATCCAAGCTCAATTGAACATCGCTCCCTCCACGCTTTCCCACCACTTGGAAAAGCTCAAGCACGAAGACCTGGTGACCGTCAGGCGCGACAAGAAATTCTTGTGGTACACGGCTAATGCGGGTGCCCTGGAGGAACTGCTCGGCTTCCTGTTTGCGGAATGTTGCGCCCGCAGCGATGCCGTCAAGCCGGAGACGATCATTCAGTTGTGCAGAAATCCGGTCTAAGGTGAACCCAATTCCGGGACGATTCCAAAGGGAGTTCCGGAGAGGTAACATATGTACGGGAGGATTTTGTTATGTCCCGCCCTCAGACGAATTGCAAGTTCATACGGATCGCGATTTCTTTAGCGGCCGTCTTGACCCTCACGGCCTTTGCCGCCCCCACGGCCGGTGTAAAGATCGCCCCAAACCTAACCTGGTCTCCGCCGGCCAATATCGCCTCCGGAACCGAGCTTAGCCGGACGCAATTGAACGCGACCGCAAGCGTGCCGGGGACGTTCGTCTACAAGCCGCCCGCGGGAACGGTCCTGAGTCCAGGGACGCAAACGCTGTCCGTCACCTTCACGCCCGCCGACGCTAAGGCGTATTCGAAAGCAACCATGAGCGTCCCGATAACCGTGGACGTCACCGGCAATCTGACCGTTAAAGACGGGCAGACCTACGTCTTCCACAATGGCATTATCAGCGGCAACGTCGTGATCGACGGTGGCAGTCTTGTGCTTGACGGCAGCACCGTCGGCGGCGATGTGCAAATGAACAGCGGCCACCTGTCGGTCGCCGGCAGCAGCACTGTGAGCGGGAGCTTGCATGTCCGCGGCAACAGCGCCTACGTGATTGATCCATCGGCGAGGATCGCCGGACCGGTGATCGTTGTTCCTCCTTCTCAGAGCAACGCCTACGGGGGCGGCGCGGAGGATCTCCCCATTTACCGCATTGGGCACTAAAGAAGTTTTCCTGCCGGAAGCCAAGCCGGCTCCGGCGACCGTCCGGACGCCGTTTTCTCATTCGTCCGGCTTCCACTCCACCACTTTGTTCTTGTACAAGTCCCGGTAGCAAAGCAGACACGGCCTGTCGCGGCGGCACAGCGGATTGCGATACGGGCACCGTCTGCGCGAGCGCATGAAGTACAACACCGCCGAAATGACGAACGCAAACGCTAGTAATGGCGGCCCCAAAACAGTAGGTGACATCACTCCGCCCAAGGAAAATACGAGGCCTGGATCACCGCCAACGTTTCAAGAATTTTCTGCTGCTGCAAGCCAACGAAAAACCGCCTCGGCATCGCGCGGGCCACAGGTAGTTCTTACCAGGTTCCGCGTCTCTTGCATGGGCGCTAACACCCGCGGATCTCGAGCGCATCTGCATTAATCGCGGCCCGCCGGCTTGGACTGCGAGTTGCTCGCCTCACCTCAGTGCGCCGCTATGTGGAACTCTTGAATCGTCTTGCCGGCAGCCTCGCTGCTGCTGTAGTTTCGAAGTGCGCGCGCCGGCCGCGTTTGGCTGCTGCAGTGGCCGCGATTCTCGCCGCTAGCGCCATCACCGTCGCATCTTTCTACCTGCATTACGCAAAGCTGGTGGATCAAAGGCTGCGTGGTGGCCTGCAGGAGAGCGCTTCACTGCTCTATGCGGCTCCGCGCGTGGTGTTTCAGGGCGAGCAGGCTGACCTGGCCGAGCTCGCGTTTTACCTGCGGCGTTGCGGTTATTCCGAATCCACGGCCCCCGATTCGACGAACAACGACGCCGGCTGGTATCGCCAGCAGCCACAGGGTATCGAAATTCACCCCGGTCCGCGCGCCTACATGACGCAGAGCGCCACCATCGAAATTCAGCAGGGGCGCATCGCCGGCATCACCTCTTTGAGCAGCCACGCCCGCCTTTCCGAACTACAACTGGAGCCGCAGGTCCTCACCAATCTCATCGATAAGAGCCGCGACAAACAACTCATCGTTCCCTTTCGCGAGATTCCTAAGGTGATGGTGCAGGCGGTCATGGCCGCCGAGGACAAGCGCTTCTTTCACCACTGGGGATTCGATCCCGCCGGCATTGCGCGCGCGGCCTTGGTGGACGCCAGGCGCAGGCGGGAATCGCAAGGCGCTTCCACCATCACCCAACAACTGGCGCGCTCCCTTTGGCTCGGTACGGAACGAGGTTGGCGGCGCAAGATTCCGGAAACTCTCATCACCATCCACCTGGAACATACCCTGAGCAAACAGGAGATCTTCGAGGATTACGCCAACACAATCTATCTCGGCAACGTCGGCAGCTTCGGCATTCACGGCTTCGGCGAGGCCAGCCGCGTGTATCTCGGTAAAGATCTTCGCCGCGTCAGCCTGGTGGATGCGGCGCTTCTCGCCGGCATGATCGAGGCTCCCTACACCCGGAATCCTTTCCGTTATCCCGAGCGTGCCAAGGCCCGCCGCAACGCGATCCTCAAAGCCATGCTCCGGAATCGTTATATTTCACAGCGCGATTATGAGCAAGCGGCAATATCGCCACTCAATGTGACTCAAAAAGAAGACGGCGAATCGAGCGATGCCCCTTACTTCGCCGATTTGGTGAATGACCAGCTCGAAAGCCAGTTTCGCAACCGCGATTTTCGCAACCAGCCGTTCCGCGTCTACACCACTCTGGACCCCGGCCTCCAGCGCGACGCGGTTGAAGCGGTGCGCATCGGGATTCAGGAAACCGACCGCGTCTGGAAGCAGCGCTCCAAGAAGTACGGTTCGCGCCAAATGCCCGCGGTTCAAGCCGCTCTGGTGGCTCTCGATGCGCAAACCGGCGAGGTGAGAGCCCTTGTCGGCGGGCGAAGCTACGCGGCCAGCCAATTCAATCACGCCACAGCCAAACGGCAGCCGGGGTCGTCCTTTAAGCCGTTTGTCTACGCGGCGGCCCTGAGTAGCTCGCTCGGCGGCGACGGTCCGCAGTTGACGCCGGCCAGCATCGTCGATGATGAGCCTACTACGTTCTCTTTTCACGGACAAGATTACGATCCGGGAGACTACGAAGGCGGCTTCGCAGGACCTGTGACCTTGCGATTCGCGCTCGCTCATTCCCTCAACGTCCCCGCGGTAAAGGTGGCGGAGATGGTGGGCTATGACCGGGTCGCGCGCATAGCTCGCTTGGCTGGACTCGGCGCGAACATCGCTCCCACGCCGTCCATCGCTCTCGGCTCCTATGAAGTCACGCCGCTCGATCTGGCCGGCGCATACACCGTCTTAGTGAATTACGGCGTTCGGCTGAAGCCCCGCCTCATCCGTGCGATTCTGAATCAGAAATCGGCGCCCGTTTTCGAATCTCATCTGGAACGCAAACCCGTCGTCGACGCTCGCATCGCTTACCTCGTCGAAAACATGATGGAAGAAGTGCTGCGTTCCGGAACCGGAGCAGGCGTCAGAGGTCGCGGGTTCTATCTGCCGGCCGCGGGCAAGACCGGCAGCTCTCACGATGCCTGGTTCGCCGGATTCACCTCAAAACTGATCTGCGTGGTTTGGGTTGGTTTTGACGATAATCGCGATATCAAGCTCGACGGAGCTCGTAGTGCGCTGCCCATCTGGACGGAGTTCATGAAGCGTGCGCATCAGCATCCCGAATACTCCGCTGTCCACGAATTCGCGCCGCCGTCCGGCATTGTCACCGCCGAGATCGACGCCGATACCGGCGAACTCGCCACTCCCAATTGCCCGAACGTCCGGACCGAGGTGTTTCTGGAAGGGACCGAGCCACGCGAGACCTGTCACTTGCACGGAGGCCACGCCCCGTCGCAGCCCACTGCCCGAACCCTGGCCGATCCTGTCCGGCTTGCGCCCTAAACGCCCGCCGTTCTGTAGTGAAAACGGATCAAATAAATATTCTCGCCAGACCCATGCTTGGCCACCTTCAGCAAATCCGCCCGGCTTTGGAAGCCTGATTCAACCGCCAGGTCATGCGTGACGTCATTAAGCGTGATGGACTCGATGGAATCGATCACGATTTCCCCTTCATCCATCCGGTAATGTCCTCCAACCTTGACCTGCGGCCGCTTCCAGATACGCACACTGCATGTGATAAATCCCCGCCGCACTCCTTCCCTAAGACGCTTCGTGAAAACCATTGCAGTCCACAGTCTAACGTTTATCGTGCCGAAAAGTCGTTAAGGACGTCCTTCCATGGAGCGCTGCGTTACACTTAAGCAGCATCATGCGAACCATCACGCTCGAAGAACACTACGCCAGTCCAGCCTTCATGCAAGGTCCCGGACGCCAGCTAGAAGAGCACGCCCGCACGCCCGGGAGTCCCGTTGCCGGCGTGCTCGGCAAATTGTGCGACGTGGGCGAGGGAAGAATCGCGTTGATGGATGCGGCGGGGATCGACGTGCAAGTCCTGTCGCTCACCTCTCCCGGCACCGAACAGCTCGAGCCATCCGAAGCCGTGGCGATTGCCCGCGAGGCCAACGACTTTCTTGCCGCCGCCGTCCGGAAGCACCCTGGCCGCTTCTCCGGATTCGCCGCCTTGCCTACCGCCATCCCCGATGCCGCCGCCGCCGAACTGGAACGCACCATCCGCGAATACGGATTCAAGGGCGCAATGATCAACGGCCACATCCGGGGACGTTACCTGGACGATGGATTCTTCTGGCCGATTTTGGAGCGCGCCGAAGCGCTGCATGTCCCCATCTACCTTCACCCCACGCAGCCGCCGCAACCGGTGATCGACGCGTCCTACGGAGGATTCTCGCCCGCAGTTTCGGACATGCTGGCGGGCGCGGGATGGGGATGGCACATCGAGACCGCCGTTCACGTGATTCGCATGATCCTCGGCGGCGTCTTTGATCAGTTTCCAACGCTGCAGCTCGTGATCGGCCACTTGGGCGAGGGCCTTCCCTCCATGTTGCAAAGGCTGGACATCATGCCAATGGCCATGACCAGGCTGCGCCGCCCCATCAGCGCCTACTTGCGCGAGAACGTCCATTACACCTTCAGCGGCTTCAATTTCACCTCCGCCTTCCTCGATCTGCTCCTCCAGGTCGGCGTTGATCGCATCATGTTCTCAGCCGACCACCCCTACGCCTCGATGGAGCAGGCCCGCGCCTTCTTGGACAAGCTGCCCGTGAGCCCCGCTGATCGCGAGCGCATCGCCCACGGCAACGCCGAACGCCTCTTCGGCCTTTGAGCGAGCGCCGCGGACGATCCGGGAAGTTTGCGGATGATCCATCGGCGTCGTTTCCGCCCCGGCGCGGTCCGGCTGTGCCTATGCCGCCTCCGCCGGAAGCGAAAGCTATTGTAGGATACTCTCAAGGCTTGGGATCGGAAGGAGTGGTTTGCAATGTCGTCCTGGCGGCTGGTCGTTCCAGCGCTTCTGTTTTGTGCGGGCGTGGGTGCGCAGTGGGTGAACTATCCGCATCCGGACGTTCCGCGATTGAAAGACGGGAAAGTGAATCTCTCGGCCCCCGCCCCGCGCGCCTCAGGTAAGCCCGATCTCACCGGTGTGTGGATGCACGAACCCACTCCCACGGCCGAGCTCAAGCGGCTGTTCGCGCCGGTCTTCGGAGACGAATTGGACAACCTGCCTCCGGGGATGAATATCGAACTCCAGAATAAGTACGCGCTCGACATGCTCATTGACTTCGATGCCGAAGTGTTCCGCGGGTTAGAGCCGGGGCAGCCGCCGCCTTCGCAGATGCCGCTCATGCGGCCCGAAGGGTCGGCCGCCATGGCCAAAAGACGCGCCGCCGGAATCCCCGACAATTGTCACGGCGAGAATTACGGATGGCCCGTGGCTGGAATGCTCTCCGAGGCCCTCAAGATTATCCAGGCGCCCAAGGAGACGATGATTCTTTATGAGGTCGGCGACCTGCACCGGGAGATCTTCACTGATGGACGGAAATTTCCCGCCGAGTTCGAGCTTCCAGCCTTCATGGGCTACTCGATTGGCCGATGGGAAGGCGATACCTTCGTTGTCGACAGCCGGGGCTTCAACGAGAAGACTCCGATCGATGCCATGGGTCATCCGCGCAGCGAACAGATGCACGTGACCGAGCGTTTCCATCGGCGCGATTTCGGACACCTGGACATGGAGATCACCTTCGACGATCCTAAGTTCTACACCCAGCCATTTACGGTCCGGATCCCACATACGTTTGTCCCGGACTACGATGTTCTGGAGATGTTCTGCGAGAACGAGAAGGATAACGCCCACATCAAGTAACGCTCCACATCGGCCCTGGCAAACTCGTAACCCAGCGTTCAAGCTATTGATAAGCAGGCATGTTATAAGATATCCACAAAAATCTTCGCCTGACCCTTGCACAACCTGCCGAGCTTTGGTACATTGATCAAAGGCAGTACGAGACAGGGTGAAAGTATGCCGGTTCGTACTGAGGCAGCGCAGTGTTCAGCGTTGCGCGCGACTCAAGGTTTTAGTTGGTAAGGGTAGGGCAGGCAGTTTGGCCGCCTTCTGAAGGAATTCAGATCCCCCGCAAGTTTTCCTGATGTAAGTCGCCGGTGCGCATCCGAAAAGGGTGCAAGCTAAGCTCTTCAGTCAGGTGATGGACGCGCTTCTGATGTTTGTAAGTCGAACGCGCCCTAAACGGCTTTCGAGGCCGGCAGCGAGCGAATCTTCGCAAGATCATTTGTTTGTCTGCGCAGTTCTTTGACAATCTGGTTGGACGCGAAATAGATCATGCGCGGGATAGGCGAAAGCTTGTCCCAAGCAAATTTCGTCAGCAATTTGAGTCGCCGTCGAGTCAATCGATGGCAAAGACTGAAGCGATCTAACACATCGGTAAGGCCGGAGTAATCTGGTCTTCCAAACGGTTCAAACGAGAGTTTGATCCCGGCTCAGAATCAACGCTGGCGGCGCGCTTAACACATGCAAGTCGCACGAGAAAGGGAGCAATCCCAAGTACAGTGGCGTACGGGTGAGTAACACGTGGATCATCTACCTCTTGGTGGGGAATACCCCCGGGAAACTGGGGACAATACCGCATAAGCCTGCGAAGGGAAAGCAGCAATGCGCCGAGAGAGGAGTCCGCGGCCGATTATGCTTGATGGCGGGGTAATGGCCCACCATGGCGAAGATCGGTAGCCGGCCTGAGAGGGCACACGGCCACACTGGCACTGAAACACGGGCCAGACTCCTACGGGAGGCAGCAGTGGGGAATCTTGCACAATGGAGGAAACTCTGATGCAGCGACGCCGCGTGAGCGATGAAGCCCTTCGGGGTGTAAAGCTCTTTCGAC